>CASGBA010000004.1 GCA_949299755.1 uncultured Treponema sp. | reverse complement strand
TGCGGCGCTGTTTTTGGCTCCTTCACTTTGAATCAGTGCCTCGTATCCCTGCGGCGCTGTTTTTGGCTCCTTCACTTTGAATCAGTGCCTCGTATCCCTGCGGCGCTGTTTTTGGCTCCTTCACTTTGAATCAGCGCCTCGTATCCCTGCGGCGCTGTTTTTGGCTCCTTCACTTTGAATCAGCGCCTCGTATCCCTGCGGCGCTGTTTTTGGTTCCTTCACTTTGAATCAGCGACCCAGACACCGGTCCATTCCGGAGGAATTAAACCGGGATTCCCCAAAGTTTCAAGGATGGATCTGCATTTCCGCGCATAATGCTCCGCAGCGGGATCCTTTCCGCTGATACTTTCAAAGACTTCCAGAGCCTTTTTCAAATCACCTTCATAAAAACGGGAAAGCCCTCCGGAGAAAACAGACAGAACATCTTTCCTTCTGTCATAATCCTCAGGCAACATGGGCTCAAACACAGTAACCGCTTCCTTTTTTCCTACCACCGCAGCCCTTGCAAGCTCCCGGAATTTCAGTTTCGTACCGCAGGCTTCCGCCTCGTTCTTTGAAACCTCCGTGCACATACAATACGTCCCGAATTGTTTATTCAAGCCCTCAAGGCGGGCAGCCAGGTTCACCGAATCTCCCAGCATCGTGTAATCAAAGCGGCTGTTTGAACCCATATTGCCTACAACCGCGTTCCCCGTATTTAAACCTATGCGCATATAAAAAGGTCTGCCGGCCCGGGCTTCAAGATCTGAACGCATTTCAGCCAGCTTCACCTGGCAGGTGATGGCAGCCTCCAAAGCCCTTTTCGCATGGTCATCCTGTTCTGTAGGAGCATTCCAAAAGGCGATTACAGCGTCTCCCTCGTATTTATCGATTGTCCCGCCGGATTCAAGGATGATGTCCGTCATCGCCGTAAGATAATCATTTAAGAGAGCCGTAAGCTCTTCCGGCTGGAGTTTTTCGGAAATACTGGTGAATCCCTGGACATCCGAAAAATAAATGCTTATCCGTCGCCTTTCACCTCCAAGCTTCAATCTGTCAGGATTTGCGATAAGCTCCTCAATGACAGCCGGGCTCAAATACTGCTTGAATGCGTGTTTCAAATAGCGCCTCTTCCTTCCCTCGGAAAGATAGCTTACAAGGACGGAAGCAATGAATCCGCAGAAAAGGGCGAACAGGGGAGGCACAACAGGAAGAATAATACCCGCGGAAAAAACAAAATATGCGAAAAAGACATACAGGAACAGGGAAACCAAAAATATCATCACCGGAACCAAAGCGGTGCTTTTTTTGGAAACCGTCTGGAAAAAGGCGAAGGGGAACACCCCCAGCAAAGAGCATAATATGATAACCAAAACGGAAACAAAGACAGGGACAGGTTCCAAAAAACTGTCCTGGAGATAATTGTCAAGCTGGGTTATGTGCACACCAACTCCCGGATAATTCGGTGAAACCGGGGTTGAACAAATATCAAACAAACCGGGAGCAAAGAACCCGAAAAACACGTGCATACCTTCAAACATTTCAGGGCTAAGCAACGGCTCTTCCCCGGCAGACACAGCATAATAGCTTTGGAGAATCTGTTTTGCGTTATAGGGCACATAAGCGGTTATGTCGTTCTGGAATTTCAGGAAACGGCCGGAAGCAGGCTCCGTTTCCGGTTCCGGGGCGTTTTTCCCGGACGCATAAAGCTGCGCCATGGCGAGCGTCGGCACCTGGTACTCCCCGTACTGGTAATACGCACCGGCACGGCGCACAGTCCCGTCTTCGTCAGGCAGGCTGTTGATGGAACCCAGGAGCTGGGCGGAACCGGAAATACTGTCCACCGGGAAAAGAACGGGGGAATCACCCGCCTGTTTCCCTGCGCTTCCGGGCGGCAAGGGGGCGTTTTCTTTCCAGCCAGAAACAGTCCCCTGGGCATCACTGAAAAAAACTGTCTGCACAACCCGCCCGTATTGCCGGCAGGCCTCAGCGAAAGCCTCGTCATCCCCGGCACCGTACACTGAGGTTTCCGTGAACAACACGTCAAAGGCAACGGAAGCCGCATTCCCCTTTTCAAAGAAGCGGACGAGATCCCCGTAAACGCTGCGGGGCCAGGGCCAGTTCCATCCCATTTCAGAGCTGCCCCAGTCCAGGCTTTCCTGATCAAGCAGAACAACAGCGATTTCCTCCGAAGGACGTACACTGGAAGAAGTACGCCTCATCCTGTCATCGTAGAAAATATTCTCAGCAGTCCCGAACAAGCCTGACTTCGATATCACCAAAGCGGCCACAACAACAAAAACGCTTATTATTACCGTGCGCAGAAGCAAGCGCAGGCCGGAAGACTTTTCTCCGTTTTGGTTTTTTCCGGATTCCATTTTCGCAAATTACACCAAAATTATAGCCGAACGGTTTTCATAACAGCATTGAATCTTTCCGTCCTTACAGGATTGACTTCCGAGGAAGGATACTGCTTTAACTCTTTCTCCACCTTTTTCAACCTGTCCTTGGCGGAAGGATGGGTGGACGCGAAACCGCCGGAGGAGTTCTTCTGTTTTTCCTCCAACATGGTTAGCATTTCCGTCATGGCGGCAGGATCATATCCGGCCGCATTCAAAATAGAAAGAGCTTCCGCATCCGCATCATACTCCTGGGATTTGGAATAACCGGTATTGACCAGAGTGGTGACGATTTCGTTCACAGACTCGTCCATGATGTCGGCGATTTCCGCCAGTTCCTCTTGCCCGGAAACAGTCAGCGCCGCCTCTGTGGTCGCAAGAAAAGCGGTGGAAACCCGGCTTGTTTTTATTGCCTTGATACTGTGCTGAAGCTGGACATGGGCAATTTCATGGGCAATAACAGCCGCCAAGGCATCTTCATTTTCCGCACAGGAAATCAATCCCCTGGTTATCAAAATATGACCGCCGGAAGTCGCAAAAGCGTTTATCTGTTCCGTATCCAACACCGCGGCATACCATCCTTTGAAAAGTTCAGGCTTGTCAGAGTTGGCGGCAAGGGCAGCACAAATGTAATTTACATAAGATGTCAAATTCTTGTCATTGTACAAATTGTAGGATTCAAAAATAGTGGCGGCGACAGCCCTTCCTATGTAGTATTCCTGTTCCGGAGTTATGGTTTCCGCAGCCTTGGACAAAGAGGAACCCGCATTCCCCACAGATTTTAGCAATTGACTGCCGGAAGACTCCCCTACTTGGGCAATACCTTCAAAAATGGCATTTGTTGTTGAGCAGGATAAAAGGCAAACCAGAACAATAAGGGCGAAAACCGGTACCGCTGAATATTTTAATCCTTTGGAAAAATCCTTAAAAAACCTTTTCATTCTTCGCCTCCGGAAAGCTCTCCTTTAACAATGAAGGAATAAACATCCTGCATTTTCGGGGCGTTTTGCTCTATTTTATCAACCAGATCGTACCGCAGGTTAGAATCATTGCCACGGAAAACCTTTTCGGCATCGGCGGAAAATCCCTTTCCGGCCAAGGCAAGTTCATCCGTGGAGGCTGTCACAGCATTCCTGTCTCCACTTAAAACAATTTTCTTTTTAGTCAAACTGGAAGCCGGTATCCAGCCCCGGAGTGCACTGTTTGAAGACGATACAACTTCGCACCATTTTGATTTTTCTGAAACAATTTCAACTTTATCCCCGTAAGACAAAGTTCCCACAGTTCCGGAAAAAAACCCGGTTCCTGTCTTCAGCGATGTTTTCTGCACATTGACATACATCACCGTACCGGAAGAATCGGCGAAAAAAAGCCCCGGAACAAACCATAAAAAAACAAACATCAGTAAAAATAAAGAAAACCTTCGCATTTCCCTGCCTGCCAATCTATTTTTTCCCAGTATAAGTCCTATCAGGGCTTTTTTCAACAAAAATAACCGGTGTAACAAAACCTTTCCCGGAAACTTTTATATCCTAGGGAGGGTATGCATATTGCCTTTTATTTCTTATATTTAGTAATTTACAAATACGTGAGATTGGGAGGGTTTGTGGACGAAAACCAAAACAATAACCCCGCATGGGTAAAATGGGAAAAAAAATTTGAGTTGGGAATTCCTGTTATAGATGAACAGCACAGACATCTGGTGAGTCTGTGCAATCAATTGCATTCTGAAATAATGCTGCGCCGTTCACCGGACGGGAAGGTTTGGAGGATAGCCCTTTCGGATGCCCTCAGAGAAGCGGTCAATTATACCAGAACCCATTTTCAACTTGAAGAAAAACTGATGGTTGCGGCAGGGTTTGAACAGACAGCCGCACATAAAAAACGTCATCAGGAATTTGTTGAGATAATCAGTAAGACACTTTCCACTTTTGACCAGGTCACATTGCAATCCGCCCTTGATTTCTCGAAATTCCTTTATGAATGGATTCTGGAGCATATAGCCTACGAAGACAAGCTGTATGTAAAACCTGTTCTGGAGTATTTGAAAAATAACCAGCAATAAAACGGAAGAGGGGGTAAATAAACATGAATGAAAATACAGACTTACTTGTTTGGGATAAAAAATTCGAACTGGGAATTCCTGTAATAGATTCACAGCATGAACACCTTGTGGAGTTATGCAACACCCTTTACAGAAGCATAATCCACCAACAAAAGGCCGGAGCCGAACATTGGCAGATCGCCCTTTCCGAAGCTTTAAGGGAAACAGCGGGATACATTGTCATCCATTTCAGGGATGAAGAAAAACTTATGAAAGCCGCCGGATACGAAAATTTCGGAGAGCACAGGGCAAGGCACCAGGAATTTATTTCCAAGGTCACGGATACAATTACAAATTTCGATAAAGCGACCTTTCAAACCGCCTTTGATTTTGTCAAATTCTTATATGACTGGATATTAAGACATATAGCCTATGAAGACAAACTTTATGTTAAGGCTGTTGTTGAATTTTCCAAACAAAGAAACCAGAAATCCTGAGGTAACCGGTTAATTCCGGGTTGTGCATAAAAGACAACCCGGAAGTTTCAAATATTTTTTAAAGGCAAATTAAAAAACAGGAACAACTTCACCGTTGGGATATCTCTCCTTGATGAAGTCACGGAGTTTGTCGCTCCTCAGGGCATTAACCAAAGCTGTGATCCTCTTGTCGGTTTCGTTCCCTTCTTTAACAACAATGACATTCACGTAGGGAGAGTCAGCTCCTTCAACAAACAAACCGTCCACGCTGGCAATCAAACCGGCGGGTATGGCATAATTGCCGTTGATTACGGCTGCATCCACATCAGCCAAGACCCGGGGAAGTGAAGCAGCTTCTATTTCCCGGAATTTGAGGTTGTACTGATTTTCAGTCACATCCAGAGGAGTCGCTGTAATGCCGGCTTCAGCTTTCAGCTTAATCAGTCCGGCAGACTGAAGAAGAAGAAGGGCACGGCCTTCATTTGTAGGGTCATTAGGAATTGCAACAACGGCATTCTTAAGATCCGCCAAAGATTTCACTTTCTTGGAATAAAGGGCCATGGGTTCAATGTGGATTCCGCCGGCATTCACCAGATGGTATCCGCGCTCTTCATTGAAAGAATCCATGTAGGGAAGATGCTGGAAGAAATTAGCGTCTATCTGCCCGCTTTCAAGGGCTTCATTCGGCGTAACATAATCCGTGAACTCAATGACTTCGAGGGTAATTCCCTGTGCCGCAAGATCCGAGACCACAAGATTCAACATTTCCGCATGGGGTTCCGGAGTTGCGCCCACCTTCAGTTTTTGTGAATTGCTGTCTTTTGTTCCTCCCGCAAAGACCAAGGAACAAACACAAAGGACAACAAACACGAACAGGATTTTCTTCATTTTTTTCTCCTAAAAATAAAAAATGATATTGAAAATTGAAATATTGGTTACCGTTTAGAAAACAATCTTGAACTTATTTTGGAGCCGGCCAATTGTATAATTTCCACCAAAAGGAGAATTACAATGACAGAAACCGCCATAACCTCCGGACGGAACCGCTGGTAGCCGTAACGGATAGCCAAGTCCCCCAGCCCGCCGCCACCTATCGCTCCGGCCATAGCAGAATAGCCTATTAAATTTATGATTGTCAATGTCACTCCGGAAACGAGGGACGGCATCGCTTCCGGCAGCAATACCTTGAAGATAATCTGGAAATTGGACGAACCCATGGCCCGGGCAGCCTGAATGACCCCCGGATCAACTTCCTTCAAGGAGGTTTCTATAATCCTTGCCACAAACGGGGCCGCAGCTATTGACAGGGGTACAATTGTCGCCTGGGTACCAATACTGGTTCCGATAATAATCCTTGAAAGGGGAAAGAGTATTATCATCAGAATTAAAAAAGGAAAAGAACGGAGTGCATTCACTATACGGGTTAAAATCTGATTCAAAAGAGGTTTGGGCATTATCCCCCCTGAAGGATCCGTAACACACAGAAGAATCCCCAGAGGAAGCCCTAATACCAGCGAAAAAAATGTGGAAGCAAAAACCATGGCAAGGGTTTGCAGGGTTGCCTCTCCCACAAGAAAGAGCAAAGAATTCAAATCCATATTATCTTCCCTCCCCGGTTTTTTCCACGATTATGCCCTCTTCTTTCAGATAATCCAGGGCTTTAGACAGCTCTTCCTTCGGCCCGGAAATATCAGTTATCAATGTTCCTATGTCCTGCTCCTGAAGGTGCTGTATACCTCCGGCACGTATGTTGAATTCCACATCAAATTTTCTGGACAATCTGCTGAGAACCGGTTCCCCGGTCATTTTGCCGATAAAACGCAAAACATATTCTCCGCCTTCCTCAGACCAGCGGACAATACCGGAATCCTCCGACATTTCATCCTGAAGATTTCCCGGAGAAAGATTCGAAAGAAAATCTTTTGTCACTGCGGATTTAGGACGCATAAATATCTCTTCCACCGTTCCCTGTTCAGCTATGGCCCCGTTATCTAGAACCGCAACATAATCGCAGGCATCCCGGACAACTTCCATTTGGTGGGTTACCATAACCACCGTAAGGTTCATTTTACGCTGGATTTCCCGTATAAGATTCAAAATGGAGCGTGTTGTCTGGGGGTCAAGGGCACTGGTGGCTTCATCGCAAAAAAGAACATCAGGATTATTCGCAAGAGCCCGGGCAATGGCTATCCTTTGTTTTTGTCCTCCGGAAAGCCGGCTTATGGGCGTATCAGCCCTGTCCGAAAGCCCCACAAGGGATAAAAGTTCCTGAACACGGGCATTTATCTGTCCGGAAGGGACACCGCTGATTTCAAGGGGATAAGCGATATTTTTTGCCGCTGTCCTTGAGCAGAATAAATTGAAATTCTGGAAAATCATACCTATTCTGCGCCGTCTTTCTATCAATGAACGGCCGGAAAGAAAATCAACCCTTTCATCATCATAATAAACAGCCCCGGAATCGGGCTTCTCCAAAAGGCTCATAATCCGTACGAGGGAAGATTTTCCAGCCCCGCTTTTTCCTATTATGCCGAAAATACTGTTGGGCTGGATTGACAAACTTACCCCGTATACAGCATGGATATCCCCCGCTGCCGGGGAAGAATCGCGGTAGGTACGGACAAGATTTTCCAAGGTTATACGCACGGAAAAATTATAAAAACAATACAGGTTTAAGTCAACGCAGAAGGCTTCTGCCCTGATTCATATCCGGGCAACAGGAATCACTTGCGTATCGCAAAGGTTTTTTTCAGGAATTTTATGAATTCCTTCAGGGTATCGCTGTATTGGTCGGAGATTCCGAATTCGGAAAGGGCGTCGGAACGTTCCTTTTTCAACCAGGCAAAACAAAGACGTTCCACATCCTCCGCCGGTTGCCGTGATTTTGCGATACGGACAATACTAAGCATTTCCTCCTCGGTAAAAAGCTTCCAGTCCCCGTTAAAACCCACATGATAGCAACCAGCTCCGGGAGAATGTTTTATACTGAAAGTCTGGGTACGGCGGGTTTTTCCAGGAGCCGCCTTGCCGGAAGAAGCTCCTTTACCCTTGGAAGCCTTTTTCCCTTCCATTTCGGCCTTTTCAATTTCAGCATTTATCCTGTCCACTTCCATATTGTGGATGAGAACCTGAGCCTGTCCTATCAAAAAAGACAAACCTTCTTCATCAAGCTGTGGAATCAACGCTGTTAACTCTTCAGCAAGTTTTGTTGTAACCGTATTTTTTTTTGCCATTCTTTTATTATAGCATATATTTTGAATTTTTTCACATTTTCAATGCATTCAGGCTTCCATAAAACAACTTGCATAATAGTAAATTCTCATGCAAAATATGAAATATGATATATCAGTGGATAACAAAAAAGACATTAAACAAACCATCCATCTTTTGCTTTTGCATTTTTTTGTCCGTTATATTTTTATTTTTCAATCTCCAGATGGTGAGTGGAGAGACAGAAAATGAAGACGGAAAAAAAACCTTGGAAGTGGCAAAAGACGCCTCATTCACAATAACAACGCTTCCGGAAGCCATGGCGACAGTGAATGTAACCCTGTCTTATCCACTGCTCAGAGGCTCCAACATCCTTACTTCTTCAAACGGAATCAGCCTTAAAACCTCCGCCGTCCTGACTCCTGTAAGCGCCAGAGGCGGATTACAATTTACTTTTACCCCTTTGGCTTTTTTGCAACTTCATGCGCTTGCATTTGCCGGAAGCGGATGGAATATGCTTTCCTTTGACAACGGGCTGTGTCTTGTTGTGAGGGAAAACACTTTCGGTTCAAAAAATGAGGACAAAAGCTTTGACGGAATTGTCTGGGGGTACGGAGGGGCCGCCACTTTTCAATTTGACTTTGCCGCCCTTTTCCCCGGAGAATGGAACCATGTGGTAGTACAATCTTTCCATAAATTCCAATACAGGGGATTCACAGGAGCCTCCGATGACGAAACCTGGGCTTATGAATGTGATTGGAGCATGAATCGGAACGGATGGAATTATTACGGGAATATTCTACTCGGATACCAAATGCCCATACGCTTTAACCTGACGGGACTGCTTGTGGAATCAGATATTGCCTTATACAAGGCAAAAGGGGATTTCCATGACGGGGACTATTGGGGACAAAATTTACCCAGATGGAAATTCGGAATCCTGGGAAATTTCCAATTTACGGATTCAATTTCATTGTCAGGAATACTCCAGTTTGCCACAGAACTTAGAGCAACCTCCGGAACAAAGGATTTTGATTTTTATCAGGACAGACGGGTTGATAAATCTTCCCCATATACTTTCGGATTTTATCGCCTGGTTGCCAGTGTAAACATCAAATTTTAGCGGATTCAATCCTAACGGAGAAAAGAATGGCACCGGTTCCAGCAGGAGAAACACAATTTGCCAAAATGACACAAACCCCCATACCTGCCCTCATTTCCAGATTGGCGGTTCCTACTGTGATAAGTATGCTTGTGTCGTCCCTCTACAACATGGCGGATACATTCTTTGTCTCGAGGATAGGGACAAGTGCCGGGGCGGCTGTAGGGATTGTGTTTTCAGTTATGGCCGTAATCCAGGCATTAGGATTCACCATAGGCATGGGAACAGGCAGCCTGCTTTCAAGATTATTGGGACAAAAAGACATTGATGCCGCGGACAAAATTGTTTCCATAGGTTTTTTCACGGCTATTTTCCTAGGTTTGTGTATTTCCGTTCCAGGATTGATTTTTCTTGAATCGTTTATGGTTTTTCTTGGTTCAACTCCAACAATACTGCCTTTCGCAAAAAGTTACGCGTTTTATATTCTGCTCGGCGCACCTTTAATGTGCGGAGCTTTCATACTAAATAACATTCTTCGGGCTGAAGGAAAAGCGGCCTTTTCCATGGTGGGACTGACCACAGGGGGTATTCTGAATATCCTTCTGGATCCAATTTTTATTTTTGTATTCGGGATGGGGACAGCCGGAGCCGGGGCGGCGACCTTAATCAGTCAGACAATAAGTTTCTGCATTTTACTGCAATTCATCCTGAGGGGCAAATCCGTTTCCCGCATATCTGTTTTCAACATACCAGGATCCCGCCAGTTGTTTTCGTCTGCTGTACTGATCACCTCCACAGGGTTTCCATCCCTTTGCAGGCAGGGGCTTGCGAGCATTTCCACAATGATGTTGAACCGCAGGGCCTCACTTTACGGTGATGCCGTTGTGGCAGGCTTTGCCATCGTTTTGAGAATAACAATGTTTATTTCTTCAATTATGATTGGAATCGGACAGGGATTAACTCCGGTAGTCGGATTCAATTACGGCGCAGGGAAATTCCGGAGGGTCAGAGACGCTTACTTTTTCACTGTTGCGACAGGATTCGCAATCTTATCCGTTTTGTCCGCGCTTTTATTTATTTTTGCGCCGGAGGTCATAAGGGCTTTCAGTGAAAAACCGGAAGTCATAGCGGCAGGAACAGTTGTTTTGCATTGGCAGTGTATGGCACTTCCTTTTCATCCTGTAATCATAAGTTCAAATATGCTGATGCAGGCTACAGGAAAAATCGGGACAGCCACTTTTTTATCAGCGAACAGACAGGGTGTTTTCTTTATTCCACTGGTTATAGTTCTTCCGGCGTTATTCGGACTATCAGGACTGGAAATTGTACAGTCCATTGCAGACTTGCTTAGTTTTTTAACAGCCATTCCCTTTGCGGTTATATTTCTACGGAAACTGAAAGATGCCGGCAACAGTTAGAATCCCTGTCTCCTCTGAAATTAAATAGACTTGCCTTTAATCCAGCGGCTGACAATAGGTTCAATTGTTTTCAAGTTGAATCCCAAGGAGTCCACCTTCTTTTTATCCTGGCTTGTCATCCAATTCTGATAGGGATCATCGTAATGGGACATTAAATAATTGAAAACAATATCCTCTGCCGCATTTTGGTGAGAACTGAAAATACCCGGTATCTTCTTCCCGGCACACACAGACAGTTCTTCCCGGATGGAAGACCTGACTTCCTGGAAAAATATCTCTTTGTACACCGTATAAGTTTTACCCGAGAGTTTTTTTATAATATCCGCAACAGAATTCGGAACAAAACTTTTCTCTTTATGGGAGTTTTTCATATTCCTGACGGATTTTTTTGATGTTTCTTTGCTGTTTTTTTCACCGCCAGCCGTTTTTTCTTCCGGTCTTTCATCCGGGCCTGCAACTTTTCCCGCATCCATTCCTTCACCGGAAGATTTTTCCACACCTTTTTCACCATGAGATTTTTCAGGTTTTAACCGGGAAATATTTTCTTTTTCATGACGTACTGACTGTCCGGCTGACGGAGAAGGCTCTTTTTCCGTTTGATTTTCGCTGGCGGCGGCTTCCAGTCCGGCTTTGTAATATCTCCAGGTGCGTTGCAAATACAAATCACCGGAAATATTATAATAATATCCTGTCACAACGGAGGACAAAACCGCATTTAATATTTCCTCATCCTTCCAGCCGTGTTCCCTTCCATTTTTTATCGCAAAAAAAATTTCACTGTGCTTTGTCCTGTATTTTTTACTATAAAGAACAATAATTCTTTCAAAGGCAGGATCAAAAACCTGATTCCAATATTTCAAGCAATAAGCGATAACGGAATCTTCTGTCCTGGAAATATTGTGCGGAATAAGGATTCTCGCCACATCATGGGCTGAAAAATGTATTTTAGAAAAGTCAACAAAAAGAGCTTCTTTTTTTTTCTTCTGCTCAATCTGGTATCTGGCTTCCCTCTCCCTTTTCAAATCCTGAATACTTTCAACAGTATCTGTAATATACATACGGATAAGCTCAGCTGTACGATTCATCTCCTTCGCTTTAAAATCAAGAAGGGTCGCATACCGGGCATATTTTTCCGTGAACCCCACAGCTTTCATCCTATCTGGGGAAATAATTGAAAGAAGACTTTCTGCAAATCTTATTACGGAATATGCGTCAGATATTTTTACGGATTTAACATTTTCTGTTAAAACAGAAATAATATAAAAAATTCTGTTCTCGACTTTCTCCGCAAGAACAACTATACACTCATATAAAAGTTGCTTAAATCCAGGATCATGGGAACGGTAGCACCGCAACAGTTCCGCCCTCATATCGTCATCAGGAAATTTTCTCCGGAGTTTGGTATTGTACAATAAAAGGGCTTCTTTCAGTTTCCCCATTTTCCGGAATTCAAAATACAGTTCTATATCTGAGTCTGTATCAAAAGACAGATATGGAAATTCTTCTTTTAGGATTTTAAACTGTAAATCAGTTATTTTCCTCATGAAAGGGAGTATAAGAAAAAAAAAGGTTCATTTCAACACGGATGACTCCGTGGAAATGAACCTTCCGTCTGGTACAGGATCCGACTACTGGAGAAGATTCAAGACGCTCTGTGTAGTCTGGTTGGCCTGTGCAAGCATTGCAGTACCGGACTGGGTAAGAATCTGGTTCTTTGTAAAGTCGACCATTTCTTTTGCCATATCCGTGTCTCTGATGCGGGATTCGGCAGCCTGAAGGTTTTCGGCACCGATTTGCAGACCACGCATAGTGAATTCAAGGCGGTTCTGGTAAGCGCCCAAATCCGCACGTTGCTTGTTCACTATTTTGATGGCCTGGTCAAGAGTTCCGATAGCGCGGTTAGCGCTGTCAGGAGAAGAAAGGGACATAATACTTTCATCTCCCAAATTGCGGATTCCAAGCGCAGCGGCTGTCATTGTGCCGATGTACGCGCGTGTCCGCTGATCCATGTTTGCACCGATGTGGAACCACATGGATCCGGTAACTGTGTTTTCTCCGGTTTCCCGAGCAAACCTTCCGGTAAGCAGATTCATACCGTTAAACTGCGCATGACTTGCGACACGGTCGATTTCAGCGACAAGCTGGGAAACTTCAACCTGAATCTGCATGCGGTCTTCAGCGGTATAAATACCGTTCGAGGACTGGACGCTGAGTTCGCGGAGACGCTGGATAATATCCTGAGTTTCCTGCAAATATCCTTCCGTTGCCTGAATGAAAGAAATACCGTTCTGTGCGTTGGTATTTGCCTGGTTCAAACCACGGATTTGACTGCGCATCTTTTCAGATACCGCCAGTCCGGAAGCGTCATCCCCTGCGCGGTTTATGCGCATACCGGATGAAAGTTTTTCTATGTTCTTTGTATTGGAAAGGTTGGTCTCACCCAAAACACGCTGTGAGAACATAGCGCTGAGGTTGTGATTGATGATCATAATGCTACTCCTTTGGCGATTTTCGGCGGCCTATGCTGCCGCGGCATCCCTGCCGATCTGTCAATTTAACCGGATCTCCTGACCATTCCTGTACAGAAGACGGATGCCGTTCAGGTCAGCTGCCCCCGGACGGCGATAGGTTTTAACCTGTACTTCAAGTATCGGCGGAGACCTTTTGGGCTTGAGAAAAATTTATAACTTCATGATTAAAAACATTGATATTGAAAATGCGGACGGAAACTGAAAACAAGGAATATCTGTTTTAGGATTTGTGCGCTCCATTCCGGCAGTTTACGCAGCCTAAAATATGGACGTGGTTTTTACCGGTGGGTCTGTAAAAAATCCTTGCCACAAGATATTCATCCGCTTTCAAATCTTTTTTACAGACAGGACAAAACCGATGTACTTCGGAGTCAGTATAAGGCAGACAGTTAGGACATCCAAAAATGTGGCATATACGGTCATCTTCCCCAGGGAAAACCGCGGACTTTATCTGCTGTCCCGGGCTTAAAACAATACCGCATACAGGACAGGTTCCAGGTTCCCCGGCCTTCCCCTGGTGCTTATATTTTTTTCCGGAAGGTTTCTTTGCTGAAGAAAAAAACAGGGAAAACCCAAAAATCAAAAGCCCAAGCCCGATTAAAACGTGTATAAGCAGAAAAAACGGTGAAAACAACATTTTTACACAATATCCTTATCCTATGGCTATTGTGACATAAGTTTTTACTTTTGAAAATCATAATACATCGTTTTTGCTTGCAGTCCGAGGGTTTTTAAGTTATTATATTATTGTGGCTGAGTTCTACATTGTTGCAACGCCTATAGGGAATCTGGGCGACATGACCTTCCGTGCTGTAGAAACCTTAAAATCAGTGGATGTGGTCGCCTGTGAGGACACGCGCAGAACATTGCAACTTTTGAATCATTTCGGGATACGGAAACCGCTCCTGTCTTGCAGGGCGCACAATGAGCAGTCCGCTTCCGAAAAGATTCTGGCCCTTCTGGACAAGGGACAAAACGTGGCCTATGTCAGTGATGCAGGAACACCTTCTGTCAGCGATCCGGGAGGTTTGACAGTCCGAAAAGCCAGGGCCGCAGGACACAGGGTTACCCCCATTCCGGGGGCTTCGGCCTTCGCCACATTGGTCAGTGTTTCCGGAGGGATGGACAAAACGGTCATTTTTGAGGGATTTTTATCCCCCAAATCGGGCCGGAGAAAATCCCGGGTTGCGGAACTGATGAAAACGGAATGCGGTTTCGTTTTATATGAATCCCCGTTCCGGATTGTTAAACTTTTGGCGGATATTGCCGAAATTGACAGTAAGAGGATTGTAATTGTCGGACGGGAAATGACAAAACTGCATGAAGAGATAATATCCGGCAGTGCAGATGACGTTTACGGAATTTTTTCAGGGAGAGAAAAAATAGCGGGTGAATTTTCCGTATACATTTCCGGTAAAAACTGTTAAGGAAAAGACGGTTTCAGCCGATAAAAGTAACAAGGCAGGATGATATGATAATTGACCGGCTGGGGGGCATAAACCCTCTCGAAAATGTGCAAAACACAAACAAATCCCAAAGGGTAAAAACGCCTGAAAAAACAGATTCCGTCAGCGTATCTTCAGAGGCGAAAGGACTTTCGGAGATGTATTTCGCCATGGAAGCAGTGACTTCAGCCCCTGATGTACGGGCCGACCGCGTTGCGGAAGTAATGGAAAAAATAAAAGATCCGGGCTATATCACGGGAACGATTGTAGACATCGTTGCAGACCGTTTCCTGGATGAGATGGGAGTATAAAACGGACTTATCCCGGGTTGATTCATTGGAATTCCGGGATTTTAATCGGTTGTAAGGCGGATTGCAGAGCAGTTTTTGCTCCGGCTTTCCGCCTTTTTGTTTTACTTTATTATCCGGGGAAAAAAATGGCTGATTTTTTCTTCAAAATATCACCGAACATAACAGTGGGAACCCATACAATCTCAAGGCTGGGACATACCGTTTCACGTTGGCTGGACAAAACTGAAAAGAGATTCATGCTGGCGGTGGATCCGGTTTTAAAGGATTTCGGAGTTGTGGACAAAGCTGTCCAGTCGCTGGAGGAAAAAGGCATTGAAGTCTTTATTTTTGATGATATACCTTCCGCGGAATCCGCAGTTTTGGAGAACGCCCTTTCTTTAGCCAGAGGCGCCTGCATTTGCGGAGTAATTTCACTGGGCGGATTAAAAACAGCCTCAATAGGAAGGGCTGTTTCAGCCTTGTACAACGAAAGCGGAAATATTTACGATTACATTGAAGGAGCTCAACCTCTTGCGCCCCCCCTTCCTTTTATAGAAATTCCATCAACCTGCAGAGATCCGGCCATGTTTATGGACAAAACGCCCGTCGTTGACAGCAGGAACAAACAAGCCGTTCTGATGAAAATACAAAATGATGTTTGTAAGGCCGTCATAATGGACCCAAATCTATACATGCACATTTCCCCCAATATTGAATCCGCAATGATGTTTCAGGCCGCACTCCTGGCCTTTGAGGGATATGTTTCCACAAAAGCGAATTTTTTCTCCGACACAATCCTGGGAAAAGCCTTGGAAATATTGTTTTTAGGGCTGGATGAAGAGCGCAGCAAAATATCCGGCAGTTCCCCGGAAATGCTCGCAGCCCAAGGCGGTTGCATGGCTTCCCTTGGAGCTTCCATAAGTTCCCCTGGAACAGGAACGGCACTGGCTTTGGCTTGCAACGCCAGATTCAAAACCTCAATTCCCCTCGTTTCCGCCATTTTATTCCCTCACATAGTTGATGATGCATCCCATGCAAAGGTTGCCCAGGTTGCCACGGTGGGAAAAATACTGGGAATAGCCATTACAGGCCAAAGCGATGGGGATATAGCTTCCCGGACAGCGGATGAAGTCCGCAAAAGACTGGCCGTCTGCGGACTGCCTGTAAGACTAAAAGATTTGAAACTCTCCATAGAGCAGTTGGCCACCGCTGTGGAAGACGCCAGTCTTATGGATATAATGAATTATATTCCCAGAAGCATGTCCTCTGATGATTTGTTTGATCTTGTAAAGAGAGCATATTAAAACCGTAATTTTTCCCGCAGGAAACCATTTTCAATTTGTAACTGTTTCAGCTGTTGTTAACATCTTGTGGATAATTACTTTTTTACAAACTTTTAAGGTTTTTCAGTGTACAGGTACTTGACAAAAAAACAGACAGATTCCGCAAAACGACCGGCTTTTTTTATAATTCTTTATAATATAAAGAATTATAAAAAACAACTTGTATTTCCAGCTTTCATTGAAATGCAGTTCTGCTAAATTATTTTAAAGATAAAAAAGAAATCAATGAATCGCCTGTGCAAAAATTGTAGATAACTTGCGGATATCCACAGGTGAAAAATTTTCCAGTGGATAAACCGGAGGAAAAGTTCTTGTAAATGCCTTTTCACCGTGCTACGATATTCAGGCATGAAAAACGCGTTTATGATATTTCCGATATTTTTTCTCAATATAATTGCCTGGTCTTTGTTATGCCCTTTTTTCTACGGCCTGGCCCAGCCGGAAAGCTTTTACGCCATTGCCAGCGGCCATTATGCGCTTTTTCTCACCGGAGTATTGGAAAACAGCCTCCTTTTTATACCGACGGGAATAGTCATAGCTTTTTTTGTTGTTTGTGTATTCATTATGAGACACGGTGCGAAAAAAAGTGTCGCAATCCCTGTTTCCGTTTTTCTTTTTGTGCTTACCGTAGGTGTTCTTGTCCCTTTATCCCTGATGATACACCAAAGATTGTTTCCTGAATCCGCGCCGGCAGAAGAAGCCGGGCAACTGGCCGAAGCCGGCTTTATAAGGAGCTACGAACAAGGGAAAAAACTTCTATGGCTGAAGAACATAGAAGAAAATACTGCCGTTTCAAACCTTACCATAGCGGATTTTTCCGGAAATGAAACCATTCCCAGACTGGCAACTTTTAAAACCGCCATTTTCGACCGGGAAAACAGGGAGTTAAGGACGGGAAACAAGCGGTTCCCCATATCCTTTTTCAATCCCGATGTGGAAAGGAAGTTAAATCCTCCTGACTTTTTAACTTCTTTGGAAAGGGACATTAAAGCTATAAATTCTGAATTCAGTGCTTCTTTACACAAATCCGCCGCCGCTTATATTTTTATAAGCGGCGCCTTTTTCTCAGCGCTGGCATCCCTGTTTTTCCTGTGTGTTTTAACAGACTGGAAGCTTATAAACATTCTCCTTTATGTGTCAGTACTCCGGCTGGTATATAAATTCTTTCCTCTTTTTTGCAGGGGAGAAATACACAATTTCCTCAAAGAATTTTTACCGGACTTTTTTTCCGATGAAATGGTTTCCGCCTTGCCAGCCCTTATATTTGCGGTCTTACTTTCGGTGGCGGGATTTTTCTTTTTCTTACCCAGATATAAAAAGAAAAATCCAAAAGGAGCCGGGGCATGAAACAAATAATCAAACAGGTTTTCCCCGTTATCCTTATACATTTGTTCATAGGATTCGCCATCGTATTCGCTTTTTCAATGACGGGAAATGTTCAGGAAAAAATTCTCAAACCCTTTGAATATTCATTTAAATTATGGAACGCATTGAATAACTTTACAAAGTTTTTTCCTGCCCTTATGACAGCGGGCCTTTTAATAGGCTATGCGGTGGCATTCAGAAAAATCATTCCGGAAACGGTGAACCGTTGGTCTCCTAAAATTTTCTCCAGTCTGACCAACGCCTTTATCATATGCATTATATGTATCGGGGTATATGTTCTTCTTGCGGAAGGAATGGTTCCTGTCTTGAAAAACAAACAGGAGGATATAAAGGCAAAAACCGACGCATATAACGACTATATGTTTCTCGCCAAAAATGAAACTTCGGAAGGGAACTATAAAAACGCCCTTTCAAATGCTGAAGCAGCCCTCGCAATCTGGAAAGAAAGTCCGGAAGCTAACCAAAGGGCGGAAAACATGAGACTGAGACTTGCGGAGATCGAAGGGGAGGATGTTATATGGACGGAACCTTCCCCCCCGGAGGAAAATGTCCTGCCTCCCCAAGCCGGTTATTCCTCTTTTGAGCTTCTGGAAAAAGCCCGGGAATCCGCATCCGCCCTTGATTTTTATAATGCCCATTATTATGCCATGTTGTCCTGGCGGCTTTCCGGTCCGGGAGATCCCAATAAGGAAGCGGCCATAAGGCTTGCGTCTGAGGCTTGGAATCAGATAACAGCTTCCCAGGATTCTGTCCGGGCAATTCCTGACCAGCAATGGTATAAAAAGAAACAACAGGGATATACCGCTATCCAAGCCAATGATTTTCTTTCAGCTTATTACCTTTTTTTGGAAATGGACAGGGAACAAAAGGAAGATTCCCGGGGAATTGATCCTGATATAGAACGGTTCCTGGAAATTTCAAAACGCGGGCTTTTGGAATCCTTCTTTTTTATCGATGAAACAAAAACCCTGCGGCTTTTTGAGCAAAGCAGGGATGTTTTCTTCACTATAAACAGAACAGACGGAGGAAAGGATGCGGTTTTAATGCGCGGTATTTCACGGCGTCGCGAGGGAAAGCAAGATTCAGCTTATTTGCGTGATTTTGAGCTTTTACGATTTGATTCAGAAGGGGAACTAAAATTCCATATCGCAGTTCCTTATGTAAAGATGTTTTCCTTCTCTCCGGGAGAAGAAACACCAAATCCCCAGCTTATCCTTACAGCGGTTGACCGGGAAATGGAAAACATAAAGATAGAACCGGAGGTAATTTCCGGAAAATTCCCTCCGGCCGGTGCACTTTCAAAGTCCGTTGTTGTCCTCGATATGCCGTATAAAGATGTGAATCTGTTAATTTCCGCCACTGCCGGCCCGGAATTGATGACCCTTTCCGAATTATTTTCTTTCTCCTCCAGAGCGGAAAAATACGGAATGGAAAAAGATTTGTATTTGGCGGAATTCATACGCCGGATTTCAGATCCTTTTATAGTTTTCACCGTTGCTATTTTAATGCTTGCCTGGGCATGGAAATTCCGGCTGAGAGAAAACAGACCTTTTAGTGCCTGGTGGATTATTTTAATGCCACTGGTAACTATTGCCTGCGCTTATCTTATAGAAACAGCCAGATATGTTGCAAGGCTTTGTATACTTTTATTCACTGTAAAAATTCCTGGTTTTTCTATACCCGCCGTACTGGGAATGGTTGCCCTGGGCTTCTTTTTAACATCCTTCTACTTTTTCGCCCAACGATCAGATTAAAGGCATCCCCGCAAAAACACGGTTACGGTGAAATGGTTATGGGCAGGAACCGTCAAAAAACACCTTCCAATTCTGCTTGTTCTGGAAAATAAAAAAAGGGGTTCCGGTTTCTTTGTATACAATATCATCGCGGGAAAGTGTGTCCCGCAATATCCGCAAATATGCCTGCCGGGAAATATTTTTTGCGCCGAACCGGGCCATGTGATCAGTGTAAACCTGGGAATCGATCAGGGTTCCCCCCATTCGGGAAAAAAACTCCCCGGCAAAAACGGCAAAGGCTGTTTTTGAAGCATTATTTTCCCGGGAAAACATGGATTCCCCGAAAAAAACAGAACCAAGCTGAAGCCCGTAAAATCCACCTGCCAGAATGGAGCCGTCCCAAGCTTCAATAGAATGCATGAACCCTTCTTCATGGAGTTCCATACAAGCATCGATTAAATCCTCTGTTATCCAAGTCCCGTACTGTCCCGGCCGGAGGATTTCCGCACAAGACAGAATTACCTTTTCAAAATCAACATCCGCTGTAATCCTGAAGCGATTTTTTTTCATTTCCCGTTTTAATCTGGAAGGAATATGAAGATCCCCGGGAATGAGGACAAAACGGGGATTCGGAGACTGCCAATACAGGGGATCGTCTTCATTGAACCAAGGAAAAATCCCCTGTACATAAGCGGAAAGCATCATGCCAGGAGAAAGGTTCCCTCCTACAGCAACCACCGAACCGTCAGCCTCTTCCGGATCCGGGAACTGAAAATAATCCCCGCACTCGAGACGGGGAAATTCCTGATCCTGCCTGTTCTGGCTGTTATACTCTTTCATCAACCAATTTCAGAAGGTTCGGTTTCATATTCCGGAGAATCCACAGCTACTTCCTGATTACAGGATTCTTTTTTCCAGGAATCTTTTATAGACAGGGAGATTTTTCCGTTTTTCACGGTGAAAACAACATGACCGCCACCTTCAAGTTTGCCGAATAAAACGTCATCCACAAGGGGAGCGGCGATTTCATCTTCAACCACCCGAGCCACATTTCTGGCCCCGAATTCCGGGGAATAGGATTTTTCCGCCAGAAAGGACACCACACTTCTGGAAACAGAGAGGGTTACGTTTTTTTCCTCCAGCCGCTGTCTTATCAAGGAAATTTCCTTGTGGACGATTGATTCCATAATTTCTTTTGAAAGTCTCTTGAATTTTATCACAGCATCCAATCTGTTCCGGAATTCCGGGGAAAATGCTTTTTTAACAGCCTCGTCCAAGGCTTCATCAGAGGCTTCGCTTCCGCCGAACCCTATCGAAGGTTTGCCCATCTGATCAGCCCCGGCGTTACTTGTCATTATAAGCAGAACATTCCGGAAATCAGCCTTACGTCCCTGGTTATCCGTCAAAGTGGCATAATCCATAACCTGGAGCAAAACATTGAAAATATCCTGATGGGCTTTTTCAATTTCATCCAACAATAGAACAGACCGGGGCTGCTTTCGTATGGCATCTGTAAGAAGACCTCCATCCTCGAAACCGATATATCCTGGCGGGGAACCTATGAGTCTGCTGACGGTGTGTTTTTCCTGGTATTCACTCATATCAAAACGGATTAAAGGTAAATTTAAGTTTTCGGCAAGTTTCCTTGCCATCTCCGTTTTACCCACTCCGGTCGGACCCGCAAATAAGAAGCATACGCCGGGTTTTGTCCCGCTCCTGAATCCAGCCCTGGCTCTTTTTACAGTACGGGTTAATTCCCGCAAAGCCTCATCCTGCCCGAAAATATTTCTGCGCAGGTTTTCCTCCAAAGTTTTAAGCTTTTTGTTTTCATCCATCCCGATGCTTTTTTCCGGGATTCTGGCGGCCTTTGCCACAACAGTTTCTATCAGAGGAACAGACACCTCCGGAAGAGGAAGATTTAAATCCACAGGCCCCGCTGCTATACGCAGTCTGGCACCTGCCTCGTCAATCACATCTATGGCTTTATCAGGAAGAAACCGGTCGTTGATGTAAAGAGCCGAAAGCCGGACAGCCTCAGATATAGCCTCATCCGTATACCGGACACGGTGGAATTCCTCGTAACGGCTTTTTAAACCCTGCAATATGAGGATGCTCTCTTCCTCTGTCGGCTCTGAAACATCAATTTTCTGGAACCGTCGGGCAAAAGCCCTGTCTTTCTCAAAATGTTTCGAATATTCGTCATAAGTTGTTGAACCGATACACCGGATTTTCCCGGAAGCAAGAACGGGCTTCAAAAGATTTGACGCGTCAACAGTACCGCTTCCGCCGCCGGCACCGGCCCCCACCAGCATATGAATTTCATCGATAAAGAGAACCGACCCTTCCCTCTTTATAAGTTCGTCAGTAAGTTTTTTTATACGATCCTCAAAATCACCACGGAATTTTGTTCCAGCAAGAAGAGCAGCAACATCCAGCCGGTATATAATTGAATGTTTGAGCTTTTCAGGAACATTACCGGAGGCAATACGCTGGGCAAGTCCTTCTGTTATGGATGTTTTTCCTACACCGGCTTCACCAACATGTACCGGATTGTTTTTTGAGCGGCGGCACAGGGTTTGTATTGTAAGTTCTATTTCCTCTTCCCGGCCAATAACAGGATCCAACTGGCCCCGCGAGGCTTTCAGTGTCAAATTTTCAGTAAAGCGGTCCAAAAAGGATCTGTGTGGGGATGCTGTTTCCTGGGGGTCGGAAAAGGGTTCCCCGAAGGCGTTTTTACGGCTGGAATTCTCCTCTTCACTTCCGTCAAGCGCTTCCCTCCTTTCCGGGGGGAATTCCTTCCTTGGTTTCGGATTAAACGGATTTCCGCCGTCCGGAAAAGAATCGGCGGAAAACAGGTTTTTCTGATTTCCTTTAGAAGCGCTGTCCAAGTCGCCGTCCTCTTCCGGTTCGGAAAAGGATATGATTCCGGTGGCAATGACTTCAATGAGAACCAGCCGCTCCAAGCCGGCTTTTTTCAAAATCCAGGAACAGTGATTTCTATCTTCCTCATAAACACTGACAAGAACATCTCCTGCGTCCATGACGGATTTATCAGCGTTGGTACAAAAAACCGCTGCCCGACGGAAAATATTCTGAAAACCCACTGTCTGTACAGGATCCTGGCCTTCCTCCACAACAGCAATATTTTTTCGCAAATAGCTATCCAATTCCGCCCGGACAAAAAGGACATCAATACCGGCTTTTCTAAGAGCTTCCGCCACAGGAGTAAAATGAATCATAGAGAGAAGCAAATGCTCAGGGGTCAGAAATTCATGCCGCCGGTTTTTTGCATCAGTCCAAGCCCGGTCGAGTATTTTCTGTAAATGGGAATTCAGCATTATCTTCATCATATTATCTCCTAGAAACAGGATTCATTCCATAATACAACGAAGGGGGAATCCGTTTTTTCTGGCAGCCTGTTTTACCTGCATACATTTTGTTGCGGCAATATCATAGGTATACTCCCCCACAAAACCCCGGCCTTCACAGTGAACTTTCTCCATTATGTTATAAGCTTCTTCTTTATTTTTATGAAAAATATAAATAAGAATAGCCACAACAAAGTCCTTGGTGGTGAAATCATCATTCAATAAAATAACTTTCTTAGAAGCCGGAGGTTCCAAGTCAAAATTTTCCGAAAATTCCGGCAAGCCGGCCTCGGGTTTTCCTGTTTCGCTCATATATAAAAAATACTCTAAAATGAAGAAGGAAACAACTATTTTACTTGAAAGTCAAGCCGGTTTTCTGCATTATGGAAGAATGAAATCTATTATCTCCTGGAATGTAAACGGAATACGAGCGGCGGAAAAAAAAGGGTTCCTTGAATGGCTTGAAACGGAAGCTCCGGACATTCTTTGTTTACAGGAAACCAAAGCTGAAAAAGGACAACTTCCTCCTTCACTCACAGAACCGGAATTCAAAAACGGAATAAAATACAAAACCTGGTGGTCCTCCGCGGAAAAAAGAGGATATTCAGGAACAGCGGTTTTTTCCAAAGAAGAGCCCCTCTCCGTGGAAAACATGGGCATAAAGGATTTTGACAGGGAGGGACGGATAACAGTTGCCCATTTTGATAAATTTTCTGTCATTTCAGCTTATTTCCCGAATTCCCAGGACGGAGGAGCCCGGCTTCCATATAAACTTGAATTTTGTGCCGCCATAAAAGAATATTGTGACAAACTTGTTTCCGGCGGGAAAAATATCATTTTATGCGGGGATTACAACATCGCCCACAAACCCATAGACCTGGCGAACCCTAAAAGCAACGAAAAAAATCCCGGATACCTTCCCGAAGAAAGAGCCTGGATGGACAGCTTTACAGAAGCCGGATATATCGATACGTTCCGCAGTTTTTGTGAAGAGCCGGGAATGTACAGTTGGTGGAGTTACCGTTTCAATGCCAGGGAAAAGAATATCGGGTGGCGCATTGACTACCACTGCGTAAATCCCGGTTTCATGAAACAAGTGAAAAACTCCGTGATTTTAACTGATGTTTTCGGATCCGATCATTGTCCCGTCAAATTGGAGTTGAAATAAAGGTGAAAATAAAATACAACGCACCGACAACCCTCACATTTTCACTTTTGTGTTTCGCTGTATTCATAGTCAATACGTATATAATACCAGCCACAGGAAGCTCTTTTGGTCTTATTGACAACCTGTTTACGGTTCCCTCTTCCGTAACCTTTGATCCCTCAAATCCGCTGGATTACCTGAAACTTTTCACCCATATTTTTGGACACGCAAACTGGACGCATTTAATCGTTAATCTTTCATACATCTTAATACTAGGCCCCATGCTCGAAAGCTCCTACGGTTCCATCAACATGGCGCTGATGATTCTTGTAACCGGATTTGCCACAGGCGTCATAAACGTCTGTTTTTTCCAGACAACCCTCCTGGGCGCATCCGGAGCGGTTTTTATGATGGTTCTTTTAAGTTCCTTCACGAACCACAAGAAAAATGAAATACCCCTGACTTTCATCCTGGTGGTGGTTTTATTCCTCGGAAGGGAAATAGTAAACGCCTTCGGGAATGATGACATTTCCCAATTCGCCCATTTAGCCGGCGGACTTTGCGGAAGTCTTTTCGGCTTTTTCGCCCAAGCGGGACAAAGCAGCCGCGGAACGGCAAAAAAAGCCGTTTCCACCGGTAAAAAGCCGGCAGGGAGCAAAACCAGGGGAGCCGCATTTGATCCGGACACTTACCAGACACCGGCTCTTTGGAGGAAGCAAGGGGTTCAGGGCGGGGAAAGACGGCAGGAAGAATCCGCCGGCGACAAGGGGATTCCTGAATCCCGGTTCGGGTTTGCGGATTTAGCCCGGAAAACGGACGGACTTTCAAATCAAAAACCTTCTCCCAAAAAGGGAAGTAATCCTGGCTTTTTCAACAATCTTTTCAAATCAAAAACCACCGGTATTTCCGAAGTGGACGAAGCCCTTTCTTCTTTTGAGAAAAAAAATTCCTTTAAAGACTGATAACAGCTTCTCTTCCTTATGATTGAATTTCCCTCCGTCTTTTTGGTATAGTTTTAACATGAAAGAACGGTTGGAAAATTTAAGGCAACGCTTCAATGAATTGGAAATAGAAATCCAAGACCCTGCCCTTGTAAAAAACGCCGGAAAATACAAAGAGGCTATGCGTGAACACACATACCTTTCCGACTTGATGCAGGAATATGACGTTTTCCTGAAACTTGAAAAAGAACTGGAAGAAGCCAAAACCCTATCCAGGGATGCGGAGGATGCAGACCTGAAGGAAATGGCAAAAGAAGAACAAAAAGAGCTTGAAAAAAAACTTGAAGAAAGCAATTCAAAACTGAAAACTCTCCTTATCCCGCCGGATCCCCTTGAAGAGAAAAATATTATTATGGAAATCAGGGGAGGGACAGGCGGAGAAGAGGCGGCTCTATTTGCGGCAGATCTTTTCAAAATGTATACAAGGTATGCGGAACGAAAAGGTTGGAAATACGAAATAATGAGCGCAAATGAAACGGAGCTTGGGGGATACAAAGAGATAACCCTTTCTATTTCCGGTAAATACGTATACGGAAGTCTCCGCTACGAATCCGGGGTTCACCGGGTTCAGCGTGTTCCGGAAACCGAAGCATCCGGAAGAATTCAAACCAGCGCCGCCACTGTTGCGGTCCTTCCCGAAGCGGAGGAAACCGAAATCAACATCCGGCAGGAAGATTTACGTATTGATGTTATGCGGGCGGGAGGTCCCGGAGGGCAGTGTGTAAACACCACTGACTCCGCAGTCAGGATAACACACCTGCCCACCGGTATCGTGGTTATACAGCAGGATGAGAAAAGCCAGATAAAGAACAAGGCGAAGGCGATGCGCGTCCTGCGCACAAGGCTTTTTGAGCTGGAAGAAAGCAAGAAAAACGCGGAGAGGGCGGAAAACCGGCGAAACCAGGTTGGCTCTGGAGACCGGTCAGAACGCATACGCACATACAATTTCCCCCAGAACAGGATCACGGATCACCGGATAAACCTTACCCTGTACAAGCTGGATGCGGTCATGCAGGGGGATTTGGATGAACTTGTAGAAGCCCTCTGTATTGCCGCCCGGGAAGCCCAAATCCGGGAGAACTGAAGTCCATGAAAAACGCATTTAAAGATGTAAAATGCACCGGTATCCTCCAGGAAGCGGAAACAGAAAGAGAGCGGGCCGCCCTGCACAGGGAAACGGAAATCTACGGGCGGAACAATGACATACGCGGCGAATTCGAAAGAGACTACACAAGGCTTCTCCATTGCCAGGCATTCAGACGGCTGAAACATAAAACCCAGGTTTTCTTTGCGCCGAAAAATGACCATATCTGTACAAGGATGGAGCACGTGCTCCATGTGGAATCCGTTGCCGGAACAATAGCGAAATACCTGGGCTTGAATGACAGCCTGACTTCTGCCATCGCCATCGGCCACGATATAGGCCATGCCCCCTTTGGCCATCACGGAGAAGACTGCCTCAACGAAATTTTGCGAAGTTCCATCCGGGAAGAAGACAGTGAAGGAACCAGTCCTGAATCCGGGAAAAAATTCTGGCATGAAAGAAACAGCCTGTTTTTCGCCGATTACATTGAAACCCTCCCGGACACAAAAGGCGTTGAACAACTTCTAAACCTCACTTATGCGGTAAGAGATGGTCTTATATGTCACTGCGGGGAAATAGACCAACAGGGTTTAAAACCCCGGGCAGAAAATGTAGATCTTTATTCAATAAAAAAACCTGGATTCACACAACCTTTTACATGGGAAGGCTGCATTGTAAAAACGGCGGATAAAATCGCCTATCTTGGAAGGGATTTGGAAGACGCACGGCAATACCGTATCCTGGACATGAAGGCTTACAGAACCCTGCGGGAAATTGTCGGTGACTGTATTTCAGGATTACAAAATGAAAAAACCGGGCAAACAGGAAAACCCTTGCCGGGAAAAACTACAGTAAACACAACTGTTCTGATAAATGACCTTATCGTAGATTTATGCAGGCAAAGTTCCCCGGAAAATGGATTGTGCTTTTCACCAGAATATTTCAAATTCATAGTGGAACTGAAAAAATTCAGCTTCAAATATATTTATTCTCATTGGAGACTCCAGGAATTCCAAAACTATGCCGCAGGAATTTTACAGACAATATGGCGGACTTTATTGAAAACCTATCCTTACGTAAAATCCGGCCGGGTGCATAAGGCATTGAAATTTTACCCGAAACTTTCCTCCACCTTTGAAGAATGGCTGATAAAGTATACAGCTTATCAACCGGACAGGAATTTCTCTGCCGTGGAAAAAACCGCAGTGAATCTGTATCCGAAGTACAACACAAAGCAGATTTTTGATTTGGAAAACACATCTTCTTTCCACAAATGCGTCTTGGAATACATTTCCGGAATGACAGACCTTTTCGCCATCCAAGTGTTTGAGGAAATCATATCCTTTTAAGTTTCCGGATTGCTGTCCGGGAAACACCTTCATTCAGTCTGAAATAATTTCAAAACCGTTTTCTTTTATCAGCTTTTTCAATTCGCTGACATACCGTTCCGCGGAAGAAGAAAGCCGCGCTTTTTCGTTTACAAGATAACCGATGCACATTGTCTCATCACTTTTTAAGCGGACAGAAACGATGTTGTCCCCGTTCAAGTTTCGATTCAATATTCCCGAGCAAACAGTGTATCCGTTCAGCCCTATCAAAAGATTGAAAAGGGTTGCCCTGTCCGTAACCCTGATAATTTTCTTCCGGGGCTCCGTACTAAGAATCTCTTCGGAAAAATAAAAAGAATTGAAAGTACCCTGCTCAAAAGCCAAAAACGGATAATCACTGAGCATTTCCAGGGTTAATTCACGGCATCCGGCCAGAGGATGGGAAGCGCTTATAAAGACATGGGGCTCCGCTTTAAACAGAGGATGGAAGACCAGCCTTTTTTCATTTATCAGTTTGTTGAGGACTTTTTCGTTAAAAGAGCTCATGTAAAGAACACCGATCTCGCTGCGGAATGCGGCCACATCTTCTATGATTTCGTATGTACGGGTTTCACGCAAAGTAAATTCGTATTCGTCCGCTTTCATTGAAGATATCATGTTTACAAAGGCGTTCACTGCGAAGGCGTAGTGCTGGGTGGAAACAGAGCATAACCGTCGGGGCGGTAAACGGGACAGCCACCGTTCTTCCAAAACAGAAGAAAGCTCCACTATCTGCCGGGCATAAGAAAGGAATTCCGACCCGTCCGCCGAAAGGGAAACACCCCTGGCAGTACGGTAAAAAAGTTCCACCCCGAATTCGGATTCCAACTCCTTCACCGCCGCCGAAAGGCTTGGTTGGGAAATAAAAAGCCTTCGGGCAGCTTCTGTAATCGAGCCGCATTCTGCAATTTCAATAACATATTTCAACTGTTGAATAGTCACGGCTTTATTATAGGGCAATATCAGAATTTGACAAAGCGGAAAATCAAATCATACACGGAGAATATTATTTACCAAGCTAAACATTCCGGGTCTTCCCTTTATTTATTGGCGGAGATTATGTATAATCATTTTCAATGAGTATTCCCTGTGCAAGAAATTCTGATACCGTGCTTGGAAGTGCATCCATAAACCACCTGATGGTAAAATTTGCCTTGCCATCCATAACAGCACAAGTTGTCAATATCCTTTACAGTATTGTTGACCGGATATACATCGGACATTTATCATCATCCTCTTCCCTTGCATTGACAGGAATCGGAATATGCTACCCGATAATAACAATTGTATCGGCATTCAGTCTTTTTGCCGGAGCTGGAGGGGCGCCTCTGGCGGCAATTGAGCTGGGAAAGGCAGAATATGACAAAACAGCTCCGGAACGGGCGGAAAGCATTTTAGGGAACGCTTTTATTATGTTGGTGGCGTTTTCAGTTTTACTCACGGCAGGTTTCTTGATATTCAGGCGCCAGGTTCTTTTTGCCTTCGGCGCCAGTATGGATACGATTTCTTATGCTGAAAATTATCTTACAATTTACCTTGCAGGAACTTTTTTTGTTCAAATTACAGTGGGATTAAATCCTTTTATCAATGCCCAAGGCCGGGTTAGAACTGCGATGCTTTCCACAATTATAGGAGCAGCAACAAATATTATTCTTGATCCGATTTTCATTTTTATATTCGGATTAGGGGTAAAAGGCGCAGCGATAGCTACAATAATTTCCCAGGCTGTAAGCGCATTGTGGATTCTTTTATTTTTAACATCTAAAAACTCAAGAATAAAACTCAAGTTTTCCTCTATCCGGTTCAAAAAAAAAGTTGCTTCAAAAATTTCCGCCTTGGGAGTCTCCCCTTTCATGATGTCAGCCACAGAAAGCGCGGTTTTTGTTGTTTTTAATTCCGGTTTGCAAAAGTACGGAGGAGATATTTATGTTGGGGCAATGACAATCCTGCAAAGTCTTATGCAAATGTGTTATGTGCCAATTCAAGGATTTACCGATGGAGTACAACCACTTATAAGTTACAACTATGGGGCAAAAAAAAATCAACGTGTCAGGCTTTTAATTAAACGCATGACCATAATATCATTTGCGGCTTCCATTTTCGCATTTGCGATTCTAAATATTTTTCCGCATTTTTTTGTTTCGGTTTTTTCAAAAAACAAAGAACTTGTTGACTTGACGGCAAAACTCCTTCCTGTTTATTGCGGGGCAGTTTGGATTTTTGGTATACAAATGGGTGCCCAAAGAACCTTTGTTGCCCTTGGAAAAGCCGCAACCTCCATATTTGTCGCTTTACTCCGCAAAGTCATATTGCTGATTCCTTTGGCGCTTATCTTTCCGCTAGTCATCGGCGTAAACGGAATTTTTTGGGCGGAACCGGTGGCATCAACTGTTTCAGCGCTGACATCGTTTATCCTTCTCGTTGTCTGCTACAAATCATCGGGCAAAACAGCCGGATAGCCGACCCATCAGACATCCGTCTTGCCGCCGTTTCCCGCCCCGTCCGGGGAATTTTCCGCCTTTAATGTTTTCCCGGTTTTTGACAACCCTGAATTGCCCGTTTTAATCCGGTACGTCATACAAACCGCAACGGCACAAACTGTTCCGGCAAGAGCACCAACAATTACATCTGACGGGAAATGTACCCCTAAATAAAGCCGGGAAAAAGCTATGAGAAATGCAAAAACAAGGGCCGGTATCCCGGCTTTTTTTGGAAAAAGGATAAAAACAGCAGTGGCGGCTGCAAAAGAAATTCCTGAATGTCCGGATGGAAAAGAAAAATCCTTTTGCGCTTCGATTAATCTTGAAAGACCTTCTACCGTTTCATAGGGACGGTGACGGGCAACAATATTTTTCAGTAAAAGGTTTGTGACAAGTATTTCCAGAATCATAGAAACAGCTAAAAGACAGCCGGATTGCCTCGTTTTCTTTATAACCAGAAAAACGAACGTAAGTGCAATCCAGATCAATCCGGCATCACATAAATGTGTAATAAATTTAAAAACAACGGTAAGGAAATCATTCCTCATATAGTTCTGTATCCACAAAAGAATTTTACCGTCAGTTTCAAGCAAAAATTGTATCATATTAGATTCTTCCATAAAAAATCATAGACCAGTAAACGAACGTTGTTTTAATTCTATCTCAAGGTAAACATAAAACCTGCCTTGGTCAAGGAGCATTGCCTTATACCATATTTTCATTATAAACCGTAGATCCATTGAATTTTCACAGACATTATGTTACAAAGGCTTATGATACGTTTTAACAATGATTACAATAAAGGGGCTTGTCCGGAAATTCTCGATGCTTTTTCCCGGACAAATACAGAAAATTACGGCGGATACGGTTTAGATGAATGGTGCGAAAAAGGCTGTCAGGAAATAAAAAAATATCTAGGAGGAATTGATTCCGACATCCATTTTTTGACAGGAGGAACACAAACCAATTACACCCTTATAGCCGCCGCTCTAAGACCTTTTCAATCTGTAATCAGTGCGGATTGTGCACATATACACGGACACGAAACGGGAGCTGTTGAAAACACAGGACATAAAATCCTCATACAAAAAAGTACAAGCGGGAAACTTTCCGCATCTTCTGTGGCAAAAGAAGCCCAAACCTATAAATTAAGCGGAATAAAAGAACACATCACTCAGCCTAAGCTTGTTTTTATTTCCTTTCCTTCAGAGCTTGGAACTGTTTACTCAAAAAGCGAGTTGGAGGATTTACGTCGTGTATGTGATGAATACGGTCTGTACCTTTACATAGACGGCGCGCGTCTGGGATACGGACTTGGGGCAGAAGGTGGCAACGTAACCATGGAGGACATCGCACGCTACGCAGACGCTTTTTACATCGGCGGAACAAAATGCGGCGCCTTTTTCGGAGAAGCTCTTGTCTTGAAAAACCCCGAACTTAAAATGAATTTCAGAAGTTACATGAAGCAAAACGGCGCCATGCTTGCGAAGGGATGGCTCCTCGGTCTTCAATTCTACACCCTGTTCAAAGACGGGCTGTATTTCTCCATAACAAGAAATGCGGTTATACAGGCAATGAAAATAAAAGAAGCTTTTAAAGCCCGGGGAATTACCCTGTATGCGGAAAGTCCCACAAACCAGCAATTCGCTGTTCTTACAAAAAGCCGCATGGACAAGCTTTCAGAAAAATACATTTTTGAATATGAAAGTGATTTAGGAGAAGGTTTGCATTGTGTCCGCTTTTGTACAAGCTGGAGCACAGACGCCGGCGATGTCGATTCCCTTGTAAAAGATATCTCCACGCTGTAATTTCCCAGGGTGTGGCGCCGGTCAAAGGATTTGCGCTGCATCCCAATACTGGATTCCCCAGTTTTCAAAGCTCCACTTTTCGTCGTACCGGTTGCATTCGTAATCAATGTAAAAGATTTTGCCGTCTGTCCGCCGCACAATAAAATTTGTGGGGTACCAGTCAATGTTGAGTCCGGCTTCACGGAGTACAACGCTCAAAGCCCCCACAGCCGCAATCTGCCCCGGAGTCACGGCGTTCCGCCGGGCAAGCTCCATGGCGCTTTCCCCGTCAATGTACTCCTTCAGAATAAGCTCGCGTTCCAGGTCGGACGCAATCATCCGCGGCAGCGGCACACCGAGGGCGCACAGCTTCGCGTAATCATTCATTTCGCTCATGAACTTATCCCCGAAGCTGTAGTATTCGCACGGCTCATGGTGCAGCTGCTTCAGAACGGCGGAATATTCCGGAGCCGGAGCGGGCTTGTTTTCAGGTGCTTCAGCCTGCCCGACGGGTTTCCGTCCTGTCACAAGCCAGGAATAGCCGCCCTTCCCCCTGCCCAGAAGCCGTTCAACGCGCCAGCTGCGGCCCGCCATTTCAATAAGAGAGCCGGAAGCAACCTCGCTTTTTTCCGTTACAACGCGCACCTGCGCCTCTTCCGGGGAACCCACCAGCCCGTACCTCACACACGGATAATCAGAATACCGCCCGGCTCAAGCAGGCCTTCCTCCGGGGAAAACAGACGGCTGTACAGGATTTCCGGTTCCGGCAGCCCGGCTTTCCGCCCCGACCCGTTCCGGGAAACAAAGTCACCGGGGCAGGAAATTTTCTCCGCCCTATCAGAAACATTGAGGAACACCGCCACCGCCGGTATATCACCGGAAACACGGGCATAAGACACCAGCCGGCCTCCGGCAGTGTCGGGATTCCAAAAGCACGCCGTTGTTTTCAGCTGGGGCAGCGAATTCCGCAAAGCGATGAGTTTCTTCACTTCACCGGAAAACGGCTGGAAATCGCCCCGGTCTATCTGTTCCCAGGGCATACATTTCCGGCCCTGCAAATCATCTTCCCCGGTGAGCGGCAGTTCCGTCCCGTACAACAGGCAGGGGCTTCCGGGCATGGTCAACAGGAAGGCGAGCTGCTGCAACAACGTATCATTGTTCCCGCAACGGCTGGCAGCCCTCACCGTGTCATGGGTATCAAGGAAGGTGAACAGTGAAGCGGCAAGCCCGTCCCGGTACATGGTCAGGCTGTTGTTCATGCCGTACATCAAATCCGCCTGAACCCGGCCCGGCGTCGCCCAGAATTCCCACAGGTCTATCAAAAAGGGATAGTGCATCACCGAGTCGTATTCCCCGCCGGAAAGCCAGTTGAGGGAATCGTGCCATATTTCCCCCAGCAGAAAAATTTCCGGTTTCTGCTTTTTCAGCCTCCGGGAAAGATTCCTGATAAAGTCATGGGAAATCTCGTTCCCCACATCAAACCGGATACCGTCAATATTCCACTCTGAAATCCAGGAGGCGCAAACCCGGGTAAAATATTCCTGCACTTCCGGATTGTCGGTGTTCAGCTTAGGCATTTCGGAGACAAAGGCAAAAGAGTAAAACCGGCCGTCCCGGGTATCCTTCCCGGAATTTTCCACCGGCCAGGAATTAATGAAAAACCAGTCCTTGTACGGCGATGCCTCCCCCTTTTCCAGCACATCCCGCCAGGCAAAAAAGCCGGTGCCGCAATGGTTGAACACGGCATCCAGCATAACCCGGATTCCCAGGGAATGGGCTTTGTCCACCATTTCCTTCATATCCTGCCGGGTACCCAAATCCGGGTCAATGGTGTAATAGTCATCGGTGTTGTAGCGGTGGTAAGAACCGGATAAGAACACCGGTGTAAGATATATGCCTGAAAACCCCAGGTCTTTCAGGTATTCCAGCCGGGACGTAATGCCGGGCAGGTCACCGCCGTAAAAATCAGCGTGGCTCATGCCGTCCTCGCATTTCCAGACCTTTGTCGCCGGGCGTTTCCCGGAAGCGTCCAGCCGGGCACAGAACCGGTCGGGCATTATCTGGCACCAGACGGTTTCCTTTACCCACCGGGGCGGAAGATTTATGTCGCTGCTGTTTATCCACGGGAACCGGGAATATTGCCGAAGCCCCCGGTATGCGGCGAATTCTTCCGGCCTGTAAAAACCGCTTTCCAGCCGGATAAGGCGTTCCCCGCCCTGCTGAATCTCGAAATAATACTGAAGCCGCCGCCATTCCGCATGAGCGCAGGCTTTCCACATAAAATGATTCCGCAGCTCCGCCTCAATTTCCATGGGGATGCGCTCCCCGTCCCAGGGGTCAGAGGGCGAAACACCTCCGGTGAAGGGGTCGGCGGCAACCAGGAAAACAGCCGTAACATCTTTTCCGGTTTTTATCCTGACGCTTACGGTTTTTTCGTCCAGTGCGCTGCAATGCAGTGCGGTTCTATGTTCAATACATTCGGTTTTCATACTTGAAGTATACTATCATAAAATCTATAATTCTTTCCGAAAAAGATGAATTTACTTGCACAAAACTATTATTATGATGAAGCCGTCCACGAAACAAAGCTCCACGGCCGGATTGACTTCCCCTATGTGGTATACCGGGGGAATATTCCCGGCTACCTGCTCTCTTACCCCCTCCACTGGCATGACGAAATGGAAATCATTGTTGCCGTCAAAGGATGCGCCGCAATCAGAACAGGGGTGCAGGAATTCCTCATCAACGGCGGTGATATTGCGTTCATCACGCCCCAGACAATCCATTCAATCTCCCGGCACGGCAATGACGCCCTGGAATATTTTACGATTCTGTTCAGGTTCAAACTCCTGTGCCCGGACGAAAAGGACGAAACCTTCCAGTCTTTTTTCCTGCCCCTGCAAACCGGCGCCATCAGCATTCCCGTGCTGGTTCAGGAAGGCAGCGCCCTCAACCGGGAAATCCGCCCGTACCTGAAAGACTTAATCGACAACAGAAAGGCGGAAAGCTTCGGCATGAAAATCAAAAGCGACCTTTTCGCCGTCATGCACCTGCTGCAAGCCAATGGGGAGCGAACGGAACCGGGGCACCCTTCCCCCGGTACATCCGGCGACCGGCTGAAAAAAATCATCCTGTTTGTCCGGCAGAACTATATGCGGCCGATAAGCGTCCGGGAAGCCGCCGCACACTGCGCCGTCTCTGAAAGCCATTTTATGAAGCTGTTCCGCGACATGACCGGCCGCAGCTTCATTGCCTTTGTAAAGAACTTCAGGCTGGAAACAGCGGCACAAATGTTGTCGGGCACTGACAGGAAAATCATCGACATTGCCGCCGAATGCGGCTTTGCCTCCGCCTCATATTTTACCCGGGCTTTTGAGCAAAAATATGCCTGTTCCCCCGCCGCGTTCCGGATTGGTTGCAAAAACAAAGATGATTGAAATTTTTGTTTTGCAGAATCAAAACCTGTACCTTAGCTACACTTTCATTTTTATTATTTGACAAATACGTATAAGGGGTATTATCATAAAAGCCTGGTCGAAATAAAAAGATGTTGTCTGGAGTTTGAACAATATCTTTTTTGTCCAGAATAAGAGGAGACACCGATGAAAAAATTCTTTTTACCCTTTTTCCTGTTTATTTTCGCTTTGATGATTATTCCCGAAGCGACAGCCCAGATTTACGAAATTGACAGCTTTGTAAACAAATATGCCAAAGCCTATGACGAGCTGGTTGCAAATACTTACAAAGAGCGGGCTGACATTAACTACAAAGATGAATATATTGAAATTCCCAACGGCACCGAAGTCACGGTAAAAAGGATTATTCCGAATAAGGTTGACCAATTACCAAATTACCTCCGTTTCAATGCTGAAATCGTTTATGAGGGGCAGACAAAATACATTTATGCCTGGAACCTGAAATTCTCGGATAAGAACCCGGAGGGAACAAAGGATATCCTGAAGGACTATAACATGAGCCCCAACATGATACGGCTTGACGACAAGGAAACCGGTACAAAAAAGGTTTACAATGCCTTGGATCTCCGTTCCCCTGAAGGCGAGATGCTCATGTCCCCCCTCTACCTTTGGGCTGTTTTTATTCTGCTTGTATCCCCCCTTGTTATTAACATAGTACTCATACGCAGTACAAACAAAGTGGCATCTGCGTTCAAATTCCTGTACACGGTTATTGCCATTACAATCGCCATAATCATGGAGGGATATTATTTTATAAGACTGGGACCCCTTTCAATATGGTTCTGTGATGTGGAATTCTATTCAGTTATGAAAGCTGCCAGAAACAGTATACCCCTTGTTCTGGCTATTTTTGCCCAAATCATTTCGATGAGTGCGGTTAATATGTCTGCCGACCAGTATGCACAAAGCCGGGGAAAAACATTCAAACTTTGGCCCTCAATCGTCCTTCCTATTTTGGCATTTATTGCCTTCGTTGTGCTGTGCTTTAATCTTCCTTCCGAGCTTTTTGGAGTGGCAGAAGGAGAAGAAGCCACCATTGCACAGGCCGAATCTGCAATAAGGTTTTTGTTCACAACACTCTTAATAGCACTTCCCCTTCCTTCTGTATTGTATTACGGAATAAAATTCAAACTCAGGGGACTCTTTTTGGGAATATTTTATACCTTCTACTGGGTTGGAACATTAACAGTAGTGGGTATCTTTATTTCGGTAATTGTAAAACTTTTCCTCGCCATTTTCTTCCAGGTACTTATCTATATAATCGGAGCAATAGGCGGAATGTGGTTCATGTGCAAAATCGGATTGTTCGGCAATTATGTTAAAGACGGAAGAATCGTAGACAGCAATACTCCTGGAGCCAAATGGGTGGCAGACACCAGATCTCCCTTTGATAACTTCTTTTCAGATATTGCAAAGAGCAGGGAAAAGAGAAGAAACAGATAATAATTCCTGCACTTCCATATTTTGCGTTTAGGGGAAAATATAAAAAATTACCTGTAAGATTGCTTATTCAAGGTAAAAGCTTAAAACAGCCGTTGCTCAATGTAACGGCTGTTTTTTTATGTTTTGCAGGTTTGCCCTGTGCAGGTTTCCTGTGTCAAATTTCCTGCACAACATTTTCTGTACAGAATTTCCTTAAAACAAATTCACCAATGCAAACCCGCCTTGACAATAATACTAAACCGTACTATTTTAGTCCTTAAAAGGACTATTTTTTATTATGAGCATCACTAAATCCCTCAAACACTATCTTTTGCTATTAAGTGAAATTGACTCTGTTTACCATGAGGCAAACCTCAAACTGAACATTTCCAACAGTTACTCCATAATCCTCTATACAATCTGCCTGGGAGGCGGCTCTTGCCCCTTGCAGGAAATCAAAAAACTTTCCGGCCTGAACAAACAGACAATCAATTCTTCCATAAGAAATATGGAAAAAGAAAACCTGGTCTATCTGGAATACATAGACGGAAAATCCAAACGAATCAGCCTTACCCCAAAGGGACAGGAGCTTGCCCGGAACACGGTTATGAAAATCATGGACATGGAAAACGAAATTATCTCCCGGTGGAATCATGAGGACTTACAGAAATATCTTTCCATGACCGAAGATTTTCTTGCAGCCTTAAAGGAAAAAACAGCAGGGCTTTAATCTATGATACGGTTTTCAGACAATTTCACCTTTGCAAAACTACTGCGTTTTACACTACCTTCCATTGTAATGCTGATTTTTACATCGGTGTACACCATTGTTGACGGGTTCTTTGTGTCCAACTTTGCAGGAAAGGCCGAATTCACTGCGTTAAATTTTATCTTTCCCCTTATTTCCATACTGGGGAGCTTTGGCTTTCTTTTCGGAACAGGGGGAGGAGCCTTAACCGCAAAAACCATGGGTGAAGGCAACCGGGAAAAAGCCTGCCAAACCTTTTCCCTCATTATATACACCTCAATAGGATTCAGTGTTGTTGCGGCGGCGGCAGGCTTGGTTGCAATCCGTCCGATTACTATTGCCTTGGGTGCAGAAGGTGAGCTTTTGGAAAACAGCATAAGTTACGGCAGGATTCTCCTGTTTGCCCTGCCGGCACTTATCCTGCAATACGAATTCCAGATTTTTTTTCCAACTGCGGGAAAACCACACCTGGGTCTCTACTTTACCTTGTCGGCAGGGCTTACCAACATCATTCTGGACGCCCTCTTTGTGGCTGTTTTCCACTGGGGACTGGAAGGTGCCGCCGCCGCAACCGCATTGAGCCAATGTGTGGGAGGTTTACTTCCCTTAGTCTATTTTGCCGGAAAAAACTCAAGTCATCTTAAACTTACCGCCACTAAAATTGATCTGAGGGCAGTTTTTCAAACCGTAACAAACGGTTCTTCGGAACTTCTCAGCAATATTTCAATGTCGCTGGTAGGCATTCTTTACAATATCCAGCTCTTGAAATATGCCGGAGAAAACGGTGTTGCAGCCTACGGTGTCCTTATGTATGTTAATTTTATTTTTTCTTCCACATTTATCGGATATTCCGTGGGAAGTGCCCCATTGTTCAGTTACCATCTCGGGGCAAAAAACTGGAAGCAGCTCCACAATCTCTTATGTAAAAGCCTTGCCATAATTCTTTCGGTATCATTACTCATGGTGGCAACAGCCTTTGTTTCGGCGGAAACCCTGACCCGCCTTTTCGTGGGCTACGACCAGGAACTTACGGAAATTACCACCCATGGATTTTTCCTCTTTTCTTTTGCCTTTCTTTTTGCCGGAATCGGAATTTTCAGCTCCGGCTTTTTTACCGCCTTGAACAACGGCTTGATTTCCGCCGTAATATCCTTTCTCCGCACCCTCTGTTTCCAGACTGCCGCAGTCCTCATTCTTCCCAGGTTCTGGGGCGTTGACGGCATATGGTTTTCGGCAGTAGGAGCGGAAATTATGGCGGCCCTCGTTTCAGCCTGTTTTCTTATTGCAAAAAGGAAACAGTACCATTACTAATCGCAGGTTTGAAAATCAAAGGAATCCTCCCCATTTGAAACGAATATTCAAACTTGTTGCAGGACAGATTATAGGATAATGAAATATACAAGAAGCAAGAAATTACCCGCCTTGACACTATTAGCGAAATTCCCCACTGTGTTTTCAGAATGAAAAGAACAGGACACGCAGATCTACCCCTTCACACAGGAACCGTCCCCCGCTGGCTTGCGGACCGGATGCGGGACTTGGGCACGCTGATTATAGAATCCCTTCTCATCAATTACGGGAAAAAAGAAGTTCTCCGGCGGCTGGCGGATCCCCTCTGGTTCCAGTCGCTGGGAGCGGTGCTGGGCATGGACTGGCATTCTTCCGGAATCACCACCAGCGTGCTTTACGCCCTGAAACGGGGGATAAATCCCCGGGCAAAGGACTTCGGGCTGTGTGTCTGCGGCGGACGGGGAAAATATTCCCGGAAAACACCGGAAGAGCTTACCTATCTGGGGGAACACACCGGTCTTGACGCCGGAAAGCTGATAACCGCCAGCCGGCTTTGCGCCAAAACAGACAATACCGCTGTCCAGGACGGATTCCAGCTATACCAGCACAACTTCATCCTTTCAATTGAAGGGGACTGGACGGTGGTGCAGCAGGGAATGAACCCGGCGGCAAAAACCGCCCGCCGGTACCACTGGTACTCCCAAAATCTCGCCTCTTTTACGGAAGAACCCCATTCCGGCGTTACCGGGGAAAACAAGGGCACCATCCTCAACCTGACCGACAGGGCGGCGGCAGGAACCCGTGCCGCTGTTCTCTCCCTGGCATTGGAAGAGCCTGACAGGATAAACCGGGAACTAAAAACCATTCTGCAACCGGATACCCCGGCACCGGCGGGAATCCGCAACCTGTCCATGCCCGCCCGGCACAATGTAACCGCCGCCGACACCGACTTGAAGCGGCTGGGCGCCGTCCTCGCCACCGCATACGAGTCGCAGCCCGCCGACTTTGACAGCCTGCTTCTTACCCCGGGACTGGGAGCACGCACCCTTCAGTCCCTGTGCTTGGTCAGCGAAGTTATTTTCGGTACCCCATCCCGGTTCCGGGATCCCGCCCGGTTCAGTTTTGCCCACGGCGGCAAAGACGGACATCCGTTCCCGGTACCCAGCCGCGTTTACGATGAAAGCATCCGGATTCTGCGGGACGCCATAGAAAAATCCCGGCTGGGATACACCGACAAATCCGGCTGCATCCGGCGCCTGCATGAAACCGCCCTCCAGATAGAAGAAAACTGCTGTCCGGAGGTTGACTTCGAAGCTGCCATTGAATGGGAAAAAAGGAATTCTCCCCTTTGGGGCGGCAGAACTGTAGGCTCATGACGCAAAACCGGAACGCTCAACCTGTTTCCATGATTCACACCAATTATTACCAGTAGCAGAATGTCTTCTAGCACCGGGCGCACAGGAACAGTCCGGAGACCCAAATTATCCAGAAAAATTCCCTATGGATTTATAAATATTATACCCCCGTATTGTATCCAAACTTTTAATAATAATAAATTGTTATATCTTTACCTGTTATATATAAGGCATTTGTTTTTACCCTTATATATACGGGGTATATCTTTTTTATTAGGAGAATGAAATGAAAAAGACCTTTTTCACAATCCTGTGTGTATTGTGTGTCACCGCTTTTTTCACAACCGCCTGCTCTTCAAGCTCTGACTCGGATCCCGATTACAGCGGAACCTGGATCCATGAAGATTCGACTAACGGCACAATCACTTTAACCGTCAAACCCGATGGTACTTTCACAATGAATGTGACCGGAACCTATTCAAATACCCTTGGAAATTCCTCGACGGGTAAATGGGAAGTCATCAAAAACCACATAATAACGGCAAAAATGGATACGGATGGATCAGCCCCTCTCACAATAAATGGCATTATCGAAACCGATACTAAGATGCATTTAGACATGCCGTTTCCTTCCGCTACGGAACCGACTCCTTTGACCTTCAATAAAAAATAAACTGCAATTTTTTGTATACCTTTTCCGGTAAACAAAACGAAAAAAAATCCCCGGCAAAACCGGGGATTTTTTAATGACAGAAGAGAGATTATTTCTTCTTCAGATACTTGATACTGTCAAGGGCAACAGCTGCAATGATGATGAAACCTTTGAAAACAAACTGGAGGTTTGTATCAATACCAAGGAAGGTCAGACAGTAGGTCAAGCCGGTGAAAATGATTACTCCGACAACGGCACCGCCTATCTTACCGATACCACCATTAAATGAAATACCACCTACAACACAGGCGGCGATGGCATCCAGCTCATAACCCTGCCCGGTACCGGCACTGGCATTGGCTTTGAAAGCTTCCAGGAAGGAACCGAATCCATAGAAAATACCGGCCATGATGAAAACGCCCATGGTTGTGCGGAAAACGCTTATACCGCTGACGCTCGCAGCCTCGGAGTTTCCACCGACAGCATACATATTCTTACCGAATGTTGTTTTGTTCCATATAAACCAGGCGACAATAACGGCAAGGACAGCCGGTATAATCAGTTTCGGGAAGGTTATGGAATCCCCATTCAAATTAAACAGGAACCAGCGGCCGCCCAAAGCATCCTTTATGCCGCTTTCGATTGAACCTACCGGAGTACCCGTTGTTCCGAAGAACAAAAGACCGTAAATTATGAGCTGGGTCGCCAACGTGGAAATAAACGGGTGTATTTTCAATCTGGCGGAGAACACCCCGGCAAAAGAACTGAAAATAACGCACAAAATCACGGACAAGACCAAAGCCATAATAACACGCAGTCCCATCGGCATGGCGGTAAAATCCCAGGGTCCCATTCCGAAGAACATAACGATATTCTTTCCGGGATGAAGGATAAGACCGGTAGTAACAGCACCAAGGGCAACCATACGGCCTATACTGAGGTCAGTACCTGCGAGCAGGATCAAGCCGGCAACACCAAGGGCATAGAACATACGGGTTGAAGCCTGTTCAAAAATCGTGAAGATATTCGGCAGGGACAGGAGAACACCTCTTCCGGACAGGGGTGCCAGTACAACACAAACAATAAAGAAAACCAAAATAGCAAGATACAATCCGTTGTCCAGGAAGAATTTCTGCGCAGTAAAATTGTAAATGTAGTCACGGAAACTTAATCCTACATCTTCGGAGAATTTGGATTTACCGTTGCGCAAACTTCTGTTTTTCTGGACATGGTCAACAAACGCCTGGTTCTTGGCAGCCTTGCACCTTGAAATAGCAGACAGATATCTGGATTTTGCGTCATACAAAGAAGAATTCATTTCATATTTACGGACAGAAATTTCCTGCTTTAAGGCAACAGGATCTTTTCCCGCAAAATCCGCACGGATTTTTTCACAGTCCGCGGCGGCCTCTTCCTTTATCTGGGCAACTTCTCCACGGTAGTTTTCCGTGTGCCGCGCAATATTCGTATTCTCCTCTGCAAGGATATTTGCGATATAATCCTTGGAAATGGAATTAGCGTAAGCGACAGCTTCTTTCTCGATACGTTTTTCTTCATCACGGTTTTCCGCCGCAATTTGGCGAGCTTCCGCAATCTGTTTCATATAGGACGAAATCATCCGGTTTTTTTCGTCCGCATCAAGGATTTTGTTCTTTTTAGCAGCAAGAATCTCCTGCTGAAGGGACATTACCTTGTTGACACCGTCTTTCCGCAATTCATACAAAGCGGAGGTGTACTCCCGAAGTTTTGCATCATCTTCTAAAGATTTAACTTCTGCAATTTTTTCACTCATCAGCTTCATCCTCACAAATTTTCAGCAGCCAGACGCAGTAACGTTTCCTGGTCTGTTTCTTTCGTATTCACAATACCGGTAATTTTATGGTTCGACATAACAGCAATTCTGTTAGTGATACCAAGAATTTCCGGCATTTCACTCGAAACAACAATGATGGTTTTTCCCTCTTTCGCCATTTTGATAATGAGCTGGTAAATCTCATATTTCGCACCGACATCAATACCGCGGGTAGGCTCATCCATAAGGAAAACTTCCGGCTGGCGTTCAAGCCATTTTCCGATAATAACTTTCTGCTGGTTTCCGCCACTAAGAGCACTTATAAGTTCATCTGCGGAAACACACTTTGTATGCATAACCTTAATTTCACGGTTGGCGGCTTCTTTCATTTTTTTATCTGAAAGAACGCCGAAAGTCTTATAGCTGGAAAGGTTTGTAATTACAGTATTAAACTGTATGGTATCTTTACCAAACATTCCGTTCAGCTTTCTCTCTTCCGTTACCAAGGCAAAACCATGTTCCATGGCGTCTTTACTGTTTCTAAAACGCATTCGTCTGCCATTCAGAATAATTTCTCCGGAAGCAATTGTACGGACCCCAAAAAGAGATTCCAGAAGCTCGCTGCGTCCTGCACCCACAAGACCATAAAGGCCGAAAATCTCCCCTTTTTTAACAGTGAAAGAAATATTCTCAAGGACAGGATCAAATTTTGTTGAAAGATCTTTAATTTCGAGAAAATCTTTTCCTGGAACGTTGTCTACATCAGGGAAACGTTTATCAAGAGACCGACCGACCATCGCTGCGATAAGCTCATTCATGTTTGTTTCTTTGATGGGCTTGGTTAAAATCATTTTACCGTCCCGGAGAACCGAAACTTCATCACAAATCTCGAAAACCTCGTCCATCTTGTGGGAAATATAAACAAAAGAAACGCCTTTTTTCCTCAAATCCCTGACAATAGAAAAGAGCTTTTGAACCTCCCGCTCCGTCAAGGAAGAAGTCGGTTCATCCAAAACTATGATTTTTGCATCATAAGAAACAGCCTTGGCAATTTCCACCATCTGTCTCTGCGAAACAGACATTGTTCTCATCACAGTTTTGGGATTTACATTCATATTCAGTGATGCAAAAAGATTTATGCTCTCTTTTAACATCTTTGCTTCGTCAACAACACCGGCCCGTGTCGGATAACGTCCCAGAAAAAGATTATCAGTAACAGTTCTATCCAGACACTGGTTCAATTCCTGGTGAACCATAGCAACACCACTTTCCAAAGCTTCTTTCGGATTTTTAAAATTGACCGGTTTATTCAACAAAGAAATGTGCCCTTCATCTTTAGCATAAATTCCAAAAAGGCATTTCATCATTGTGGATTTTCCAGCGCCGTTTTCGCCCATGAGTCCGAGAACAGAACCTTTTTTTACCGTTAAATCAATTCCATCCAAAACTTTATTTTTTGCGAACGCTTTAGAAAGATTCCTGATTTCCAAAACAGAGTCATTCATATGCTTCTCCGTTTACTCCTCTAATCTGCATAGCAAAAAATTGCCATGCCCCGCAACGCAGGACATGGCTTCGTGCGACTAAACAAACTTAAGATTTGTTTTAACAAATCTTATTTATGGCGATTAATAGCGCAGCTTGTCAGTATAGTCGCGTCCAGAGTTCGTCTTTACCATGTTGATGGCATAGGCATCATAGTTATTAAGGTTGGTAAAGCGATCCAAGCAACTGGCTTCATTCTGTCCGTCACCCTGAACAACAGTCAGCTCAATGTTCATAAGAGGAGCATAGTAGTTGAGGGCAGGAAGATAAGAAGAGGACAGGAAGTTATCAGCAGAGTTGTAAATGGTAAGAAGAACGCGCTTCTTTGCAGCATTGGTCTGCTTGATTCCGGTATCACGTACACCGAAGGTGTAGTTCTTCCAGTTAGAGGCATTTACACCAGAGTTCTGGGCCATAATGGCTTTTTCATCTGCACGCCAGTCAACCGGAGGAGTAATCTTGTTTCCGTACTGGTCGGGTTCAGAGAAACCTTTTGTATAGACATCAGCACCTGTGAGGCCGTCGAGAAGGTTGCGGATAACCTGGAGAGTTCCGGCAGCCTGAGCGTCTACGTTCTGGGAAACAGTTCCAGAAAGAGTACCGGCACCGATAGCGTCGATAGCATCCGCGTTGGCGTCATATCCGAAGATAGGAACACCGGCAGGATAGTTGGAAGCCTGGAGACAACCCATAGCCATACCGTCGTTGTTGGAAACAACCATATCAATCGCTGTACCGAAGCGGGTCGCCCAGTTCAGCATAGCATCTGTAGCGGCGTTGGCGTTCCATGTTGAACCGTCTGTACCGGTCATGGGAAGGCCCTGAAGCTCAACAACTTTCATTGTTGTTCCGCCGACATTCGCAGAACCTTCTTTAACGTCACCGGCGTCTGTTGAACCGTTCCATGTTCCGAGAGCTTCGCGGATACCCTGTGTACGGGCTTTGGAGTCATTGTGACCGACGTCACCAATGCAAAGCACATAACCGATGATACCATCGCCGTTGCGGTCGAGCTTGGCAGGATCTGCAGAAGCAAGATAATCTGTAATAAGTTTTCCCTGAACAGCACCACCGCCAGCAGCGTCAAAACCGACATAGTAGGTTTTGTCGTTCCAGTTCATGGAGTCCATGTCTATAACTCCAGTTGTAGGATCAGAAGGCTGTCTGTTGAACCAAACGAGAGGTTTTTTAGCGTTGGCGCTTTCCCCGCTACCTCCGGCAAACGCGATTCCGCCGATGACGGCAAAAATCAAGAGAATGCCAATAATTTTTTTCATTTTTCTTCCTCCATCTCAAGAAAAATATAAATATGCAAGTTTGATTATAAGCAACAAAATTTAATAAGTCAAATAAAATTCAACTTAAACCTGAAAAATTCCAACAAGCTTCACAAATTCTTAACATTTTCACAGTAATTCCGAAATTATTTTACTATATATATTTTACCTTTTATGGTTTTTGTTGTTGGAACGGTTTCAGGATAACCTACCGCGGCACAACCGTAAACTCCATGATTTTCCGGTATTCCGAATTCGTTCAAAACCCTCCGCACGTCCGGGTTGTCAAAGCAATCCAACAGCTGGTTTATCCAGACACATCCGAGCCCCAAAGCCTCGCTTGCCAGATAAATATTTTCTATGGCACAGGCGTTGTCCACTTCCCGGAAAGGACTGGTTTTTTCATTTGAAGTTATAAAAAGAACCGCCGGATTATACATATCATAGCCTTCCCGGCCCAACGCTTTGCCCACCGCAGCGCACAACCGGGCTATTTTTTCACGGTTCATAACCGCAGTAAATTTCCAGGTTTGGAGTCCCCGTCCGCTGGGAGCGGCCACGGCACATTCCAGAATTGTCTTTACGTCTTCTTCCGGAACATCTTTTTTGGAAAAAGAGCGGCAGCTTCTACGGCTTTTGATGAATTCAATCAAAGCATCTTTTGAAAGTTCTGATTCTTTCATTTTTTCCTCCTGTTTCAAATAATAAAAGAAAACCAATGATAAAAACACTGTACCGGATTTTAGCATGCTTGACATCGTTTGGAAAAAATATTTTAGTGAAAAAATGAACAAATTAAGCGCCAAAAACTTTTTGCATTCAGCGGCAGTATTGATAATTCCTGTCGCAGCACAAAATCTTATAACAACGGCAATAAATTCCCTTGATGTCATAATGTTGGGACGGGTTGGCGAAAAAGTCATCTCTGGAGCCTCTTTGGGGAACCAGGTTTATTTTAACATGAGCCTCTTCCTGTTCGGGGTAACTTCCGGAGCCTCCGTTTTAATCGCCCAGTATTGGGGAAGAAAAAATATGCAGGCAATTGCGACGATTTTCGGCATTGCCATAAAAATCGGCCTTTTGATAAGCGGAATTTTCACCTTGGCGGCTCTGGTTTTCCCTGCCCGCATAATGGCGGTTTTCACCAGGGATGAAGAAGTCATAGAGGAAGGCGTCAAGTACCTGCGGTATGTCTGCTTTGCCTATCCGTTTACCGCCTTCAATTTAATATATCTTAACACCATGAGGAGCATGGAACGGGTCAGGATAGCGACCCTGGCTTATTTGTGCTCCTTTTTTATAAACCTGGCGGCAAATACGGTTTTGATTTTCGGCTATCTGGGATGTCCACCCCTCGGAATCATAGGGGCCGCCTTGGGAACGGTTATCGCCAGGGCTTCCGAATCCCTTGTTGTCATAATCTATGACCGGCGTATAAACGATGTCATGAAATTCAAATGGAGCTTCTTGACAATCAAAAACAGCCTCCTGTTCCGGGATTTTTGGAAATATTCCTCGCCGGTCATCGCCAACGAGCTTCTCTGGGGACTGGGGCTTTCAACGATTACCGGTATTTTAGGGCATCTGGGGAGGGCGGCTGTGGCGGCAAATGCGGTGACACAGGTCGCGCGGCAGCTTTCCATGATAATAGCCTTTGGGGTCTCCGTGGCCGCCACAATCGAAATAGGGAAAAAAATCGGGGCAGGAGACATTGAAGGAGCACGGGATTACGGCAGAAAATACGCGTTTCTCAGCGTAATTACAGGTTTTTTGGGGGCGCTGGTTATTCTTATAGCACGGCCCATAGTCCTCAATTTCATGGTTTTGTCTGATCAGGCGGCTGTCTATCTTTCAAAAATGATGCTCGTGCTTTCGTACTTTGTCATAGGCCAGTCGATAAACACCACCTTCATTGTCGGAATTTTCCGGGCAGGAGGGGACACCCGTTTCGGGTTTTTCTTCGATTTGATTTTTATGTGGGGGATTGCGATTACAGGCGGATGGATTGCGGCTTTCATTTTCCAGGCACCGGTTATGGTCGTATATATGGTTTTAATGAGTGATGAAGTTCTTAAAATGCCCGTGGCTTATGCCCGTTACAGGTCTTTTAAATGGCTTAAAAACATAACCCGGGAATAAAACCATGTTTTCCGGTTAAATCGGAAATCCCTGAGCTTATTCTTTTATCTCCGCTGTTTCCACAACAGGGGGTTTTAACCCCAAAGGAACGTATTTTTCTTCCCCCACAGCTAAATCCACATTACGGTGGATTTTTCTCAGAACAGCGCCAGCCCCGTCCATTGCGGAAACATTCACCAGCCAATGTCCGGACTCAATACCGGAAATTAAAACCAGCTCGTCTGAAGGCTCGCAGAGGGCTTCTTCTTCGAAACCCGTGGCAGAAACCATTTCAACTTTGTACATAGACACAGGCACCGCCTGCTCTGACGTTGAAAGGGTTATAGAGGCTGGGAAGTCAAAGGAAAACCTGCCCGTGGTATCCAGTCCTGTTCCTCCGCCGCCCATTGCACCGGAACAGGAAAAAAAAGTCAGGCCAACGCAAAGAAAAACGGAGGCAAACAGTGATACATAAAATTTCCGGCTTTTTATTTCTTCCACTGGAACCTCCTTTTTACAGTCATTTGAAAAGTATTTCACTTTCAAAACATACATGATTTTGGGTTTTCCCGGTAATGGTTATCTTATTACTGTCTTCTGTATCCGGCACATTCCCATATATTGAAATTATATCACCTTTTCTGGCTTCTTTTGCAAAATTTATCTTGAAAATTTCAACTTCTTTTTGATGAAGTTTTTCAGGAAGAAAATCCATGATAAACGCCGCATACCGGGAATTATTCATGTGTCCGTTTGCATCCATATCGGAATAACCGGCTTCTTTTTCTCCGAGCTTTTCCATATTTTCCGGTTGCGGGATTTTGCCGCAGGGAGGACAGTCCACTGGAATAACAAAGTCTGGTTCCTCACGCAGAGTAAATGCGGCCGGCTTTATAAGCCTGCGGGTTGCCGGATTTGCTATGAGCCACAGACTGTTTCCGGAAATCAGTTTTGTCCCGTCCTCTCCTTCCAGCTCATATTTTCTGGAAAGAAGCCCTCTTTCCGGCTTATCTTCCCATGTTTTTAGAATAATCCTGTCTTCAGCTTTAGGAAAACGGTGGATTTTAAATACCAACCTCGAAAGAAGTATCACAACCCCGTTTTGTAAAAGGACATCAAAGGACATTCCCCTCTGGAAATAATCTTCCACAGCAGTGTCCGAGGTTATCAACAAAAGCTCTGGAAGACTGAGTTTTTGATTCAAGTCACACTGGCCAAAATGAAGTTTCAGTTCACGAAAAAACACATTCTTTTCATCATGCCATTCTTTATAAGCATTCATTTCCGTTATCCATTGTTTATCCTAAAGCCACATCAAGGACCATCATTACAGTAAAACCCAGGGCGGTACATATTGTCCCTATATCGGAATGTTTTCCTTCCTGGGAATCAGGAATTAATTCCTCTACAACCACGTATATCATCGCTCCGGCGGCGAAAGCCAAAAGACCAGGAAGTACAGGAACAAGGAAGGGCGACAACAAAACCGTCAAAAATGCGGCAACCGGTTCAACCGCCCCAGAAGTAACACCGAAAAAAAAGGCCTTTGGTTTTGAAAATCCGAATTCCCTCATCGGGGCAGAGACTATGGCTCCTTCCGGGAAATTCTGTATGGCGATTCCTATCGAAAGAGCCATGGCTCCCACCAGGGAAAGGGTTGTATTCTCCGACATTAATCCGGCAAAAACAGCGCCTACAGCCATTCCTTCCGGGATATTATGAATGGTTACCGCAAGAAACAGCATGGTGGCCTTTTTCAGATGCAGGTCGGGACCTTCCGCCTGTGAAGCTTCCGCATGGAAATGGGGAATAATCCTATCCAAAAGCAGAAGAAAAAAAACCCCGGCTAAAAACCCTGCGGCTGCCGGAAGCCAGGGGAGAGGGTTGTCAGCGGTCATTTCCATGGCAGGAATAAGAAGAGACCAGACGGAAGCGGCTATCATCACTCCGGAGGCGAATCCGTTTAAGGCTTTCTGGGAACGGAGAGAAACATTTTTCCTGAGGAAAAAAACCAACCCGGCACCTAAGCTTGTTCCCAGAAATGGTATCAAAAGACCTATGACTGTTTCCATCATATCCGCCTCCATCCTGAAATTTAAGAAAAAAGACCCGTAGACAAATATCTCATGCCGGTATCGGGAAGAACAGCAACTATCCGCTTCCCGGCATTTTCCCGGCGGCCGGCCAGTTTCAAGGCGGCGGAAAAAGCCGCACCGGAGGAAATTCCCGCAAAAATCCCTTCCGTCATAGTAAGAAAAACCGCCGCCTCTTTTGCCTCTCCATCTGTTATTGTCATTATTTCATCGTAAATTTCTGTATTCAATGCCTTCGGAATAAAACCGGCGCCTATTCCTGAGATGTTATGGGGTCCGGCTTTTCCGCCGGAAAGAACAGGGGAAGATGCCGGTTCCACTGCGACAATCTTTAAGTCCCTGTTCCGGGATTTCAGGTATTCTCCGGTTCCTGAAATTGTTCCGCCAGTTCCCACAGCAGCAACAAAAATATCTATTTCACCGTCACAGTCATTCCAGATTTCAGGTCCGGTGGTTTCCCTGTGGGCTAAAGCATTGGCAGGGTTTTCAAACTGTCCGGGAATAAATGAACCTGGCAATTTGGCGGCCAGTTCTTCCGCTTTTTTAATGGAACCGGCCATCCCTTCCGAAGCCGGGGATAAAACAACTTCGGCTCCGTATGCAGCCATCATCATGCGTCTTTCGGCGGACATATTTTCCGGCATAACAATAATAACCCGGTAGCCCTTCATATTGCCGAACAGGGCAAGTCCAATCCCGGTGTTCCCGGAAGTCGGTTCAATAATCACAGAACCCGGTTTCAAAAGCCCATTTTTCTCCGCATCCCTCAGCATGAAAAGTGCCGCCCGGTCTTTGGCAGAACCCGTAGGATTAAACATTTCCAATTTGAGGAAAATCCTGGCGGAAAGTTTTTTTTCCTCCGCAGTACGGACACATTCAAACAAGGGGGTATTCCCCACAAGCTGTTCAACCGAATTATATATTTTTTCCCTCATATAATACCTAATAAACCAAAATCACAAGTCTGCGGAATCAACTTTACAGACATCAATCCATTTACTACCGGGAGTGAATTTCTCCAATTCTGAGGTTGTTAATTCAATGGCACTGTTGGCACTTCCGCAGGCAGGAAAAACAGTGGGGAAACGAAGCAGGGATTCGTCAAGATAAATTTCCACCCCTGGAGCCGGAGCAAAGGGGCAAACACCTCCGGGAACAAAGCCGGTACGGGAAACAACTTCCTCTCCCCGGAGCATACAGGCTTTCTTTCCAAAAAAAGTCTTATATTTCTTGTTGTCGATTTTTGTATCTCCTGCTGTCACAATTAGCAGGGTTCTCCCATCCAAATCAAAGGAAATTGTTTTAGCGATTCTGGCTTCTTCTGTTCCCAAAGCTTTAGCGGCAAGCTCCACTGTCGCACTTGAAACGGGAAATTCCAGAACCCGGGAAGCAGAGCCGAATCCATCCAAATAAGAGCGGACATCATTTACATCCATCGGGAAACCTCTTTTGAAAAAACCTGCAATAATTGTTATGCAAAGAAAAGATTTTAAAATGATAATAAAATCTAAAAAGCAAGTCAACAACGGCTTATGCGGAAGGCTCCTTATTGAATTGTTTTTTGCGATGAAGTAGTATCCTTCGTTGAAATATCAATCATTTTCAAATGACGGCTGAATTTTCTTCTGTGGGGGTAATAAAATGAAATCTGATGTTTATTTTATCAATCTTCGTACTAAAATCGGAGACGGTCTTCCAGGAAAACTGAAAAGACTTATAAAGGCGGCAGGAATAGAAAAAATAGATATGGACGGAAAATTCGTGGCAATAAAAATGCATTTCGGCGAATTGGGAAACATTGCTTTTTTACGTCCGAATTATGCCAAGGCTGTTGTCGATGTGGTTAAAGAACTCGGCGGGAAGCCCTTCCTTACTGATTGCAATACTATGTACCCGGGAAGCAGGAAAAACGCCATTGAACATCTATACTGCGCTTGGGAAAACGGATTCACACCTCTGTCCGCCGGATGTCCGGTAATTATTGCCGACGGACTCAAAGGAACCGATGACATCGAAGTACCCGTAAAAAACGGGGAATGCTGTAAAACAGCCAAAATAGGACGGGCTGTCATGGATGCCGATGTGTTTATCAGTCTGTCGCACTTTAAGGGACATGAAATGGCGGGTTTCGGCGGAGCCATAAAAAACATAGGAATGGGATGCGGTTCCCGGGCAGGAAAAACAGAACAGCACGCATCAGGGAAACCGGACATCATAGAGGAAAAATGCCGTGGCTGTAAAAGATGCCTTCGGGAATGCGCGAATAACGGGCTGGAATTTGATGCGGACAGAAAAAAAATGAAGGTAAATCATTCCAATTGCGTTGGCTGTGGCCGGTGTTTGGGAGCCTGCAATTTTGATGCCATCGTTTTTAATTGCTCCAACGCCGTTGAAGACTTAAACAAACGTATGGCGGAATATGCCCAAGCGGTGGTGGAAGGAAGACCGAATTTCCATGTTTCCATTGTAATTGACATTTCACCCAATTGCGACTGCCATTCTGAAAACGACGCTCCGATTCTTCCTGACATCGGAATGTTCGCTTCTTTTGATCCGGTGGCTTTGGACAGGGCTTGTGCGGATGCTTGTTTAAAACAAAAACCCCTGCCGGATTCCCAGCTTTCAGATAATATGGCAGGGGAAGGTTTCGTTGACAGGCATGATCATTTTATAAACAGCACGCCGGAATCTGAATGGAAATCCTGCCTTTCCCATGCAGAAAAAATCGGCCTGGGAAACAATGAATACATCCTTCACGAAATAAAGTGAGGCAAAAGCCGGAAATCTGGGAATCCTGATACAGTCGAAAAAATACCGGTCTATAAATTATATCAGGGTTTTCAGGTTTTTTTTCGGAACAGGCTCACAGGTTATATCAACTCCGAGCTTTTTAAATATCTTTTTATCCACTTCAGAAAGTAAAACCGTTGAGTGAGCCTGGCATCCCCGTAGTTTTAAAAGCTGGGACATAGCGCACCGGGCATTTTCATCACTGTTTGACAACATAGCCAAGGCTACAAGAACCTCGTCCGTATGCAACCTGGGATTCCGTCCGCTGAGATACTTCGTTTTCATTTCTTGAATGGGTTCAATGGCACTAGGAGGAATAAGGCGGATGGAATGGTCTATTCCTCCAAGATGCTTCACCGCATTGAGAAGGAGGGCCGCAGAAGTTCCGAGCAAATCCGAATTCTTGCCGCAGACAATGCTTCCGTCCGCAAGCTCTATGGCGGCGGCAGCGGTTCCCGAGGAAGCGGCTTTTTCTTTCGCAGCCGTGGTTACATGACGAAATTCCGGTGTGATTTTTGCCTGGCTCATTAAAAGTTCCAGTTTATAAATTTCTTTTTCATTTAAACTGAAACCTGTCCTTTGTTTTTCGAGGGCACTATAATAACGGCGTATAATCTCATGTTTTGAAGCTATGCCACACACTTCATCATCTATTATACAATAACCGGCCATATTCACACCCATGTCTGTGGGCGATTTATATTGATTCTTCCCGTAAATCCGTTCAAAAAGGGCATTCAAAACAGGGAAAGTCTCAATATCCCGGTTATAATTCACCGCGGTTTTGCCGTACGCTTCAAGGTGGAAAGGATCTATCATATTCACATCATTTAAATCCGCGGTGGCGGCTTCGTAAGCCAAATTGATGGGATGTTTTAAGGGAAGATTCCAAATAGGAAACGTTTCAAATTTAGCGTATCCGGATTTTATTCCCCTTTTGTTGTCATGGTAAATCTGGGAAAGACAGGTAGCCAATTTCCCGCTTCCCGGTCCGGGAGCGGTCACAACAACCAGCGGACGGGTTGTTTCAACGTAATCATTTTTTCCGTATCCCTCGTCACTGTCAATGAGAGAAACATTCGCCGGATACCCTTCTATAGTATAATGGTAATAAACCCTAATACCCAGCGATTCCAGTTTTTCCCGGAAAGAATCCGCAGCGGCCTGTCCCACATAATGGGTAATGACAACACTTGAAACTTCCATACCCCGGGACGAAAATTCCTTTATAAGCCTTATAACATCCATGTCATAAGTTATCCCCAAGTCAGCCCTGATTTTATTTTTTTCTATGTCTGCCGCATTTATAACGATAACAATTTCCACACAATCCCGCAGCTGCATCAGCATTTTGAGCTTGCTGTCCGGTTGGAAGCCGGGTAAAACCCTTGATGCGTGAAAATCATCAAAAAGTTTTCCGCCGAATTCAAGATAAAGCTTATTTTCAAATAGAGAGATCCGTTCTTTTATGTGCTCCGATTGGATTTTCAGGTATTTTTCATTATCAAAACCGATCATAAGATAATTCTATCACAAAAACATAAAAACTTCGACAAGAAATACAGCTACACAAGCGGAAGCGGCAACAAAAACCAGGCTTTTGCCTAAACAACCGAAAATCAAAGCCACAAGACACCCGGCTCCAGCGGAAAAGACATAACCTGTCGAGAAAAACACCGCCGGAAAGGTCATCGCGCCCAAAACAGCATAAGGAATATAATACAAAAAGGAGCGTAAAAAACGGTTTTTTACTTTTTCCTTGCATAATACAAGAGGAAGCATTCTGACGGCATAGGTCACAAGGGACATGACCAGAAGATATTTCAGGAATACCCCTGTTGAAACAATCTGGCTGGAAAACATCACCGGACCTCCTGGGTTTTTTCCGCCGGGTTCCTTTCCTGCGGCTCCTGCAAGGGGAAAAAAAGCGCCGCAAAAATACCCGCGGCGCAGGTACAAGCGATAATTGCCAGTCCGGAGGAAATTTCTTTAAAAACCGGTAAAAATTTGAACAAACAACTTAAAAAGGTGGCAAACAGGACAACAGCCAATACCGGAATACTTTTTTTTGCGGCCGGGGCAATAATCGCAATAAACATTCCGTAAATAGCGATACCGAGGGCATTTATTATTCTGCCGGGAAGAATATTGCCGGCGACGGCGCCCAAAAAAGTTCCTGCCGCCCAACCGATATAAGGCAAGAATATCAAGCCGTACATATAATGTCTCCCGACAAAACCGGCACGGCCGGAAGCAACAGCAAACACTTCATCCGTATTCATGAACGAAATCACAAATCGGTCAAAAAGACGCACATTGCTTCCCAATTTTTGGGCTAAGGAAATTGACATAAGGGAATATCTGGAATTTATAACCAGCTGGGACAGAGCCAACTCCATGAGCGGGGCACCGCCGGTAATTATGGGGACAGCGGCCAGCTGCCCGGCAGAAGTCACATTCACCAGGGAAATCACAAGGGATTGCAGAATGGAAAGCCCGCTTCCAACCGCAAAAATTCCGAAGGCAAAGGAGACAGGCACATAACCCAAAAAAATGGGAAGCCCGTCCCTTAATCCGAAAAAAAATGAGTCTTTTCTGTCTATATCAGTTTTCATTTGTCACCGTTTCGAACTTGAAGTAAATCACGTATAATCTCTCCCGCAAGCAAAAGACCCGCCACAGAAGGCACAAAGGGAACGCTCCCGACAAACCTTCCCTCCGGGGCTGTTTCCGATTCAAAGACAGCGGGCTTTTCCGTGGAAAACAAAACCTTCTGCCCCTCCACGTTTCTTTTCCGCAATTCATGCCGGATTACTTTTGCCAAAGGACAGACTGAGGTTTCATAAATATCAGCGAACCGGAAAAGCAGCGGATTTGTTTTATTTCCCGTCCCCATGCAGGAAATCAGCGGAACCCCGGCAGCCCTGGCATTCATGATAAGCGTTATTTTTGAAGAGACTGAATCAATGCAATCCGCCACAAAAGAACACTCCCGGAGATTCACAGGAGATTCAGGAACCGCGTCAGCGGGATAAAGCAGGGAAAAGGTTTCGACTTTTGCCCCGGGATTTATATCGTAAATCCTGGCGGCGGCGATTTCCGTTTTTTCCCTGCCAAGGGTGCTGTGCAGGGCAAAAAGCTGCCGGTTCAAATTGCTTTCCGCAATCCTGTCTGAATCAACAAGGAAAAACCTGCCAACCCCTGCCCGCGCCAAGGCTTCAACCGTGAAAGAACCTACCCCTCCCAGCCCGAAAACTGCAATGGTCTTTTCCGCCAGGATTCTGTCGGAATTTTCCCCAAGGACTTTTCTTGTCCGGGAAAAATGTCCGCCATCAGACGGCGTAAGTTTTCCAGCGGTATAACCCCACGCCGCCTCCGATAATCACTATTAAACCCACAATCCTGATAAAAAGGAGCCCTAATTTGAAAGGGAAGATGAAAAGCAAAACAGCCAAAGCCACCAGCAGAATGATTTCGACTATATAATCCCGCACGGGAAGATCCATTTCCTTCATTTTCCGGACAACCATGAATTCCAGCCAGGCAGAAACAAGCATTTCGATTCCGAGGATATAAAGCATGATAACCCATACAGTCCCCGCGATAAACATGGGAAGGAAAACAGCCAGTAACCCGATTATAATTCCCGAGATTCCCCGTATCAGCAACTCTTGCCGGATATTTTTTTCTTCAAACTCAGGACGGATGGCAAATAAAGTGACAAACCCTTCCAGAATAACTGAAAGCCCTATAACGATTGAAAAAATCTCCGTAAATTTTTCCGGAGAAATCAACATTACAAGGCCCAGAAGAATCAGAAGAATTCCCCCGAACAAAAAAATCTTATCCTTTGATATATTCATTTTTCCTCCCCGGCTGTCCCAGCCCTATTCTCCTATAATTTTTACAAGAACCCTCTTTTTCCTGCGGCCGTCAAATTCACCGTAAAATATTTGTTCCCATGGTCCAAAATGTAAGGTTCCGTCCGTGATGGCAACAACCACTTCCCTGCCCATAATCTGCCTTTTCATATGGGCATCCGCATTTATTTCTCCCCGGTTATGACGGTATCCGGAAACTGGTTCATGGGGAGCAAGTTTCTCAAGCCAGACGTCAAAATCATGATGGAGACCGGACTCGTCATCATTTATGAAAACGCTTGCTGTTATATGCATGGCGTTCACAAGGCATAAACCTTCTTTTACTCCTGATTCACGCACAAGATCTTCAACTGTAGAGGTAATATTCACAAATTCGCGTTCTTTTTCGGTGCAAAACCATAATTCACGCGTTAAACTTTTCATTTGTGCAGTTTCTCCATTTCTTCAGAAGTTTTCAAAGGAAATATATCATAGATTTTCTTTTTTTTCCTTAAAAAAAATTTTTTATATAAAATATATTGGGCTGAAAAAAACTCCTTTTCTTTTTTCACTCCATTAAGGGCGCAATCAAAACATAAAGAAACAGGAAACGGTTCCCGAACGCATCCTGCCATGTTTTTAAGGATTTTTTTCACATACCGGAAGGGCTTTTGGTAAAAAACAGGGGTTCCGAAAAAAACCGAGGCTAAAAGAACCCCGAGAAACAGCAGACGGCGGCGCAAAAAACCCGGAAAAACAGAAGCTATCTCTTTATTCATAAAAAAAGGAACTGAAAAATATGGACTATCCGCAACAACTTGTAAAAAATCATCTTTCCTGCAATGTGAGGCACAAAAAATAACGGATGCTCCACCGCAAAAACTACCGGCCAGGGAAATTTTTATTCCAGGATACCTGGTTTTCAAAAAAGATTTCCAAGCCTTTAAAGCCTGTCCGTCTTTAACCCCAAAAGAAAACCCTTTCCCCGGACAAAATTTTTCCACTGATTCCGGAAAAAAAATCCCTGTATCCGAAGGAAAATTTTCTCCCGTAATACCAATATCCGGAAGGCTGGTTCCGGAACCAGCCATCAATATTATGTGTTTTATTGTGTCTTTTTCTCCGGACGAAATATTTCCGGGTAAAATAATATTCCCTTTTAAAATTTTGCGGTGGAACTTCATCATCAAAGACCGGGTTTTAACCTGATCCTTCGGAAAAGATAATATTGTGTCTCCTCCGTTTTCCCTGTCGTCACAAAAAGAATCTTCGGATCCGGAATGAAAAAGCAGGTTGTATAATCTTTTCACCAAAACCGGGTAAAGGGAAAATCCGGCTGCCAAGGAAAACATCAAAAGGCCGGATGATATCAAGCAAAAAACGATAATAAGTCCTGTCCAGAAATTCATGTTATATCTTTTAAAACCTTGCTAAAAATATAATTCATAAGTATATTCAAAATATGTTTATCGACCAATATTACATTATTCTCATCGTTCCCGCACTGTTTTTTTCGATGATAGCCCAAATCTCCGTATCTTCCGCCTTTTCCCGCTGGTCAAAGGTAAAAACAAAAAGAGGCATCACAGGAAAAGATGCGGCAAGCCTTTTATTACGCGTAAATAATATTTCCGATGTCAGGGTTGAACCTGTGGCAGGCAAACTAACGGATCATTACAGTCCCACGGAAAAAAAACTCAGGCTTTCCCAACCGGTTTACGGAGTGGACACCATTGCCGCTGTGGGAGTTGCCGCCCATGAAACCGGACACGCTATCCAGCATAAAATTGGATATTCACCCCTGTGGCTGCGCAGTACCCTCGTGCCCATAGCCAACATCGGTTCATCCCTCGGCCCGTATATAGTCATTGCCGGATTATTTTTCAGCATGACTCCGCTCATAAACGCCGGGATTATTCTTTTTTCCGCCGCCGTCTTATTTTACCTGATAACCCTGCCGGTGGAATTCAACGCATCCAGAAGGGCGATTACGATTTTACGGCAGAATGCGGTTCTTTCCGAAGAGGAGCTTAAAGGGGTAAAAAAAGTTTTGACCGCTGCGGCCATGACTTACGTTGCATCCGCATTAACCGCGGTTCTTTCACTTTTCAGGCTGATTCTTCTTTCTCGCAGCAGGCGTGATTAAACGGTCGGAACCGCTTCCATCCACCGGGAAGGTTTCCAATAAAACTTTCCCGCCGGATACATTGGAATTTTCCCGTAGTTTTATATTTGTTCCATCCCATTCAAAAACAACCGGATTTTCCATGAATTCCTTCAACATATTGTAAGTCTCAATATTTTCGGCCACCGTTAGCAAAAGAAGATGGGTCTTAGTCTGGAACGGGGAGGAACCCAAAAACGTCCTTAAATTTTCCCGGGAAGGCAAAGAATTTATTTTTTCCAGGGAATTCTCAAGTTCCAGAAGAAAAACTATATTTTCACCGTTTATATCAAAAGAGAGAAAAAAACCTGGGAAAAAAGCCAATTCTTCTGCCACATATAATTTCGCTTCACAATCAAAGACAGAAAATGTTCCTGCCGATGTCTTCGGGATACCAATCGAAGTAAAATATTCAGGGAAAGTGTCAAATATTTTTTTATCCGGAAAAACAGAAGTCTCAGTTTTTTCAACTTCAGAAAGAAGTTCCGTATAATAGTTGATTCTCGCTTCAGACAGTTCAATAAAATGGGCATAAATCCACTCCCGTAGATCCGCCATTTGTCTGAAATTCTGGTTGTTTATCTGGACAATATCACTGCCGAACATTGTCAGCGTTTTTATTTTAGGAAAATCTATTTTATCCAAAAATGTAATAGTTGTTAATAAATCGACTATCGTATACCCCCATCTGAAGCGGGCACTGTTACGGTGGAAAAATTTATATACTTTTATTTCTTCCGTTAAAAAATTAACAATATCCTTGTTTTCATGTATTTTTTCTTGGATTAAAGATATATCCTCCCGGGAAAAACCTTCTTCTTTGTACGGTAAAACCAAATCTCCTTTTTCAAAAACATCGGTTATGCCTTCCTCGTAAAACATTGTTCCTTTAGCGATTTCAGGATTCACCGGCGGCATACCATTGGAGGTCATAAAAAAGCTGTATTTATTTTTCCTGCCTTTTATAAAAAGCTGGAAATAATCTGTCGTGGCCTCAAGATAACAGCAAAACAGGTTTTTATTTTTTCCCCCGAACATTTCCTGCAATATATCAGTAAATTTCTTTTCTCCGGTATCAAGGCTTTCCGGATTGAATTCCGGGGTTACAAGAAATTGGCGGGGAGTTCCGTCAAAACCCGGGGAAATACGGCGCAAATAAGTCCAGGCTTCAACAAAATGCAGGTCTATTTCAATTGTCTCACTTTTTCCTGTTTTATTATCATCAAAGGTTATGGCTAAAACAGCTTTTCCTTCACTTGCCAAAGAAAAATTCCTGACAGAGCATTTAAGGGAAGGAAACATAATGTCGTTTTTAACAACATAACCTTCATAAGAAAAAACGGATGGTTCTCCACGGGGACCTTCAGAGGATGTTTTCAAAAAAGCTTCTTCCGGGATATGGAGCGGGGCATAAACAAACCGCCATTCGCTATCGTTTATCTGCTTGGTGTAATATCCGGGATAACCATCCTTGGAAAGGCCTGCAATCCGCAATTCCCTGGCTGAATTTCCCCTGCCGTTTTGCAAAATCGAAATAAATCTGGAAAGCTTCGCCTGACCTGAAAGCGGGACAGCCGGTTGTTTTTTCCAGGGTTCTGCCGGAAGAGCCCAGGGAGTAAAGTTCGAACGGTAATCGCTGCCGGAATAAGATTGTTCTTTTTTCTCGTAAGTATATTTAAAGAACATCGGATCGCAACCCATTGTATCAAAGTCAATAAGCCGGGTGTACATTTCCCCGCATTCGTTTATCAAAAAAATAGTGGAACCGCTGACACTGATATTTTCAGCGATAAACCTGCCGTCTTCCGGACCTTGGATTAAATGGCTGAAGTCTGCCGGTAATCCGGAATCCGTAAAAGGAATGGATCTTCCGTCTTTTGAAAGAAAATATAGGGTTTCCAATCCCATTGTTCCGTAGTGATGTTGATTCCCGTAAATATCTTCATACCAGAGAATATCACCACGTCGCACTCCCATTCCCCAGCCCCGTTTATTTGAAACTAAAATATTTTGCTTAAGAACAGAAGGAAGAGGCCAGCCAAAATTCATTATCCAGGTATTGAGTCTCTCGGTTTTTATTTTCCTGAAATAATAGCGGTATAAAATACCGCTGTTGGAAAAGGCATATAAACAGTCTGCATCCGCCGCAATTTCAACTATCGCCTCGGGTTGAATGAAAGAAGTATCTGTTTCGGAAAAGGGCAGCCCTGAAGGAGGCATTAGAAGCCATTCTTTTTCATCCGCTTTTTTATGGTAGATTTTTCCGTCATGCAGACAAAAATCAAAGCCGAATGAAGAAACCTGCACAAGGGTGTTTACGTATATTTTTTCAGGGAATATTCCGTTTATACTTTCCAACCCTGTCCGCGGAGTTAAGTTAATGTCCGGATAAACCGAATCCACAACAGCCTGCTGATAAGTTCTTTTTGTCTGCATGGTCGAACAACCGGCCAGACAGAAAAGCGACAATAAAAACAGGCCATAAAGATTTTTTTTTATATGTACCGGAATATAATTCAAAGTTTATCCTGTTTAGTGAATGGCCTTCTTCAAAGCTTCAACTTTATCCATTTTTTCCCAGGGTAAATCCGGCCGCCCGAAATGCCCGTAATTTACACATTTCCTGTAAATGGGACGGCGCAAATCAAGGGTTTTTATAATACCGGCAGGGGACAAATCGAAAACTTCACAAACAGCCTTTGTCAGAACTTCTTCGGGAACCTTGGCGGTGCCGAAGGTTTCAGTCGTAACGGAAACAGGGAAAGGAACCCCTATTGCATAGGCGACTTCCAGCTCGCAGCGGTCTGCCAAACCTGCGGCAACAATATTTTTCGCCACATAGCGGGCCATATAGGCAGCGGATCTGTCCACTTTACTGGGATCTTTTCCTGAAAACGCCCCGCCTCCATGACGGCCCATTCCTCCGTACGTATCGACAATTATCTTTCTTCCGGTAAGACCGGCATCACCGAAAGGGCCACCTGTAACAAAACGACCGGTAGGGTTTATAAAATATTTTGTTCCGGAATGAAGTAATCCGGTTTCCTCCAATGACGGTTTTATAATTTTTTCGATGATGGTTTCTTTTATTTCATCATAGGAAACATCAGGGTTATGCTGATGGGAAACCACCACCGTATCAATTCCAACGGGTTTGTGACCTTCATATTCAACTGTAACCTGGCTTTTTGCATCCGGCCGCAACCAGGGAATGGTTTTATTTTTACGAAGTTCCGCCGCCTTCTGCAAAATTGTATGGGCGAAGGTTATGGGTGCCGGCATAAAATTCCTGGTTTCATTACAGGCAAATCCGAACATCATACCCTGATCCCCTGCCCCCTGCTGCCCCTTAAATTCCTCAAGTCCTGCGCCGACAACGCCCTGGTTTATATCTTCAGACTGGGAGTGCATCATGTTGAGGACAGCCATGGAATTGCAATCCAAACCAAAATCTATGTCGGTATAGCCGATGTCAGCGGCCACATCCCGGGCTATTCTCTGGACATTGAGAGGCACGGACAAGGATGTTTCGCCTCCTATAAGAATCAGTCCGGTCGAAGCAAAAACCTCACAAGCAACATGACAGGAAGGATCCAAAGAAAGGCATTCGTCAAGAACAGCATCCGAAATTTGATCGCATATTTTGTCCGGATGACCTTCACTGACAGATTCTGAAGTAAAAACATGACGAGAATTACTCATTTTGCACTCCCTTGAAAAATCTGTTTAAAAGCGTATCATATACCTTACTTTTATAAAATACCAAAATATTGCCGTTTATACTAGAGACAAGTAAACCGGCAAGAAGGAGGATTTATGGCACTACATAAAACTTATACAAAAACAACAAACAAGTGCAAAGTAACATTTGAACTTCCTGCTCAAGCTACTGCAGGGGTAAAAAAAGTGGCTCTTGTGGGTGACTTTAACAATTGGGAAACGGGCGCCACAATGATGAAAAAGAACAAAGACGGCCTTTTTGCCGCCACAGTCACCCTTGATCCCGGACATGAATATCAATTCAGGTATTTAATGGATGATTGCCGCTGGGAAAATGACTGGAACGCAGACAAGTATGAAAAATCCCTTTACGGAGATGTAGATAATTCTGTCGTTATAGTCTGATAAAATACGGACATATGGCGGAAACCTGTTTCAGCTTTACTGTTATTTTATGCAACCTACAATGATTTCCATAACCTGCCTTCTTACTTCCTTAAAGCAGTTTTCCGCCTGGCGGCACATCTGCCGGTGATTTTCCATCCGGCGACAAGCCTTTTTTCCTTCTTTTTTCTTCATAAAGTTTTTCATCACTGGCATGGAGCATTTCCTCAAACGTAGGAGGAGTTCCGCCTTCCAGCGGGTTAAAACATTCATAACCCCAGCAAGCTGAAAGAACCCAGGGATTGTTACCTTCCCGGTTGAAATTATCTATATGCATGGAAATGCGCTGAAAAGTTTCCTGGTGAACCGCACTTTGAAGTCCGGTTACAATAACGACAAACTCATCCCCTCCATAACGTATAACCAAATCCGTAGTCCGGAAACATTTTTTCAGAATTTCCGCAAAAGAAAGAATAGCCCGGTCTCCTTCCGCATGACCAAAGGTATCATTTATATATTTCAGCCTGTCCATATCAAGGAAAATCACGCAGACTGTTTTTTTGTTTTCAATTGCCTGATTGAATATGTCTTGCCCTTTCGTATAAAGGACCCGCCTGTTTCCCAACTGGGTAAATTCATCAATAAAGGAAAGTTTTGACAATTCTGTATTCTGAAGCCTTAAATCTAAAATCTGCCGCTCTGTATATTCATGCACCATCAAAGATTCAATCATGTGTGAAATAAGATGGTGTACTTCAGAAAAATTCTTGAAATATTTTTCATCCGCTGAAAAAACCAGGTAACCGTAGTTCATGTTATTATTTGAAATGGAATACACAGCCAGGTTTTTCTTTATGTTTTTAAGGAATACAGGATTATTCAAAAAACTATTGGTTTTTGAATCCACATCAAAAACAGGAAAATCTTTTTCCTGAACGGAAATCATTCTGTCCTTTTGAAAACCCAACCGGTATTCAACTTCCGGGGAATTTCCTTCCCGGCATAAAAAAATATGCATGAATGAAAAACCCATGGAGGGTAATAACAAACCGATTTCCTTTAGGGCGTTTGTCACCGTTTCTTTTTTCGCCATTATTTCATTGCAACATTGATAAAAATCCAACAAACCTTTATCGGCTTTTTTTATTTCCAAAGAAACATCCAACTGGGTTTTAAATAAAAGACGGTTTGCATCTATGAAAGCTGAATTTATAAGCATTTGTTCTTGGGGAACCGGATGTTTTAGGAGAGTGATTATCCACTGGGTGGAAAAAGCGTCTATAAAGTCGGAAGAGACACCTCCGCCTTCTTTAAGCATTAAAACCGTTTCTTTCATAAAAGACCCGATAGCTGAAATATCCGCTTTTCCGACACATTCTTCCGCAATTAAATTAAGGGCTTTTTTAAAACTTGCAATCTGTTTTAATTCACCGGAAAAAAACCTGTCTCTGTTTTCAGTATTTCCCGTTATAGTACTGACAGAGGTTTCGTCATCTTCTACTTCATCCGATAAAGGGATATGTGCGGTGGTGCAACCACAGGAATTACGGATGATGAAAGCAGCCTTGAATATATGCTCTGAGGGAGTGAATGCTGTTTTCCCGGATAAATCCGAAAAAACCCTGTTCATTACAAAAGAAACCATTTCCCATACAGGATAATCAACCGTGCTTCTTGGAAGATGATCCGAAAACCTCTCAACACTGTCATTAAAACCCACAAAAGCAATATCATCCGGAACGAATATACCACGGGAAGCCATAAGTTCCTGGGCTGCAAAAGCCACTTCTTCATTCATGGAAATAACAACATCAGGGAAATCCTCTTTTTTGCGTGCTATCAGATTTATCGCTGCATTTTTACCGACTTTTTCCGACAAATCTCCCCGGAATATCATTTCCGGAGCGAGAGAAAGACCGGCCGCCTCAAGTTCCCGGCGTATTATTGAATAGCGTTCTGTGCGGCAATTTACACAAAAATCAGTTCCACACAAAAGGGCAAATTTCTTATATTTGTGCTTGGTAATAAGATGCTGCATCATTGTGGTAACAGCATCCGTCTCATCAATAACAGCGCAAAAAGCATCCTGCAAAGGTGAAAATATGGAATAAACAGGAATATTTTTAAAACCCGGATATTTTTCCGTTAAACTGCTTTTTTCTGTCTGAAAAGGAAAGGACAGGACAAAATCCGTTAAAACGATGACAGCATCCAAGCCGGCATTTTCTGAAAGATGAAACACGGGATCGTTAAAACCAGTTTCAACATTTTTCCCGAAAGAATTTCCCACAAAAAAAACCAGCTGGATGCCACTATCCTTCGCAGCCTGTATCAAGTCTTTGACAACACGCTCGAAAAAGGATCCGGACATACTTGGGAGAAAAACGCCTACTTTGAATTTAAACGCTTCCTGATCAAGTGTTTGCATTATTTTCTCCGGTAATTTGCAGATGCAACTCTTCCAATTGAGTTAAATCCACATCTCCCGGACAGCCGTCCATAGGACTTTGAGCAAAACTATTTTTCGGGAACGCAATAACCTCTTTTATGGATGTCTGTCCGCACATAAGCATTATAAGGCGGTCAAGCCCCGGGGCAATTCCACCGTGGGGAGGAGCACCGTATCTGAAAGCTTCTGTAAGGAAACCGAATTTCTTTTTGCCGTCTTCCTCACTGAATCCCACTATTCTGAAAATACGTTTTTGAAGTTCAGAATCATGAATACGGATTGAGCCGGAGGCTAGTTCATAACCATTAAGAACCAAATCATATAAATCCCCTTTTACGCTTCCAGGATCCGATTCAAGGGTATCCAGATATTTTTCCTGTGGCATGGAAAACATATGATGGGCTGCTTCCCATTTGTTTTCATCTTCATTCCATTCAAAGAGAGGAAAATCAACAACCCAGACAAAAGAAAACTGTTTCGGGTCACAAAGTCCGCTGTCTTTTCCGATTTTGGAACGAACCGCGCCCAAGGCTGTGCAGGCGATTTTTCCATTGGTGTCGGCAACAAAAAGAAGAAGGTCTCTCTCGGAAGCATTCAGGGCAGAACAAACTTCATTTTCTTTTCCTTCAAAAAATTTGCTTATTCCGCCTTCAAGTTTATTCCCGGCTCCAACTTTCATCCAAGCTAAACCCTTCGCTTTATAGATTTTTGCAACAGATTCAAGCTCTTCTATTTTTTTACGGCTGTAAGACTCCGCACCGCCTTCGACCTTCAATACTTTGATTTTTCCTCCGGCTGACAAAGCATCCTTGAAAGCTTGGAAATTCCCCAAAGAAGCTAAAAATGAACCATCCTGAAGTTTCATGTCAAAACGCAGATCGGGTTTGTCTGTTCCATACAAATCCATCACATCATCGTAAGAAATCCGTGGAAAAGTTTCCGGAAGCTTAATTGAAATAGTTTCATCAAAAACCCGGTTAAACATTTGCTCAATCAGAGAAAGGATATCTTCCCGGGAAACAAAACTCTGCTCAATATCTATCTGGGTAAATTCCGGCTGCCGGTCTCCCCGGGCATCTTCATCCCTGTAACAGCGGGCAATCTGGAAATATTTATCGAATCCGGAAACCATAAGAAGCTGTTTATAAAGCTGTGGAGACTGGGGAAGAGCGTAAAACTTTCCCGGATATAACCTGGACGGAACAAGATAATCCCTGGCCCCTTCCGGCGTTGATTTAATGAAGGTCGGGGTTTCAATTTCAAAAAAACCTTTTTCCGTAAGGAATTTCCTCACAGAAAAAGTCACCGCAGACCTCAATGCCAAATTATTCTGCATGGAAAAAGAACGTAAATCCAAGTACCTGTATTTTAACCGGAGGTCTTCACTTGCGTTTGTCTGTTCATCAATCACGAAAGGAAGGGTTTCCGATTTTGACAGGATTTCCATTTTCTGGGCTGAAATTTCTATTTCCCCGGTATCCATATCGGGATTAATCATATTTTCCGGACGAAGCCGGACAAGCCCTTCAACGGCAATACAATATTCCATGTGAAGGCTTGCCGCAACCTCCACTAACCCAGATGGGGAATCTGAATCCACAACAACCTGGGTTATCCCGTACCGGTCACGTAGATTTATAAAGAAAATCCCCCCATGATTCCGGATCCTGTGAACCCATCCATTTAATACAAGGGTTCGTCCGGCATCTTCTTTTCTAGCGGCGCCGCAATTGTCAGTACGTTTCATTTTTTCCATAAAAACTCTACCTAAAAATTAGTTTCAGGACAGTTTATCACACAATATAAAAAAAAACAGAGGTTATCCATAAATTATACGTTGTAGTTTGAAAAATTTCAAAAAATACGGTATTCTTCTTTAATTATTATGGTGGAAAATGGGATGCCAGCTTTTGAAAAAGAACAATATGACGGCCTCCGTTTTACGGTGACAGAAAATCCTCAGGATAAATTTGCTGTTATTTCCGCAACGGCAGAGTTAAAAGACGGCGTTCTTTCCTTTACTCAATCGAATCCGGATATTTTTTCTGTTTTAGGTTATTCCAAAGCAGAATCAGAATCCCTTTCCTTGGCCGCTCTCTTGTCCTCCGGTGACATGAAAAATCTTGTAAAAACCGCGGAAAAAAGCCTTTTATCTTCATCGAATTCTTCTGCCTCCTGTTGTTTAACCCAAAAAAACGGACAAACCTCTGACTTTATTATCAGCATGGCTCCGGCCATAGTTCCCGGGAACGGAATACAGGAACAGAAAAAAAATATTTTATTCCTTCATTTTATAAATTTAACTCCGTTACACTTCCTGACCGAATCTCTGGAAAATAATAACATTCAAAGGAATTTCATATCGGATATTTTACAGCTTTCCATTTTTGAATATGACTACACAAGCCGGAAAATTTTGCTTTCCAGATATCCTTACAACATGTCCTCCAAAAATCAACATATTAAGGAAGAAACCATATCTGAAACTATCGATCATATAAATATTCATCCTGATGATAAAAGTAAATCGGAAGCTTTTTTTGAAAAACTGAAAACCTCCACAGGAATCCATTCAGAGGAAATCAGACTCCTTTCAGAAGACGGTATTTTTTATTGGGTAAAAATTTCCGCAAAGACTTTTTTTGCAAACGGATCCCCGAAAAAAAGTTTCGGTTGCATAATGGAAATTGAAAAACAAAAAAGAAAAGAACTCCAAGAGGAAAATGAAAAACAACTGGATCCCTTGACCCGCTTGCTCAATCAAAATGAAATACAATCCGCCGTGATTTCCGAATTGAATACACGGTTGGAAATACGCCGGGATGCTTTAATCATTCTGAATTTTGACAACCTCTATGAAATAAATGAAAAACTTGGCCATGTTTTTGGAGATGAAATCATAATATTCGCCGCCGAAAAAATATCAAAAATTTGCAAAAAGATAAATTGCTTGATGGGCAGAATAGCGAATGATGAATTTTTGTTATTTTTCAAAGATATAAAAAATGATTCGGACCTACAAGATGTTCTTTCAAAAATCACGGATCAAATTCAAAAAATATATGTGGGGGAAATCGGAATTTCCCACTTGTCCGTTTCTGTTGGGGCGGTTATAAACTCCGGAGAAACTGACTTGAAAACTCTCTTAGAAAAAGCCCATAAAACAATTTACCTGCAAAAAATCTCCGGAAATAAAAAAAACTCCATGTTCTACTCACAGAAAATAGAAGAAAAAATCTTAACCACAGGCGAAAAAAACTTTTACCGGATAAAAAGCCAGAATTCAGACATTTCCTCAGAAACCGGGATTTCTGAAATGCTTCTGGATATTCTTTCCAGAACAAAGGATTTGGACAGTGCTGTAAATCTTTCCATAATGAAAATCGGGATTCTTTATAACCTTGCCAGCGTCCGGATTTTGGAACTAAATCAAGACGGCGGAAGCATGAAAATACAAAAGACCTACGACTGGGCCAGCGACACAGAATACAAAGACAGAAGCAGTCCTATAAAACTGACTCACCAGGAAATCCTTAGCCTGCAATCAACGGATGAAATCATATTGTGGCCCCAAAATTCAACAACAGAAAACCTTCCACAGGTTTTCCGGCGGATATATCCTTGGATGCAGGATTTTTCCTTTGCCCAAAACAAAATTTACAATGAAGGGAAGTTTTTTGGTTTTGTCCTGTTTTTAAACAAAGATACCGGGCACATATGGAGCAAACAGGAATTATCAACATTAAGAACCCTCAGCAAAATCCTTTCAGGTTATATGTTGCAAATCAGAGCATTCAATCGGGCAGAAATACTGGTAAAAAAACTTTCCCAGATTGATTCCCTCACCGGATTTTACCATTATGATGATTTCCGGCAAAATGCCATAGAGATTCTTGCAAATGACGGCGGAAAAAATAACTTTATCATTTCTGCCCTGGATATAAGGGGATTTAAATATATCAATGAATTTTACGGTTATAAAAGCGGGAATCTCTTTTTAAAATCTGTTGCGGATTTTATTTCAGAATCCCCTTATTTTGAGTCAGGATGCCGGATGCTTTCGGATATATTTCTTATACTAAGCAAAGTTCCTAAAAATGCGACTGAAAAAACCATAAACGAAACTATCCTGAGAAACATAGATGTCTTTTTGGAAAAACAAATGCATCGGTATCCCAGATGTAATCTCCGGATTGTTTCAGGTACCTGTAAAATTATACTACCAGAAATTGATGTACAAAAAGCGATGGATAATGCAAACAGTTTAAGAAAGGAGTTGAAAACCCTATTCAAAAACCGTTCTAAAATTTATTCAGGTGTTATCGCAGAAAAACTTGAATTCAAGAAGCACTTAACCAATTCCCTGCCGTCAGCTTTTGCCCATCATGAATTTCTTTTCTACCTTCAGCCTAAAGTTTCTTTGGCCACGGGAACAATTGCCGGAGCGGAAGCTCTCGTTCGCTGGAACAAAGACGGAAAAATTCTTCTGCCCAACGATTTCATTCCATCCCTTGAAGAAAACGGCTTGATTACCATGATAGATTTTTACATATATGAAAGCGTATGTAAATATATTTCTTACAGACTAAGAGAAAAGAAACCTGTTGTTCCCATTTCTGTCAATGTTTCCGGGCACCATCTTCTGTCTTCCGAATTTTTATCCAAACTACTTCCGCTGATAAAACGCTACGAAATTCCATCAGAGTTTATGGAATTTGAGCTGACAGAAACAACTTTTCTGGACAATTTGCAAACCGCTTCCCAGATTTTTTCCACATTGCAACAGGAAGGATTTAAAATATCAATAGATGATTTCGGTTCGGGATATTCTTCTACAACACTTTTGAAAGAGCTGCCATTTGATATTGTAAAAATGGATAAAAATTTCCTGGCAAGAAACAAAATGAATGAAAAGGATAAAATTGTTCTTTCCTGCATTATAGATATGGCAAAAAAACTTGATATAAAAGTTTTATGTGAAGGGGCTGAAACAAAAGAACAGGTGGATTTCCTTAAAAACGCCGGATGTGACATAATCCAAGGATTTTATTTCTCCCAGCCTTTGCCTGTAGAAGACTTTAATAGGCTTATAGAAGAAAACCACGTATTTCCGATGTAAAAACATAGCAAATTTTTTTTCCGGATAGAATCATGGGGGCTGTTTTTCCGAATTTATTTTTATTCATCCGTTTATTTTTCTTTCCCTTCGGGTTCACAGAGTTGCCGGAAATTCCGGAAACAGAAATTCCCTGTACATCGGTTTATGAATATACAGGATTCACCTTGAAATACAACGAGGATTTGAAAATCTCCGACTGGGTCGCCTATGAATTAACCGGGGAAGAAGTCACAACTCTCAACGCCCCAAGATCAAACCGTTTTTACAGCGATAAAACCATACCGGAGAAAACCGCGGAGGATTCCGATTATAAGTATTCCGGATACGACAGGGGGCATTTGGCTCCTGCCGCGGATATGCGCTTTTCAAAGGATGCGATGAAAGCTTGTTTTTGTCTTACAAACATAGCTCCTCAAACGCCTGAATTCAACCGGGGAATATGGGCAGAATTGGAACAGGAAATAAGGAAATGGGCTATTAGGGATGGGTCACTTCTCATAGTGACCGGTCCTGCTTTTGTTTCGGAAAATTTCAACAGGATAGGAAAAAACAGCGTTGCTGTTCCCGAGTTTTTTTACAAGGTTATATTGGACTATTCCCTTCCGGAAAAAAAAGGAATCGCTTTTATCATTCCAAACAAAAAGACAGACAATACTTTTTATTCTTATGCGGTTTCAATTGATGAAGTTGAGGAATTAACCGGTTTGAATTTTTTCCCGTGGCTTCCGGAAAACGAGCTGTTTCTTGAATCCGAGATTGACGCATCTCTTTGGCAGAAATAATAGCAGGATTACCGTCTGAAATGTTTCACGTGAAACAATTCCTGGATTTATTCAGAATCCGGAGGGTTTTCAGCTGAATCCTCGGACAAATCATCTTCCGCGGAAATAGCGGCGTTTTCATCATCCTCAAAATCCATTGGCGTTAAATCCTCTTCCGGTTCAGGTTCCGCAGATACAGTTTCCCCGGATTCCTTTGCAATTTCTTCTCTGACAACCTTATCAAGTCCCACAACCATATCAGGAATATCTATATTGAACATCCTTATACCGCCGGCGGTTCGGCTCCTTGTAGGAATTTTACCGGCTTTAAGTCTAAGGGTTTTACCCTGACTTGTTATACAAACAACATCGTCACGGTCGGCAATTGTAATGGCACCCACAATTTCACCGGATTTTTCACTTATGTTGTAAATTTTTTGTCCGCCGGTTCCACGCCCGTGGGGTTCAAACTGGGAAAACTCAACCCGCTTACCGTAGCCAAATTCAGTTATCATTATCATGCGGGATTCTTCTTCCATCCTCAAGGCAGCCGCCAATTCATCATCGGAAGAAAGCTTAATCCCCTTGTTCCCGGCACCGGTACGTCCCATGACCCGGATTTTTTCCTCATTGAATCTGAGAGCCCTGCCCTTTCTGGTGATAAGCACCACATCGTCTCCGCCGTCCGTAAGAATAGCGGAAATCAGCTTGTCCCCGGAATTAAGGGTTATAGCCCGGATTCCGCGGGCCTTTGCGTTTTGGAATTCTCCGGTCTTTATGCGCTTGACAATCCCGTTTGCTGTGGCCAGCAACAGGAACTGGGTATCTGAAAACTGTTTCAGGGAAACCACAACCGTTATTTCTTCATTTGGTGAAATATTCAACAAACTCTTAATATGTGACCCTCTGGCGGTTCTGTTGGATTCCGGAATTTCGAAAACCTTAAGCCAGTATGCCTTTCCTTCCGTGGTAATGAAAAGAATATACTCATGGGTTGAGGCAATAAAAATCTGGTTGATAAAATCATCTTCGGCGAGCTTCGCGCTGGCAGAACCCTTTCCACCCTTGCTCTGGTTTTTGTAAGCGCTGCTGGGAATACGTTTTATATACCCGAGACTGGAAATTAAAATGACCATCTCTTCTTTTTTAATCAAATCTTCTATGTTGATTTGCTCGATTTCACCGTCAACGATATCCGTCCGTCTGTCATCTCCGAACTTTTCCGCCAGCTCATTGGTTTCATCTTTTATCAGGGTAAGGATTTTTTCAGGATGGGCAAGCAAATCCTTGAGATGGGCAATCAAGGCTTCCAGCTCTTTTAATTCGATTTCAAGTTTTTCAATCTCGAGACTGGTCAGGCGGCGTAAAGGCATATCAAGGACTGCCTGGGCTTGGATGTCGTCCAAGGAAAAACGCTCCATCAGGGACTTTTTGGCACTTTCAACATCGCTGGATGCCCTGATGATTTTTATAACCTCATCGATGTTGTTTACGGCTATTATCAAACCACGGAGGATGTGCGCCCTTTCTTCCGCTTTTTTCAAGTCGAAACGGCATCGGCGCTCCACAACTTCCTGACGGTGTTTGATGAATTGAACAATCAAATCCTTCAAAGTAAGTGTCACGGGACGGCCGTCAACAAGAGCCAGGTTAATTACACCGAAGGCTGTTTGAAGGGAAGTTTTGGCAAAAAGCTGGTTAAGGACCACCTTTGCAATCGCCCCCCTTTTCAGCTCTATGACTATACGCAATCCCGTCCGGTCGGAGGACTCATCATTGACACCGGCAATTCCGTCTATAACCTTATCCCGTGCCAGTTCCCCTATTCTGGAAACCAGAACCGTTGTGTTGACCTGATAAGGAACTTCCGTAAAAACAATCGTCTCCCGGCCTTTCTTATCCACTTCTATAATGAATCTGCCGCGTATTAAAATTTTACCGCGCCCTGTTTTATAAGCCTGTTTTATTCCTTTCCGGCCGAAAATAATACCGCCTGTGGGAAAATCCGGTCCGGTTACAAACTTCATTAATTCATCTATGGTGATATCAGGATTTGAAATGTAAGCGGAAACAGCGGCGGCGATTTCCCTCAGATTGTGGGGCGGCATATTTGTCGCCATACCGACTGCGATTCCGCTGGAACCGTTTGCAAGCAAAAACGGGAACTTCGCCGGAAGAACCACAGGCTCTTTCGTGGATTCGTCAAAGTTGGGGATAAAATCCACCGTTTCCTTTTTTATATCTTCAACCATGGCTTCCGCAAGCCTGGCCATTTTCGCTTCAGTATACCTGTATGCTGCCGGAGGATCACCAGCAATTGTACCGAAATTCCCCTGGGGCGTTATGACAGGATAGCGCAGTGAGAAATCCTGACCCAATCTTACAAGGGCGTCATAAACGGAAGCATCGCCGTGGGGATGGTAACTACCAAGAACATCACCGACTATTTTGGCACATTTACGGGTCGGACCGCTATTCCGTAAACCCCTTTCCTCCATGGAATAAAGGATTCGGCGGTGAACCGGTTTCAGACCGTCCCTGACATCGGGAAGAGCCCGGCTTACAATCACCGACATGGAGTAATCGATATATGCTTTTTTTACCTCGGTGTCTATCGGAACCGGTATGAGAGTTCCGCCTTCAGGTGTTTTTATATCTTCCACAGAAATCTCCTATCTGCCACCCGCTAAACGTCAAGATTCGCATAAACTGCGTTTTCTTCAATGAATTTCCTGCGAGGTTCAACTTCCTCCCCCATAAGAGTGCTGAAAATCCTGTCGGCTTCCACCGCATCCGGAAGGGTAACCCTCATCATCTTGCGCTGGGCCGGATCCATTGTTGTCTCCCAAAGCTGGGTTCCGTCCATTTCACCGAGACCCTTATAACGTTGGACGGAAATCTTATCATTGTCCCGGCCTATCTCTTCCAAAACCCTGTCCCGCTCGGAATCATCATAAACATACCATTCTTTTTTATTAAAAGAAATTTTATAAAGTGGAGGCATGGCAAGATAAACATAACCCTTCTCAATAATCTGCGGCATATACCGGAAAAAAAAGGTTAAAAGCAGTGTTCTGATATGGGAACCGTCCACATCAGCATCCGCCATAATTATGATTTTGTGATACCTGATTTTATTGATGTCAAAATCTTTCCCAATTCCGGTTCCAAGGGTTGCAATTATAGGCTGGAGCTTTTCATTGTTGATAACCTTATCAACCCGGGTTTTTTCCACGTTAAGCATTTTTCCCCACAAAGGAAGAATCGCCTGGGTGCGGCTGTCCCTTCCTTTTTTAGCGGAACCTCCTGCCGAATCACCCTCAACAATATAAACCTCGCATTTTTCCGGATCCTTAAGGGAACAGTCGGACAGTTTACCTGGAAGCCCGAAGCTGTCCATACCGCTTTTTCGGCGGGTAGCTTCTTTCGCTTTCCTTGCGGCGATTCTTGCGGATGCTTCGGAAACAGCTTTTTCCAGGATAAAATCCAAAGTCCGCGGATTCTGCTCAAAATACAGGGTCAGTTGCTCGTTTACAAGGGAATCGACAACACTGCGGGCCTCTGTATTTCCCAGCTTCGTTTTCGTCTGCCCTTCAAACTGGGGTTCAATCACTTTTATTGAAAGAACAGCCGTTAAACCTGCACGCACATCTTCACCTGCAAGTTTTTCTTCTTTATCCATCTTTTTTTGGAGTTTCTGGTTTTTTTTCAGGAATTCATTCATTACCCTTGTCAATGCGGATTTATAACCTTCAAGGTGGGTTCCCCCTTCCTTGGTGTTTATGTCATTGACAAAGCTTAAAATATTCTCGTTATATCCGTCATTGTACTGCATGGAAAGATCCACTTGTATGTCTTCTTTCTCACCGGATATGTAAATAGGCTCCGCAGGAACTGTCTGTTTGTTTTCATTAAGATAGAGGACAAACTGCTTGATTCCCCCTTCAAATGAAAAAACCGTTTCCTTCGGGGTTGAAAGCCGCTCATCCCTTAAAACAATGGTTATGCCGCTATTCAAAAAAGCCAGTTCCCTCAATCTGTTTGAAAGAACCTCATAATTGTATGTTGTGGTTTCGGTAAAAATGGACGGATCCGCTTTCCAGCGTATCATTGTACCCTGTTTTTCAGTAAAACCCCCTTCTTCCACAGGGGAAACGGGAACACCAACCTCATAACGCTGCTGGTACATTGTTCCGTCTCGGCATACAACCGCTTCCATCCATACTGAAAGGGCATTCACACAGGAAACGCCTACACCGTGAAGCCCTCCGGACACTTTATAAGAGCCTTTATCGAACTTGCCTCCCGCATGAAGGCGTGTTAAAACAAGCTCCAGGGCACTTACACCTTCCGTCGGATGGATATCCACAGGTATTCCACGACCATTATCTTCTATTCTACATATATCGTCTTTTTCAAGAACAACAAGAATTCTGTCGCAAAAGCCTGCCATGGCTTCGTCTATGGAATTATCAACAACCTCATAGACAAGATGATGAAGTCCGTCAGGGCCTGTGGAACCTATATACATCCCTGGACGTTTTCTCACCGCCTCAAGTCCTTTCAAAACTTGAATATTTGTTGCTGAATATGAAGAATTCATTGTCTATTTTCTCCGGTTAAAACAACATACTTAAATCATGTGATTTTTAGTACTGGAAAACGAAAACACGTAAAAGAAACTATACTGTCATTGTCAAAAAAAGTAAAGAAGGTTTATAATAGACCCATGTGCGCTTTTGATTACAATAAAATTTGGGATGAGGCTATTAAAAATTTGGAAAAAAAGCTTGAGCCTGAAGAATTCACTTGGTTTAAAAATATAAAATATGAAAACTCAAAAGACAACACTATAACTGTCTCTGTTTTTAACTCATTTTCCAGAGACCAACTCATAAGCAGAGGTTATAAAACCCTGATTGAAGAAAATTTGGAGGACATATCCGGTCAAAAAATAAAACTGAACATTGAAATCGGAACAGATAAAAAAAATATTCAAAAAAACCCTGCACCTGCTGAAGAGGTGTCCGTTTCTTCAGAAAAAACGGAAGAAATCCGGAATGTTGAAACAAAAATAGAATTAAAAAATGAAACCAGTTTCATTAAAGAAACAAAAAAGAAGGATTCCCATCCTTCATTAAAGCCGGAATATACTTTTGATAATTTCGTCATAGGGGAAAACAACTCTTTTGCGGCAAATGTGGCGAAAGCTGTGGCCGCAAACCCGGGAAAAGCATACAACCCGCTTTTGCTTTATGGGGGTTCAGGACTTGGTAAAACCCATCTTATGGAAGCAATAGGAAATTATGCTTGGGAACACGGCGATTATAAAATCGTTTACATAACAGCTGAGGATTTTTTAAATGAATTTATAGAATTCCTTCAAGTTCCAGCAGACAGTAAAAATTCCCATAAAATGCCGAACAAAATGTCAGAATTCAAAAATAAATATAGAAAAACCGACATATTGCTTTTGGACGATATTCATTTTTTCCAGGGAAAAGAGGGTATTCAGGAAGAACTCTTCCATACTTTCAATGCCCTTGACCAGGCCGGGAAACAAATTGTCTTTACCTGTGACCGGCCTGTAAACGAATTGTCTAAATTCCAGGAAAGACTCAAATCCAGATGTGAAAAAGGCCTTAACGTAGATTTACAGCCTCCTAATTTTGAAACGCGTTGCGCGATACTCAGGAAAAAAATATCAACCCAAGGTGTAGATATTTCCAATGATGTAATATCCTTAATCGCTGAAAATGTTTCAACAAATATCCGTGATTTGGAAGGGTGCCTGACAAAAATAATAGCCTACGCGAGTTTCAAAAACACAAATATAACAAAAGATATGGCCTACCGGCTCCTTAAAGATAATTTCGGCTCACAACCACAAAAAAACATAACAGTGGAAGCCATTCAAAAATCAGTGGCTGAATACTTCAATATTTCATACATAGATCTTAAAGGAAAAAAAAGAAATCAATCGCTTGTTTTTCCCCGTCATATCGCAATGTATTTATGCAGGAATTTGACAGAGTTATCCACAACCGAAATAGGTATTGAATTCGGAGGAAGAGACCATACAACCGTAATGCATGGATCCCAAAAAATTGAAGATAGGATAAAAATAGAACCTGCCATTGAAAAAAGCATAATGGAGATAACCAAAGCTGTAAAAGAAGCCAAATAATACAATCCCACACAATCTTTTTATGGAATTTTATGTGGATTATATGATAAAATACTGTGTAGAATATGTTGAAAAATAAGCGTCCTGTTGAAACTGTGAATAAAGTCAAGTTACAATCCACAGGTAATTTAAGCTTAAACCATTTCAACATAAAGATTTACAAAGTTTTTCAGATATTCACAGACTATATATTATTACTATTTATTTATATATATATATAATAATAAAGGGAAACATGGAGGAGGATAAAACCGATGAATTTCAATTTTGATAGAGACGCTCTTTTAAAAGAAATATCAATAGCCCAAGAAATCATTTCAACAAAAAACGCCATATCAATATTGTCAAATGTTTTTCTGGAAGCTGCGGATGGAACACTTAAAATAAAGGCAACAGACATAAAAATGAATTTTGAAACTTCCATTCCTGTGGAAGTAATAGAACCAGGTTCGGTGACGGTTTTCTGCGATAAATTTTCCAGTATCCTTTCCTCCCTTCCGGCAGGGGAAATAAATTTCTCCCAGGACAACATAAGGGTAAACATAAGACCTGCATCCAAAAAAGCGAATTTCCAATTAAAAAGTATTGCAGGGGATAAATTCCCGGAATTTATCTCTGCGGAGAATATTTCTTTCTTTGATATCCCGGCTAAAACCCTTAAAAAGATGATAAACCAGACAATTTTCTCTGTTTCCGATGATGATTTACGTTACTTCATGAACGGTGTATACATGGAAAAGGATGAAAAAACCTTGAAAATGGTTGCCACAGATGGAAGGCGTCTTGCTTTTATATCCTCTGAATTCGATTATATTCTTCCAGATTTTAAAGGTTCGATTATTCCAACAAAAATATTAAATATAGTGGCAAAAAGAGCCCCTGATGAGGGTCCTGTATCCATTGCGGTGACAGACAAAAATATTTTCTTCAGATTCGGGAATTACGAATTTTCCTCCCTGCTGATAGACGGCCAGTTCCCGAATTACAGCCGGGTTATTCCTGAATCACAGGCCTATTCTTTCCAAGTAGAAAGAAAGGAGCTGGTTGAGGCTCTTAAACGGGTTGCACTTCTTGTAGAGCAAAAATCAAGACGTGTATACCTCAATATATCACCCGGAACCCTTACAATCAGTTCCCAGGAAACAGAAATAGGTGCCGCCAACGAGGAAATTCCTTGCAGATACGATGGTGAAACCATTACAATCGCAATAAACTATATTTATCTGGAAGAACCTATCAAGGTTATAGACACCGACAATCTCAAGGTGGAATTCACTGAATCCATGAAAGCCATAACCTTGAAGTCGGAACCGGAAGAGAATTTCTTTCACATAATTATGCCGATGCAGATGGAATAGTTTAAAACGTGCCTTTCCTTTCTGTTTCTTATACCAACTTCAGGAATATAAATGACGGGACAATTGATTTCTGTTATCCCGAAGTATTTCTTGTAGGTTCAAACGGCCAGGGGAAAAGCAATATCCTTGAATCCCTGTATATGTCTTCGTATGGCTCTTCTTTCAGAACCAGAATGGATGCGGAAATTGCCAGGACGGGTACCAGGGAATTTTCCGTCAGAACCGTGTTCAAGGACGACCGGGACAGGAACAATTCCTTTTCGTATTTATTCCGTCAGGGAAAAAAGCGCATTGAAAAGAATTCCAGGCTGATAACTGACAGGAAGGAGTTGATTTCCGACATCCCCTGTGTCCTTTTCAATCATGACGACATGGATTTCGTGAACGGAAGCCCTGAAAGAAGACGTTTTTTTGTGGATCAATCCTTATCAATGTATGACAGCGATTATGTGGATATTTTAAGAAAATATAAAAAAATTTTGAAAAGCCGGAATTTGATCTTGAAAAACAAGGAGACTTCAAATGAAACACTGGAAATTTTGGATTTACAGTTTGTTTCCGCCGGACTGGAGGTCATAAACAGAAGAAAAAAAGCCGTCTGGAATTTTAACTGGATTTTTTCAAAATTATACGAAGAAGTAAGTGGAATAGAAAATGTTTCAATAAATTATTTTCCTTCTTGGACCCATAATTCCATTGATGAAATACTTTCAAACTTGCAAAAAAAACGGGGCATTGAATTTTCGCTCGGAACCAGTATTTCAGGACCACACAGAGATAAAATCATTTTTTTGAAAGATAAAAATGATTTTGTTGGTACATCATCTATGGGACAAAAAAGACTCCTGGCTCTTTTATTAAGGGTTTCACAGGCGGTTTTTTATACTAAACAAACTGAAAAACTTCCTGTTCTGCTTATGGATGATGTTCTTTTGGAACTTGATCCTGAAAAAAGAAGAAAATTCACATCTGTTTTACCGGATTATGACCAGCTGTTCTGTACCTTTTTGCCGGGTGAACCTTACGAAAATTACAAAAAAAGCAGGACAAAAATCTATGAAATAAGCGGAGGTTCATGGAATGGATAATACTTGTAAAAAAGCCTCCGAGTTTTTGAAAATTCTTGTGGATAACATGGTTAACGAGAAAATTTTAAAGGCCGATTCCCTTTTAAAAACCTGGAAAAATATAGTCGGTGATAAAATTTCTTCACATTCAAAGCTTGTGGATATTTCATCCGGAAACCTTATTGTTGAAACGGATCATCCCGGATGGAGTCAACAGATTCTTTTCAAAAAAAAGAAAATCATAGAAGCCGTAAACAATCTTTTTCCTGAAGCGAAGGTGCGGAATATTTTTATAAAAGTGATTTCCAAAGAAAAAAACTCAGAATTTTCCGGAAAGGAAAAAGAATCCACCATTGAAACAGGTTTTATAACAAAAAATGATAAATTTTCGCCGGATGAAACCTATGAAACTAACGGAGAAACCGACGAAAAGGAACTTTTATTTAACCAGTTTCAAAAACTCCGGAAAACCCTCGAATTAAACGAAAGAAGGAAAAACGGCAGAAATTCATGAAAAGGATTTTCTATTGACCTGAACCGAAACTATTTGTATACTGTATTCCCTGATTTTATAGATTTTGTTTTCAATTGAGAATACTTGAATCCGCTTTTTTCAGTTTTAATGTAAAGTGGATTCATGCATATAAGGAGTAAATTTCATGAAAAGGACTTATCAGCCTAGTAAAGTAAAACGCACTAGAAAGTTCGGATTCAGAGCCAGAATGGCCACTAGGGGTGGACGGCTTGTATTAAAACGCCGCCGTGCAAAAGGACGTTATAAACTCACCGTTTCCGACGAAAAAAAGCCGTATTAATACTCTATAAGCCTTGAAAGAATTTAGTTTTCCAAGGGCTGAACGCTTAAAAAGTTCAGCTGATATTCAAGCAGTTTTCAGAAAAGGAAAAAAAATTACTTGTGACGGGGCAAAGCTATTTGTTCTTCCCAACGGGATGGAACAAAACAGGATAGTTTTTACTTTTCCCCGGAAATATGGAAGAGCTGTTGACAGGAATAGATCAAGAAGACTGAGTAGAGAAGTTTTTCGACTTGTAAAGTCTCGGATGAAAAAAGGTTTTGATATGGCTCTTCTCGTTTTTCCGGGAAAGGATGAATTTTCCGCACGCGCATTCCAAATTGAGATACTTTGCAAAAAAGCAAATCTTTTGGAAGAAGGGTTTTCTCCATGGAATTGAAAAGGGAAAAGAAATTAAGTTTTATTGGACGCATTTTCTGCCTGATTATAAAATTTTACCAGAATTTTATTTCTCCTTTTTTTCCTCCGTCCTGTAGATATTATCCGACTTGTTCAGAATATGCTTATGAAGCCATAAAAAAATACGGAGCCATAAAAGGATCCTGGCTTGGTATAAAACGTATTTTGAGATGTCATCCTTTTCATGAAGGCGGCTGCGACCCAGTACCATGACAGAAAAAAAGGAGCTGCCCGGGTATGGAAAAAAATACAATAATAGCCATTGTTTTATCCGCCTTAGTAATCATTGTTGGTTTTTCACTTCAAAGTTATTTATTTCCGCCGGTAAACCAGCCGGTATCTGAAAATGTGTCTGAATCCATCCAGGAACCGATGGAATCTACGGAAATACAACCTTCGGAAATTTCTTCGTTTGTCCAGGACAGTGTCAGTGCCGGAATTGACGGAACAGAGGAAATTTTGGAAGAACAGCTGTACACCATTGAAACGGATTTGGTGAAAGTTGTTTTTACGAACCGGGGAGGGGATATCCTTTCATATCTCCTGAAAGAAGAGAATTCCCAGGGTGATAAAAGCGATGAAAGCTTATTCATAGAAATGGCGGATTACACAACGGAAACAAACCGGGCTTTCTCCATCATGTTCGGTGACAGTGCCGGTGCTCCGGTTGATAAAATTTTTAATGTCCGACTTATAGACGATAATTCAATCGGATTTTACACCACAATAACAACGAAAGGAAATTCCGGGGAAGAAAGCTCTTTTGTCCTTGCAAAGCAATATACCTTCCATCCCGATGACTATATGTTTGAGCTTGTTGTCACAATCGACGGGGACAACAACTTTAACGGACTTAATTTCGGCGGTTCAGCGTATACCTTAAAAACTTCACCCCAGATAGGTCCGAAATGGGATTCTTCCCGGGATAAATATGATTATAGAAGATTCCACTATATCCAGGACGGAAAGCACAAGAAAATCGCCTTGGGAGAAGGACAAACCAGAGCCATTGAAGGAAATGTGTCTTGGGCAGGTGTTGTGGGAAAATACTTTACCCTGATAGCTGTTCCTGACTTCCCGGTGCAGAAAACTTCGTATTCCACCGTGGTAAAAGGTGAAGGCGCCAACGCCGCCCAAATTTATCTAACCAGACCGGCTATAAACGCTTCACGCAACAGTGATACCTGGTATGTTTATATAGGTCCCAGGACAGAAAAGGAGCTCGCCGCTTACAATGTCTCATCAAACAACTCCTACGGTTTGAGTGGCAGAAATTTAAATCAGGCTGTGGAAAGCTCCGGTATTCTTGCTCCTCTGGAAATTGTACTGAAATGGATAATGGAAATTTTCCACAAGATAATCCCCAACTGGGGTGTATCCATTCTCTTTATGACCATTCTTATGAGGCTAATTATATTCCCCTTGACCAGAAAAAGTTCCGAGGCCACATTGAAAATGCAGGAATTGCAGCCGCGGATGAAGGAAATTCAGGAAAAATATAACGGGAATCCCCAGAAAATGAATGAGGAAATGGCAAAATTGTATAAGGAAACAGGTTACAATCCTCTGTCCGGTTGCCTTCCGCTGCTCATACAGTTCCCTTTGATTTTTGCCATGTATAATCTGTTCAACAATTACTTTGAATTCCGCGGTGCAATGTTTATTCCGGGATGGATTCCGGATTTATCACGGGGAGATTCCGTTTATACCCTTGGATTTAATATTCCTCTTGGAATAGGCAATCAAATCAGGCTTTTACCGATTATTTATGTGTTTTCCCAGCTTCTTTTCGGAAAAATAACCCAGCCTGGCGGGATGAGCGGACAACAGGCCGGCTCAATGAAATTCATGATGTATGGAATGCCGTTGATTTTCTTTTTTATTTTTTACAATGCCCCGTCCGGTCTTCTTATTTATTGGATAACCTCCAACCTTCTTACGTTGGTGCAACAGATTATAATAAATAAAATGATCCACGGGAAAAAAAATCAAAATAACGGAGAGGTGCCGACCTCCAATACTTATAATAAAGGCCCCTCAAAAAAAACACCGAATAAAAAATAATAACCGGTTTTATTATGTGCAAGGAGTGATTTTATGACATATGAATTTGAAGGAAAAACAGACAAAGAAGCCATTGAAAATGCGGAGCTTGAATTGGGTTTGGAAAAGGATCAGTTTGATGTGGAGATCATCGAAGTCCAAAAAAATTCATTATTCAAAAAAGGCTTTGTCCGGATTCGTGTTCATGTGGAAAACGATGAATATGAAAATAAAAATCAGGGGAAAGTTTTTGAAGACGGGCAAAATCCGGAGGATAAAGCTCCAAAAAGAAACTCTGGTACCGGAAACAGAATATTTGATGATCCGCTTCCGCAGAACGATTTTGAAAAAACAATCGTAGACTTTGTTTCTTCCGTAATCAGAAAAATGGGCTACGAAATTACAGTTGAAGTTGTTTTCCGTGAGGAGAAGAAACTTGGACTCCGGCTGATTTCCCCGAATTTTTCAATTTTAATCGGACGGAAAGGAAAAAATCTCGATGCCCTCCAATTGCTTGCTAACGTGTTTGCCGGAAAAATCGGACAGGGGGATACAAGAATAATTTTGGATTCAGAAAATTACCGGATACGCCGGGAAGAAACCCTCGTCAGACTTGCCTATAATACCGCAGACCGGGTCAGAACCTCAAAAACTTCTGTGTTGCTTGAACCCATGAATCCTTTTGAAAGACGGCTGATTCATACAAGCTTAAATGATATTGCCGATGTTGAAACCAAAAGCGAAGGTGAAGGTTTATATAAACAGGTGCGTGTTTTATACAAAGGCCGTTAAAACTGATAAATTTTGGCGAAATACAACGCGGGAAGTCAAATGAAAAAACTTTTTTCCATAATTTTTTTCACTGTGGTTTTGTTTTATATTGTTTCCGAAGAAGTTATGCAGGCTGAAGGAACAAAGGGTTCAACCAGACGGCTGGAAGATATATTTTCTCCGGATATATGTGAAATTCTTCGGAAAGAAGGAAGAATCCAAAAGAGCGTTTTTAAACAGGAAAATCTGAATTACTCATACCTGCCTTCTGGAAATATTGCCGGAAAAATACAGGATTCATGGACTGAAAAGAAATGTTCCTACATGAATGAAACAGTTTTTTTGTATACCAAGCCGGCATCTAAAACTCCGGGTCAAAATTCACCGGAAAATACAATGAAAATTCTGGAAAATATTCTTAAATCAATTTCAGGACTGGAAGGTATAACTTATTTTTCAAATTCCCGGAAAGAGGAAAGGCTTTTATATAAAAGGGTGTTTTGTGTTTCCGATGCGGAAAGCAAAACTCCGGTTCCGGATCCCACGGATAAAGACATAAACGGACTTTCCGTTCTTGTTCTCCAGGAAGATTTAACTTTTGGCGAGAATTTATACAGATTTTCTTATTTAAAAGATGGGAATCAAATAGCACTTTTTTATGAAAACGATACAACATTGGAGCTGATGTTTCTGGATGTTATTGATCCGCACAATATGAAAAATGTCCTTCTTGTTGAAGATTTGGGGGATGAAATATTATTTTACGGATTGGTGCGTACAAATTACATTTCCTTTCCGGGATTGAAAAAGAAAATAGATGCTTCTTTGTCATCAAGACTGGATGCCATGTACAAATGGTTTATTTCAGCCTACGATAAAAAAATCAATTGACGGATATTTGGAGCAGACATGGAAAAACACACAAAAATTATTTTGTTTTTATCAGTGATAATCATTATTGCCGGGACAATTTCCGCAGCTGCTATTATTTTTGCTGCCGGACCAGATTTGAATTTTAGGGGGAATAAAATGGCAGTAGATGTAAAAGAGATAATTTCCGAAGCAGGAGACGGAATGTACGCCGTTATGGAAACAGGAAAAGGTGTTATTGTTTTGAGATTGTTTTACAAGGAAACACCTCTTACTGTTTGTAATTTTGCAGGGCTTGCGGAAGGAACCCTTGATGCCGCCCATGGGAAACCTTTTTATAATGGATTGACTTTCCACAGGGTAATAGAAAATTTTATGATACAAGGTGGCGATCCCCTCGGAAACGGAACCGGCGGGCCGGGTTACAGGTTTCCGGATGAATTTGTGTCTTCTTTAAGGCATGATGGTCCAGGCGTTCTTTCAATGGCCAATGCCGGTCCGGGTACAAACGGAAGTCAGTTCTTTATAACTCATGTGGAAACCCCATGGCTCGATGATAAGCATACTGTATTCGGGAAAGTCATTTACGGTATGGATACGGTAAATAAAATTCAAAACGGGGATAAAATTATTTCAGTTAAAATCGAACGCCGAGGAAACGACGCAAAAGATTTTTCCTGTTCCCAGGCTGATTTTGATAAATATCTGGCTCAAGCATTGGAAAACGAGCAAAAACGTAAGGAAAGGGAAAATCAGGAAATTTATAATCTCATCCACAAACAGTGGCCTTCTGCAAGCCAGGCAAAAAACGGGGTGTTTTTCACGGTTCTTAAAGAAGGAAGCGGATCTTTGCCGGCAATCGGACAGAAGATGACGGTAAAATATAAAGGTTATTTGCTTGACGGCCGGGTTTTTGATGATTCTGATATGCATAAACCCCTTGAATTGCAGGTGGGTAATGCCCGGATTATACCCGGTTTTTATAGTCAGGTTATAGAAATGAAACGGGGTGAAAAACGAACCATCGTTATTCCTCCGGAATTAGGATACGGCACAAGCGGAATTCCAGGGGTTATTCCTGGGAATTCTTTCCTGGTTTTTGATTTGGAGGTTTTGGACATTAAATAATCCGTTGTGACGGAGATTATCTTTGGAATATTTGAAAGGCTGTCATAAAGACAGCCTTTTTTATTGTTTAGATATCATAGTTTCGGTATAAAAGTTTTTAATGAAAATCATAATCCGGCAGCTGAAATGACCTGCTTCATTTTCTCGAGATAAACATCTTTTTCCTTTTCAGTGAGAAAAGAAAGCCGAAAACCGTTTGCGATTAAATCCAGAATTTCTTCCATCGTAAAATTTATTTTGGTATACAATATCCAATATTCATTCAGTAGTGTAGTGAAGAAAAATGCCGGATCATCGGTAGCTATGGTTATGGGAATCCCCGCATCATAAAAAGCCCTTACAGGATGATCTTCCGCTCTTGAAACGAGCTTTTTTGTAAAAGTATTACTGCTTACACAAATTTCAAGGGGTATTTTATGCTCGCTGAGGTATTTAACAAGTTTTTCATCCTGGATTGAGGAAATTCCGTGACCTATTCGTTCAGCTTTAAGCAATTTTACTGTATCCCACACTGATTCCGGTCCTACGTCTTCACCTGCATGGGCAACGGCATGAAAACCGAGGGATCTGGCCCGTTCAAACGGATGGGTAAAATCTTTTGCGGGGCCGGAAGCCTCTGTTCCGCCTAATCCTATGCCTAAGAAATAGTCATTTTTGTATTTGGAAACCAGATCAAGGTTATTTTCAGCGTTTTCCCGACCGAAGGTTCTGGAAACATCAAATAAAATCCTCAATTTTCTGCCGGTTTCTTTTTCCAGTTTTTCTATGTTTTTTACCAGGGATCCGGCTATTTCTTCAAAAGAAAAGCCTTTTTTCAAAAAAGCGGAGGGAGAAAAAAACATTTCACAGTAAACAATATTATTTTCTTCCAGATAATCAGCTATATCGAGGAATAAAAGGTCAAAATCGGAAATATCGGTAAAATATGATTGTACTTTCAGAAAGGATTTAATAAATCCGTTTAAATCTGAAAAGGAAAAAAGAGAGGATTCTTCTTCTTTAGGCATTTTTTCATTGAAAGCTTTTTCATAAAGCTTTTTCACAGTCTGAATAGTGATAACCGCTTCGCAATGAATATGCAATTCGACCTTTGGAACAAGTTTTACTTTGGCAAAAAATTCATCTTTAGACAGTTTTTGTGTTTCCGGCATAAAATCCTCTTGATATCTGAACAGTATACATCATGAAGTATAAAAAAACAAATCAAAAAAATGCCCTTTGTTTGAATTTCGGTAAATTGTTCCGTATCTTAATAGGTTTATAACAAAGTCATCAGTATTTCCAAGTCAAATTCTGCCGCAGAGCAAGGAACACCTATCGCCCAGTTTTCCAACACTGCCGGATGCAATTCACCGAAAATGCCGATGCTTTTGTTTTTTACCATGAGTTCCGCTTGTCGTCCGTGAATAAATCTGGGGTCATCGGATTCCTTGACACAATATTCAGCTCCCAGGTAATAAAGCAAACTTGAGATTTGGCTTGCCATCACATTGTAGTTTGCTTCAGTATCCGCAAGTAAGAATCCTGCCATTTGGCGGGTCCTCGTACCTGTATCTTCTTCATCGCAACGAAAGGCAATTTTTCCTATTTCAAAGATTTTATGGGGATATACCGCATTGCCGGAAGGAGCCTCCGCCGATAAAAGGCTCGGAAGAATGGAAGGCCGGACAAATTGATAGTTTTCGGTCATAGGATTTGAAATTTCAATGACCTTATCTTCCAAAGAAGAACCGCTGATATTCATTCTTTCAACATAATCCTTCTTTGAACCAAGATAATTGAAAATCATTTCCTGGTAGCCCAGCCCTACCAGAAGGCTTTTTACTTTTCTGCTGAACAAGGTTACCGGAGAAAGCCGTCCGATGGTAAAATCCCGGGGTTTTTCCGGGGGGAAGGCTGTGATTCCGCAACCTATCATAACATCTTCGATAATATCCACCTCGTGGAGAAAATCGTTTCTATAAGCCGGAGGCTGTATCGTTATTTTTTCTCCGGAAATTTCGGCAGCAATTCCCATTTTTTCCAAGGCGGTTTTAATTTCCCCGCTTGATAACCGGGAACCTAAAAGTTTATTTACAGCGGTTATTGTTGTTTCTGTGGATTTTTGGAAATAATAGGGAGTTGTAATGGTTTTCCCAAATCCGGTTTCATAAGGATGCTCGATTTTTACTGGGAGGATTGTGTATCCGGCATCTGCAAAATCACAGGCAACTATATTTGTGGCAAGCAGAAGTGAAGGCATATCGGTTCCTGTCATTTCCACAAGCAAATCTGAATCCCCGACTTTAACGGCCCCCAGGGTTGCGCTGTTGATAATAGGAGCCATCGACATGACTTCACTTTTGTCATCGGTCAACAGAGGGAATTTCGGGGCATCCTTTAATATCCAGCCGTATTCTTTCCCTTTCGGATGGTCTGACAGAATCCGGCGGCAAGTCATCTCTTCTTCACAGGCGAGTGGCACAAAGGAAGTTTTGTCCGGATCCACCGCGGAATAATGGACGGGCCAGGTTATTTTGGCGGAACGGTAAACCCCCATGGATATGGAGCGCCTTTTACGGCCAAAATTCCAGCATAATTTTTCCTGGGTTTGGATTATGTCGAGGAGCATAGGTTCGTCTATTGGTTTCCCGGAAATGACAAAAGCCGTCATGAAAGGACGGATGTCCTTCAATTCAGGATCAACTGTTACAACACGGTTCCCACAATCGCAGGTTTTTTCCTCTGAAGACATAAATTGAGGATATTCCGGGCTTTTGCCCCCTTCGTGGGTTCTCATTTGACGGGCAAGACCGGCGGTGGACCAAAGATCCGGACGGTTTGTGTCGTTCAGCTCTATTTTTATGATTCTTTCGTCTTCAGGGAGGGAGTTGTCCGGTTTTTCGTCCAGCTCCGCCTTGGCGCAGGTAAGTTTTTCTTCAAAGGTTTCATAGTCGAATTTTTTTCCGAGCAAAGTGAAAAAAAGTTTTTCGTTTACATCTATTTTCGGCATTGTTTTCTCCAGTTATTTCATCGCTTAAATCAATATTTTGCACGGCGAAGACGTACACTTTCTATGTCGGTGCTGAAAAGTTCCCGCAAGTCGTTCAAAGCCAGTGCCATAAGCGCCATACGGTCTATACCTATTCCCCAGGCAAGGACAGGAACATCTATGCCCATTGCGCTGGTGACTTCCGGACGGAAAATACCGGAACCTCCGAGCTCAAACCAGCCAAGAACAGGATGTTTTATATGTACCTCGATGGACGGTTCCGTAAACGGAAAGTAGCCGGGCACGTATTTGACTTCCGTTGCACCGGCAATTTCAACGGCAAACATTTCCAAAAAGCCGAGCAATGTCCGGAGGTTCACTTCTTCACCGAGAACAATTCCTTCTGTTTGGTAAAAATCGGAAAGATGCGTAGCGTCAACTTTATCGTAGCGGAAACAGCGGACTATTCCAAAATATTTGCCCGGGATTTTTGGATTAGACGCCAATTGATGGGCAGAAAGAACCGTCCCCTGACTGCGGAGAATCAACCGTTTTGTGAATTCCTTGTCAAAAGTATAGTTCCATCCACGGCTTCCGGATTTCCCTCCATTTTCATGGGTTAACGCTACCTGGGACAAAAAGGGTTCTTCTATTTTTTTTGCCTTTAAAGGTTCCTTTACATAATATACGTCGTGGATGTCACGGGCTGCATGGAATTGTGGCATAAACAAAGCGTCTGAATTCCAGAATTCTGTTTCAACAAGCGGTCCGTCAAATTCCTCAAAACCCAAGGAAGAAAGTTTGTCTTTTACGCTTTCCAAAAAATTTACATAGGGATTTATCCGGCCTTGTATTATCCTTGCGGGGGGAACCGCTATGTTGTATCCGCGGAAAACGCCGTTTTTCCAGCTTCCGGTTTTCAGCATCGCCGGAGACAAAACGCCGATTTCTTCACCGGTAATTCCGGCCTTATTCAAAGCGGTTTTTATTTCGGTAGCGTCGTTTGTTAGGGTAAAAACGACCGTATCCCTTTCCACAGTTCTGAAAGGGGCATCGGCAGAACCGCGTTTTTTTGCCAGCGTCTGCATAACAGTGTTTTCATTATCGGAAAGGGATTCTTTTTCCAGAATTCCCGCAGGATTTTCCATGCCTTTTTTCAGAAGAGTTTTTATGGTTTCCAATCGGGATGATTCCGGGTATTTTACAAACGACGCTTTTTTTTCCCCGTCCATTTGAAGGGCCCCTTCTTTTGAAAGCTGCCCAAAGGCTGAGCCCACGTCCTTGTTTTCCAATGATAGAGCGGAGGCAATTTCCGGCAGGGATTTGGGCCCTGATTCTTTCAGATAATTGAGGATGCGTTCTTCCGGTGTTCCGGATTCAGCGAAAATTCTGCCGGTATCCGTTAATTCAAAAAAAGTACGGGTTTCACGGTTCACTTCTTTCAGAAGGTTTTTTCCGGTCAACCAAGAAAAAGCCTGGTTGGCATGACCGGGCTTGTAATCAAGCTCTTTTTCCAATTTTTCCGCAGTTAAATTCTCTCCCGGGTTATATGTCCGTAAAAGACGGATTTCAAGAGGGTGCAGATTTTTTATTATTTGTGCTACATCCATGACAAAACTCCCTTTTCTTTAGTATAACATTTTTGAAAAAAATGTGAAGTATCGCGGTAAAGAGTGTTTTTACAAAGATTCTAAAAAACCGTGTAAGGTACTATTTCCTTTATATTCAAAAGAACCCTTACCTCCGCAATAACCTGCCCCTGATCGGCGAAGAGGCGGGGTTCTTCTTTAAGTTTCATGTCGCCCCGGATTTCTTTGGGTTTGTTTTTTTCTATTGTCCGGGCGTACTCCCTGACCGCCTGTTTAAGGGCGTTTGTATAAGCTTGGAGAATTCCGGCTGTTTCATCCCGTCTTTCACCATATCCTCGGCCTTCGCTTGTTTTAAAAATAATGGAATTCCAATATGTGAAACTTTGCAGGGCCGCCTCATCGTAAATAAATTCAGCCCGTCCATAGAGTCTCGGCGTTTTGTTCTGTATATGAGAAAGAGAGAAATTCGGATTCTCAGGAGAAATTTCCGTAATTGGTTCTATCGAAAAATATTCAGGCACGTTACGGGCTTTATCGGAAGGTGTGTATTCGAATTTCCAACCGAAAACCATTCCGGAAATTATGAAAAGAGCCGTTTTTTCCAGGGCCGCCCGGGGTGAATATTTTTCATTGCCGGGAACCTCCTCGGAATAAACCCAAAGAGAGGCTGAAGACATCCGTGGCAGCGGTGTTATGTGTTGGGCGCTGGAATAAGATTGCGGACCAAGTTCCAAGATGAAAAAAACTAAAAAAATCCGGAATATATTTTTCCTTAAAAGGATATTCATTTTATCGTTTTGGAAACCAAACATGGAAAGGATTGAGTCCCAGGCGGACAATGGAATAAACCCATGCGACAGCAAATCCGATTAGATGGGTACTGTGGGCAATCCCTGTCTGGGAACCGGAAATCATGTAAATAGTCTCCAATGCCCCGTATCCTATGATCAGGAGAGGTGCCGGAACGGGAATAATTCCCCATATAAAAATCACTGAACGGGGAAAAAGCACCGCATACAAAAGCAGAATGGCAAACACCGCTCCGGATGCTCCCAACAAAAATACCATCCAGGCATCCGTTAAAATATAAATCACCAGGGAAAGAATTCCGCAGACAGTTCCCGAAAATAAGTAGGCGAAAAGGAATTCCTTTGACCCGATACGCCGTTCCACAGCAATGCCAAAGAAAAACAATCCCAGCATGTTTGAAAAAAGATGCATAAGGCCGCTGTGTACGAATTGGTAAGTGAAAACCTGCCAATAAAATTTGGAATAAATAAAAAAACCCGGATTAAGGGCCAGGTAAAACTTTCCTTTCGGAAATACCTGTAAAAACATATAAACAAGAAGATTTATTCCAATAAGGATTAAAGCCATATTTTGGAAGCTATACCTGAAAGGTTTTCTGATAGTGGATAAAAAACTCATATTCTGAAATTATAAACCTCCGGGGCCGGCAACAGTAACGCGGTTTCTGCCGGTTTCTTTGGATATATAAAGAGCTTTATCCGCCCGATCAACCAGCATTTTAGGGGAAGAGTCTGTCTGCGGGTCATATTGGGCAACACCCGCAGAAATCGTTACGGTTAAATGTTGTTCGCTGTAAACAATGTCCATGTTTTCTATGGAATAGCGGATTCTTTCCGCTATTTTTTCGGCTATATCACTGTCTGTTTCACAAAGCAGAACAACGAATTCTTCTCCTCCGTATCTTGCCGCCAAATCCTGTGCCCTGGTATTTTGCTGGATAACACTGGAAACTTTCTGAAGAACCAAATCGCCACAGGCATGGCCATAAGTATCGTTAAATCGCTTGAAAAAATCAATGTCCAACATTATAACGGACAAAGAAAGCCCCTTATTTTCACACATTTCCAATTTTTCCGCTAAAACAGTGTAGAAAAAATGTTTAAGCTTCAAATGTGTCATCATATCTGTGGTGCTCATTTCCAGAAGCATGGCATTATTTATTGCGATAGCGGCCAAAGAAGCAATTGCCGTCATATGTTCTTTGTCATAATCTGAATAGGGTTTTTGATTTATTTGTTGCCCTAAAACTAAAATACCGTTTATATGTCCTTTTACTTTAAGGGGAACAATCAGTGTTGGTTCCAAAGATAAAAGAGCTTTTAAAGCCTCGTCTTTTTTTAAGCCGCTGTTATTCAGCTGTTCAATTGTAAGACATTCCGGGTTTTTTGCCAAAAAGTTTATGAAGGGATGATCTTCCGGAAAGCTGTATTCAACACCCTCTTTCACATCAAATCCGTAGAAATTCTGTCCCATTTGGAACGAGGAAGCATCGAAATCAGCCTTTGTAAACAAGGCCGCCCCTATTGTCTGGAACTGTCCCATGCATATATAAAGAAAAGATTCTATCAGAGTTGAAAAATCCATAGTGGAATTTAAGCTTTTGGAAATTTCCAGGAGTTGTTTCAAATCGTAGATTTGTTTTTCAAAAAAGACCTTTTCCTCAGAGATCTTCTTTTGGGACATAAATACGTTCCTCAAACAATAATTACTAAACAGAAAATACAGACCAATCTTTTCTGTTTTATTCACCGTATCAATATCAATTGACCTGAATATCCACTATGTATTTCGGCCGTTTTCTCCATGATGTTAAATTGCGGTACGGTTTTACAGCAAAAAGTCAAGGTTTCATTGAATTGTCAGGGATTATAGCATACTTTTTCATTAACTCCAAGAAATTTTTAAAAATTTGAATATCACTTTCCAAAATCCTAAAAGATTCGGCATTTTTTGTGGAGCTTGTCAACGTTTTTATGTTTGTAATTAAATCCGGTACAGGCTTTTTATTTTCTTCCAGTACAGTTTCAGCAAAATTAAAAAGACCTGCATAGTTGGTTGCGCATTGCTGTATAAAGTTTTTTGCCTGAATATTTGCGCTTTCCACCATATTATGCAGCGGTTTTTCAAAATCGTCTCCGGCTTTAATACCGTCCACATAACTGCGGATGACGGGAATACTGAAAGGCTGCTCATTTTGAAAAAGGGTTTCAAATTCCTGTATTTTTTGAAGTATTCCGGTGCAAAAGAAAAAGGAAGAGGCGAAGGAAGATTGAATCCCCCTGTTTACAAAAAAACCTTCGACAATTACGGAATTGAGGATTTGCTTGAACTGCTGTTCAAGGAAATGTATGGAAAAGGTTTTTATTAATCTGAGTGGGAGGACCCATTCAAAAGAGAAGGGCGTGCTGTCAGAAATCATCTGGCTGTTTTCTTCATTATATCCTGAAATAGTATCAAGGGGGATTTTCCCGAAGGTTTCTTTAATAAGCTGTATGGTTTCATTTTCCTGGGCACTTTGCAGGATTTTTCTGGAATCTCCGTGAAAAACTTCCGTGAGCCTCGTTTTATATAATTGTACGGCATCGTTTTTCCGTTCCGGGTTTTCCGGAACAAAGGCAGGATCATTTTTTTCCAGTTTTATGACATCCATAATAAAGGTGGAGGAAATTTTATTTTTAATTTGCCAGGAAATCATTTGGAGGATTCGATTAACCTGTAAATGCATTTCTTCTGAAACCTGCGTATTCAGAATAAAAGCGGACAAAAGGACTAAAGCTTCGGAAATTCTTTGGGATAAATCTATGTTTTGAAGCAAAAAATTAAGATCCAACAATTGGGGAATAATTTCACTGACAGGAACCGCCTGAAAATTCATCTGGGAACCGGAGGATTTTTCTTCAGAGTTTCCGGCTTCCTTGGAGCTTTGGGTTTCATTCCCGGAATTGAATTCAAATTCTTCCTGGTAAGTCGGATCAAAGGCAATAAAAATACCTTGGAAATTGAAATCGCATAAATCTTTCAAAGCATCCAGTTTTCCTAAAATTTCCGCAGTTTTCTTAAAAGACTCCGTGTCAACCAGTTTTAAATATTGGGTAAACCTCCGTCCCTGGGTTTCCAGGAGTTTTGTGACATCAGAACACCCTTTCAGTTCGGCGTATCTGTTTGTATAGGACAGGGAAAGCCTCAGTTTTTTTTCTTCCGGAGATAGGGCGGTTTCCAGGATAAAATCCCGGCTTTTTTCCGATATCCTTTTGTCTTGATTGGATATTGAGGCGGAAAGGGTTTTCTGAATGGGTTGAAGGAATTGTTGAAGCTGATAAAGCGCTGTGGCAAAAGCCGGCAGAAGAAATCCGCCTGTTTTGTATAAGGGCGGTTGGAGCAGTTTTATTCTGCGCATTATTTGTTTCAATTCCTGCTTTTTTTTATATTCAGGGGAGGATGAAGCGAAAAGGAATTCAAAAAAATCCTGGACTGCAGTAAAAACAGTATTTAGGAAAGACATTGTAACGCTATTTTAGAACAATACCATCAGGTTTTTCAAGGTAAAAACATAATCCATAAACTTTTTATGTCAAACTGTTCTGTCCCTCTGGACCGTTGGAATTATCCGGAATGTTGAAACCCGCGTTTTCAAAAATGGAACGGAATTCCGCCCCGCTTTTTCCAAGTACCAGATGGTTCCTGAGTTTAGCTCCGTTTTTAATGCCTTTTGTGTAAGCGCAAAAACGTTTTCTCATTTCCAAAGCGGCGCTTTTTTCACCCAAGTCATTTTTCAGCAGCAGGAATTCCTGCCAGCTTGTTTTTATTTTTTCGCTGTCTGAAACCGGCTCCTCTTGCCCGGTGGTTAAAAGCGAAAGGGTTTGCCGGAAAATGAAAGGGTTTCCAAGGGCACCCCTGGCAAACATCACTGCGGCGCATCCGGTTGTTTTCAGCATTTCAGCCGCATCCTCCGGTGAAAAAAGGTCTCCCGAGCCGAAAATTCCTGCGGCGGGGAATTTTTTCCGGGCAAAAACCACCAGCTGTTTTATAAGTTCCCAGTCCGCTTTCCCTTCGTACCCCTGCTTTCGGGTTCTAGGGTGAAGGGTGACAGCCCCCGCTCCGGCTTCCAGTGCGGCCTCTGCGGCTTCTTTCCAGGTGATGTTTTTTTCGTCCCATCCAGAACGTATTTTCACGGTTACGGGAATTTCCGCCCGGTTATATTCTGCGGAGAATTCCTTAACCGCTGACAGGGAGGCTTTTACAATTTGAAAAAGTTTTTCCGGGTTCCTTGTCAAAGCTGAACCGGCTCCGGTTTTGACGATTTTCGGTACAGGACAGCCGGCATTGATATCGATACAGTCTGCGTCCGTTTTCTGTAAAACAATTTTTACCGCTTCTTTCATATGCTCCGGATCAGGCCCGAAAAGTTGCACCGCGTATTTTTTCTCTCCGGGAGCCCGCCTCATAAGTCTTTCAGTTTTTGCAGAATCCCGGATAAGTGCTTCCGCCGACACCATTTCAGTGTAAGAAAAAGCCGCTCCAAATCCGGAACATATACTGCGGAAGGCTGTATCTGAATAGCCGGCAACCGGAGCCAGGAAAATATTCCCGGAAAGGAAGAGGTTTCCTATTTGCACCGGATGAAAGAGGTTTTCTGTTTTATCCACGTATATGTCCCTGAATGCGAAAAAATTATTCCGGCAACCTGAAACAGGCACAGCTGTTTTTCCACAGTTGGGCGGCAAGATCTTCCATTTCCATGTCCAGCATTTCCGCCATGAATTTTACAGTGGCCGGAGTGTAGGAAGGCATATTTCTTTTTCCCCTGTATTCAGCAGGAACCATGAAGGGACTTTCAGATTCAACCAGAATTCTGTCTATAGGCAGGGTTAAAATCGTTTCGTGCAGGTTCCGTGCGTTTCTGTAAGTTAAATTCCCGGCAAAGGAAAAATACAAGTTCAAATCCAAGGCAATCCTGGCATATTCAGCGTCTTCTGAATAGCAATGGAGAACTCCCCCTGCATTCGGCAATCTTTCCGCAAGAATCGCTAAAACATCTTGGCCTGCTTCCCGATTATGTATAATGACAGGAATGTCGGCTTTTGCAGCTATTTCGAGCTGTGTAATAAAAAGCTCTATTTGGGAAGTCCGGTCTCCGAATTTCCTGAAATAGTCCAAACCTATTTCCCCGAGGGCTACGACATTGGGAAGTTTTAATCCCTCTTCTACTGTGTGTATCCAGTCCCTTCCGGGATTTGTCACTTCCGAAGGGGATACCCCGATGGCGTGGAAAACGGAAGGCTCGGATTTTAAGGTTTGGTATACTTTACTGAAGTCATGGAGGTTGTTGCAGATACTTATAATGCGGCTTACATTTGCCCTTTTGGCTTCCTGTATAACACGAAGTTGTTCTATGGGATCATCGTAAATAAGCCCGATATGGGCATGAGTATCAAATATTTGCATGGCTTACTCTCTTTAGTTAGGGTTGCTTTCGAATTTTGTGTGTTGCTGTAAATATAACACAGCGGATTTCCGCCGTCAACAAAAATAACTTTGTCGGCTGTATCATTTGACAGTATGTTTCTTCTTATGATAGAATATACTGCTTTCCGATGTAAAATACAGGAGAATTTGTTTTGGCAAGAACTAGAGGCTATAAACGAGTCGAAAATAATATGGTCCGTGCAGTGGGCCGTTTTTTTAAGAAAATTTTTTCCGCTATCGCCGGATTTTTCAAAGGGATTGTGGAAGGAGCAAGGCATAAAGTAACAATAATGCTGGTGCCCCATTCACAGAAAAAAGTTATAAATTTCCAGGCGTCTGTTTTTTCCCTTGTCCTTTTTGTTGTGGTTCTTTTAGGGGTTTTTTCCGCATTTTTCCTTTATTCCAGGCGGATAATCATTTCGGAAACAACCCTTGCGGATCTTGAACGGGAAATAACGGAAACACGGGCAAGCCTTGATCGTCTTAAAGATGAAACAGGCTCTCTTTTGAATGCCGCCCGTAATTTTCAAGCCAGTTTTTCTGATACTTTGTCTTTGGTGGGTATCAATACCGCCTCCGATGAATCCCTTTCCCGGGCGGGAGACCTTTCTTCTCTTTTCAATGTGAGGGAAACGGAACAGGGTGTTATCCCTGAAGTTTCTGATTTAAAGCAGATTTCAGACTTTTTGGATAATTCTGTGCAGTCCGTGGAGGAAATAGGAAAATTACTTAATTCCCGGGACGCACTTTTTTCTGATATTCCCAGTTTGTGGCCTATCCAAGGTGGTATCGGTCATATTTCTCAAATGTTTGGACAAAACAAACACGCATTTTCAAAAAGGTGGTATATCCACAAGGGTATAGATCTTTCCACTTACCGTTCCGGGGATCCGGTTCTTGCCACCGCTGACGGACAGGTTGTCATGGTTGATTACGATCCTGGTTTCGGTAATTACATTATCATTAAACATAAACATGGTTTTTATACCCGTTATGCACATCTTCTTTCCCACAAGGTAAAGAGGGGAGAACATGTGGAACAGGGACAGGTAATCGGATATATTGGAAATACAGGTGTTTCCACAGGGCCTCACCTTCATTATGAAATACACCTTGGTTCAGAAGTCGTTGACCCGATAAAATATCTGAATATTAAAGTGACGAACAAGAAATAGAATCAGATTATGGCTTCTTCGATAAAAGACATTTCTATAAACACATTAATCGGGCCTGGTACTTTTATACGCGGGGAAATGAAAGTTGCCGGGTTTGTCCGGGTGGACGGTGACATCGATGGAGATTTGCAAGCATCCGGGCGGATTATTATCGGTGAAAATGCAAGAATCCGGGGTGATGTTCAGGGACAGATTGTGACGGTGGGAGGCGTTGTCGAAGGGGATGTTGTAGCTCCGGAAGGCATTGTCATTTTATCCTCCGGGATGGTTATCGGTTCCGTCTTAACGAAACGCCTTTCCGTGTCGGAGTCTGTTTTGCTTCACGGTTATTGTTTTGCCGTGGATGACCAGGAACGTTTTGATGCCGCCTATTTAAAATACAGCAATAAAAAGGCGCTGGCGAATTCACGGTATTCTGCTTCTGGAAACAGGGAGTCCTGAATCCCATGGCTTCTCCGGGGCAAATAGATACAAGTTCTTCTTATTTTGCTTCAATCGCGGCCCAAACAGCGGCCAGACAGGCTGGAACCGGGGCGGGTAAACTCGACAAAACCGAAAGAAAAAAAAGCCTGAGGTTTGAAAAACTCCTTGAAAAACAGCAGGAATCGGATGCATTAAAAGAATCTTCGTTGTTGGAACTTCCTGAGGAAATAAGGAATTTGCCGGAGGATAAAATTCTTTCGGTTTTGCTGGACAATGTTACTGAAGCGGGGGATGCCTTAAAGGAAAAACCTGTGCCGGATAATATAATCCGGTACAAGGAGTCGGTCAGAAATTTCATAAAATTTGTTGTTTCAAAATCTTTTGATGTGGAAAATTCAGACGGAATTAAAATAAGGCGTGGACTGGAAATCAAGCAAAAACAATATACCCAAATTCAGGTTATAAACCAAAAGCTTGAAAAACTGGCCGCCGGTATAATGGCAAACCAAAAAGATCAGCTTTCAATTCTTGCAAAAATTGAAGAAATAAACGGTTTGCTGGTGGATTTAATTTCGTAATTCATAATATGGAAATATTTGGAGGAAATGATGGATTCCGATGGTAATATTTATATAGACAGCACTTATTCCGATGAAGCGATTTCTCCCGAAGAGCTTAACCAGCTTGAGGATCCCCAGACGGAAGAAACTTTTGTAGAGGGTGACTTTGTTTTTCCTGAACCCCTGTACCATCTTAAACTGGAATATTCAAATGAAAGCTTGTACGCCTCATACGAAGGAGGGGAGCTGGAAAAAAATACCTATGTGCTTGTTCCCACCCGGTATGGGAAAGATTTAGCCCTTGTTTTGGGAAAAGTACGTTCTCCAATGAGAATAAAGCCGGAAGACGTGCTTGTTGTTGAGCGATGTGCCAATGTCCAGGATTTAAAAAAAGCCGAAGGTTTCCGGAAAGAGGCGGAAAAAGCTTTTAAGGTTTTCGTGGAAAAAATTGCCGTACACCATCTTGAAATGAAACCTATCACCGCACATTTTTTGTTGGAAGAACCGAAAATCCTTTTTTTCTTCAGTGCGGAAAACCGGGTGGATTTCCGGAACCTTGTGAAGGATTTGGTGGCTATTTTCAAAAAAAGAATTGAGCTGCGGCAAATAGGTGTCCGGGATGAATCCAGGATTACCGGGGGGCTTGGTGTTTGTGGCAGACCCTATTGTTGCCATGCTGTCACGGACAGGTTAAGACCTGTATCGATAAGGATGGCGAAAGACCAGAATTTATCCCTCAATTCCCTTAAAATCTCAGGACAGTGCGGCCGCCTTCTCTGCTGTTTGGCTTACGAATATGAATGGTACATTGAATCCAGGAAAAAGATGCCTTCAGAGAATGTCCGTGTTTTTTATGACGGATGTAATTTCCGTGTGACGGAGGTAAATCTCCTTACCGAAAGAATCCGGCTGATAGGCGATGATGACCGGATTTTGGAAATTCCCGCTTCCCGTATGTCCCAGACAGACGGAAAATGGCAGATTTCTTGAATTCCGAGAGTCCGGCTATTCCGTACCCCTGCCTTTGGCGTGTTTTAACGGGGCGGATTTAATTCCTCCGGCCGGGGCTGTTTTTTTAGGCAGAATTTTCTGGAGGTATTTTTTAAGACTGTCGGCTGTGGTTTTACTTATGGCATGCTCCATCCGGCAGGCATCTGTTTCCGCAATTTCAGCGGGAATTTTAAGAACATCTGTCAGGAAAAGTTTGAGGGTATCATGTAGCTCTCTTACGTATTTTGCCAGAGCCCTGCCTTCTTTTGTCAGACTTATTTCTCCGTACCGTTCGTGTTCCACAAGCCCGCTTTCTTTAAGGACTGAAAGACTTTTGTTTACGCTCGGCCGGGATACATTCAAGGCTCTTGCAATATCTATTGATCGGGTTTTACCTTCTCCATTTTCGTAATCGAGGATAGCTTCAAGATAGTCTTCTTTCGAGGCTGTCATTTTTTGTGTCATGTATAAAGTATACCTGCTTTCAAGTGCTCGGGCAACAGGAATTTTTTTAATTTGGTTGTTATACTTGTTTCAAATTTCGATGGAATATATACTGCTGTCTGGAGGTTGTCATGAAAATAGAGACACAATGTTTACATGAGGGTTATAAACCGGAAAACGGTGGTCCCGGAGTAATGCCGATTGTTCAAAGTACAACATACAGGTTTGATTCAACTGAGCATATTGCGGATCTTTTCAATATGCCCACGGAATATATGTATTCGCGTTTCGCCAATCCGACCTGCGATGCTGTGGAAAAAAAGCTTGCGGCTCTGGAAGGCGGTGTCGGAGCAATGCTTACCAGTAGCGGCCAGGCAGCCTCCCTGCTTTCCATTTTGAATCTTTGTTCTGCCGGGGATAGTTTTGTCGCTATGAATTCCCTTTACGGTGGCACCATTAATTTGTTCTCCGTCACGTTAAAACGGTTCGGAATTGAATGTATTTGGATTGACGGAGACAGTTCCGAAGAAGAAATAAACGCTGTGTTCAAAAAAAACACAAAGGCGGTTTTTGGGGAAACACTGACAAATCCTTCATTAAATGTCTGCGATATTGAAAAACTGGCCCGTATCGCCCACAATCATCATGTTCCCTTTATTATCGATAATACTTTTGCGACCCCGTATTTATGTCGTCCCTTCTCTTGGGGAGCGGATATTGTTGTTCATTCAACCTCAAAATATCTGGATGGACATGCACTTCAAACCGGAGGTGTAATCATAGATTCCGGAAATTTTGACTGGGCCGCGGCTTATAAACAAACCGGTGCCTTTGGGGATTTTATCGAACCGGATGAAAGTTATCATGGGATAAAGTACGTGGAAACCTTTGGGAAAGCTGCCTTCATCATAAAAGCCAGGATGCAGCTTATGCGTGATTTCGGCTGTTATCCCGCCGCCCATTCCGCCTTTTTGCTGAATTTGGGATTGGAAACCCTTCCTGTAAGGATGAAACGCTATTGTGAGAACGGACTTAAAGTCGCCGAATATTTCTTAAAATCTGATAAAATTGCGGCGGTTAATTATCCTGCTTTGCCTGGCGATAAATATAAAAAACTGGCGGATAAATATTTGCCGGAAGGAACAAGTGGTGTTGTCTGCATTTCCATAAAAGGTGGCAGGGAAAAGGCCATGAAATTCACTGATGCCTTGAAACTGGCTTCCAACGAGGTTCATGTGGCTGATATAAGAACCTGTGTTCTTCATCCTGCAAGCGCAACCCACCGGCAGCTTACCGATGCCCAGCTTGTGGTGGCGGGGATTGACGGAGGAATGGTTCGCTTCAGTTGCGGGCTCGAGCATGTGGATGATATTATAGCCGATATTGAGCAAGCCCTTGCAGCGGTTTAGTTTTGAAAACCCGGAGCTTTAAGCCCGGGTTTTTATTTGAGGCATCGGTACTTTTAATATTTCATGAAGTTTTTTATGGTTTTAAAAATATGGCGGTTTCCCTTTACGGAATAATTTTAATCTGTTTTTTTCTCAGGAATTCATGTATAATCGACTTCGTATTGACACTATCTGGAAAAAGATACAGAGTATAGAGCTGTTTGACAAAATTATAAATTTTGTCAAACTGTCGTAATGGATGTGACTAATGGAGTTGCTATGGCGGTTGTTGTAAAAGGAATCGGGATGTGTGTTCCGGAAAATAAGGTAAAAAATGATGACTTACCCGAAAGTCTTCAAACTTCCGATGAGTGGATACGTTCTCATACCGGAATAGGAAGCAGATTTTTAGTTTCCAAAGAAGATACAAACACAACGCTGGGGGCAGCCTCTTCGGAAAAAGCATTGACGGCGGCAGGAATAAACGCCGGTATGCTTGATTTAATAATTTTTACCACAACTACACCTACGTACAGCGGATGTCCTTCTGATGCCTGTCTGCTTCAGGCGGCTCTGGGGGCCGACAAGGCGGCGTGTTTTGATTTGACCGCTGCCTGCTCCGGCTTTGTATATGCGGCGGACACTGCGGCCGCCCTTTTGGAGAGGCAGGGATGGAAATACGCTCTTGTGTGCAGTACAGAAATTCTTTCCAGGGTTGCGGACTGGTCGGATAGATCCACCTGTGTTCTTTTTGGCGATGGATCCGGTTCAGCTGTTCTTGAGAACACTGCCGCCACCGGCGCTGACTGTGGAAACAGGGGCTTAAAGACCGTGGTTCTCGGTGCGGTCGGAACCGGAGCCAGGTCTCTTTACATCGAGCACGGCGGGCTCATAAAAATGGACGGCCATGCGGTGTACAATTTCGCTGTTGCCTCCATTGCCAGTATAATAGAAACTTTGATGGAAAAAGAATCAATCACGCTGGATGATATTGATATGATAGTCTGCCATCAGGCTAATTCCCGCATTATTTCCGCTGCGGCAAAAAGGCTGTCATTTCCTATTTCAAAATTTATATTTAACATGGAAGAATACGGAAACACTTCTTCCGCCTCCATTCCGATGACCCTTGCCTCTTTGGAAGAAAAGGGAACTTTGAAAAAAGGAATGCGGATTATTGTTGCCGGATTCGGATCCGGTCTTACAAACGGAGGGGGTGTCATCATATGGTAACAAAGTATGCTTTCTTGTTCCCCGGACAGGGTTCACAATTTCAGGGTATGGCGGTGGATTTATATGAAGCTTCCGTCGCCTCAAAGAAATGCATTGATTCCATTTCCGAAGCGGCTGGGGAAGACATCCTGGCACTGCTCCGGGATTCATCCGCGGAAATCCTTGCCCGCAGTGACCGCAGCCAGCTGGCTATAACAGCCGCCTCCCTTTCCGTAATCGCGGCTCTGGAAGAAAAAGGGATAAAGCCTTCCGCTTGCGCCGGATTCAGTCTTGGGGAGTTTTCTGCCCTTTGCGTCGGCGGGGTTCTCTCTTTTGATGACACGGTGCGTGTCGTCAAACAGCGCGGGGAAATCATGCAGCGGGTTTGCGATGACATCGCCCGGCGGTCTGCCGGAAGGGCACCCGGAATGGCTGCGGTTATCGGGCTTCCGCCGGAAAAAGTCGTGGAAATTTGCTCCTCCTGCGAAGGGGTTTATGCCGCGAACATGAATAGCGTAAAGCAGACAGTGATTTCAGGAACAGCCGACGGGCTTGACGAGGCGGAAGGCAAATTCAAGGAAGCCGGGGCAAGGCGGTTTGTCAGGCTTGCGGTTGCAGGGCCTTTCCATTCCCCGTTGATGAAGGCAGCGGCGGAGGAATTTGAAAAAATCATAGAACCTGTTGAATTCAGGGATCCTTCCATTCTCCTTTTCTCCAATGTGAGCGGCAAAAAAATATCTTCCGGGGCGGAAGCAAAGAAACTCGCTGTCCTTCACCTTATTCAAAGTGTTCTGTGGACAAGTGAAGAAAAGGAACTTGCGGACATTATTTCCGCGGATTCGGGAAGCAACTGGGTTTTGATTGAGCCCGGCCCGGGAAAAGTTTTAAGTGGTTTGTGGAGAGACACAGAATTGGGTGCAGACCATCCTGTGATTCCGTGCTGCACCTTTGAGAATATTTCTGAGTTGTAATTCAGTTGTAAATTTACGGTTGCCGCTAAAGGAACCGGTCGGAGGATTTTATGTTGCTGAAAGGAAAAAAAGCGCTTGTTACAGGTTCTTCCAGAGGAATAGGAAAGGAAATTGTATGTCGTTTTCTTGAGGAAGGAGCCGAAGTTTGGGGGCTCTGCTCAAAACCCTCTGCCGCCAGGGAAGAGCTTGAAAAATTTGCCGGCGAAAAAGGCTCGGCTTTCCACGAAATTTGCGCCGATGCCGGTAATGCGGAAGAGCTTTCTTCTGTCATTAAAGATGCGTTGGAAAAATCCGGTGGTTTTGATGTTCTGGTGAATAATGCCGGTATCACAAGGGACGGCCTTTCTTTCAGGATGAAAAAGGAGGATTGGGATTCTGTCCTTGCTGTTAATTTAACCAGCGCTTTTATTGTTTCCCAAATCGTCTCTTCGGACATGGTGAAAAAAAGAAGCGGTTCAATAATAAATATGTCGAGTGTTGTGGGTCTCCATGGCCAGGCAGGACAGGTTAATTATGCCGCAAGTAAAGCCGGATTGATTGGGTTGACAAAAAGCCTTGCGAAAGAAGTCGGGGGGCGGGGAATCCGTGTTAATGCCATTGCCCCAGGTTTCATTGATACTGACATGACAAGGGCTGTGAATGAGGACGCCCGTAATGAGTGGTTGAAAGGAATTCCCCTGAAACGGGCGGGAAATCCTGTTGACATTGCGAATGGTGCTGTTTTTCTGGCTTCGGATATGTCCTCATACATAACGGCACAAGTTCTGGGAATTGATGGTGGGCTCGGTGCATAGTTCTGTGCCGGGCTTGTTTTTATATAAGGAGCAAGAAATGAATAGAAAGGTTGTCATTACTGGTTTGGGCGCAGTTACTCCTATAGGAAATACTCTGGAAGAAAGCTGGAAGTCTGTCCGGGAAGGAAAAAGCGGAATTGCGAGAATAACAGCGTTTGATACAACTGCCTACGAATGTAAAATAGCCGGAGAGGTTAAAAACTTTGATCCGAGTCTGTGGATAGACAAAAAAGAAGCCAGGAAAATGGGGCGGTATTCCCAGTTTGCGGTTGTCGCCGCCATGCAGGCCATGAAGGATGCCGGATTATCCAAAGACAACATAGACGCCGACCGTGCCGGTGTTCTTATCGGTAATGGTATTGGCGGATTCGAGGTTCTTGAGGCTTCGATAAAGAAATATTTTGAAGTCGGAAATACCAGAATCCCGCCCCTCAGTATCCCCATGTTGATTCCGAACGAGGCTCCTGGAAACATAAGTATGATTTTCGGTCTCCACGGAACCGCCCTTTCTCTGGCCACGGCTTGTTCCTCCGGAACAGATGCCCTTGGTCTTGCCTTGGATCAGGTGCGTTCCGGACGGCTTGATGTGTGTCTTGCGGGAGGAACCGAGGCCACTGTGACCGGATACGGAATCGGCTGTTTCCAGGTTTTGAAAACCCTGGCAACTTCCTTTAACGATTGTCCCGAAAAAGCCAGCAGACCCTTTGATACCAAGCGGGAAGGATTTGTTATGGGCGAAGGAGCCGGTATCCTTATTCTCGAGGAGTATGAACACGCTAAGGCCAGGGGAGCCCGCATTTACGCTGAATTCGCCGGATATGGCGGCTCATCGGACGCATATCACATTACCAGCCCGGATCCTTCAGGAAACGGAGGGGCTCTGGCCATGGTGAATGCGATTAAAGACGCGGGGATTTCTCCGGAGGAAGTCCAGTACTACAATGCCCATGGAACCGCAACCCCTCTAAACGACCCGGCGGAAACCGCCATGATAAAAAAGGCTTTCGGTGATCATGCTTACAAAATGAAAATATCTTCCACAAAAAGCATGACCGGCCACTGTCTTGGTGCCGCAGGAGCCATTGAGGCTATTTTCTGTGTAAAAGCTATTCAGGAAGGATTCTACCCTCCCACAATCAATCTTGATAACCCTGACGTTGAGCATGGCTGCGATTTGGATTATGTTCCGAACAAGGGTGTGGATGTTTCAAACAGCGGAGGAATTTCCTGCGCCGCTTCCGGTTCTCTTGGATTTGGCGGTCACAACGGTGTTGTTGTTTTCCGCAGGATTTAATGCCCACCGGTAAATTTGATCACGGAGGAAATATGGACAGTATAAAAAATATAAAAGATTTGCTCCCGCACAGGGATCCGTTTCTGTTTGTGGATGAAATTGTAAGCGCTGACAAAGACGGAAGCGTTTCTTTGAGGACTTTTACGGATAAAGACTTTTTCTTCAAGGGGCATTTTCCCGAATATCCCGTTGTTCCTGGAGTTATTCTCGTGGAGACCATGGCCCAGTGCGGCGGGGCTGCCTTAAGCTCCCAGAAAGTTTTCCCGGAAGGTTCCCTGTTTTTCCTGGGAACGGTGGATAAAGTGAAATTCCGCCGCCAGGTACGGCCCGGGGACACTGTCCGGGTGGAAGTGAAAAACCTTCGGGTTTCCCCCAGAATGATAAAGCAGTCCGGTGTGGCCTATGTGGGAGACGAAGTCGCCGCAGAAGCGGAATGGATGTGTCTTGTCGGAAAATAAACAGGAAAATATATATTTATTAAGGGAGAATGAAAATGGTTATAAAACCCATGGTACGCAGTAATATTTGTCTTAATGCCCATCCCGCCGGATGCAAAAAATCCGTGATGGATCAAATTGCTTATGTTAAAAACGAAAAACAAAAAAAGAATTATTCCGCCGGTGCAAAAAATGTTCTTGTATTAGGCTGTTCCAACGGTTATGGCCTGGCAAGCCGCATTGTCGCAGCTTTCGGATACGGGGCGGATACAATCGGTGTCTCTTTGGAAAAGGCTGGAACGGAAAACAAGGGAGGTACTCCCGGATGGTACAATAATCTTGCCTTTGATGAGGCCGCTGCCGCAGAGGGTTTGTTTTCCCAGACCTTGAATGGGGATGCTTTTTCCGATGGACTGAAAGAAGAGGTTATAAATGCGGCGAAGGCCCGTGGAATGAAGTTTGATTTGGTTGTTTACAGTTTGGCCAGTCCTGTCCGGACGGATCCCGACACCGGTGTTATGTATAAATCTGTCATAAAACCCATCGGAAGCCCGTTTTCCGGGAAAACCTTTGACCCCATGACCGGAGAAATGAAGGAGATTTCCGCTGAACCTGCGACAGAAGATGAAATAAACCAGACTGTTAAGGTTATGGGCGGAGAGGACTGGAAACGCTGGATTTCCAGATTGTCCGAAGGAGGGGTTCTTGCGGAAGGTGTAATCACTGTTGCATACTCCTATGTGGGTCCGGAGCTTTCCCAGGCTATTTACAGGCGCGGGACAATTGGAAAGGCAAAAGAGCATCTGGAAAAAACAGCCGCCGAGCTTAACAAGGAAATGGCAGCCTATAAAGGAAGTGCCTATGTTTCTGTAAACAAAGGGCTCGTAACCAGGGCAAGCGCTGTTATCCCGATTATACCGCTTTATCTGTCCGTTCTTTTCAAAGTGATGAAGAAAAAGGGAACCCACGAAGGTTGTATCGAACAGATTAACAGGTTGTTTACAGATAGGTTGTATACCGGTTCTTCCATTCCGGTTGATGAGGAAAAACGTATCCGTATAGACGATTGGGAAATGGATCCCTCTGTCCAGGCGGAAGTTTCTTCGATTATGCCGGATGTTACCGCAGAGAACATCACGGACTTGGCGGACTTGGCCGGATATAAACATGATTTCCTGGCCACAAGCGGATTCGATATTGCGGGTGTGGACTATGAAAAAGATGTCCCCAGGTTGGACTGCGTTTAATTTAAAGGAGTCAAAATGAACGAGAATTTTATCCTTTCACTGATAGAAAAATTCAATACTAGTCCGGCGGTTTCCCTTGAGGTAAAACAGGGCGAGGATAAACTGGTGCTCAAGAAAAAAGAGGCTTTTGACAGGCTTCCCAAAGGGGCGTTTCCCGCACAGCCCGGTTTTATCCCTGTTTCTGCCGCACCCCAGGCAGGTTCCGCCCCGGTTCCTCCTGCCCCGTCGGCGGGTCCGGTTCCCGCTCCCGAAAAATCCCCGGAAGCCGGAGAGGATCCGTCCTTGGTTCAGATAAAAAGTCCGATTGTCGGAACCTTTTACCGGGCTCCTTCCCCCGATTCCCCTGTTTATGTGGAAGAGGGCAAATCTATTAAAAAGGGAGATCCTCTTTGCATTCTTGAAGCCATGAAAATGATGAATACACTTGAATGCGAATTTGATTGCACAATCCAAAAAATTCTCGTTCATAACGGTGATTTGGTGGAATTTGAACAACCTTTGTTCCTTGTCAGGAAAAATTGATGATAAAGCAATTATTGATAGCAAACAGGGGAGAAATAGCTGTCCGCATTATAAGAGCCTGCCGTGAGTTGGGCATAAAAACCGTTGCGGTTTATTCTACGGCGGACAAGGAAAATCTCCATGTAAAATTGGCGGATAAGGCTGTATGTATTGGAGCCCCGCCTTCCGCAAAAAGCTATTTGAATGCGGACGCCTATATAACCACAGCCTTGGCAACCGGATGTGATGCCGTCCATCCCGGGGTGGGTTTTCTGTCAGAAAATGCCGGCTTTGCCTCAAAGGTGAAAAAAGCCGGGTTGATTTGGATAGGTCCGGAAGCCGAAACCATCGAGCTTTTAGGGGACAAGGTTCAGGCGAGGGCAACCGCTTCCGCCCACGGCCTTCCGGTGACCCCCGGTTCCGACGGGGCCGTTTCTTCCGAAAAAGAAGCTTTGAAAGTGGCTGAGCGATGCGGCTACCCTGTGATTATCAAGGCTGCTTCTGGAGGCGGCGGAAAGGGAATGCGCATTGTTTATGAGGCAAAGGATTTGGCGGAAAATCTTAAAATCGCCTCTTCCGAAGCCCAGGCTAATTTTGCGGACGGAACCGTTTATATTGAAAAATACCTTGTGAATCCCAGGCACGTGGAACTTCAGGTTTTGGGGGACGGAAAAGGCGGAGTCGCTGTATTGGGTGAACGGGATTGTTCCATGCAGAAAAACCATCAAAAGCTTATTGAGGAAAGTCCTTCTCCGGGAGTTTCTCCGGAGATGCGGAAAAAAATGTGTTCCGGGGCCTTGTCTCTTTTTTCCGCCTTAAAATACAGGGGGGCTGGAACCATTGAGTTTTTGGCCGCAGGCGATGAGTTTTTCTTCATGGAAGTAAATGCCCGTGTTCAGGTTGAGCATCCTGTTTCAGAGCTTGTCACTTTTTCAGACATTATCAGGGATCAAATCGGGGTTTGTGCCGGTTTACCCATGGAAGCCGCGGAAGGCGTGAATGATATAAGAGGCTGGGCCATTGAAGCCAGAATCAATGCGCGCTCTCCCGGATTAATAAAGAAACTTAATGTCCCCGGAGGACCTGGGGTACGGTTTGATACTTTTGTGTATACCGGTTATTCTGTAGTGCCTTTTTATGACTCGATGATAGCAAAACTTATTGTCCATGACAGTACCAGGGAACGGGCCGTAAAAAGACTTTTAAGAGCCTTGGATGAGCTTGAAATTGACGGAGTGCCTACAAACATAGAGGAGCAGAAGAAAATTCTGACATCTCCCCAATTTTTATCCGGAAAATTTGGAACAGGCTTATATGCCGAATTATTCGGCAATAGCTGAAGGAAGGATTTATGGAATGTACCCATTGCAAAATCAATATAGACAATAAGATTCTGGAAGAAAATCTGTGTGTGTGCCCGGAATGTGGAACCCATTTGCGGATGGAACCTGCTCAAAGGCTTGCATATCTTGTGGATAAAGATTCCTTTTTAGAACTGTATAAGAATCTGAAAAGCGCCAATCCCATAGAAATGGAAGGCTACGAAGAGAAAATTTCCGCCGCCCAGGAAAAAACAAATATGTCGGACGCTGTTATTACCGGTTATTGTACTATAGAAAAACGGCCGGCTCTTATCGCTCTTATGTCTTTTGCCTTTATGGGTGGATCAATGGGTTCTGTTGTAGGCGAGAAAATTTCAAGGCTTATGCTTACAGGGGCGGCGGAGGCTCTTCCTGTTATCATCTATGCAACATCCGGAGGTGCCCGTATGCAGGAAGGGCTTTTCTCCCTGATGCAGATGGCAAAAACCTCCAGCGCTGCGGCGGAAATGGATAAAGCGGGAATCCCCCTTTTTATAATGCTTTGCGATCCGGTGACCGGCGGTGTTACAGCAAGTTTTGCCATGCTCGGTGATTTAATTTGTGCGGAACCTGGAGCCCTTATTGGCTTTGCCGGTCCCCGCGTAATTGAAGGGACAATCCGCCAGAAGTTGCCGGAGGGTTTCCAGCGCTCGGAATTCCAGCTTCAAAAAGGATTTGTGGATTGTATTGTTCCCAGGAAAGAGCAAAGGGCTTTTTTCGTTAAAATGATAGATGCCCATATGCAGTCCGTTCCTTCTTATCCTGTGAAAAGAGAAATACTTTTTGATTTAAAAAACAAGGAAACCCATGAGCAAAGAAAACCGGAGGGCGAAAATGGGAAAAGATAACCAGCAGGATTTGATTAATTCTCTACAAGTACTGGCAAAACAAAGCGGATTGGATATAAGCGAAGAACTTGGAAAAATAACGGAAAAATTCCAGACAAGTGAAAAAGCTGTTTCTGAAGTTTGGGAGCGGGTTGAACTTGCCAGACACAGCGACAGGCCTAGAACACTGGATTACATAGAGCTTATCTGTGATGATTTTGTGGAGCTTCACGGTGACCGGTTTTTTGGCGATGATCCGGCAATGATCGGAGGAATAGGTTTTATCGACGGACTTGCTGTTACAATTATCGGCAACCAGAAGGGCCGTACCTTGAAAGAGACAATAGAACGCAACGGCGGTATGTCGAATCCTGAAGGATACAGGAAAGCCCTCCGGTTGGCAAAACAGGCTGAAAAATTCCAACGGCCCATAATCACCTTTATTGATACCCAGGGCGCTTATCCTGGATTGGCTGCGGAAGAGAGGGGGATTGGTGAAGCCATTGCTGTCAATTTGAGGGAATTAAGCAGACTTAAGACGCCTATCATTTGTATTATTATCGGTGAAGGCGGTTCCGGCGGTGCCCTGGGTATAGGAGTGGGCGATAAGATTTATATGCTGGAAAATGCGATTTATTCCGTAATAAGTCCTGAAGGTTGCGCTTCTATTCTTTTGAGGGATTCTTCCCGTGCAAAAGATGCCGCTGCCATGATGAAAATCACAAGCCGGGAAGTTTTAGGCTTGAAGGTTATAAACGGAGTGATTCCGGAAGCGGAAGGTGGAGCCCAGTGTGATCCCCATATGACTGCAAAAGCTATCCGGGAAAGAATTATTTCTGATTTATCGGATTTGTGCAGACGTAATCCGGAAGTTCTTGTGAAATACCGTAATAAAAAAATCCGGGAATCCGGGGCTTTTTATGATGATGACGGAGGAATAGAAAGTTCAGCGAATTAGTGCATTTCTGTTGAACATTTACCTGAAAAAAAGGATACTTAGTTTATGAAGTTATTATCAGCCCGTTTAGTTTTAATTATCATATTATCGGTTTCCATTATACCGGCTTTTTCCCAAACCCAGCCAAAACCGGATGCCCTTAGGTCTTACCGTATAGGAAGGGATTATGAAGCGCGGAACAGAACAAAGGAAGCTGAAGAAGCCTACAAAGAAGCTATTGAAATTTGCAAACAGGATCTCGTGGTTAATTCAAGGAATATGGATGCATATACAATCTATGGATGGGCTCTTGTCCGTTTAACCCGTTATCAGGAAGCTGTGCAAATATGCAATACTGCTTTGAATATTTCCTTTGACCCGCGGATTATTGAGACGATGGGAGAGGCATATTTTTATCTCGACAACTACCGGGAATCCCTGCGCAATATGGAAAAATATACGGATGTGGCTCCGAAAGGTGAAAGAATAAGCACCGCATACTTTTTTATGGCGGAAATTTACAGGCTGACAAGACGTTATAATCTGGCTGAATTTGCTTATACAACCGCTGTTTATTATGAGCCGGCCCTGTCTCTGTGGTGGTACCGGCTTGCCACAGTCCGGGAAGAAACAGGAAATAATTCCGGTGCCGCGGATGCTTACCGCAGGGCGATTCAATTACGTCCGGATTATAGGGAAGCAACGGATGGATTAAGGCGGGTTCAAAGCCGCCAGCGGACATAATTCCTGATTTTAGGCTTGCATTTATATGATTAAAACAATTTTTGCGGTAATAAGGTTCTTTTTTTATCTTATAATCAGGCAGGGGAAGCAGCGGAAAATGCTCCGTCTGCAAAAAACCGGCAATATTGAGGAACGTGATAAGCAAATTGCTCCTATGGTTCAGGAGTGGGCCAGATATGTTGTCGGTTTAACCGGCAAGAAAACGAAAATTTCTGTGTCCGGACAGGAGAACCTGCCCATGGACAGAGCCGTTGTGTTTATAGCAAACCACCAGAGTTATATGGATATCCCTGTCCTTCTCGGATATGTGAAAAAACCGATGGCTTTTATCGCAAAGGTTGAAATACTGAAGGTGCCTTTTCTGTCCGGTTGGATGAAATTGATGGAATGCGTTTTTTTGAACAGGAAAAGCCCCCACCAATCCGTTAAAGACATGGAAGGCGCTGTTGAAAGGATAAAAAAGGGTTATTCCCTGTTGATTTTCCCGGAAGGGCACAGGAGCAAGGGCGATACCCCAGGGGCGTTTAAGCCGGGAAGCTTTAAATTGGCCTTTAAATCCGGAGCCCCCATTATTCCGGTGTCAATTGACGGTACCTGGAAATTGTTTGAAGGCAGTAACAGGCTTAAACCGGCCGATGTCTTTGTGACAATTCATCCTCCTGTAATGACTGAAAACTTATCAAAGGATGAACAGAAGGAAATTGTTTCCCGGGTTGAGGAAACGGTTCTTTCTGCTTTGCCGTCCAGGGCTTGAGCCTCATCCTTCAAGAGAGCTCAAAAGTTTATCCATGTATGCGGGGAAGTCCCTGATTTTCTTTTTTTCTTTTGAAAGAGACGGCAGAGCAGAATTCAATTCCGCAAAAACAGAAAAGGTTTTTTCCATAAGGAAAGGCAGGCGCCAGCAGGGTTTTTTTCGGCGAAATTTAAAAGACCCTTTCAGGAAAGTCCACCGGGAAATAAAAATCAGACTTTCAAATAAGATAGCTCTGGATAAACCGGTGTATAACGCTGTAGTTGTAATAGAGAAAGGCCCTCTTTGAAATAAAACCTGTCCACAGGGAGGATAAAGGTTAAAAACAGTTATTGAAACTAAAGTGATTATAACAGGCACCGGTCGTGGTCGTTTTTTTGTGAAACATAAACCCGTGAAAAAAAGTAAAAAAATCATGGCTCTGACGGATAGTTGGGTGAAAAAACCCGAGGCGATTGCCACGGAAAAACCGAAAGCAATACGGAAAATAATCAGCGGGGAGTTTTTGTTTCCATTATCATTCTGACATAGTGTTTCCGGAATTTTATTTTTTTGCGGTGCGCTTGGGGAAAGTTTCAGGAAAAATCCGGGGGCTTGAATTTCTGCCAGCCATGTGGATTTCCGGGAAAAAAATTCCGCAAAAGCTCCGACAATAATTCCCGAAATAATTCCCGCGGTCAGTAATATGGGTGCAACCGCCAATATACTTTCCCCGAAAATCCAAAATCCTGCCACAGCCAGCTGTATACCGTTGGAAACAAAGGCACCTGCGGTACTTAATCCCACGGCGGATATGGATTTTCCCAATAACCGTTTGAATAAAAACATTATTGCTGCGGAGGAAAAAGTGCCAAGGCAGGAAAATAAAAAAATCCAGGAAAAAAAAGTCCCGCCGGTGATTCCCTGGACGAGGACTTTCACAATTGCCAGCAGGAAATATGCCCTTGCCGGAAAAAAACCTGCGGCGATAACAAGGGGGAAGTTTGCAATCCCCAGCCGTAAAAAAGGAAGCGGCTTGGGGATTATGTATTCAACCGTTGCAAGAAAAAAACACAACGCCCCGAAACGGGGAATCAGGAAATTTTCTTTTTCAATGGCATCCACATCCATCGTGACCGCCGCAGCCGCATCCGTCATCACAGTCATCGTCTTCACAACCGCATCCGCAACCGCAGCCACAGGAGTGTTTTAATCCCTGCTTTTTTTCTTCGTCCGTAGCTTCTCGGACTGAGAGTATTTTTATGTCAAAATGAAGGTTCTTTCCTGCAAGGGGATGGTTTCCATCGACAGTTATTTTATCTCCGTCTATCTTTGTTACGGTGACAATCTGCACGCCATGCGGACCTTCGGCTTCAAACTGCATTCCTTCTTCCAGTTCAACATCATCAGGAAAGTTTTTTCGTTCAACTTCAACCGCCAGTTCCGGAATATATTCTCCGTAAGCGTCCGCCGGCAAAATCAGGATATTAGTTAATTCGTCTCCGGCTTTTTTTCCTTCCAGCTCTCTTTCAAGGCCTGATATCAAATTATTTTGTCCGTGGATATATTCAAGGGGTTCTACACCTTCCGTAGTGTCAATTTCATTCCCTTCATCATCCCTTAAAACATAATTAAGGGTAACTACACAATCTTTTGCAATGTTCATGAGAAATTTCCATCCTAAAATATTTATTCCGGTTTATGCTTGAATAACTTCTGTTACTCCCGGCACCTTTTTTTTAAGGTGGGATTCTACCCCGACTTTCAGTGTCATTGTAGCCATTGGGCACCCCCCACAGGCTCCTGTCAGACGTACATAGACTTTCCCGTCCTCTGAAACTGAAACGAATTCAACATCACCACCGTCAGCTTGAAGCATTGGACGTATTTCATTAAGGGCGGCTTTTACAGCTTCTTCCATAAAATAGTCTCCTTAGCACAAAGATACATAAGTTTTCCTTTCCGGTCAACTGTAAGTAAAAGTGATTAGTAACCGTTTTATTTGCCTGTTTCCCCTTTTTCTGGTATACTGTGGAAACATGTTGTTTAAACTTGCGGTAAAAAATATAATTTCTCGCAAAAGTTCTTTTGTTATTATAGGATTTATAGCTTTTTCTGTCGCCCTGCTTGTTTTATCAAATTCTATTTTTGACAGTACGGAACGGGGGGTTGAAAATCTTTTTATATCAGGGTTTACCGGTGATTTTGCGGTACGGCCTGTGTCCGAAAGACCCTGCTCTCTTTTTGGGGATGAAACCCCTATTATAGGGGAACTGACAAACCTTAACCGTCTTGTTCCCTTTGGGGAAATAGCGGAACTTTTGAAAGAATCCCCTGATGTTGATGCTTTTTCCCCCCAGTTTTCCGGCAGGGCTTTTCTGGAAAATCCTGTGACAGGTGTCCGGATACCAGCCTTTTTGTTTGCTATACAACCTGAAACCTATTTCAAGGTTATGGACGGTATCCGTTTCCTTGCGGGAAAACCTTTCAGCGGAAAAGGGGCGGTCCTTTTAAATTCTTCCATGGCTGAACAGGTGGGAGCATCCGTCGGCGGGGAAATCCAATTTGTGGTTGCCGATGGATCCACATTCAGAATCCGGGTTGCCTTTGTGTCTGGAATTTACCAATACGCTGATAACAATGAAGTGCTAAACCGTATTTGCCTTGTCGATGTGGAAACCTTTGTTTCCTTAATGGAGCTTTCCACAGCTTCCTCTTCCGAGGAAAGTTTTTCTTCTGGAAATTATGAAAACAGCGGGGCAGAAAGTTTTGACATTGATGACCTCTTTTTTGAGTCGGAGGACGTATTTGTGTCGGTTGGACAGGAAGAAAACTTATCCGCCGGGAACAATCTGGAAAATTTGCTTTCCGGAAAATCTGAAACTTCTGCGGAACAGGTTGCTTTCGACAACAGTTCCTGGAATTTTATAACAGGAAGTTTACGGGAAGGTATAAATCCGGCATCGTTTATAAACAGACTGAATAAACTTTTTGAGGAGAATGGTTGGCCGGTGGAAGCTGTAAATTGGAGGCAGGCTGGAGGAGCCTCGTCCATTTACTTGTACTGGCTCCGGGTTATATTGAATGCGGGTATTCTCGTGGTTTTGGGCGCGGGGTTTATAGTCGTCAACAATACTCTGGTTATAAATGTTTTAAGCCGGTCAAAGGAGATAGGGACAATGCGGGCTGTCGGAGCTTCCGCCGGATTTATTTCCCGCCTTTTTATGATAGAAACCTTTATCCTTACTATTTCCGCCGGTATTCTGGGCTCTGTCCTGGGGTGGATAGCGGGGTTGTGTTTAACTTCCGCAGAAATTTCTTTTTCAAATCAAATGTTGGCCCAGCTTTTCGGAGGAGAGGTTTTGACAGCCTTTGTTTCATATAGGAACATTCTGGATGTTTTTGTCCTTGTTGTTCTTCTTGGAGTGATCGCTTGGATTTATCCTGTCAGAACGGCTTTATCCACAAGTCCCACAGTCGCAATGCAGGGGGAAAAAGGATGAAAGTATCCGCTCTTGCATGGCGCTCTCTGGTGTGTCGCCGCCGCCAATATTTCCCTCTTTTTCTGGTTTGTACCGTTTGCGCCGGATTTTCTTTTTTCGTTTTTTTTCTTTCTTCCGGAATGACGGAGGCTTTCAGAAACAAAGCCCGTGTTTATTATGGTGGCGATTTACAATTCATAGGTGGGCGTACCGGATTGGAATTCCCCGATGTGGAAAAAACCATTGAAACCCTGCGGCCGGTTTTTTCCTCTGATACGGTGATAACTTCACGGCTCGATTTGGACGCCCGAACTTATTCCTTGTATTATGAGGGGACGGAAGTTGTTCTACGGGTTATAAAAGGCGTGGATTTTAAGGCTGAAGAAAGTCTGTTTAACTTTTTTACTTTTGTCCCCCCTTCGGGAACCGGAGACATTGCAAGCCCTTCTGTTCCGTCTTTGCAGGGAACGAATTCCATTTTACTTTCAAACCAGATAGCTGACAGGCTTGGTGTCCAACAGGGGGATACCCTCACCTTTTTTTGCAGGACAATTCAAGGTTATATGAATTCCGTGGAATTCCGGGTGGGCGGCGTTTTCTTGGATTCGAGCATTCTGGGTCTTTATACCGCCTATTGTGACATTGATTTTCTACGTAAAACTTTTGGCTTTTCACCTGAATATTCAAACCGGATTTCCTTTATATTCCGGGAACCGCTTTCAGAAAAGGATCTCAGGAATTATCAGGAAAAACTTTCAGATTATTTTTCCATGTATCCTCTTGTGACCGACAAACAGGTTTTTTACCGGGATTTAATTCATGAACGCCTTTTCGAGAATCATCCTACCTATGCCCTCATTTCCCTTGAGGCAAACCAGGAAGATGTCCTTGAACTCACAAATGCTATGGATGCCCTCTTTTTTCTTGTTGTGGTGATGCTTTCTCTTATAATAATAGCCGGGATGGGTAGCACTTACCGGGTTATAATTTTAAAACGGGTGAATGAAATAGGGATTTATATGTCTATAGGAATGCGCAACATACGGATTTCATCGGTTTTCTTTTTGGAAGCTATGTTTCTCCTTCTTTCTGGTTGCGTGTGCGGACTGGCATTTTCCGGAATTTTGTGTGTTGTTTCCCGTTCGTTCAATTTGTCCGCCATTCCGGGGATAGATATATTTCTGGAACAGGGGTTCCTTTCCCCCTCTCCGGCCTTTATTTCTGTGATTCTTTTTTCATTGATGATTTTTGTAACAACAGGACTGTCCGTCTTGTTTACCATCAGGAAAACTATGACTATAAGTCCGGTGGAAGCAATCCGGATAACAGAATAATTTTATAAACAGGATGTGCAAAGAAAATGAAAACAAAACATATTGAATGCAGAAAATCACGGGGGAAAGCCTTTTCCCATATAATTGCAGCACAAAAAAAGGTTTTCCTTTTTTGCGCCATGGTTCTTGTGTTTTTTCCATTGACAGCCATTTCCATGGAAGAAGCGGAAGCCCTTTTACAGCAAGCCCAGGAAAATACGGCTTTTGCGGAAACTGACTTTGGAGCCGCTTATTCTGTTGTGCAGGAGAAACCGGGGGAAGGCAGATCTGTGACAGAGGCGGTGATGTACCGCCGTGACAGTGAAGGTAAATATGTTATTCTGGTGACAAATCCTCCCAAAGAAAGAGGGAAAGGGTATCTTCAAGAAAACGATGTCATTTGGTTTTATGATCCGGTGGACGGCCGTTTTACCTTTACAAGCGCAAAGGATAAATTCCAGAATTCCAATGCCAATAATTCCGATTTTGTCCCGCAATATTATTACAGGGATTATTCAATCGATACGGCGGAGGAAGCGAAACTGGGGAAAATGGACTGCGTTTATTTTGTTTTGAAGGCAAAAACTGACAAAGTTGATTATCCTGAGCTTCATCTTTGGATCACTGTTGAAGATGGTCTTGTACGGAAAAAAGAGGATTACAGTATGTCCGGTAAAAAACTCAGGACAATGGCAATCCCCTCTTATCAATATTTGAAAACAGAAACCCGCACTTACTATGTTCCCGTAAAAATGCTAATCATTGACGAATTGCGGGGAAAAACAATAAGCGGAAAATTCCAAAACGAAAGGACAGAAATTACCATATCGAATATTTCTTTTGAAAAACAGGATTCTTCCATTTATACCAAAGCTTATTTGGAAATGATGAGCAATAAATGAAGAAAGCGATACCGCCGTTCCGCTTTACACTTTCTTTCTTCCGGCTGTTTTTAATATGTGCCGGCATGATATTGTTTTTGCCGGCTTTATCTTTCCAGGCGTCAGGACAGGATTCATCCCTTGACGGTCTTTTCGAAGGGGTGGAAGATTACGAAATTTCCCAGGAAACAGATTATATTGACTCCGGGGATTCCGGGGAAGGAAACACAGAAGGCAGTTTCCCGGAAAGCGATGACTTGGATAGTTTTTTTGATACAGCAGAGGATGTTCCGGCAGAAGCGGTTTCTTCCGCTGTGGCATCAGAAGAAAAAGAAAAAACCTTTTCTTCCGGTGGGTTGAATTCCCTTCTTTCCCAGTCTTCTCCTCTTTCCTTTTCGGGTCATTTGGAAGCTGAAGTCGGTATCGGTTATATTTGGTCGGAAAGAGAGAATACATTGAGCGGTTATTTTGACTTTGAAAACGATTTGAAATTTTCCGCCCGGACAAGCAAGTATCTTTCCATTACTGGAAATATAAAAACCGAGTTTCCGGCTTTTACCTTTGATCTAAGCGAATTGTATTTTGATTACCTTCTTTTCGACCGGGTTTATATAAGCGGGGGAAAAAGATTGTTCCGTTGGGGCTATATCCGTCTTTTCGATGATGATGAAGAATATGATGATTCTTCCGGCCGTTATCAACCGAATATTCTGTATGACAGCGACAGGGGAATTTCCGCCAGAATAATAGTTCCCGTGGGATTCGCCACTTTTACTGCAGTGGGGCTTTACAGCGGTAAAAATGAAACACCTTCAAAAGATGCCATGGCCTATGCCGGTTCCATAGAGTTGAAACTTGGGCGAACCTCTTTGAATTTTTTCGGCCGAAGTTTTCCCACCGTGGATTCGGAAACCAATCTGCCTTTGGCTGATCCCAATCCTCCTATCTTGGGGTTGGAAGCAAAGCGCTCCTTTTTCGGTGTCGATCTTTACGCCCAAGGTCAGGGATGGATAGACTCTTTTTACCGGTTGGGTGATTTGGACAAAACGGGTTTTGACACAATTGTTTTTACCTGTGGAATTATGAAATTCTGGGATACAATAAAACCAAATATTTTTGTGAATCTTGAATACCAGAATGCTTATATACCGCTTGATGATAGTTTCAACCAGAAGCTTGCTTTTCTCGGGGCTGTTTCGAAATTCGGTCCCGGGGATCATTTAACTGTCGGGGTGGAATGGCATCATAATATAACGGAAAGGTGCGGGGACGTAACCCCTGGTATTATTGTAAGCGGAGTATTACCCCACGCCCGGTGGAAAAACGCTGTGGAAATTTATTACGGACAAGATGAAAACGGCAACATAATTTCCCGCCCGCAGGTAAAATTAGGAACAACTATTTATCTTGTGATGGATTACTGATTTGCCCGAAAGATAATCCGGAGAGAGTTGGCTGCCCTTCAGGCATAAATCTGGTCTTGGATAAGGCCGTCTTTAAGTTTAATTATGTGGTCGGACATATTCACAATTTTTTCATCATGGGTGGAAAAAACAAACGTTGTTCCCGTTTCCTGATTAAGATTTTTCATCAGATCCAATATTTGGTCCCCGTTTTTTGAATCAAGGTTGGCGGTAGGTTCATCCGCAAGAATTACAGGGGCCTTTGTCACCAAAGCCCGGGCTATGGCAACCCTCTGGCGTTGTCCTCCGGACAACTCCGCCGGTTTGTGCTTTTTCCACTCGGAAAGTCCCACCCTATCAATTAAAAAATCCACCCAGTCGGCGCATTCTTTTTTCTGCATATTGTCCGTGTTTCCGTTTTTTCCCAGGGACAGGGGGAGGGCGACGTTTTCTTCCACATTTAAAACAGGTATCAGGTTGAATGTTTGAAAGATAAAACCTACATTTCTTCTGCGCATATCGGTTAAGAACCTTTCAAAAGAACCGGAGATTCTCTCCTTTTCCAAAACAGATTCTTTGCCGGAGTAAATGTCGCATCCATTCAGGATTATTCTTCCTTCAGTGGGTAAATCTATCAACCCCATCAGGTTTAGGATTGTTGATTTACCTGAACCGGAAGGCCCTGAAACCGCGGCAAATTCCCCTTTTTTTATGGAAAAGGATGCATTGTGTACAGCCTGTAAAGTCACTTCCTCTATATGATAAATTTTACTTACATGATGGAATTCAACAATAATGTCACTCATATACCGTTTTATATTATAGTAATAGTTTGTGATTTACAAGTAAAAAACATCATGTTATATTTTAGCCATGAGAATATTTTGTACTTCATCTTTAAAAGGATGGGACATTGCAAAACCTTTATATATCGCAGTTGCCCTCTGGCTTGTCTTTTTACTTACAGCGCAGTCTTTTTTTTCACTGGCAAAAGAGGTTGGAATAATATTCATTTTCGATGTTTTTTTATTTGTTGGCTTTATCTGTGTTTTGATAGCCTTCGTTTATATTTTTTTTTATTTTATCAAAACCATTATATGCTCTTTTGCCGTAGGCGAATATGAATTAAATTTTACGGGTAAATTTCAGGAATTTCTTAAAAAAATCCTGATAGGCGGAATTTTAACAAGTATAACCCTTGGGATTTATTATCCATGGTTTAAGAAATGCATGATGGATTACTGGGCTTCCGGAACGACTGTCGGAGGGCATCCCATTAAATTTACAGGGACGGTCTCCCGTTTGTGGAAATATTATTTCTTTGCGGGAATCCTCCCTTTTGTCATTGTTTTTTTGTTCTTTTTCTTTTCTTTTAATTCTTTTGTGACAGAAATCAGTCTGTCGGAAGAGCAATATTTGTATTTTTTTGTGGTTTTTTGGATATATTTTATATTTGTCATAAATATAGTGTGCATTCCCTTTTTTTGTTTGATTTTAAAATGGAAAATGTTTTTTTCCTGGCCTGGAAAAGACGGGGAACCGGATGTGAATTCGGTTCTTGAGATTTCTTTGTTAAAAGCTGTTTTTTATTTCCTCGGACAGTTTCTTTTGGGATTTATCTCCTGCGGAATTTTGATACCACTGTTAATCCTGAATATGTACAGGTATTTCGTCTCCAGAATAAAACTTTATCCGGGTGAAAGTAAGATATCCATGGGAACCTTCGGCACAAATCTCCGTTTGGGGGAGGGCTTTCTCTTTTTATACTTTTTGATGTTTTTGTCTTTTATAACGTTCGGATTATATTTACCTTGGGCCTATGCAGCGGCTATCCGGTTTTTTTCCGCCAAGACATGGATTGATTATGATGACACGAAAAAAATCATGGATGGTCCCCGGCTTTTATTGGAAAACAAGGGGGAGGCTCCCTCTCAGTAAGCGGACGGAGGCTTATGCAAAAACTATTCAGTGATACCCGCTGCCTTGATAAACTGGCGGAAGAAAAATTCTCCCTTACGGAAGAAATTCTTATGGAAAACGCCGCCGCCGGTTTGGAGAATTCCGTCCGGGATGCGGCGGAAAACCTGCGCCCTGGCTTTGATTCCGTGTCTGTTTTGGTTGTCACAGGAAGCGGAGGAAACGGTGCGGATGGATATGCACTTGCCAGACGTTTGAACGGTTCGGTTTTTTTTTCCAATGTTCTTTTGCGGAAAATATGTTTTACTGTTTCCGTTTTTGAAGCAAAGCCGGCAAAAACCCCTTTATGCAAAAAACAGAAAGAAAGAGCTTTGGCTTGCGGGGTACGGATTTGCCAGGAAATGGAGCCTGCCCATATTCTTGTGGACTGCCTTTTTGGCAGCGGGTTTTCCGGATTCCCGGATGAATCCACCGCTTTTTATATGGAACGCATGAATTCCCTGAAAACTCCGGAAGGAGATAAAACCTTTGTAATTGCCTGTGATGTCCCGTCAGGAATCCAGCTTTGCCGGGAAACAGGGGATTCCTCTGGCGGAATAAACCCTGCTGTTTGTGTTTCCGCTGATGTTACAGTATGCATGGGCGCATTGAAACTCTGTTTATTTACCGATGAAGCTGTGGATTTCACCGGTAAAATTATAACTGCGGATTTGGGCATCCCCCGGCACCTGTATGAATCCGGCGGCATTATTCCGGACGCTTTCCTTGTTGAAGCAAAGGATATGGTTCTGCCCCACAGGAAGAAACGGAACGTACATAAAGGGACCTTCGGTCATGCCGCCGTTTTTTGCGGAGGAAAACCGGGGGCAGGAATTATGGCCGCCTCTGCTTCCGCCGCTTTCGGAGCCGGTCTCACGACGCTGGTTTTTACCGGCACGGGCGATTCAAACCATTCCGGACGGTTCCTCATACCGCCGGATTTGATGGTTTCGGAATCATTTCCGGAAAACAGCACGGCGCTTGCCGCCGGAATGGGCCTTGCCGGCGGGGAGGAAATTTTCCGCCGTATTGCGGATATTTTATTTTCCCGGAGGGAACTTCCGGCGGTTTTGGATGCGGATTTTTTTTATTGGCGGGAACTTCCGGAATTGCTGAGAACCTGTAAAAACCGGCTGATTTTGACTCCTCATCCTAAAGAACTGGCCTTTTTGCTGGAAAATTGCGGCATTAAAGACTCTCAAATCTCTGTTGGGAACGGATGTTCTTTCCGGTTTAGCCGGGTAAGGGCTTTTTGCGAGAAATTTCCCGGAATTGTTCTCCTTTCAAAGGGAACCGTTTCTATAACCGGTTTTTGTCCCGAGCAAGGTGAAAGGGCTGTTTTGTATATTAGTTCCGGTGGTTCCCCGGCTTTGGCGAAAGGCGGCAGCGGGGATATTCTTTCAGGGCTGATTTGCGCTTTATTGGCTCAAAGATACAAGCCTTTGGAAGCTGCGCTTACCGGAACTTTAGCCCATGCCACCGCTTCCAGAAATATCCTTACTGAATGGGGGCTTTCTTCAGCCCTTTTGATTGAATCAGTGAGGAATTTACATATATCGGAAAAGCTTTAACGCTGTTACCGGGAAAAAATATTGCAAAAAGCCTGATAACACAGTATCCTCTATGTTATAGTTCTAATCCATTTTTATGCTCCATAATCTTTTAGGAGGGTTTATGTCCAGGGAAAAACTTTCGATGGATGGGAACCAGGCAGCCGCTCACGTTGCGTATGCATTTACTGAAGTTGCCGGAATTTATCCCATCACTCCTTCGTCACCTATGGCTGATTTTGTTGATCAGTGGTCTGCCACCGGGCTGAAAAATATTTTCGGCACAGCAACAAAAGTCGTTGAAATGCAGTCAGAAGCAGGGGCCGCCGGAACTGTTCACGGGTCTCTCGCTGCGGGTGCTCTTACAACTACTTTTACTGCTTCACAGGGGCTTCTCCTGATGATTCCGAATATGTATAAAATTGCGGCGGAACAGCTGCCGGGTGTTTTCCATGTTTCTGCCCGCACTGTAGCGGCCCACGCATTGAGTATTTTCGGTGATCACAGTGACGTTTATGCCTGCCGGCAGACAGGATTTGCGATGCTTGCGGAAACGAACCCGCAGGAAATAATGGATCTTGCTCCTGTCGCCCATCTTGCGGCGATTGAAGGAAAGGTTCCTTTCCTCAACTTTTTTGATGGATTCCGTACATCCCATGAAGTACAAAAAATTGAGATTTGGAATTACGATGATTTGAAAGAAATGTGCAATATGGATGCTGTCAAAGCATTCCGGGCTCACGCCCTTAATCCTGAGCATCCTGCTATGCGCGGTTCCCATGAAAACGGAGACGTTTTCTTCCAGCACAGGGAAGCTTGTAACCGTATTTACGAAGCTCTTCCCGCTGTTGTGGAAAAATATATGGCAAAAATCAATGCCAAACTTGGAACAAATTACAATCTTTTCAATTACTATGGTGCTCCTGACGCAGACCGTGTTATTGTTGCCATGGGTTCCATTTGTGATGTGGCCGAAGAGGTTATTGATTATCTGTCCGCCAAAGGTGAAAAAGTCGGATTGCTCAAAGTCCGGCTGTACCGCCCCTGGGTGGCTGAAAAATTCCTTGCCGCCCTTCCCAAAACCGTTAAAAAAATCGCTGTCCTTGACAGGACAAAAGAACCGGGTGCCCTCGGCGATCCCCTGTACCTGGATGTGGCTACGACCCTCCGCGAAGCCGGCTTGAACAATATTATCCTGTCTGCCGGACGGTACGGATTAAGCTCCAAGGATACACCGCCTTCAAGTGTTTTTGCGGTTTACAAGGAATTGGAAAAGGATTCTCCCAAAGCACGTTTCACAATCGGTATAGTGGACGATGTTACCCATTTGAGTCTTCCCGAAGTAAAACCTGCGCCCATTACTTCCGCCCCTGGAACCGTGGAATGCAAATTCTGGGGTCTCGGTGGTGATGGTACCGTCGGTGCCAACAAGAACTCCACAAAAATCATCGGAGACCACACGGATAAATACATCCAGGCTTATTTCCAGTATGACTCGAAAAAAACAGGTGGTATCACTATTTCCCACCTCCGCTTCGGGGACAAACCCATAAAGAGTCCCTATTACGTCAATCAGGCTGACTTTGTAGCCTGCCACAACCCCTCTTATGTGGTTAAAGGCTACAAGATGGTCCAGGACGTGAAACCGGGCGGAATTTTTATGATTAACTGCCAGTGGACTGATGAAGAGCTCGACAAGCATATGCCCGCTGTTTCAAAGAAATACATTGCGGACAACAACATCCAGCTTTATACAATTAATGCAATTGACAAAGCCATCGAAATCGGAATGGGAAAACGCACAAATACAATCCTCCAGTCCGCTTTCTTCAAGCTTGCCAACGTGATTCCGATTGATCAGGCTGTTGACTTTATGAAACAGGCAGCGAAGAAATCCTACGGCAAGAAAGGTGATGATGTTGTGCAGATGAACTATGCGGCTATTGACGCCGGTGTGGATATTCTGCACAAGGTGGAAGTTCCCGCTTCCTGGAAAAATCCGGCTCCGGATGCACCTGTTCCTTCTCCCAAAGGTGAAGCGAAAACCGTTGCCATGGTTGAAAACCTGATGAATCCCATCGGTCTCATGGACGGAGACAATCTTCCTGTTTCCGCCTTTACGGATTATGTGGACGGACAGTTTGAAATCGGTGCCTCCGCCTATGAAAAACGCGGAACTGCCGTTATGGTTCCCCGGTGGACAGGCAGCAAATGCGTCCAGTGCAATACCTGTGCCTTCGTTTGCTCCCATGCCACAATCCGGCCCTTCCTTCTTTCCGAAAGCGAGGTTAAAGCCGGACCTTCCAATATGGAAGTTGTGGATACAAAACCTAAACCGACCCAGTACAAATTCATAATGAGTGTTTCACCCCTTGACTGTATGGGTTGTGGCGAATGTGTGACGGTTTGTCCCACTCAGGCCATTGAAATGGTTCCCCAGGAAAGCGAAAGCGCAAAACAGCCGGTTTTTGATTATCTGGTGGCAAATATCAGCAAGAAAACCGATGCAGGAATCAACGACATCACTCCGAAGGGTTCCCAGTTCAACCAGCCGCTCCTTGAGTTCTCCGGCTCCTGCGCAGGATGTGCGGAAACTTCCTATGGCCGCCTGATAACCCAGCTTTTCGGCGAACACATGTATATTTCAAATGCAACCGGATGTTCTTCAATTTGGGGTGGTCCCGCCGCAACCTGTCCTTACACAATCAACAAGGATTCAAAACGCGGTCCGGCTTGGGCGAACTCTCTCTTTGAGGACAACGCCGAACACGGTCTCGGTCTTCATCTTGGACAGAAGTATATCCGCGACACGCTGATAGAAAAACTTGAAGCCATTGCGGCCGGTGGAAATGCTTCCGCTTCCCTTAAAGATGCGATAGCCAAATTCCTTGAGACAAAGAACAATACCCGTGAAAACGCTGAACCCACAAAGGTTCTCATCGCGGAGCTTGAAAAATGTGGCTGCCCCGAATCCAAGGAAATCCTTGAAAAGAAAGAATATCTTTGCAAGAAATCCGTATGGATTATGGGTGGTGACGGCTGGGCTTATGATATCGGGTTCGGAGGTCTTGACCATGTTCTTGCTTCCGGCGAAGACGTCAACGTGATGGTGTTTGACACTGAAATGTACTCAAATACCGGCGGACAGGCTTCAAAGGCATCCAATATCGGTGAAGTCTGCCAGTTTGCCGCTTCCGGTAAAGAGGTTGGCAAGAAATCCCTGGCGGAAATCGCCATGAGCTACGGCTATGTTTATGTGGCCCAGATTGCCCTTGGAGCGAACCCTGCCCAGGCGGTCAAGGTTCTTGCGGAAGCTGAAGCATATAACGGTCCGTCCCTTATTATCGGGTACGCTCCCTGCGAGCTCCACGGTATTAAAGGCGGAATGAATCACTGCCAGACAGAGATGAAGAAGGCTGTCGCTTCCGGTTACTGGAACCTGTTCAGCTTCAATCCGGCCCTCAAGGCGGAAGGAAAGAACCCCTTCACCCTTACTTCTAAAGCCGGAGATGGAACTTACCAGGACTTCCTGACAAGCGAAACCCGTTATTCAAGGCTTACCAGGGCATTCCCCGAAAGGGCTTCCCTGCTCTTTAAGCAGAACGAAGAGGCTGCCAAGGCCCGCTTCGAGCATCTGCAGAGGTTGATAGAGCTTTACAAATAAGGGTTTCCTGTAAATCCAAAAAATGCAAAAGCCGTCCGTACAGGGCGGCTTTTGTTTTTATAAAAATGTTAAATGGAAGCCCGCTTTTTCCACTTCCCGTGTTTAAAGCGTATTACGAAGGCAGTGGAACGGACTATCCAATCAATGACCATGGCTATCCAGCTTGAAAGGGCCCCCAAGGTTGTTGTCCAAGCGAGAAGGTAACTGCAACCGATTCTTATAAACCACATTGAAAGAAGTGAAACTATCATTGTAAATTTTGCGTCATTTAAAGCCCGTAGGGAATTGGGAAGGGTAAACGACAGGGGCCAGACAAAAATACAGCAAAAGCCGTGGCATAAAAGCATTTTCCAGGCAAGGTCCTCAGTTTCCGGTTGCAATCCGTAAAAGGAGATAATCGGCCGGGCAAAGGTCAGGATGAGTATATTCAGCAGAATCATGCAGGCGTAAGTTATTTTCATCAGTTTCCATGTGAAAAACTCCGCTTCCCGGAGACGCCCTGCTCCGGCGCAACGGCCTATGACAGTGAGGACTGCAAGACCAATGGCGCTTCCGGGTAAAACCTCAAACCCGGCAATTGTATTCGCGGCTGCATTAGCGGCTATGGCACTGGTTCCAAAAATGGCAATCAATGTAATCACTACGATTTTGCCTATTTGGAACATACTGTTTTCTATTCCGTTGGGGATGCCTATACCAAGGATATGCCGGATCAGGCGGGGATCCGGCTCGATTTTCATGATGCCCCGGAGACTGATGGACTGGACGGGCCCCCCGGTTTTGGTTCCGGAGGAAACAGCCGGAACCCTGTTTTTATACAGCAGGATAAACAAAATCGCCGCCGCCACCGTCCGGGAACAAAGGGTGGAAACAGCCGCCCCCAATACACCCAGATTAAAAACAAAAATCCCCAGATAATTGCCGCCTATATTCAGAACATTGATTAATGCGGCTATGTACATTGAAATGCGGGAATTCCCCTGGGCCCGGAAAAGGGCTGCGCAAGCGTTGTACATTCCGATTGAAGGCAGGGCAAACATCATGACAAAGAAATAGGTCTGCGCTTCTTTCATGACATCGGCTTCTATTTTTCCGAAAATCAGCGGCAGGCTTTGTTTTCGTGTTGCCATGCCAAAACAGGACAGGGCGAGGGCTGATAAAATCACCGCATATACAAGTTGCTTTGCTGTTTTGGAAGAAAGATCAGGCCGGTTTTCCCGATATATTGGGCACAAACAACCGCTCCACCGGTTGCCAGGGCGGAAAAAATGTTGTTTATCAAAATCTGGATATTGTCCACCAAAGAGACACCGGAAACCGCCGTTTCTCCCAGTTTTCCAACCATGATTATGTCTGCCATTCCTACTGTAAGGGCAAGAAACTGTTCGATGATAAGGGGCCAGATAAGGACAAAAAGATCCCTGTTTGAAAAAAGAGGTTGTATTTCGCTTGCGCCCGCTGAATTTAAGGCAGGATTTTTCATGATAAATTTGTATTACCACAAAAGGAATGTTTTGTCGATGAAAGATTTTGTAATTGTTGACAGCTGTTCTTTTTTCTCTTATCCTGAAAAGGACGTTTTTTCAAGGAGTTTTTTTGGAAGACATTCTATGGCCGCTGGTTCTTCAGCTTGTTTTAATAATGTTGAATGCGGTTTTCGCTTGTGCCGAAATCGCGGTAATTTCCGTTAACGAGACAAAGATAGGACAGCTTGCGGAAAAGGGCAGCAAAAAAGCTTCCCGTCTTCAAAAGCTGTTGAAAGATCCCGCCCGTTTCCTTGCGACAATTCAGGTTGCCATAACCCTGTCCGGTTTTCTGGGCAGTGCCTTTGCCGCCGACAATTTTTCGGAGTACCTTGCAGGCTGGCTTTCCGGTTTTGGACTTCCGCTCCCTTACAAAACCCTGAAAACCATTTCCGTTGTGCTTATCACCTTGATTCTTTCTTACATTACGCTGATTTTCGGAGAACTTGTCCCGAAACGTATTGCAATGAAAAAAGCGGAACAACTTGCCCTGATGATGTCTGCGGCGGTGACCGCTATTTCGAAATTTTTTGCTCCTTTGGTGTGGCTTCTTACGGTTTCCACCAACGGTGTTCTGCGGTTATTCGGCTTCGATCCTGATGAAGCGGACGAAACTGTCAGCGAAGAAGAAATCCGGTTGATGGTGGACGAGGGCAGCAGGAAAGGAGTAATTGATGCCACCGAAAAAGAAATGATACAAAACATTTTTGAATTTGATGATTTACAGGTGGGGGATTTTGCGACTCACAGGAAAGACGTGGATTTTCTGTTTTTAGACGACACAGTTGAGGATTGGAATTCCCTGATTGTTAAAACGGGTCATGAATGTTATCCGGTTTGTGATAAAACAGCGGATTCTGTGGTGGGTGTTCTTTCCGCTTCAGCGTATTTCAGGTTGGAAAACAAAACAAAAGACAACGTTATGGAAAATGCGGTTAATCCTCCCTGGTTTATCCCCGAAACGTTGAAAGCAGATGTTGTTTTCAAAAAAATGAAGGAAACAAAAAGGTATTTCGCCATAGTTCTGGATGAATACGGCGGGATGATAAGCGTGGTGACAATAAATGACCTGTTGGAACAGCTTGTGGGTGATTTTACTTATGCGGATTCGGACGGGGAAGATTCCGGTATGGACATTGCGCCGACGGCGGATGGAACCTGGCTGATAAAGGGTTCCGCTTCCCTGGATGAGGTGGCGGAGAAACTCGGGATAACCCTGCCTGTGGAAGAGTACGATACCTTTGGCGGTTATGTGCTTGGTGTTTACGGTTCCATACCTGATGACGGTTCTGTTTTTACAGTTGAAACCCCGGATTTGCGCATTAAAGTGACAGAAATAAAAGACAGGTGCATCATTCATACCAGCGTAATCCGGTTGGACTTTCCCCTCAACTCCGGTGATCCGGAGAATTAGGGAAATAAAAATGGAAAGCAGACGGTTTGGGGTAAAGGCTTTTCCGGGCCGGATTTCCTCGGGCTTACCTCTTGACCGCCGGAAAAATGTTTCGTATCCTGTGCAGGAAATGAAAGTTTTTCAATTCCCGCGGATTATATACATTGTCTTAGTGATATATGAATTTTTGAAAATTTTAGTTCTCTCCTCTGGAATTTTTGCTGATTGGAATGCTATCCCCGATATTCCAGGTCTTTTCGGATATATGTCCCTTCCTGCCCTGTGTCTTGTGCCCGTTATGTTTTTTATGCTTGCCGGAAATGAAAAAGCTTTCATGTTTTGTCTGCCCCTTGTTTTAATTGTAAAAGGACTGTCAGTTTTAAGCTTTGGTTTTCTCGCCGTCCGTTCCCTCCGGGTTGTTTTTCTATATCCGCCGCAATTTTCTGATTTCAGCAAGGCATTTTATGTTATACTGATGTGTGTTCCGGGTGACTTGGCTACATTCTTTTATTGTCTTGGGAGGCGGAAGAATATATGCGGATAATTCCCATTGCGAGCGGTAAAGGCGGTGTAGGAAAAAGTCTTCTGGCGGCAAATTTAGCCATTGCGCTTGGTCAGGGCGGAAAGCGGGTTGTCCTTGCGGATATGGATTTGGGAGCTTCAAATCTCCATTTAGTGCTTGGTGAACAGGCGGTAAGGAAGGGTTTGGGGACATTTTTGACGAAGGGCTCTTCTTTTGAGGAAATCATATATACAACTTCCTATGAAAACGTGCGCTTTATTCCCGGAGATTCTGAAATTCCTGGTTTAAGCGCCCTTCGAATGCCTCAAAAATCGTCAATATTACGTAATTTTTCAAAACTTGAAAATGAAACAGATTACCTTATACTGGATCTGGGCGCGGGAACTCATCTTCCCATCCTCGATTTTTTCCTGCTTTCTCCCAGAGGGATAGTTGTAACCGCCCCCACGGTGACAGCAACCTTAAACGCCTATCTTTTCCTGAAAAACGCTGTTTTCCGGCTTCTTTTTAATTCCTTTAAGAAGGATACACCGGGACACGAATATATCGGGAAGCTGAAAAAGGAAAGCGCTTCCCTCCAACGGTTGTATGTTCCGAAACTTACGGAACAGCTTGCCCAGGTTGATCCGGAAAATACGGAGATTTTCAGGCAATATATTTCCGCTTTCCATCCACGGCTTGTCATGAATATGATTGACGGTCCCCAGGATGCAGAGCGGGCCGGGAAAATACGCCGTTCTTGCCGGGAATACCTGAATATGGACATTGAGCATCTCGGGGTTATTTACCGGGACAGTGTCCAAGATATAGCCCTCGCTTCCCGTTTGCCGGTCATTGTGTATAAACCCAGATCTGTTCTTGCCCAGGCCGTGTACCGGATTGCAGAAAAAATTATCCAGTCAGAAGACGATGACAGCGGAACCGATGAGGCTTCCTTCGCTGTTGTGAATGAAGATTCTTTCCAGTCGGCTGAGGCTGAGGCGGCCGTGGATTATGAAGTTAAGATGGAATCATTGGAGGAACTGGCCGGCAGCGGCGCACTTTCTCCGGGAGACTTGGCGGAAATAATAAAGTCCCAGCAATATGAAATTTCAGTATTAAAAAAAGAAAATACACTGCTCAAATCGAAACTTTTGGACGCTTCCAGGCAGGGATTCGGAATTTAGTATGGTTTAATTCAGCAGGGAGCTTGTTTTATGCAAAAAAAGTATTGGAATATCAGCCGTAAACAAAATTCTTCCACATGGATTCTTTCCGTGGAGGAAGGGATTCCTTTTGACGGGTACCCTTCCCTGAAGGATATTCTTGCTGAAGCTGCGGCAAAAAAAATACCGGAAGAATCTCTGTCCGCTCCGGCTATCCTGACAAAGAAACTGGAAACCGCGAAATCCGCTCCGGGAGAAGCTTTCAATTTTCCCATAACCAGGGATCCTTCCTTTGATGTCAGGTTGAGTATCACACATGACAGGATGATGGCGGAACTTTATATCAGGAAGGCTCAGGATGCTCCCCATTCCCTGGATTTGAAGTTAATTTCGACTGTATTGAATACAAGCAAAATTAAATTTGACGATGCGGATATGCTGAAGGCGAAACTTTATGAATTCCGGGATTCCCCCAATATGGAGCTTGTGGGTTTTGTTGTGGCAAAGGGGATTCCACCGGGAAGCGGAGGGGAAAATAAAATACAAGACAGGGTGAAATGGCTGGAAGGAGACGAAAGACTCATGTATCAGCGGCGGATTATTGCTTGGGAAGAAAAAAATCCTGCAAAAGCCGATGTATCCCATTCTGTGCTGCCGAGAGCCGCTTCCCCGAATGTGAAAATAGCCTTTGTTGTAAAAGAAGATATGGTTCTTGAGTTCGTCCAGTCTAAAACGGGGAACCCGGGAAAGGATGTTTACGGAGTCAAAATTCCGGGGCTTCCAGGCAGGAATCCTTTGATTCACCTTGATGAGACTCTTTCACAGGAAAAGGACGGAATCCGGGCAAATCAGCACGGGGCTTTTCTTTTGGAAACAATAAACGGCTCTGTTTACGCCCGAATTGTCCCTTATTGTGATGCTTTCGTTGATGTACAAATCTCTCCGAATAATATGGAAGCGGTTTTATCCGCTACTCCGGAAACCGGCGGCGGGGAACCGCTTACCGTTAACCTTGTTATGAGGGAACTCCGGAAAAAAGGAATTGGGGTTGATGTGGATGAGCACATGCTGGCTTCCTTTGTACAAACCGTAAAAAACTCAGGACGTGAATCCAAAATCCTTGTGGCCCGTGGTAAGCCTCCTGTACCTCCCGGAGCTCCTGTCATTGAATGGGCTTCGCCGGAGCAAGCCGGGCATATTGTTTCCAAAGGGGAAAAAATCCTTTCATACCGTATTTCTGAATCAGGTCAGGACGGTGTTGATATAATGGGACGGCCTGTTCCTTTCCAGAACATCCCGCCGGAGCCTGTCCCCAAACACGATGCTTCCGTGGAGGAAAAGGAACAGGGCGGGTGGATTTGTTTCTTTGCCCGTCTTTCCGGGGAAGTGGTGAAGAAGGGTTCGAATATTTCAGTTTCGGATAAAAAGGAAATAAACGGGGATTTATCTTCTGATGATAAAATAGAGAACTTTCCCGGGGTTTTGGTTGTAAACGGCAATGTGAAAAAAGGGGCGACAGTAAAATCCACAGGACTTTTAACTGTGAACGGCCACGTCGGCGCTGCCATTGTAACAGGAGACGATTCGGTTGTTGTAAACGGTGGAATAAAGGGAGATAAATTAGGTACAATTTGGGCTAAAAACAGGATAGATGTTTCCTTTGCTGAAAACGCCTGCCTTCTTGCGGGAGGTGATATTCATGCGGAGAAATATTGTTTTCAATGTACAATAAAAACAAACGCCCGGTTGGTAATAAAAGGTAATCCCGGCATTCTTTTGGGAGGGGCCCTCCATACCAGGGCTGGAATAGAGGTTTCCCAACTCGGTTCACCGAAAAGATTGAGGACAATGGTTTCTTTCGGGCAGGATTACATTGTGGCGGATCAGATTGAAGTTTCCGAAAGGGAACTCAAAGAAATAAAGTCAGGCATCGAAGAGGTGGATAACCAGATGAAAGCCGTTCCTTCCGACAGCCCGGCCCTTCAGGAGTTACGGAAAAAGAAATTCAATCTTCTGAAGCACAGGGATCGTCTTACGATTAAAATTTTCACGTTGAAAGAAGTTTTTGAGCAGCATTATCCTTCCCAAATTAAAGTTGAGGGGAATGTTTGGCCTGGGGTTCTTTTGGAAAGTCACGGCAGGTATTTTGAAGTGCATGAGAAACTTTCCCGGGTTGTTTTTAGTTTTGATCAATCTTCCGGTCAAATTGTTTACTCGCCCATAGAAAACAGCGGGGGATTTTCATTATGAAATATACGGGAACCGTTTTTGCGTAAAAGCAAAGGAAAAAGGGGAAAGAATGTTTTTATTCCTTAAATATCCTTCCTGGATAAAACCTGAAATAATCCACGGGATTCCATTTTTACGTTGGTACGGGTTAATGTATCTTGTTGCCTTTGCCACCGCTTATCTGGTTTTTTCTTATCAGGTAAAAAAAGGCGAACTCGCCGCCGCGTCAGGAACCTCTGTTTCTTCTGAAGATATCCTTCAATTTTTTACTTGGGGAATAGCGGGACTGTTAATCGGCGCCCGTGTTTTTGCGACCCTTGTATATGACACAACCGGAATTTACCTGCGGAAACCCTGGCTGATTTTTTGGCCATTCCAAAACGGGCAATGGACGGGACTTGCGGGAATGTCTTATCACGGGGGATTTATAGGCGGATGCGCCGGTATGATTTTATGGTCTCTCCGTTATAAAAAACCCTTGGGGGCCTGGTGCGATTGTATGGCGGCGTCCGTGCCTTTGGGATACACCTTTGGGCGGCTGGGAAATTTTCTTAACGGGGAACTTTACGGACGGGTTACGGAAAGTCCTTTGGGAATGTTTTTTCCTTCAGCAAGACGTTTTCCTCTTTCTGAAAGCTGGGTCCGGGATTTTTCGTTGCGAAACGGAATCCCCATTCCTGATGGCGCTATAACGGTGAATTTACCCAGACATCCCAGCCAGCTTTACGAGGCTGTTTTTGAGGGATTGGTTCTTTGGGCAGTGATATGGTTTGTCTTCCGGAAAAGGAAACCCTGGAACGGATTCCTGGCTGCTGTGTATACCTTGGGATACGGGCTTATCCGCTTTGTCATCGAGTATTTCAGGGAGCCTGATGAGGATTTGGGATTCCGTTTCACTTCCGGTGGAAATGATGCCCATACGTATTTGATGGAGTCTGTTTTTAATATTTCCACCGGCCAGGTTTTGTGTCTCTTGATGATTGCAGGTTCCGTGGGTTTTATCATAGGTTATTCCATTTATTTAAAAAGAAAAAAATGCGCTCCTCCGGAGAATGACACTAAATAAAAAAGGGAGTACAATGGATTTTGTATGAAAATCTGCACATACCTTTTTTTTTCCGTTACTGTGTTTTTCCTGTTTTCCGGATGTTACCGTCCGGTTGAATACACCCTGGCGGAAATTGAAGCCATGCAAACTGATGGCTCGGAATACATACTTTCCAGAACAACCAGCAGGCCTTGGAACGGGGAAAAACCCGTTCCAGGAGTACCAGGCGGAATACTGTATGAAAGCATGACCGCCGACCCGAAAAGCTTCAATCTTCTCGTTGCGGAACGGGACGCGGAAACGGCTGGGGTTGTTTCCCACATGCATGATTACCTAATTGATTATGATTATGTGAATAAGGAATTTGTCCCCCGTTGTGCTTCCGCGGAAATAATCACAAACGAAGAGAAAGGAACCCTTTCGGTTGTGTATACTTTGCGGGACGATCTGTACTGGTCTTTTTTTGATTCGGATGAAAAAATTCCTGTAACCTCCGATGATGTGGTTTTCTGGTATAATGAAATTGAGGGCGATCCGGCTTTTCACAGCTCTGCTTATAACAGCCATTTTATCACCATGGAAGACGGTTCCATTGGGGAAATTACAATCGAAAAAATAGATGACAAACGCTTTGCATTTCATTTTCCCCGGATGGATGCAAATGCCCTGTTGTCCACAAACAGGACCTTCGGGCCAGCCTTTATTTTTGCTGAGGCGAAGGCAAAGAACGGTGTCCAAGGTGTTTTGGATTTATTCAGCGTGGCGACAGATCCCAAGCTTATACCCTCTATGGGTATGTGGTTTCTTGTGGAATATACGCCGGGCCAGCGCCTTGTTTACCGTCGGAACCCTGCTTACTGGAACACCGATGCAAACGGCGTTTCAATCCCTTATCCCGAGGAAAAAACCGTTCAAATTGTGCCTGACCAGAATACCCAGTTCCTCCTTTTCAAGCAGGGAAGGCAGGATTATTATTCTTTGAGGCCGGAAGATATAGATGAAATGTTGAGCCAGGACAATCCTGATTATACGGTTTTCAATGCGGAGGGTTCCCTGGGTGCGACTTTCTGGACATTCAACCAGAATCCTGTGAACAAGGACAAGCCCTGTTACGAGTGGTTTGTGAAAAAGGAATTCCGGCAGGCGATGAGCTGCCTGCTCAACCGGGACAGGATTATTTCCCAGACTTTCCGGGGGCTGGCGGAACCGAAGTACGACTTTTTCCCGGAACCGAACCAGTTTTACAACCCGGACATTACGCTTAAATACCGGTTCGACCATGAAGCGGCTGCCGCCCTTCTGGCGGAATGCGGAATGGCCAAGGATTCCTCCGGGACTCTGCGGGACGAGAAGGGAAGGGCTGTGGAATTCGATTTGACAATCACGGCGGATAATTCAATTTCAACGGACATTGCCTCGATTATCATGGACGAGTGTGCGAAGGCCGGCATCAAAATACGGATCAGGGCGTTGGATTTCCAGAAAATGATAGAGCAGCTTACTTCCACATACGACTGGCAGTCTGTAATTATCGGACTGGGGGCGAATTACTGGCCGTCCCAGGGCTCCAATGTCTGGCCGTCGGACGGGAACCTTCATGTCTGGTATCCGCTTCAAAAAAAGCCCGCCACGGATTGGGAAGCCCGCATCGACTTTCTGTATAATGAAGGCTGTTTCACCATCGATTACGACAAGGCGAAGGAAATCTGGGATGAATACCAGGCCATCCTTTTGGAGCAATGCCCCTTGATTTATCTTGTAAGACCGGAAAGCTTTTTAGCCCTGAGAAACCGCTGGGATTTTTCCAATGTTTATTTCGATAACGTGGGCGGATTGCGGGGTGAGAATATTTTCCTCAAGGAGTCCTGGTTTGAAAATTTCTGAATTCTTTGGCCGCATATTTTCATTTTTTCCCCGGGTGTTTAAATCGGCGGCGGGGGTTGTTTACGCTAGGAAGAAAAAACATCCCCTCCTGTTTTTTATTTTCGGACGCATTGTCACCATGCTGGTGATTCTTTTTGTCCTGGGGTTCGCGGTTTTCGGTTTGATGGAACTGGCGCCCGGTGATATTGTGGATCAGCTGATGACCCAGCAGCTTTTAGCCGGAGCGGGTCGTGGTATTTCCGGTGCGGCTGGAGCGGCTTCGGGAACGGAGGACTCTTTTTTGACGGAAGCCCAAATTGCCGCCCACCGGGCGGAGCTGGGGTTGGACAAGCCTTTTTATTCCCAGTATTTTGACTGGCTGAAAAGGGTGATTGTGGACAGGAATCTGGGGGTAAGCTTGATTTCCCGGGCGCCTGTAAGCTATTTGATAAGCTCCCGGATTGTGAATTCCCTTGTCCTCAACCTGATATCCCTTGTGTTGATAACGGGCTTTTCCTTCCTTTTAGGCGTTTATTTTTCTTCAAAGACCGGCACAAAGGTTGACTTCGCCGTGACATTTTTTGCCCTTGCCCTCCACGCCTTTCCCGGAATCCTGATGCTGATTTTGCTCCAGCTGTTCGCCGCCCTTACTGGCTTGTTCCCGGTAACCGCCTATCCGCCGTTCCCCTTTTCGGATAATCCGGTCAAGTTCTCCTTCAGTTATGCGCACCATATTTTTCTGCCGCTTCTCGCAAGCTTTTTGGGCGGTGTCGGCGGAACAATGCGCATGATACGGGCAACAATGCTTGACCAGCTGGGGCAGCCTTATATTGCAAGTCTTCGCTCCAGAGGGATAAAGGAGTGGCGGGTGTATTTTTGCCACGCCTTCAGGAATACGCTGAATCCCTATATAACAGGAAGCGCGAACCTTTTGGCAAGCCTTTTTTCCGGCTCCCTGGTGCTTGAAATAATTTTCGCTTATCCCGGAATAGGACGGCTGATGTATGAGGCTGTTATCCAGGAAGATGTCAATTTGGTTCTTGCGAATATTATGTTTATTTCGTTCCTTGTGTTGCTTGGAATGATTCTGGCGGATATACTCCTTGCGTTGGTTGATCCGAGGATAAAATACGGCAAGGCGGAATAAATCTGAAAAAAACAGGGGGATTTTTTTCGTAAATGAATGTAAGAATCGGGCTGCAAAAAAAAAGGAACCAGGAAATACCTGTCCTACAGTCCAATTTTTTGTTCTCCGTGCTTCCTTTTTTGGCTGTTGTTTTTTGTGTTATAGTTTCCTTTTCCCTTTTTATGGCGGCGGCGCAAATATCTAAAACATCCCTTTTTCCCCTGCAAGTGGAAATGCGGATTCATCCGGCAGTTCAGGTTTATTATCTGTTGCAATGTATGGCATGGGCCTCCATCCTTTTTTTTGTTCCAAGCAAATTTCTCCGGGTTGTTGTGTTTCTGGGTTGTCTCGGAGGACTTTGTTTTATTTGTCAGGCAATCGGTGTTATTTCCGGGATTTACCGGTATGTGTTTGCGGCTGTTGTGGTGCAGGCCTCTTTTCTTTTTTCGCTGCCCTTTTCCGGTGCGGCTGTCTTTGCGGTATTGTGTTCCTGTCTGCTGACCCTTTTACCCCACGTGGCTTTTTCCTCTTATGTTTCCGGTATAAATTTTTATGAGGGATTATTTCTTTGTGTGGTTGCCGCTGTTTCATTTTTTTCTTCCGCAACGGTGAAAATAGCCCATAAGAACATGAAGGAAATAATGGATAATCTGAAACGTTTTGAGGAAATAATGGACAGGCTTTCCGATTCAAACCTGGCTTACCAGAATTATGCTATGCTGACGGAGCGGAAAGCCGTTGAAAAAGAAAGAAACAGAATTTCCCGTGAAATTCATGATATAATCGGATATACAATGACCAACGTCCTGATGCTGATTCAGGCCGCGATTCATTCCCAGGATGCGGAAAAGAAGGATTCCCTGCTGGAAAATGCCGTGAACCATTTGACTTCCAGCGTTGACGAAGCCCGCCTTGTCCTGCGCCGCCTGCGGGAACGGGATGAAAGCGGAATCCACGGGGCGGTTTTGTTTTTCAACGTGGCGCAAACCTTCCAGGAGATAACCGGCATAAAAACCCGTGTGGATTTCGGGAACGCGCCCCGGGAATTCAACCGCAGCTTGGAGAGGACAATCCAGAGGATGCTTCAGGAGGCTTTGACGAATTCTTTCAAGCACGGCAAGGCGGATGAGATTACCGTTTCCTTTTGGTGCGAGGACAACCTGCTTTCGGTGCGCATCCATGACAACGGATGCGGCGCAGAACACCGGGGTTCCACAGTCCGGGAAGGAATCGGGATAAAAGGAATGAGGGAACGGATAACCGACATGGGGGGACATTTGTCCACTGTGTTTGCGGAGGACGGATTTATTGTGCAGGCGGTTTTCCCCTTGACTTCGGAGGAAGATGAATGAAAAACGGTCTTTCTATTTTCCTTGTTGACGACCAGGTTTTGTTTTTGGAAAGCCTCAAACTCGTCATCGAAAGCATTGCGCCGGATATCACCATTTTAGGCACTGCCGTGAATGGGGAGGAAGCCGTCGCCCGGCTGAAAAAAATACAGCCTGAAACCCCTGTGGATGCGGTTCTCCTCGATGTCCGTATGCCGGTGATGGACGGGGTGACGGCGGCGAAGATAATCCATGACCTGTGGCCCCAGACCTCCATCATCATGCTGACAACCTTTGAAGACGATGAATATGTCCGGGAAGCCATGAATAACGGGGCTTCCGGTTACCTCCTCAAAAATATTGCCCCGAAAATGCTTGTTTCCGCTGTCCGGGCTGTTTGTGACGGCTCCGTGCTGATGGATCCGCAGGTCGCAGGCTCCCTCCTTCAGTCTATGTTTTCGGACAAGGGCAAACTGGAGAAAATGACCGGGGAAAAGCTTCCCGAGTGGTTTTTCCTCCTCAGTCCCAAGGAAAGGGAAATCATCCGCCATGTTCTCCTGGGGAAAAACAACAAGGAAATCGCCGCCGACATTCATATCGGTGAACAGACCGTGCGCAATTATATTTCCGCCATTTACGCTAAGCTTGAGGTTCCCGACCGCCGGGCGTTGATTGCCAAGGCCCGGGAAATTTCCCCCTCGTACTTTTCCTGAACCGCCCGGTGCCGCCGTGTTTTATTCCGCCGTCGTCAAAGCTTTTTTTATTGGACGCCCCAACCGCTTTATAGCCCGGGTTATGCTGGAAGGCCGGGAAGAGACTGTTCACGTCAAAAACACGGGACGCTGCCGTGAGCTTCTGGTTCCGGGCTGCACCGTATACCTTGAGAAGTCCGGGAACCCTTCCCGGAAAACCTTGTACGACCTTATCGCCGTGGAAAAGGTCCTTCCGGACGGACAAGTTCTCCTTGTGAATATGGACAGCCAGGCTCCGAACCGGGTTGCGGCGGAGTGGATACTGGCAAACAGGGAAAGGTTCCCGTCCCTTTCCCTTGTAAAACCGGAATGCAAGAAGGGTTCCTCCCGCTTTGATTTTTACATTGAATATTCCGGCACCCGGGGAAAATCCGGGAAGATGTTTTTGGAGGTGAAGGGCTGTACCCTGGAAGAAAGGGGAACCGCCCTGTTCCCCGACGCTCCCACTGAACGGGGAGTGAAGCATTTGGAGGAGCTGGCGCACCTCCGCACCGCCGGCGGATATGAATGCGGTGTCCTGATTGTCATCCAGATGGAGGGCTGCCGTGTCTTTAAACCCAACAGGAAAACCCACCCGGAATTCGCCGACGCTTTGGCCGCAGCCCGGAACGCAGGCGTGGAGATTTACGCAATCGGCTGCCACGTTACCCCGGACAGCCTTACCGCCGGAGAACCTGTCCCCGTGGAATTATGCTGACCGGAGTTTCCTATTCAACCCGGTAGGCTTCGTATCCCCAAATTAAACCACCTGAACTTGTTACCATCTCTATGGTACTGTCGTTATTGGTTAACCTGACTTTATAAGAGAAAATTTCTTTATATGTAGCTTTTGTATTATCACCGGATTCTGCCCCATTGTATGTATATGTGCTTGTTTTTAGATTCAATGTTTTGTATGTCATATAAAGAGTCCGTCCGTCATTGGAAAATTCATAGCGAACCTGGTCTGTGCCGGTTTTTCCGTTGTCATATACAGCCCCTGCCACCCTCAGGAGGAATTCAGGGCCTGGATCAGAGAAGGTGTCAGAGCGCTCAAGCTGCCGGCCGCCGGCATCAAGGTATCTTCCTGCGTCGGAAATCACGAAGGCTTGTTCCTCCGCCACAGAACCGTCGGAATTTTCCACAGCGAAAACGGCGTTCGTCCCGTCTGTCTGGCTCTGCCATTTGATGGTGCCTTCTTCCCGGGCTGTGGTTTCCCTCCATACAGTGATGCTTGTATCCACGCTTCTGCCGTCTTCGGAGAAGGCGTATGTGTACAGGTCCAGCCCGTCCCGCATAAGGTAGGTCTTTCCGGCAACATTGGCTGCGAAGGAATCCGTGACTTCAAAGCCCCGTTCCGCTTCCCATCCAAGGGTTCCCCAGCCGATGGTGTTTTCTCCCCAGCCGGAAGTAATCTTCACCTTGTTGTCTTTTGTGCCGTCATCCCCTTCTGAAAGCTCTACTCCGTAATACCAGGGTGTCCCAAGAATTTTCTTTGTGTACACAGCCCTGTTATTGGGGGAATCCTGCCGCACAAATGTGTAGGTGTCTCCGTTCATGACAAGGGTTTTTCCGCCGTCGGTGAATTTGTATTGGTCATCATTGCTGTTGGCGAAAGTCACGTCATTTTGTACCCGCAGGAGGAATTCCGGCTCGGGATCTTCAAAATGGAGGCTGTAGGTTTTGCCGTCGGAAACGGAGATTTCCGCCATGGTATTCAAATCCGACAGGGTAAAGGTTTTCCCGCCGTAAGCCGCGGTTCTCGGTGTTTCCGAGCCGTCCTCTTTCAGGGTCAGGGTTTCCACAACAGCGGTTTTGTTTGTGCGCCATTCCTCTGTCCTTATGGTGGCGGTCTTTCCTCCGTCGGTGAATTCCAGGCTGTACAGCAGCAGTCCGTCCCTCATCTGGTATATCCTTCCTGCCACATTCTCGTGGAAGGAACCCATGTCGTTTTGGAGAAGGGTTGCCGGATGGTGGTTACAGGTACCGTAACTGACCCAGGATTCAAACAAAAATTCCTTTCCCCATTTAATAGTGGAGTCGCTTCCCGAAAGCTCGAGGGGATAATAATAAGAGCCGTTCTTGTACTTCGCCTGGGTTTGGGAACCTTCGGAGGACAGGGTGTATGTCGCGTTCGTCCTTTCGTCCGTAAGGGTCATGCCGTCTTCGCTGAAAACCATCAGTTTGCCGGCTTCATCGCCGCTGGTGTACTGGAAGATTTTTCCTCCGACCCTTAATACAAATCCGGGCCCGGTATCCTTGAAATTCCTGTAGGCGGTGACTTCCCGCAAAATCTGCTCCTCTTCCGGGACATTGTCGTTTTCGTTTTCTTCCTTGAACGTTATCTGGGTGTCCTTGTCTTTCAGGTTGACGGTGTAAGTTTTTGTTTCACCGTTTTCTTCCGCGGTAAAGTAAGCGGTAATGCCGCTGAAAACCTCGTCAAGTTTGAAGGTTTTTTCCGGAACCGAATCCGTGCTTTTCCACTTTTCCCCTGTCCGTACAATGGTTTCCGTGTCTTTTATTGTGTATGTGTAAAGGTATATGCCTTCCCGGCGCTGGTAGGTGTAGCCGGAAATGTCCTGCATATTGCCTTTAAAGCTTTCCTTTGCGTCATCGGCGCTGGGTGTTCCGTAATAAGGCGAGCGCCCCTCTCCGTCGGGGGTGTGGCTGGCCATTGTCAAATCCGTCGTGTCGTGGACTGAAGGCTCAAAGTTTACCGCCGCCGAATTTATCATGTCGGTTTCGTACTGCTTGTATAGGGTAACAGTACCGTCGGCGCTCACGTATCCGATGGGGTCATATTGGTAGAAGGGCCTGAGTTCCCCGTAATTTTCTATAGGCGCAAACCCGATTGGCATCAGGTTGCCCAACAGGTTTTTTGTTTCGGTAACCTTTGCGTAGGCGAAAACGAATTTGGAGCGGGTGTCCACGGCTATTAAATACTGGTCAAGTTCGGCGACTCCGCCGCCGCTTTTTCCCGTTATGCGGTGGAAATAGAAGCGCTCCATTTTGCCGCCGTCTTTATTGTAACTGCTTGTTGCGGAAACCAGGGGGTTCTTGGAGCGGTACTGGTAAATGGACATGGGGTTTATGCTGTAACCCTGGGCGGTGTTCCCCTCATTTTTTGCATCATAGATGTATTCCCAGGAGGATTCCCCCTGCTGCCAATATTTACCGCTTGTGCAGAATTGGTAAGAAGGTATGTTTTGGTTGCTGAAATTCACCTTGTTCAAAACCCAGGTTTTGAACAGCTCTCCGCTGAATCCGCCGTATTCTATGTCGTTCCATTCACCGTTTATGAAAGGATCCTGGTCTTCGGGGACATCCGTATCCCCGATGTCAACATCAGTGGGCGGGGAGGAATTGCCTGTATCCCTTTTCGGGTTGTAAAGCCTGGGATCGCCTATCAATCCCTGTTGGCAGGACATTAAGAGGAAAATTGAAAATGCTGTTAATATGTACAATCCCGGAAGGAATTTCTTTATAAACCGCATCATGTCTTTTTCTCCGGATTTATCACAACCTGAAGTTCATCCCCATGATGATACCAAAATCAAATGAATTGATAAAGTAGGACTTCAGGGGGTCTTCCTTTGCGTTGAATTTTATTCCCTGGGCTTCCTGCTCCGCTGAGAGCATCCCTTCAATGGAGCTGGGCAGCGTTATGTATTTCGGGGTGTATACGTTGAAGGCGAGGAATCCGCCCAGATTCAGCTCAACCGTCCTTCCCAGGGGCACCATGTATTCGAGGGAAGGTTTAATCGAAAACATGAAGGGGTTCATGGTGCTCATCATCTGGCTGTCCACGATGATTGTCCCCACTTCCTGTTCAATTGTATTCGGATCGGAGGAATAAAGCTCGTATGTCGGGGCTGTGTCGCAGATTATCTTTGTCCCCAGGTGGAGACCCACCGCGAACCGGTCATTGAAAAAATAGCATTTTCCGGTTACGCCCAGGGAAATTATCGGTGTGTAGTAAACATTAATGTAAACATTGATTTCTTCCCCTTTGCTTTCCGCCGTGCAAATTTGGCCTGCATAGCCCTGGGAAACGCCTATATTGAAAAAAAGCCCCAGTCCGCTGAAGGGGTTGCCTTCTTTCAGGTTGAATATCCGGGATGTATCCCAAATGTATCCCACCTCCATGGAACCGCCGGCAATGAAACCGACCATACCGGTCATGCTTTTTGCGCAGATAAGATCTAGGTCACTTTGGGAAATGGTGGGGATTGTGTAGGAACCGCCAACTTCAGCTTTCATGTTTAGAACCCATGCGTCGCTGAAGGCCGCTGCCGGTATACAGCAGGCAAAAACCAATAAAGAGAGAGCGCAAAGTTTTTTTATGTTGTTTTGTACCGGCTGCATTTTCCTTTTCCTCCTGTTCATATGCTGGCTGTATTATATATTTTATTCGAACAAAGGGGTATACATAACCAAGGGAATTTTCGGATATTTTTCAAGAATTTTGTATGAAAATGCAAAAAAAACAGTAGTTTTCAAGATTTTTCCTGTCTTTACATGGTTTCTGGAAGAAACTTACTGTTTGTTTTCTTATAGATAGCAACGGAAGCGGGCAGCTTTTTCTTTACTTTTATTTATTCTGGGTGTAAAATACATATTGCTTTGCGGCTCTTATATGCTATGGAGGAATAAATATACATGAAAATCAGATGGAAAATAACCGCTGCGTCACTGATTTCGGGTCTCACCCCGTTTATTATAGGTATGTTGATTATAACCTTGATTGCCAGGTCGAATGGTGAACGCCAGGCTGAAACAATAATGACCAAATATGTGGACAGTGTTTATTCCGGTTTTGAATCTTTTTTTGGAACCGCAAGAAGCGTTGCCCTTTCCGCCGCATCCCTTAAAGGGGTTCAGGATATGGAATGGGGACGGACAAAAAGCAATTTTCAGGGATTTGTCGCTGCGAATAACACAATCCATATGATATCGCTGGTTGATCCCATGGGCTATGTGTATGAATCCAACAATATGGGTAACCCGGCTCAAGGCGGACGGCGCACCGAGGACGATTCGGATCCCAATGCGGCGCCTATATCGGTGTCCGACAGGGATTATTTCAGAACCCTTGTTGCCGCAAGTACCAGCAGTAAATCCGAAGTAATGGTTAGCGATGCTTATACCATTAGAGGGGGAACCGGAAAAAGCATCCTGACTTCCGCTTCGGTCATTAAAAACGGCAGGCCTATCGGGGTTGTAAATGTAACCCAAACCGCCACTGAAATGAGTAATGTATACAGTACGATGATAGGGGATTTCCGTTCCGTGTTCGGAACGGGGGCAACCCTTTACATTATTTCGGATGCGAAGCAGGTTGTCAGCAAATTGGAATACGATAACAGGCTCCAGGCTTATAATGACATTGTCCTTGGTTCAAATGAAACAATGTCGGAATTATCCTTGGGAAAGGAAATTTTGCAGGGTTTCCAGTCCAGTGCCCAGGCAGAGGGTTCCGTAATCCACAATAAAGTGAACGGGGAAGATTATATGTTCACTTGTAAAAAACTGTGGGGGACGCCTTTTTCCCTGTACCTTTCAGTTCCTTCCAATTATATGCTTTCCGCCGCCAACAGGATTTTGTATATATCAGTTATAACCATTGTATGTGTGGCTTTCATTCTTTTCATTTCCCTTTTTGTTATCAGCAAAATAATTGTCTCTTCCATTGAGTTGACGGAAAAAACCCTTAATGATATTTCCGAGGGAGCGGGAGATTTGACTGCCCGTATTGATGTACATGGAAATGATGAGATTGCCAATGCGGCAAAGTCATTCAATAAGTTTATCGGAACCCTCAACAATATGATACGGCGTATCAGGAACAGTGCTTCTTCCATGTCTGAGGTCGGGGAAAACCTTAAGAATAATTCAAAAGAAATTTCTTCGGATGTTTCCGCTATTGTTACCAGCATTGAGGACATGAATTTTGCGGTTGAAGAACAAAGTGCCAGCGTAACTGAAACTTCCGCCACAATAACCCAGATAACCCATAACATTGAAAGTCTGACAAACCAGATTGAAAACCAGTCTTCCGCCGTTACGGAGTCTTCCGCGGCAATTCAGGAGATGGTTTCCAACATCAATTCTATTTCCACAAACCTTGGTAAAGCATCCGGCAGTTTCGAGGAATTGCGCCGGGATTCAGTTGACGGAAAATCCAGCATAAACAATGTGCAGGAGCTTGTTAATAAACTGTCCTCCCAGTCCGAGTCTTTGCTTGAGGCAAACGGTGTAATTGAGTCCATCGCAAGTCAGACAAACCTGCTGGCAATGAATGCCGCCATTGAAGCCGCCCATGCCGGCGAAGCGGGGAAGGGTTTTTCCGTGGTTGCGGAGGAAATCCGTAAGCTTGCGGAAGATTCCGCCGCCCAATCCAAAACAATTGCCAGCGGCTTGAAAGAAGCTGTTGCCTCTATACGGAATATAGTGGATGCGACGGTTATAGCGGATAATTCCTTTGATTCCGTGGCTGCCAAAATTGATGCGATTACGGGTCTTGTAAGCGAAATCAATCTTTCCATGAGCGAACAAAATGAAGGAAGCAAGCAGGTTCTGGAAGCTCTGGAAGACATTCAGAACGTGACCATCCAAATACGGGACGGAGCTGTTGAGATGAACACGGGAACAGAAGTAATTCTGAAAGAAATGAACCGTTTGTCGGTGGTTTCCCAACAGGTTCAGGAGCGTTCCGGGGCTATCGCCAATGCAACCAACGCTATCAATGATGCGGTGGAGAAAATTTCCCAGAATGTGGATATAAATAAGGAATCCATTGATACCCTTGTTGAAATAACGGGCAAGTTTAAGCTGTAGGATTTCTGGTCTTAATGGGATAAAAAACGGCGGTGAAAACCCGCCGTTTTTTGTATGGAACTTTATATGTATCCTTCAAAAACCATCAGACTTTTGCCGTCCAAAGTTACTGCCAGCCCTGGTTCCAGGGAAGAAACCGCGCCGGGGGCATTTATCAACCAGACGAAATCCGGATTCACCAGAGTCAGAACCGAGTCCGGGATTGTGCATTCCCTTTCAGCTATAACACCATTTACCACCCGCAGTACAGGGATGAATTCTTCTGTTAAATCTTTGCAAACAAGGATAATATTTTTCCGGCGTACATTTATGCCGCTGATTTCCTCCGGTTTTTCCACGCATACAATTTCTCCGAAAGCCTTGTAGCTGCCAGGTTTTGAAAAACCGCCTTTGGAAGCCTTTGCCAGAACGCTTCCCACCAGCATAACCTGGATTGTATTCAGCATTATAGGATTGGAAAGGGGGATTCCTGCTGCCAGCACAATCCTGTCGGACATATTTATGGCACCTGCGTCCAGGGACACTTTTACGGCATTCCGCAACATTTCATCGGATGTGCCCGCCATTTTGGACAGAAGGGGAGTGACACCCCAGTACAGGAGAAGTTGTCTTGCTACGACAGGATCCGGGGTTACCGCCACAACGGATTGTTCCGGTCTGTATTTGCTTATCATTTGGGCGGTATGCCCGGAGCGGGTGGGGCTGATTATGGCCATCGCCCTGGCATCCCGGGCTGTTGTGTAAGCGTTTCGGGCCATGAATTGGCCGATGTCCCCTTCTGGGACTGAACACCGAAGGAATTCGTTTTTCATTTTGTCACAGAATTCAATGGAATCTTCCACAGTAACTGCGATTTTTGCCATCATTTCAACAGCTTCCACCGGATAGGATCCGTTGGCAGTTTCTCCGGAAAGCATGACGGCATCGGTACCGTCAAAAATCGCATTCGCCACATCGGTTAATTCCGCCCTTGTGGGCCTGGGATTTATAATCATGGAATCCAGCATTTGGGTTGCTGTTATGACGAATTTCCCGGCCCCCCGGCACACGCTTATTATGTGTTTTTGTACGATAGGTATCCTTTCTGTGGGCATTTGCACGCCCAAATCGCCCCGGGCGACCATAATACCGTCAGCGGCTTCCGCTATTTCCGCTATGTTGTTGACGCCTTCTTCGTTTTCGATTTTAGCGATTATTTTTGCCCTGCTTCCCAGGGAATCCAGGAATTTCCTGACCTCTCTGACCTCAGAGGCAAAACTGACAAAGCTGGCGGCGACAAAATCGACTTCCTGTGCGGCTCCAAATTCCAAATCTCTTTTATCCTGTTCGGAAAGAATCGGCAAACCCGCATGGATTCCTATAAGGTTGACATTTTTCCTGCTGCCGATTTCAGCCGCATTTTTCGCCCTGCACATGACGGTGTCTCCTGAAAGGGATTCAACCTCCAGCTCCAGAAGTCCGTCCGCAATGAGGATTTTTATTCCTGGCGAAACCTTCCGCGGCAAATCTTTCCAGGTAAGGGATATTTTGCCGGGCTTCCCTCCCTCGGCCGCCTCTGTCCGGCATCCGTCCACAGTCACTAAAACTTTGTCTCCCGGGTGGAATGCCACTGTGGAACCGTTGGCTGTAAGTCCTGTGCGGATTTCCGGTCCCTTTGTGTCCAGAAGAAGCGCCACATGGCGTTTCAGTTTGCCGGCGCACCGGCGTACTCTATCCATCCTGGCTTTGTGTTCTTCGTGGTCACCATGGGAAAAATTAAAACGGGCCACATTCATTCCGGCAAGGATAAGTTTTTCGATAATTTCGTCATTGTTAACGGATGGTCCCATTGAACAGACTATCTTGGTTTTTCGTGAGAACATAGAAAAATAATATCATATGACGGTTGAAATCTGTCAAGATTTTGATTGGAAATATGCCATAGATTTTTACTATATCATTGCATAAACAAATAGTATTTGTCAATGTTATTTGGTTTTGATATACTTAATACCTGAAAAATGAAAGCTTTTAAAAGCAGGAGAGAGAAATGAAAACATCTGTCGTCGGTTTTCCCAGGATAGGAGCCTTGCGTGAACTTAAATTTGCCTCCGAGAAATATTTCAGGAAAGAAATTTCTTTGCAGGAACTTGAAGCCTGTGGAGCGGATTTGCGTGCCCGCCACATAAACGAGCAAAGTGCGGCAGGGATTGATTTTATCCCCTGCAATGATTTTTCTTTTTACGATGGTGTTCTGGACACGGCTGTTCTCCTAAATGCCGTTCCTGCCCGTTACCGGGATTTGAATCTTCCGCCCCTGGACATATATTTTGCCATGGCCCGTGGTTATCAGGGTGAGGCCGGCGATGTCAAGGCTTTGGCCATGAAGAAATGGTTTAATACAAACTATCATTACATTGTTCCCGAAATTGAGGATGACACTGAAATAAAGCTGGCAGCCACAAAACCCTTTGAGGAATTTGCGGAGGCAAAAAGCCTTTTGGAAAAAAACGGCGGCAAGGGTTGTGCAAAACCGGTTTTGACCGGACCATTCACTTTTTTGAAGCTGGCCCGATTCACAGGCGGAAAAAATATTTCTGACTTTGCGGACGATGTGACCTCGGTTTTTATCCAGGTTGTATCCAGGCTGGAAAAAGACGGTGCCCTCTGGATTCAATTTGACGAACCGGCCCTTGTTATGGATTTAACCGCCGGGGACAAGGAACTTTTCTGCTCCATTTACAGGAAGATTCTCGGCGCAAAAGGCGGTTCAAAAATCCTTCTTCAGACTTATTTCGGGGATGTCCGGGACTGCTACGGGGAAATCCGCTCCCTTGGTTTTGACGGCATCGGTCTTGATTTTGTGGAAGGTAAAAAAAGTCTTGAGCTTGTTTCAGGAGGGGAGAACTTTCCCCCGGAAACCGTCCTTTTTGCGGGTCTTGTAAATGGAAAGAATATTTGGCGCAATGATTACAGCAAAACAATAGATATAATAGAAAAACTTTGCAAAAAAGCTGAAAACATAGTCATCGGAACATCCTGCTCCCTCCTTCATGTACCTTACACGTTGGAAAACGAGAAGAAAATGGAAGACGGCTACAGGAAATATTTCGCCTTCGCTTCGGAAAAATTAAAGGAACTTTCGGAACTCCGGAGTATATGCCAGAGTGATAATCCCCGGCTTCAGGAATTTTACACGGCTAATAAAAGTCTTTTTGATTCCCCCAGACCCGGTTTGGACGAAGCTGTCCGGAACCGGTGCGCCTCCATAAAGAAGGAGGATTTTACCCGCCTGCCGGAATTCGCGGTGAGGGAAAAAATCCAGAAACAGAGGCTTAACCTGCCTTTGCTTCCCACAACCACAATCGGATCCTTCCCTCAAACCCCTGACGTGAAGGCGAACCGGGCTGCTTTCAGGAAAGGAGAGATAAGCGAAAACCAGTATGTTTCTTTTAACAGGAAGAAAATCGCTGATTGTATCGCTTTCCAGGAGAAAACGGGTCTTGATGTCCTGGTTCACGGCGAATACGAACGGAATGACATGGTGGAGTATTTCGGGGAATGCCTGGACGGGTACATTTTCACTGAAAGAGCCTGGGTTCAGTCTTACGGAACGAGATGCGTCAAACCGCCGGTGGTGTGGGGTGATGTGTCCAGGGCAAAACCGATGACGGTTGTCTGGTCACAGTATGCGAAATCATTGACTGCAAAACCGGTAAAAGGGATGCTTACCGGGCCTGTAACTATTTTGAATTGGTCATTCCCCCGTGAAGATATAGCCCTGAAAGACTGCGTTATGCAGATTGCCCTGGCAATCCGGGATGAAGTCTTGGATTTGGAGGCGGCTGGAATTTCCGTAATCCAGATTGATGAGGCGGCACTTAGGGAAAAACTTCCTTTGAGAAAATCCGACTGGCAGGAGGATTATCTTTCCTGGGCTATTCCCGCATTCAGGCTTGTTCACAGCGGGGTGAAACCTGAAACCCAGATTCATACCCACATGTGCTACAGCGAATTCACGGACATTATCCCGGCGATTGACGATATGGATGCGGATGTTATCACCTTTGAAGCTTCCCGTTCCGACCTTCAGATTCTGGATGCCCTGAAAGCCAACAATTTTAAAACGGAAGTGGGTCCCGGTGTATATGATATCCATTCACCGAGGGTGCCCTCTGTCGAAGAGATTGCGGCGGCTCTCCGGAAAATGCTTGAAAAAATCCCCGAAGGAAAACTTTGGGTAAATCCGGACTGTGGCCTTAAAACCCGTGGCACCCCGGAAACGGAGGCAAGCCTGAAAAATCTTGTTGCCGCCGCCCGTCTTGTACGCGGAGAGCTGAAATAAGTACTTATTTAGTACAAAAAGGGTTACATTTGTAACTTGTGGAATTTGAAATCCGGCCTCAAAATTAAGAATGAGGAAGTTTGTAAAAAACTTTTCCGTCCTGTGTTCCTGCGCTATGCTCCGGCAGAACCGCAGGAAACACGGAATCTTTAGAGGAGGATTTTTATGAAAAAAATTACAGCCGTTATCTGCGTTCTGCTGGTTCTTTCCCTTCTGCCTGTTTTTGCAGGTGGGAAACCTGATTCAGCAAAGAAGGTTCTGACCATGGGTTCATGGCGTGCCGACGATGTGGCGCAGATGAACAAACTTTTGGCGGAATACAAGAAGATTGCGCCTGATGTCGAAATTCAGTTCAAGCCGACAAACCCTGCCGACTATAACGCCACACTGCGTCTTCAGCTCGACAGCGGTACAGGCCCGGATTTAATGTATGCCCGCTCCTATGAGACCGGACGTGAGCTTTTCAACGCCGGCTTCTTTGCGGATTGCACAGAGATTCCCGGTTTGATGGATAATTTCAGCGCTTCCAACCTGGCCCCTTGGCAGATGCCCGATGGCCGTATGTTTGCTGTTCCTTTTGCCGCTGTTTCCCACGCTGTTTATTACAATAAAGACGTGTTTAAGAAAGAAGGCCTTTCCGTGCCCAACACATGGGAAGAATTCCTCTCTGTGTGCGAAACCCTTAAATCAAAGGGATACACCGTTCTTGCCAACGGTCTTGCGGACGAATGGGATATCCTGGAATGCTTCTTCCTCGGTCTTGTTCCCAACTATGTGGGCGGATCTTCTGAACGCGTAAAATATGAAACAGGTGAAAAGAAGCTCAACGATGAGGCTTTTGTCGCCGCTTACCAGGCCATGGCTGATGTGGCTAAATACTGCCCCGAAGGATTTGAAGCTGTGACCTACAATGACAGCCAGATTCTCTTCAACACCCAGAAAGCCGTAATGTTTGTTGACGGTTCCTGGACAGCCGGTGTTTATGACGGCGTTTCTTTCGACTGGGGCGTTTTCGCTATTCCCGCTCCCGCCGGAAAGAAAACAGCTGTATGTTTCCATCCTGATATGGCTATAACAATGAATGCAGCCACAAAATATCCTGAAGAAGCCCGTGCCTTCCTCGCTTGGCTTTGCACCAAAGAAGGGGCGACCACAGCTTCCCAGAATCTGCCTGTCGGATATTTCCCGATGATTGATTTCCAGATTGAGCTTGCGGATCCCCATGCCAACGAATTCCTTGCCCTCAACCAGGGTAAAGAAACTGACGCACGCTTTGTCTGGCCTGCCCTGATGGATCTGTATGCTCCAATGAATCAGGCTGTTATCTCTGTAATGAAAGGACAGATTACAGCCCAGCAGGCTGCGGACATGGTTGCTGCCGCCAAAAAGTAATGTGTAGCAGGATCTGATACACATCAATCTGTTTTGTCCCGGAACGCCCGTTTTTAGCGGATGTTCCGGGCAAAGTTTCCTTTTCAAAATCAAAGGGGTTTAATATGAAACAAAATAAAAATTTAGTACCTGGTACCATATATTGGATTCCCTATCTTTTCCCTGCGGTTCTTATATATGTTGTTTTTATGGCATTCCCTTTGATTGATTCCCTCCGTTTGAGTTTTTTCAGCGGAAACCCTACCGGACCGAAAACATTCGTGGGATTTGAGAATTTTATCAAGCTTTTTACCGATCCCGCAAATGCCACAAGGTATTGGGGCGCATTTAAAAACACCTGGATATTCTTTGCGATTCATATGCTTGTCCAGAATTGTTTCGGCATTTTTTTTGCCGTCCTTCTGACAAATAAAACCATGAAATTCAGCGGTACTTACCGTACCATAATTTTTATACCGGCAACGCTGGCCGTTCTTATTACCGGATATTTGTGGAAGCTTATACTCAATCCCATTTGGTCTGAAACCCTGCTTTCCAAAATCGGTCTTGAGTTTTTATCCCGACCCTGGCTCGGGCAGGAAAGCACGGCTCTTTTGTTTGTGTCCCTGGTGTCCTGCTGGCAGTGGGTCGGCATTCCGGCAATGATGTTCACCGCCGGACTTCAGAACATCCCTGATGACTTGATTGAAGCCGGGCATGTGGAAGGTGCCGGCGCATGGACAATTTTCTGGAAAATCAAACTTCCGATGATTATACCCGTGGTGGGTATGGTCGCCATTTTGACATTTGTAAATAACTTTAACGCCTTTGACGTTGTGTATGCCATGGAAACGGTGAACGGAGCTCCCGGATATTCAACGGATTTGATAGGAACGTTATTCTACCGTGTCGGTATAGCCGGACAACATCCTGTCGGTATTCCTGATACCGGAATGGGTGCGGCGATAGCAACAATAACGTTCTTCGTTTTGATTGTCGGTGTTCTTCCTGTCCTGCGCGCCACGCAGACAAAAGACTCTTAATAATTGTTGCATAGGTGAGGGGTTGAAATATGGGAAAAAAGAATTCTTTATCAAAACAAAACCGGCATTTGGGCGCTCATGTAGTTTTGATTTTGTGGTCAATGTTGGTTATTTTCCCCTTATGGGTCATGGTGATAAATTCCTTTAAAGACAGGCTGTCCATTTATGAAAACGCCTTCTGGCTTCCGAGAAACTGGAACTTTTCAAACTATGCGATGGTTTTTCAGGATGGGGATTTTTTGAATTATTTTAAGAACAGTTTCATTGTGGTTGTTCTTTCAATTATACTTGTCCTGCTGTTCGGGGCTTTGGCAAGCTATGCTTTCGCCAATTGGCGCAGCAAGATTTCCCGGGGGCTTTTCCTGTTCATGATTGCAGGTATGATGCTTCCGATAAAAATCGCATCCATCAAGCTGCTGGAAATGGTCAGAGGGCTTGGACTTCTGAATACAATCTGGTCGCTGGTTCCGATTTATGTGGCCATGGGTATTCCGATTTCAATTTTCGTTCTGACGGAATTCATCAGGCAGATTCCCGGGGAACTTACGGAAGCGGGTATTATTGACGGTGCCGGACGGTTCCGCATTTTCACCATGATAATTGTTCCCTTGTTGAGACCCGCACTGGCGACTGTCGGGATTTATAATCTTGTTCCTTTCTGGAACGATTTGTGGTTTCCTTTGATTTTCATAAATGAAGAAAAATCAAAGACGTTACTGCTGGGTGTAACACGGCTTTTCGGACAGTATCAGACTGACTGGTCAAAGGTTCTCGCCGTTCTTACACTGTCTGCCATCCCTGTCATTGTGTTGTACCTCTCAATGTCCAGGCAGTTTATCCGGGGTCTTACCGCAGGCGCAGTAAAAGGCTGATGGTATTTAATTAAGGAGAGGGGCGGGTCCTTGCGTCTCTCCTCTCCCTCCCCTCTCCGTTTATTTTTTTACAAAGAGAAGAGCCGGAGCAATGATGTCGATTTGTTTGCATAACGGAACGATTTTGAACGGTTTTTCTGTAATGGAAAACTGTGCGGTTTTAATAGAGGACGGAAAAGTTTCGGATGTCTTCAGTGAAAAAAGATTTGTAAAGAAACATTTTGATTCTTCCACAACACTTATAGATGTAAACGGTTCATTCATATCGCCTGGTTTTATTGATACCCACATCCACGGATTCAATGGTCACGGTACGGAAGACGCTTCCATGGAATCGATTCTGGCCATGTCGGAGGATTTGGCCGGATACGGTGTGACAGCTTTTAATCCCACTCTTTATTCTTCTGAAGAAAATGCGTTTATCAATGAAATAAAGGCAATCACTAAAGCAATGGGAAAGGAATCCGGAGCAAGGATAATGGGCATCCATTTGGAAGGGCCTTTCGTTTCCCCGGAGAAAGCGGGCGTACAACGCATGGAGACAATCCGTGCTGTTGATTTGGAAATGATGCAACGGCTTTGGGATGTTTCGGAAGGAAAGATTGTCAACATGACTGTGGCTCCGGAGTTAAAGGGAATGAGAGAGCTGGCCCTTTTCTGCATAAAGAAGGGTATTGTTCTTCAAGCCGGACACACAAATGCCATGTACGAAAATATGGTTGAAGGTATGCAGGTGGGGATTCTGCATTCAACCCATTTATTCAATGCCATGAGCCAGATGCACCACCGGAACCCGGGAGCGGTGGGGGCTGTTTTGATTCATCCTGAAATGTCATGCGAAATTATTGCGGACGGGGTTCATGTGCATCCTGATTTGATTAAGCTTTTGCTGCGGGATAAGCCCATTGACAAAATTGTCCTTGTAACGGATGCCTTGAAACCAACCGAGCAGGGCGAAGGCGAGCTTCTTGCCAACGGCGAAAAGGTTTTGCTGGAAGGCGGCTGTTTCCACCGCAGCACCGATGGTGTCATCGCCGGTTCCGCTTTGACGATGCTCCATGGTGTGGAGAATCTTGTTGAATTCGGTTTCCCAATCGCGGATGCGGTGCGGTGTGCCACAATAAATCCGGCGCAGATTATGAATTATACTTCCAAGGGCCGCCTTGTTCCTGGATGTGACGGTGATGTGATTGTGTTTGACCGGTCTTTTAATATTCTTCTGTCAATAATTGGCGGTGAAATAAAAAAGAATCTTTTTTGAAAAAAATCTCTCCGCAATAAATCTTTTTTCCTTATAACGAGAAAACTGTGGTACTATAATCATTGACTAATTTCGACGGAGGAACAGGGATTATGCGGTTTTCCAACAAAATCATTAAGTTTATCCATTATTTTGAATATGTGATAGCGGGGATGCTTATTATAGCTCTTTTTGCTTCTCTCATCCGTTTGAGTATATGGCTTTATAATACTCTTATGCACCATTCCATGGACGCCGCATGGCTTTCAACCTTTCTCGTTTATGTTTTTTCCATTGTCATCGGACTTGAGTTTTTGAAGATGCTTGTGCGTCAGACAAGTGGTTCTGTTATGGAAGTGCTTTTGTTTGCCATTGCCCGCCAGATGATTGTGGAACATTCTACCCCTTTTGAGAACCTTCTTTGTGTTGTTTCAATCACGATTCTTTTTATCGCCAGAAAATATTTTTACGTTTCCAAGTTTGATGTGAAGTACAACGGCCAGGGAGAACAGGAAAAAACTGAAAAGCTGGAAAAGGATGAATCCGGCGGCAAGCCCTGACAATAAATCCGGCGTAGACATATTTTTCAGACAAACGGCTTGATTTTCCGGGGGTGTAGCGTTCTTTGCTACACCCGACATGGTATTATAATTATAGGAGAAAGGCGGAGCGAAAAAAAAGGAAGCCGTAGCTTCCTTTTACATTTGAAACTATTTACATTGAAGGCAATGTAAAAGCATTTTGCGGGGTCAAAGACCCCTTGTTAGCAGGATGACCAAAAAAATTAATCAGTGTGTTCAGTATACACTGATATAAAATGGTTGTCAAATATTTTATTTGATTTTCATATATCTGTGCTATAATGGCTATTGTACGGAGGAAAAAATGTTGTGGCGTTTAGGTCTTGATTTGGGAACGAATTCTATTGGATGGTGTGTCTTATCATTAAGTGAAAATAAAGAGCCGGAAAATCTGATTGATGCGGGCGTACGCATTTTTTCTGACGGGCGGGATCCCAAAACAAATGAGCCGCTGGCTGTTGCACGAAGAATCGCCAGAGGGCAGCGCCGTCAACTATACCGTAGAAAGCAACGGAGAAATGCTGCTTTCCGGTTATTGCAAAAACAAGGTTTGTTTCCTTCTGATAAAACTGAAGCACTAAAACTTAAAATATTGAATCCTTATGAGCTTAGAGTAAAAGCATTGGATTCAAAACTGGAGCCCTATGAATTGGGCAGGGTTCTTTTTAATTTTTCTGTCCACAGGGGATTTAAAAGCAACAGAAAAGACGGAAATACAGAGATGAATCCGGAGGCGGCAAAAGCCTCTTTGTCTCAGAATGAAATGTGCGCAAATCTTGAAAATGAAATAAAAAAATCAGGATGCAGGACATTGGGAGAGTTTTTGTGGAAAAACAGGGAAAAACACGGGGGAATTCGTTTTGTGCCCGGACGGATGCCGTATTATCCATTGAGGCAGATGTATATAGATGAATTTACTGCTGTAAAAAACGCCCAGCTTCCTTATTACAGCCAGATAGACTGGGACGGGATATATGACGCCCTGTTCCGGCAGAGGCCTTTGCGTACACAGGAACGGGGAAAATGCCAGTATATGCCGGAAAAAGAGCGGACATTTAAGGCGATGCCCTGTGCGCAAAAACACCGCATTTTGCAGGAAGTGTATAATTTAAATTACCAGAATGAGCTCATGCAAATTATGCCTCTTTCGGAGGGTCAGCAGCGGACAATAATAGCCTTGCTTGATACAAAAAAAACGGTTAAATTTGATTCCATACGTAAGGCATTGGATTTAAATGAAAGCTGTTCTTTCAATCTTGAAAAAGGCAGATCTGAGCTGAAAGGAAATGAAACAGCGGTAATCCTCCGGAATAAGAAAAATTTTGGTTCTTCCTGGGATGAATTGTCCTTGGAGGAACAGGACAAAATTGTAGAAAAACTTATTACAGCACAAGAAGATTCCGAAATATATGATTTGCTGAAAGACTATGAACTTTCAGAGGAACAAAAGAAAAATATTGCCGCAATTGTGTTTCCTTCTGGAACGAGCATGCTGTGTAAAGAGGTGACAGAAAAAATTGTCCATATAATGGAAGAGCATCAAGTTCAAGTTCAATTTCATGTTGCTGTGGAAAAATTGGGTTATAAATATGCAGATAGTTCTGTAGAACCGCAGGATATTCTTCCGTACTACGGAAAAGTTTTAACCGGTTCCACAATGGGAGCTGATATGTCAAAGCCTGAATCAGAACCGGAAAAGAAATACGGCAAAATTTCAAATCCCACCGTGCATGTCGCGCTTAACCAAACAAGAACCGTAGTCAATGCATTGATAAAGCAATACGGGAAACCTTCCCAGATTGTAATTGAATTGTCCCGGGATTTAAAATCAAGCAGGGAAGATAAAGCAAGGATTCAAAAAATCCAGAATGAGAACAGAAAACGGAATGAAATCGTCAATAAAATAATAACAGGTATGGCATCTGCAATTAAATATCCTTCCAGAAATGATAGATTAAAATATTTACTCTGGGAAGAGCTTCGTGGGGAAAACAGTATGCCCGCTAAATGTTTGTATTGTGGGAAAGAAATTGGTGCAAATGAATTATTTTCAAAAAACATAGAAGTGGAGCATATACTTCCGTATGGAAAAACTCTTTTAGATAGTGAAAGTAATTTAACTGTCGCCCATGCAGCTTGTAACGCCGCCAAGGGCGAGCGCAGTCCTTTTGAAGCGTTTGGTTCCAGTCCTCGCGGATACAAATGGGATGAGATTTTAGAGCGGGTAAGTAAACTGAAAAATACGGAAAAAAAGAGACGTTTTTCCGAAACCGCCATGAAAGATTTTGAGGAAAACAGCAACTTTATTGCCCGTCAGCTTACGGACAACGCATATCTTTCAAAGAGTGCAAGGAAGTATCTGTCTGCTATTTGTTCCGATTCCAATATCTGGTCTGTGAACGGCGGTATGACAAAAATGATGCGCGATAAATGGAATATCGATGCTGTTCTTAAAAGAAAAATAGGGGCAGAAGAAATCGCTCATTTTAATTTAAAAGATTCGGATATCGGTGCTTATAAGAAAAACAGGTATGATCATCGGCATCATGCCTTGGATGCCATTGTTATAGGATTGACTGACCGTTCAATGGTGCAGCAGATTGCAACGATGAATGCCCAAAAAACCAAGAACCGTATTGAATTTCCCCCTTTCCCCTTTGATTACTCTGAGTTGCAAAAGAAAATCAAAAATATAGTCGTGAGTTTCAAACCTGACCATGGAATAGAAGGGAAGCTGTCAAAGGAAACTTATCTTGGTAAAATAAAAAGGGAAGAAATGGTTCCTTTGGCTGAAATTAAGAACAAAGAAAATATCTTGCAAATAAAAAATGATAAAGTTCGGGATGATTTCCTTGCTAAATTTAATGAAACTGGGAATATAAAAGATACCCAGACTTATTTTAAGGATATATATCCGCAAGTAAAAATTTACAAAGCTAAATATGTCACAAGGGTTCCCGTTATATCGTTACAAGAAAAAGATATAAATTCTGTTGTTGATGATGCAATACGTCGAAAAATCAAGGAATTTATAAGTGAACATTCCGGTGAAAAATTTGAAGATGTTATGCAGCGCTTTTCAGAAAAGGTCTGGGTTGGCAAAGCTTCGAAAGAATCCGGGAAAAAATATAAAATAAAGAAAGTCCGGTGTTTCAATACGGTTCAAACTCCTATTGTTTTTTGCCAGGACTCAAATCCACGGTATTTAGCTCCAGAAGACTATTTTGCTGCGGTTGTTTGGGAGATACCTCCAGAAAAAAAAGATGGAAAATATACCTATAAAGCCCAATATGTGCGCAGGGATGAAATAGGGATAGATAAGAAAATTATAGAAATCAAACCGCATCCTGCTGCAAAAAAGATTTGCACTATCCATAAAGGGGATTATTTGGAATTTTCTGACAAAGGGATTTGGTACATGTGCAGGATTGCGGGTTTGAAGGGTTCTGATGGACGTTTAGATATCAGACCTGTTTTTAGCGTGACGGACTGCGCTGATTGGCTTGTGGCTACAAATGACAATATGACGGAGCCGTGCTGGAAGAGACACAAGGGACAGAATTTTATTTCCGTAAATGTTCTTTTTGGTGAAAAGTCAGCCAGATTCATAACGGTTAATCCCATAGGAAGGGTTTTTAGAAAAACGACCTAATAACTCTTTTGATGCTGCCGATACTAAGGTATGCTCAACAGAGTTTTGGAAATATTTGAGGAAAACAGGTTTCTTTCTCTTTCAAGGGGTTTTATCCTCATAAAGGATTCTGACTCTGTATTGGCTGCGGTTCCTCTTTCAGATGTGGGATTGCTTTTAATATCAGCCCAAAGCACCTGTCTGTCAAAAAATATTCTCAATGCTTTGGCAGAGCAGGGTTGCGTTACTGTTTTATGCGGTAAAAATTATACTCCTTCGAGTATGGTTGTTCCTCTTTATTCTAATTACCTTTTTGCCAAAATATTAAAACTTCAGATTGAAGCTTCCTTGCCTTTAAAAAAAAGAATCTGGCAACAAATTGTCATTAAAAAGCTGTTGAATCAAGCCTTGGTTTTGAAGATATTTGGAAAAACATCTGGGAGCAATGAATTACTCAGGACTGCTTCCCTTGTAAAATCAGGTGATTCCGATAACAGGGAGGCTTGTGGAGCTAAAATATATTGGAAAGAACTTTTTGGACAGGATTTTGTCCGTGATAAAAACGGAGAAGGTATAAATGCCCTTTTAAATTATGGTTATGCGGTTATGCGGGCTTCGATGGCAAGGGCTATTTGTGCAAGAGGACTTTTAGCTTCTCTTGGCGTCCACCATGATAATAATTTAAATCAGTTTTGCCTGGCGGACGATTTTTTTGAAATTTATAGACCTATAATAGACTATCATGTTTACAGACTGGTGGAAGCAGGGAAAAATGAAGTTACGCCTGAGACGAAGAAATATATGATTTCTTCGTTATGGATAAAAATGGATACTTGTCAAGGTTGTTCTCCTGTTTCACAAAGTATGCTTTATATGGTTTCGTCATACATAGATTGCCTTGAAACCAAGAAAACCGATATAAAACTTCCTGAAATTGGATTGGAAAATGAGGACTTTGCCCGTATTAAATAGGTATGAACTGATGTGGATGCTTGTTTTTTTTGATTTGCCGGTTGTTGAAGACAGGGAACGGAAAGAAGCTACGGATTTTAGGAATTTCCTGTTAAATAACGGCTTTTCAATGGTTCAATATTCTATATATATAAAGCTTTTTTCAGGAAAAGATGCCTGTGAAAAGTATTACCGGCTTATAAAAGACAACTTGCCTTCCAAGGGAAAAGTTGATATCCTTACAGTCACGGACAAACAGTATGGAAATATTATCAGCTATAATGCAGGCACAAAAATACAAAAAAAATCACCTGAACAGTACCTTTTATTTTGAAAAAAAGGTAAAAAAAACAGGTGCAACCTCCCTTATTTCCATGTGTGGTAAGGAAATAGATTGCACCTATTATAACTGATTAATTTTTCTGGTCAACCTGCAACTCGACAGTTTTCTGCTCCGTACAGGTTTCATTATAACTGATTAATTTTTCTGGTCAACCTGCAACTCATGCTGAACCCAATTTCTTCCGAATTCAATTATAACTGATTAATTTTTCTGGTCAACCTGCAACTCCGCCGCCGGGATCATTGTGTTCTCGTACATTATAACTGATTAATTTTTCTGGTCAACCTGCAACTATGAAAAATGTGCTCCGGTTTTTGCTAAAATTATAACTGATTAATTTTTCTGGTCAACCTGCAACTGCTTTACCGGATTCCAACCGCCAACTTTTATTATAACTGATTAATTTTTCTGGTCAACCTGCAACATAAGAACATCATCATTTAAATATTGAAATATTATAACTGATTAATTTTTCTGGTCAACCTGCAACTCATAATTGGTTCAAGTAATTCCCTCAATTATTATAACTGATTAATTTTTCTGGTCAACCTGCAACCGTAAATATTGACGGCTTTGACACGGACCTATTATAACTGATTAATTTTTCTGGTCAACCTGCAACTCTAGTCCAATCTATGGCGCCAGTGAGCACATTATAACTGATTAATTTTTCTGGTCAACCTGCAACGTGGCTTCCGTGCCTGGATTATCCTTCAGAATTATAACTGATTAATTTTTCTGGTCAACCTGCAACTAAATTTGGTTCCAATTCATCTGAAGATGAATTATAACTGATTAATTTTTCTGGTCAACCTGCAACTAATATTTTACCTTTAATATCGTCAACGTCATTATAACTGATTAATTTTTCTGGTCAACCTGCAACATACCCATCTGTTGAAATTACTTCTTTTCCATTATAACTGATTAATTTTTCTGGTCAACCTGCAACAGCAGCAGGCTCGTTTATATGCGTCGAAATATTATAACTGATTAATTTTTCTGGTCAACCTGCAACATGCGTTATACTCTTCAGCAAACTGATGTTATTATAACTGATTAATTTTTCTGGTCAACCTGCAACTCGCCACATCGTACAATATTTGCTGGTATTATTATAACTGATTAATTTTTCTGGTCAACCTGCAACAAAGACATGGTGAAGGCTTTGTTTGTTGCGATTATAACTGATTAATTTTTCTGGTCAACCTGCAACTCAGAAGTCAGGTCCTTCATGTATGCCATGATTATAACTGATTAATTTTTCTGGTCAACCTGCAACCAACTCTTTAAAGGCCTGCGACACCTCAGATTATAACTGATTAATTTTTCTGGTCAACCTGCAACATCCAAAGAAAGTTGATGAAGATCACGCTGATTATAACTGATTAATTTTTCTGGTCAACCTGCAACTTCGCGAACTTTCACGCTACTTATTGCGGAATTATAACTGATTAATTTTTCTGGTCAACCTGCAACTCAATTTGAGGTATTATTTTTTTCATTTTTATTATAACTGATTAATTTTTCTGGTCAACCTGCAACTTTTCCCATGACTATATTGCGTTATTTTGAATTATAACTGATTAATTTTTCTGGTCAACCTGCAACTATCTTTCTCGTGGCCTAAACCCACCCTTTATTATAACTGATTAATTTTTCTGGTCAACCTGCAACTACATGAATCAGAACCTTTACTCTTCCGGAATTATAACTGATTAATTTTTCTGGTCAACCTGCAACGGACGTCACGCTTCATCCTCTTCTGGTCCGATTATAACTGATTAATTTTTCTGGTCAACCTGCAACTTCATGTAGCTTTATTAGACTTTGTGTATGATTATAACTGATTAATTTTTCTGGTCAACCTGCAACTTGCGTTGTATCAACCCGCCACTTGTTCCCATTATAACTGATTAATTTTTCTGGTCAACCTGCAACTCAAGTTGAGGGACAGAAGAAGTGCCGCCGATTATAACTGATTAATTTTTCTGGTCAACCTGCAACGTACCTTCTTCTTTAGGTTTTTTCCCTATAATTATAACTGATTAATTTTTCTGGTCAACCTGCAACGACAACAAATTGTTTCAGCGAGGCTCTTTGATTATAACTGATTAATTTTTCTGGTCAACCTGCAACCAACGTGCTGTCGCTGACGCGAAACAAGCCATTATAACTGATTAATTTTTCTGGTCAACCTGCAACGAATATCAAACGTTGTTGACAAATTTAACGATTATAACTGATTAATTTTTCTGGTCAACCTGCAACTCTCGTCATCATCGTCCGTACTATGTCGGAATTATAACTGATTAATTTTTCTGGTCAACCTGCAACGTCCATAAGTAACCTTTCTTATGAGGACGAATTATAACTGATTAATTTTTCTGGTCAACCTGCAACGGAGTGTCGCCGACTCCTTGTTATTACTTAAGTCTTATTTCGGAAAATGGGGTGCCAAATTTGTAATTATTTTAATGCAATGGGATAGAAATTTCCCTTACAATAATTGTAACTGTGATTTTAGTTAGTCACATTTCGGTTTAATTTGAAGCAGGTTAAAATAGAAACATGATGACGAATGTCTTTCCGGTAAAAAACCCTCTTTTGATTCAAGGATTGCACGAAACTTTTCGCTGTGTTTATCCTTCTTCTTTCCGAAAATTGACAAAGTATAGTGATGCAGCACGCTATTATGCTTTATTCGAAAGGAAGCAGGAAAATCTTGACACTTACCGGAGGGGGGGGGGTAAAATAAGTAAAATTATTCGTCAGGAGAGAAGCCGTGAAAAAGAGTTTGATTTTTGTATTGGCATCACTGTCGGTCTTTATGGTGTTTTTTGTTGTGTCTTGTGCTGTTGGAGAAGACGGACTGTTAAATGGGGGAGTAACCGGAGAAGTTGTCTCTATAGAAACTTATGAGGACTTGGTGACCTTTGCGGACAGAGTGAATGCCGGTGAGCCAGGGCTTAATGCTGAATTGCTTGCGGATATTGAGATACCTGCAGGGAAAAAGTGGGATCCAATCGGTTGGATTCGGATGAAAGAAGGCAATCCGTTTTTTAGCTTTGATGAAGTTGATTGGGATAACGGTTTATATTGGTGGGGAGCTTTAACGGCAACGGACATACCATTAGCGGAATACAAATAGATGCTGGTTATTCAAAAAGTATTGCCGCAGGTTTTTTCGGAATATGCGGTAAAAATTCAATAATCAGAAATCTCACTTTAGAAGGCACAATTACTGTGACCGAAGATTTGGGTTGGGCAGGAGGAATCGCAGGGCATATGGACAAAGGCTCTTTGATTGATTGTACTTCAAAAATGTCTATAAATGCTGGGTCAAAGGATGTTGTGGCATTAGGTGGTCTTGCAGGTCACCTTCAAGATTATTCCCTTGTCATGAATTGTGTGTTGAACACAGGAAATAATACGGACTGGTATTCAAATGGAGAGTTTGTAGAGTGGAAAGGAAATATTGTAGGGCGAATATCGGACAAGGGGAAAATTATAAATTGTTCTACAATGGCCAATGGAAGCAAACAAGAGCACAGAGATTATACTTCTGGAAGTCATGATGAATTTGACAGAACTGCTATAGGAGCCATTGAATTTCTTATTGAGAATTTATTCTGATCCACATATTTTCTGAGAATATCTTTTTTTTGTTTTCTTATGTGATAATTACGGCGGGCCTCCCCGCCGTTTTTTCCGCCGGGGCAGGAAGCTGTTACGGGTTGTTAAAATGCGTTGAGAAAAAACGCTTCCGGTATTCCGCCGGTGTATAACCTGTTTCTTCCTTAAATACTTTTATGAAATGGCTTTGTGAGGAAAAAGACAGGGCAAGGGCAATGTCCAGCGGGGACATTTCACTGTACAGCAGCATATTGACCGCCGCCTTTACTTTCGCCTTTTTTATGTAGCTGCCTATTGTCTGGCGGGTCTCTTTTTTGAAAAGCCTGCACAGATAAGTTTTGTTCACTGCCACACAGGCGGCCAAATCAGCGGAAGAAATCCTGTCGTGCAAATGCTTTTCGATGTAGTTTACCGCCAGAATCACCGGCCTGGAACAGGCGCTCCCCCGGGACAGCGCTTTCATCCTTCCGGTATAATCCAACACCAGCGTCCTGTGCAGCCCGCTGATTTCATCCTCGGACTGAAGCCTGTCCGCCTGCTTGATGTAAATATCGCTCAGCGTATAGGCGCTCTCCGCCGGCATCCCGGCTTCGATGCAAAACCGCGTAATCATGGCGACCGTGATAATCAGATGGTACTTCAAATTCCTGACCGGATTGTCGGAAAGGACGCCCAGATTGCTGTCCTTGAGCGGCAGCATAAGCGCCCTGACGGCTTCCTCGTCGCCGCTTTTCACCGCATCGTAAAAAGCGAGCTCCCTGTCGTAGGGCAAATGGGTGATGCCGTTTTCCCGGTTGCGGAATATGTCTTTGGATAACTTTTTGTCAGTCGTCTGTTTTTCTGCCGGCATGAACGTTTCCCCCGTCCTGTGGGATATTATAACATCCATCCGGCGTTTGTGTGATTTTTTTTCGAGAAAACAAACGGTTTTCTTTATTTTTGAATTCAAATTGCAACAATAAAAAAAGCATTTCAGGAAAATCCCGTACAAAAAAAGATAATATCGTGATATATGGCTGCCCGGAGCGGTGTTAGTCTTTTTTTAAAGACAAAATGTCTAATATTTTTTAAGGTGGTGCAACATGAAAAAGTATTCTTTGCGCTTGCGTGTGCCGTTTTAACGGCGGTTTTGTTCTCTTCCTGTGATACAGGTGGAGGTGGATCGTTGACAGAGGCAAATGCCTTGCCGGTTTCAGTAGAGTGTATTGACGGTACCTTTAAGCTGGAAGGAATTCCTGCTAAAACTGAAGCCAGTGGAGATGCATTGCAATTGGTCGGACAGGTCGCCAGCAATTTGCAGGTGTCCTGCGGAGATACGGTGGAATTTTCATTTGTTATTTCCGGGGCAGACAATTTTAAGCAGATGGGATTTCTGTCTGATTTAGACGATTATGTCTGGCATGAAGCAGAGTGGCAGGAAGAAGGATTTCCTGAAGGGACGGAGTATTCTTGCAGGATTGAAAATGTGGCCCGGAATTTTGACTCGGTAAATTGGCAGGTTGTTTTTCAGTTTCCTATTGAAGAAGATAAATATGAAAGCGTTGAGCTTTCAGAAATAAACATAATTGTGGTTAAACCATAATCACGGGTGGATTGTCCGGCGCATTTTTATGTGCCGGAATTTTATAAAAAAGGTGGATTATTATTATGAATAAAAATTTTTACATGATTATTGCTGCAATATCTGTTTTGACGGTCGCTGCGTGCACGGCAACAACCGGCAGTGCGGAAAGAATTGATTCCTCCGGTGAACCGTCCGGAGAGTCTGTCACAATGGGCAATGACCTCAACCTTGACGGGTATTCCCTGGTCTGGGAGGACAATTTTGACGGCCCGGGCTTAAACCGGAACGACTGGAATGTAGAGCTGCATGAACCGGGATGGGTGAATGAAGAGCTTCAGGAATATGTTGATTCTGAAAAAAATATTTTTATTGAAAACGGGAATCTTGTTATCCGGCCGGTTAAAAGCACGGTAAACGGCAAAATCCATTACACGTCGGGACGGATCAGTACGCAAAACAAACGGGATTTTACCTACGGTGTTTTTGAAGCGCGCCTGAAAGTCCCGGAAGGCAATGGCTTCCTTCCGGCATTCTGGCTCATGGCTACCGATGAAAACGTCTACGGACAGTGGCCGCGGTGCGGGGAAATCGACATCATGGAGGTTCACGGAAGCGACACAAGGACGACATACGGAACCATTCATTACGGCAACCCGCACAGACAGAGCCAGGCAACCAGGACGCTGCGCAACGGGACATTTGCGGACAGCTTCCATACGTTTGCCGTAAAATGGGAGCCGGGGGAAATCAGCTGGTATGTGGACGGGTTTTTAATCCACCGGGAAAACGACTGGTACTCTGTCACGGAAGGACAGGGCGAAATCACCTATCCGGCGCCCTTTGACCAGCCTTTCTACATCATCCTGAATCTTGCTGTCGGCGGAAGTTGGGTAGGTTACCCTGACAGAACCACTGACTTTAAGAATGCCCGCTATGAAGTTGATTATGTAAAGGTTTGGCAAAAAGAAAACTATGATGAAAACGTAACAAAGCCTGAAAAGGAAGTTGTTCTGCGTGCTCCAGATGAAAAATCCAAACAGGTGCTTGCAGACGGCAATTATATTTACAACGGGAAATTCCAGGAAGGTAACGGACGGCTTGGTTTTTGGGAAATAGAGAACAATGGGGCGGCAATCATTTCTGTAACAGACTTCGCAGACGGCAGAAGACTTTCGATTGACGGCATGAAGATAAACCCGGCAAATGCGCTTGTGCTCCGGCAAAGCGGACTTGCACTTGCGGAAGGCACCTATGTGTTTACTGCGGATATCGAAGGCAAAGCCGGTGACACGATTATGGTGAAAGCCGGTGGCACAAGTTTTCCGGTTGTTCTTGAGAAAGGACGGAAAAATTACAGCATCAAATTTTCTATTGACGACCCGGGCGACAAGAATGTGTCTTTGACCTTTTCATCTCCCGGTGTTTACCTCATCGATAATGTAGCGTTGACGGAAGATAGCTTGATCAGGAACGGCAGTTTCAACGCCGGATTCACCGGTTTTGAACCTTACGCATATGCGCCGGATAATGTGAGCTGGGTTGTGGACAGCCTGTCAGAGGACAATGCAGCTGATTTCACTATTATAGACACCGGCAACCAGTCATGGCACATTCAGTTGAAGCAGAACGGAATCCATCTTGAAAAAGGTCAGCGCTACCGGCTTTCCTTCGATGCGAAGTCCAGCGTTGACAGAAAAATCATGTTCGCAATACAACGTGACGGCAGCAAGCATAATGATGACTGGACACCGTACTCCGGAGAGAAAATCGTGGCACTGACAGATAAGTATGAGACTTTCTCCCTTGATTTCACCATGAATCATGATACTGATGATCAAAGTGTTTTCAGTTTGTCCATGGGAGCTGTTGACGGTAAACGTATTTCAAAACAACATAGAATCTGTATCGATAATATTATTCTTGAAAAAACCGGTTCCGGTTTATAACAGCATACAACGGAGGAATTATTCGATGAGGGAATTCAAAGGCTTTAAGAAAGGCGTGAATCTCGGCGGATGGCTGTCGCAATGCGGCGAAGGAAATTACACAAAGGAGCGGTTTGATACGTTCATCACCGAAAAGGACATTGAAAAAATCGCCGGATGGGGAACCGACCATGTCAGGCTGCCGGTGGATTTTCATTTGTTCCAGAACGAAGACGGAAGCTTTATTGAAAGCGGATTCGGGTATATCGACCGATGTATCGAATGGTGCGGCAAGTACAATTTGAATACCGTCCTCGATCTGCACAAAACAATCGGGTATATTTTTGACGACAAAAATTACTGCCGCTTTTTTACGGATGAATCTCTGCAGGATAATTTCGTCAGGGTGTGGGAGGAATTCACGCGGCGCTACGGCAAGTATTCCGAACGGGTGGCCTTTGAACTTCTCAATGAAATCACGGCGAAAGAAACCGCGCAAATCTGGAACCGGATTGCAGAAAGAACGGTGAAGGCAATCCGCAGGATGAATCAGGACGTCCGGATTATTCTGGGCGGAATTTATAACAGCAGTATTTACGGCCTCCGTCTGCTGGACAAACCGTATGACGGGAATATTGTCTTTACGTTCCATTGCTACAGTCCGATGATTTTTACCCACCAGTCTGCATATTGGGTTGAAAACATGCCCGCGGATTTGTCTGTTGCCTATCCGGAAAACTTGCAGACGCTGCGCCGGAAATCGCAGGACGTTTTCGGCAGTGATTTTGACCGGGAGTTCGGAAACGGGGACGCCCCCATTGACAGCGCATTTTTCGGACGCCTGTTCGCCGAAGCCGTTGCTGTCAGCGAGAAGTACAACGTTCCCCTGTACTGCGGGGAGTACGGCGTAATCGACAAAGCCGATCCGGAAAGTACGCTGCGCTGGTTTGCCGATATCCACGCCGCGTTTGAAGAGTATGATATTGCCCGGGCTGTGTGGACGTACAAGGAAAAAGATTTCGGCATAAGCGGAAAGCACTACAATTCTATTGCGGAACGGCTTGTGAAATTATTGTAATCCTCCGGCATTAAAACACATCCTGCTCCGGCTGCGGTTCAACGCAGCCGGATTTTTTTTGCCCGCGCCGGCGGCTTCCGGCAGCCGCCCTTCCCGTCTGCCTGCCAGACGCACGCCCTTCCCCGCCCATTGCCTGCCCGGTATCTGCGTCCGACAGCATCCGCTGCCTTCATCATGAAACAGGTTTCCAGCCTGCCCCTCCGCCGGAAATGCGGGAAGCAGGGGCGGGAGAATTTCTAACGGATTCATGAGAACCTTCCCTTTTACGGTAAAAACATGCTATGATATAAATAACCCGATTTTGTGTTTTTGATTGTGCAGGGCGGAGGGCATATTGTGGCTGTTTGCTATAACAACTTATGGAAACTGCTTATAGACAGAAATATGAATAAAACAGAGCTTAAAGAAGCAGCGGGCATTAGTTTCAATGTAATGGCCCGGATGGGCAAGAATGAGACAGTTTCATTTGAAAGCATTGAAAAAATATGCGCTGCATTGCAATGCAATATTGGAGATATTATTGAGGTTACCCAAGACAAGAACAGGGAGACTGTTCCTAAAACTTTTACAACAATAGAGTTGTTTGCCGGTGCAGGCGGACTGGCACTGGGCATTGAAAAAGCCGGATTTGAGACATTAGGACTTATCGAATTTGATAAAGACGCTTCTGACACGCTGAAATGCAACCGCCCGAATTGGCGCGTGATCAACGATGACATAGCAAATATTTCCTGTCTTGATTTGAAGGAATATTTTAATCTTGCCGTGGGCGAACTCGATTTGCTTTCCGGCGGCGCCCCCTGCCAAAGTTTTTCTTATGCAGGAAAACGGCTGGGCCTAGAGGACGCCCGCGGAACTCTTTTTTATCATTACGCTAAATTTTTGGAACAATTGCAGCCCAAAATGTTCCTATTTGAAAATGTAAGGGGGTTGCTTACGCATGACAAAGGGCGCACCTATAAAACGATTACAGATATTTTTGAAAGTACAGGATATACCATTCAAAAAAAGGTATTGAATGCCTGGGACTATGGCGTGGCACAAAAACGGGAACGGCTTATTACAATAGGCATCCGCAATGATTTGAAAGACAAAGTAGTTTTTGAATTTCCTGCCCCTCATAAGTATAAACCCGTCCTCCGGGATGTTTTGCCTGAGTGTCCGAAAAGCGAAGGCGCTTCTTACTCTGAATATAAACGGAAAATATTTGAATTGGTTCCTCCCGGAGGATATTGGCGGGATATTCCCGAAGACATTGCAAAGGAATATATGAAAAGCTGCTGGTATATGGAAGGAGGACGGACTGGGATTTTAAGAAGGCTGAGTTTAGACGAGCCTTCGCTCGCCGTACTGACCTCTCCAAGCCAAAAGCAGACTGACCGGTGCCATCCATTGGAAGCACGCCCGTTTACAATCCGGGAAAACGCAAGATGCCAGAGCTTTCCTGATGACTGGCAGTTTTGCGGGAGTACCGGACAACAGTACAAGCAGGTCGGAAATGCTGTTCCTGTAAATTTGGCATATGATATTGCGGTAAAAATAAAAGAAGCCTTGGAGAAACTATAAAATGTGGAATTTAACTTTTATTTCAGAGGAAGATTTTACAAACCATGTCAAGGCGACAATTGAAAAGTACGGGGAAAAACTGGAATCATTTGATTTAAAGCGCTTCAATAAAAATATCATCGATCCGGTTAAGTTGATCTTTGACAAAACAGTATATCAATCTTCTTGGGAAGAAATTGTCAGTAACGAAATCTTCCGCCAAAGAGATAAGTCCAATAACAACGATATTGGATATTTCCACCAGCGTATTTTCCAGTATATTAAAAATTGCCACGTTCCGCCAAACGGAGAAGAAGGCGGCTGGGATGTAATTTATAAAAATCCTGACGGCATCCCTATTCCTGAAGCAGGAAATGTACACACCGTTTATGTTGAAATGAAAAACAAACATAATACAATGAACTCTGCTTCGGCGGGTAAAACCTTTATTAAAATGCAGAATCAGTTGTTGAACGATGACGACTGTGCCTGTTTCTTGGTAGAAGCGATTGCACAGCATTCTCAAAATATTAAATGGGAAACAACCGTTGATAAGAAAAGGGTTGGACATAAACTTATCCGCAGAGTAAGTCTTGATCAGTTCTATGGTTTGGTAACCGGGGAAGATGACGCCTTTTACAAAATGTGTATGGTTCTTCCTGCGGTTATAGAAAAAGTAGTAAAGGATCTGAATGGCAGTATCGTTCCGCATGATACGGTTATAGATGAATTGAGAGAATTGGCCGCAAAACAGGATATTGAATCCGAAGATTTGGCGGTTGCAATGGCTGTGTATATGCTTGGATTTGAGAGTTATACAGGTTTTTCCAAATAAAAAACAAGACTTTTTATTTATGGACACCCTTACCCCGCAGCAGCGGCATTACAATATGTCCCGCATAAAGGGCAGCGATACCAAACCGGAAAAGCTTGTCCGGAGCCAGCTGCACCGGGCAGGGTTCAGGTTCAGGAAAAATTACCGGAAACTGCCGGGAAAGCCCGACATCGTTCTGCCAAAATACCACGCCGTCATTTTTATAAACGGCTGTTTCTGGCATTTCCACGAACACTGCCCCAAGGCGCATCTTCCCCGGACAAATACGGAATTCTGGAAAAACAAGCTTCTCCGGAACCGGCAACGGGATAAGGAAGAAACGGAACAGCTTCTGTCTGACGGCTGGCGGGTCGGCGTTGTATGGGAATGCTCGGTTACCGGAAAAAACCGCGCGCAGAAAATCCTGAGCGTTGCGGAAGAAATTGCCCTGTGGCTGGAAGAAGACCACGGCGTAAGGTTTAAGGAATTTTAAAAAGCGGACCTGTCATGAAAACAATAAATGTTGCCGCAGCGGTTATTTTCCGTATTTCAGATTCCGGTGCAAAGGAAGTTTTTGCAGTGCAGAGGGGATACGGGGAATTCAAGGACTGGTGGGAATTTCCCGGCGGGAAAATCGAAACGGGGGAAACGCCGCAGCAAGCGCTTGCACGGGAAATCAAAGAAGAGCTGGATGCAGAAATCTCTGCAGGAGAACGCATTGGCACAGTTGAATACGATTATCCGGCTTTCCACCTTTCCATGCAGTGTTTTTCCTGCACTCTGGTTCCGGGACAAAAAGCCCCTTCCCTTCTGGAACACGAAAACGCAGCCTGGCTTAACGCGGAAACATTAAAAACCGTAAAGTGGCTCCCCGCCGACTTAATCATTCTGGACAAAATTTCCGCCATGCTCTGATTCTTTTTCCGCACCGCCTGCCTGCCGGCAGGCAGGTCTGAGGGCGGCTGAAGCGCAGGGGAGAAGCGGTCAGATAAAAATAAATGCAGTTGTATTTATCGCAAAAACCGGCTAAAATAGAAGGAAGAAGGAGCCGGATTGATTTCATGAAAAAAGACATCGGAATACACTGGCGGAAATCGCTTATCTTCACAGTGATTCTCATCCTCCTGATGCTCACCCTTTCCATTTCCGTCGTCCGGTGGATCAATTATATAGAAGAAGATTTCAGTTTTGAACAACTGCACGGAGAAGCCGCACGGGCAGCGCGGGATGTACAGCTGTACGCGCAAAGCGACCGGGATCAGCTGGAAATGCTCGCTGTCCTCGTTGCCGCATACGACAATCCGGCGTCCCCGGAGCTCTGGCGGCTTTTAAGCTCTTACGAAACCATCGGTACCATGCACGACGTTGCCCTGCTCCTTCCGGATAACACCATCATAACGGGAAGCCGGCAGAAAATCAACGTTGAAGGAAGGATTTCGTTTGAAGAGGAAGCTGCCCGCGGCGCGCATATCTCAAACCGGGAAGCGTCGGTCACCGGAACCGAAGACTACGTTATCCGCCATTATGTGCCGGTTATCCGGAACGGAAAGACAACCGCCATGCTGTACGGCGTGATCCGGTTGAATGAGCTGGCGCAGACGATGTCCGGAACCCTGGGCAGGAAGGACGCCGCAACCTACCTGATTGACGGCAAAACCGGCGATTTTCTGCTGGACACCTGGCATAAAAGCACCGGAAACATCTGGGAACTCGGGGAACGGGAAATGGCTCAAATGATGCTTCTTTTCGCCAAGTTCCGTGTCATGGTGGGGAAAAATATTATCCCTCATGCGGAAGGCGCATACTTTGCGGCCCGGGATAATTCCTGGTATGGCGAGGATTACAAATTGCCGGTATACGACTACGGAAACTGCTATTGCGTGGAAGTCCCCTGTTCAGTCCTTTTTGAATCGGAACAGTATGATGTGTCGCATATTGTTTTTGTGAAAAACATCGGCCTGTAAAATTTAAATTATATTTCATTCATTTTAGTGAATTTACACTGGAAGAATGACTTTAATTGAACAAAAAGAAATACTACAATGCGGACTCAACCCTCACAAAGGCAGTTCCTGTCCCCTCATCGTAAAAGCTCTCTGTGACTGTATACGGAATTCCCTTCGCTGCAAGGGTTGAAATCGTTTCGTAAAGCCTGTCCCCGTCAACCCCGTCCCCGGAAGAAATGGAGCCGGTTTCCGTGCTGGAGCTGAGTTCAAGCCCGATGCGGGAAATGATTTTCCCCGCGGCAATACTTTCCGCAATCCTAAGTGCGGTGTCCCTGTCATCGTATGATTTGCTTCCGCAGGAAATATAAAAACCGTTTTCTGAAACGAGCTGTTCATTGTACCAACCCGGAACATTCTTGGGAGACTTCATGCTGTAGGCAGACTGTTTTTCCCCGGAAGAAAATTCGGGAATCCCGTTTTCAGAAAAAATTTTTCTGTCCTCAGTTGAAACTCTCACTCCCTCAAGAGTGAAGGGAACTTGGTTTTCCACCATGCTGGTGCCGTTTGTCACCGTAAGGTTTTGAATCAGGATGTTCCCTCCTGTTCCCAGCTTTCCTTCCGAAGAATGAACCGTGCTAAAAAAGGTTTCCCCGAGGCCCGGCATCACAGATCTGGCTGTAAATTCAAAACCTGTATTGAAAGTCCCGTCCGCTTCCACCACTATCGGCCAGGGCAGGAAATCCCCTTCTTCGGGAGTTTCGTATTCCCACATGTACAAGCCGTTGTTAACCATTATAACCTGGTTCCTTCCGGTACCGCTGTCAACCGCCTTGTAAATACCGTTGAATTCATTTCCTGCCAAGCTGTCCCTGCTCTGATATATTAAAACACCTTTTAAGGATATTAATATCGTATGGCCGTTTTCTTCGTATAAACCGGAAAACATCACGGAGCCGTTCATGTCCAGTCTTCCCTGAATTGTGCTGTTGTCGGGGCTGGTGATTGAACCGTCAATATTTATCGAAAGCTTTATGCCGGACTCCGGGTCAGCAAAGGAATCCCCTTGCATCAAAACCGCATTCCCTTCGCTTTTTTTTGTCACGGTCTGGTTTGCGCTTATCCCGTAGGCTGCATACATGGCCTCAAAGTCAATGTCCCGCAAAACCCTTTCAGTATTGAATACGTATACCCCGTCCGCCAGGATTTGAGTTGCCACAGGATCAGTGAATTGTGGAGATGTTTTGCAGGAAGAAAAAAAAAGTAAAATAATGGATGTAACGGATATATAAATAAAATACCGTATATTGATGGCTTTCATTTTAAGTTTCATTTTAACCTCTTGCGGTTAAGTATAAGTTTATTGAATGCAAAAAGTCAATATTTTATATCAGGGTCTCATATTTCCAGGTTTTGAATTTCGCTTTGCCAAGGAGTATTTTGGCTTTGTAAAGTTGTATTTTCAATCCGTAGCCAGGCTGTTTATAGGATTCTTGTTTCAAATCGGGCTGACCACGCACTCAACATTCTTACCACAGCTTTCTGAATTAATAGAAAACACTCCCAGTTTTTATTCTCTCAATTTACAGTTTTGAGCCTCTGTCGATTTTATATTTTCTAATATGTTGGATAAATAATATCTTTCTGTTTTTTGCCTGCACTTGTTTTCCACTGATTTTTTCAAAAGGATTCAAAAGTAAACAACTTTTCTTTTTCGTTTGAGTTTATAATATGATATGTCCATGATGAAATATAACTTTGATTTAAAATGTTTTTGGAATTTCATAAGGGTCAATATTAAATAGGCCATCTAAAAGGACTGATCTTGTTGAACCGTCTTCGTTAACAACAGAAATAACAGAACCCCATTATGTGAATATGAAATAAAAAATAACCATCCTGCATTCCATCCTTACAATTTTCCTGTATAAAATGGATTTTATTAATCCGTATCTCATTGTTGTCTAATTTCTTAAGTTATTCCCTAACAGAAATGAGCCATATCGTAGGGATAGTATTTACAGTCTTTCAATTCCGTATCGTCAAGTTTGAGGGCTTTTACCAAAGCGGCGGCGGCGACGCACCAATACCCCCGGTACCACCCTATTTTCAGATCTCGGTTGGTTATAACACCTTCGGTTAATGACATAAACCACTGCCTTTTAAGATACCTCTTTAACCGTTGGACGGCTTCCGCCTTGTTTT
>CASGBA010000003.1 GCA_949299755.1 uncultured Treponema sp. | reverse complement strand
AACATAAGGCTTGCGGAAAAAAAGGGCGTGGAAGTCTTATGCTTCCGGGCTTCCGATGTGTTGGAAGAAAAAGACGGTTTTTCCCCCATGGACATTTTCCGCGGGGAAGACGGACTTGTCCAAATCGGGGTCAAACCTGATGCAAAAAACGTTGCCGGGAAGCAGGGGTTTCAATGCGGCGGCGGTTTTCACAATCAGTTCGGAAAAAAAGCCCGTCCCGTCCACGGAATCACCGTTAAAAAGCCCCTGGAAAGAAGCTGATTCAGGAACCATCGGCATATAGGCAAGGGTAAACCTTTTCAAGAATTTTCTTGTTAAAACAGAAAAACAAAGGGTAACAGTATTTTTCAAGAACGGAGACTCCGCCTCCACCTTGAAAAAGAAGGGTTTCCAGCCGTATTTTCCCTTGAATTCCGCCCAAAAAGGAGCCTGAAGGAAGCTTCCGGCGGAAAAACCGCCGGGGAACCGCTGCACCGGTTCCGCCTTAATATTAAGTCCAAAATCCATAGGCAGTCAGGATACGCTTCCGGTTTCAATATTGGCAAGCTTGACCGGTTTCCCGTCAATTAAAAGCCTCCGGCCATTAACCAGAACAGTGTAATCCTTTATTTCCATGGGGGCTGAAAAGAAAGCATCCGCATCAATGACGGAGGGTTTCTCTGCCGGGGGTTCATATCCTTCAAGAGTAACGGATGTACCCGGAGCCGCACAGGAAGAATCCAACACCTCCACCCTTTCCTTTCCTTCGGAATCCACATAATCCCCCGCCAGGAGCATTCCCTTGGATTCCACCCCACGCATTTTCCTGGGTTTCAAATTATCAGCAATGATAATTGATTTTCCGAGAAGTTCTTCCGGAGCAAAAAACGGGACAAGTCCGGAAACAATTATACGCTCTTCGCCTGAACCGTCATCAAGGGTTTCGATGTAGAGTTTCTCAGCGTCAGGATGTTTTTCAATCTTTATTATTTTAGCCGTTTTGAGGGCTATCTTTTCATTGAACACAACATCAGCGGGAACAGCGGGTTTTTCTTCCTGCTTTTTTGAATCATTAACGTCTTTCACGGTATTTTCCCTTTCTTTCTGGGTTCCGGAATATCTTTCCCGGTAGGAATTTATTGAGCTGTCATCAAGAGGCTTGTAAATGATTTCCGTTTTTAGAACTGAATCCATACCTGTCCTGGAACCCACATCATCCCAGGACAACACATTGTCACCGGAAGGGCGGACGGGTTCCGCGGCGGTTTTTTCCGTAAGGATTTCAGCACTGTCCTTTTCCGAAGCTGGAAAAACATAGCCGGAAAAAATCTGTTTTCCGAAAAATGAAGCTATCCGGCTGGCAAAGTCCGGCATATAGGGATGAATCATGACAGCAATATCCCGGATTAAATAGCAAAGTTCCCTCAACAGGGCGGCGGCCTTAGCCGGATTTTCATTCCTGGCCTTCCAAGGCTCGCAGTCCTGGAAAGCTTTGTTGCCCACGGATGAAAGGGTGAAAATCATGCGGAAGGCATCCCTCAAGTCAGCCCATTCCAGGCTTGAAAGTATTTTCCCGGACATTTCCTGGGCCGACGAGCGTAAATCCTGCACCATGGCTTTTATGGCAGGATCCGGGGAAAGGAGCCCGTCCTCGGAAGGAATTTTACCGTCATAATACCGGGAAACAAAGGTCAGGGTCCTGTTCACAAGATTCCCCAGGTTCCCGATCAGCTCGCTGTTAACCTTTTCCTGGAAATCGCTCCAGGTAAACTGGGTGTCGGATTTTTCAGGCCTGTTGTAAAAAATATAAAAACGCCACATATCGGCGGGGATTCCGGATTCTTTGGCATCCGTACCGAAAACCCCCACTCCCTTGGATTTGGAGAATTTACCGCTTTCATAATTCAAATATTCAGTGCTGGACATATGGTAAAGTTTTGTCCAATTAATTCCGGAACCGATGAGGGTTGAAGGGAAAATGACTGTGTGGAAGGGGATATTATCCTTTCCTATGAACTGGAAAAGCTCCACGTTATCCGGATTCTGCCACCAGGATTTCCAATCCCTTCCCTCCGGCAGTTTCCTGGCATCGGATAAATATTTCGTGATTGAAATATATCCGATGGGAGCATCGAACCAGACATAAAAAACCTTGTCCTCAAAGCCTTTCAGCGGAACCGGAATTCCCCATTTCAAATCCCTGGTGATGGCCCGTTCCTGCAATCCGTCCCGGATCCATGCCTGGGTCATCTGCAAGGCGTTTTTTGCCCATTTTCCTGAAACACTGGCTTCCTTCATCCAGGATTCATATTTCGGAAGTATTGAAGGAAGGTCTATATAAAGGTGCTTTGTTTCCCGCAACTCCGGAGTACTTCCGCAGGTGGAACACCTGGGATTTTTTAATTCAACCGGATCCAAAAGTTTTCCGCAGGATTCGCATTGGTCCCCCCGGGCATCATCATATCCGCAGGAAGGACAGCCACCGCGGACATAACGGTCTGCCAGGAACCTTGAACATGAAGGGCAAAAAAGCTGTTGTATCGTATGTTCCTTTATGAAGCCGTTTTTTTGCAAATCCAAAAACATTTTCTGGGTCACTTCCGTCTGCTGCTCAGTGGAGGTACGGCCGAAAATATCAAAGGAAATACCGAACCAATTATAAATATCCCGGTGTATTCTATAATAAAAACCGCATAATTCCCTGGGGGTTTTACCCTCTTCCTGGGCCTTCGTCTCAGTGGCTGTCCCGTATTCATCTGTGCCGCAAATATAAAGGGTATCATAACCTTTTAAGCGGCAAAAACGGGCAAAGACATCAGCGGAAAGAACCTGAATCAAATTCCCAAGATGGGGGACATTATTAACATAGGGTAGAGCTGAAGTAATAAGTTTTCTTTTCATCTGTTCGCTTTTCATAAGTAAAAATAATAGCGTTTAATCACCTGTTTTTCAATACACGGGTGCATTGTGGGAAACACTGCCGATAACAGGAAACATTAAACCTCAAGGGTAAAAAACACGGTTTTTTCAGTCTCATAACCTGGACTTAAATCAACCTGCCAATGGAGGAAAATCCGCAAAACCTTTGATGAGGAATCCGGGGAGGAAACATAGGGAGCCACACAGGTAATAATGTCAGCGTTTTCGTTGGCCTCAATCTTGAATTTGGTGGAACCGTCAGAATCACATATCAGAAGCCATTCCGCCTTTTCAAAGGAAAAATTTCCCGGTTCCCCGCACTGACGAGATTCCCCGGAAAAAACAGAGAAAGAAGGCCCTTTTTTCTTAACAGGAGACAATATGAAATCAAGTTCACTCATAAAAATCCCGGAAAGATTCAGGGGACTTTCATTTTTCAAGATAAACTGAACTTGAACCCCGTTTTTCTTAAAAGCATACTGTTTTTTCAAAGAAATAAGTTGGTTGAAATCCCCGTAAATCCCGGAAGTTTTAAGATTAAGCTCGAGACGGTTTATATCAATTCCTGCTTCCTGATAAAAATTAGAAGAAAAAACTTCCGGCAAAACAGAAGGGCCGGAATTGATAAGCTCCGGCAAAGCATCCCTGTTTACAAAATAATCAATAAAAAGACCGCCGCCACCATTAAGCCGTTTTTCCTCCCGATGGGTAAAATCGCAGAAATTTTTACCGGTGGCAAAAACATCAAGTTCAAAAATCCTTCCGCCTGAAAGATGGACATACATATTTATTTTTTCAGTCTGGGATAAATATTCCTTCAGTCTGTCAAAATCATAATCAAAGGAAACCAGGGAATCACTGAAAACCCCTTTCTGCCGTGTCATTTTTTCAGCCGCTAGAAGCTTTTTGTAAATAAAGGAACGGGCGGCGGCACAACGGCACGGTTCCTGCTGGGAAAAAAGCAGGTAATTCTGGGCTTGACACAATTCTTCCGTGGCAAGATTTTTCCGGGATTTATCACCCCGGATTTGATTCACCAGGGTATGCACATACATCATTTTGGAATATAAATTGAAAGCCCCTGGAACAGAATTAAGTATATTTTGCTTTACCGGAATTTTTGTCAAAGCTGCACAGTCATATCCTTCCGGGGGATTGATTACATCACCGGGAGACATTCCTGAAGAAAGAAACATCCAGCTTTGACCTTCCCGTGTGTTTTTTACAATTTGCGCCGCAGTTCCCAGGGAAACCGGCACACCCTCTTCCTTTATAAAATCCAAAAAACGGCATATCCAAGGATTACCACCAGAGAAAATTTCCTGGATAAGCTCAGGTTTGATGAAAAAAGCGAAATCCCCCCGCTCCACTTCCCCCAGGGAATCGAAGAGGGACGAACAAAAATCCCGGACGGACATTCCGTCCCCGGGATTCGCCGGGTCACGGATATTCAGGGAATTATCCAGGGGGATTGCGGTCAGTGTTTTCCCGTTTTCCTCCACGGAAACGGGCGAATTCCCGTCCACTCCGGGGAACCCGCTGTATTTAAGCAAACATCTGTCCACAAGCACATATTCGATACCGCAGGTTGACAGAGTTGAAATCATAGCCGGTTCCCAGGCACTGGCAGGAAGCCATGCTCCCCTCGGCCTTTTACCAAGTTTTTTCCTGAGGGAGGTTGTAAGCATTTCTATCTGGGCTACACGGTCGGAGGAAGGAATAAAAGGAAAATACGGGGCAAAATACCCTCCTCCCAGAATGTCAAGCTTCTTTTTGGCGATTAATTCTTCGGAAAGGACAAAAAATTCCGAGTGGCGACGCTCAAGCCAAGCAACGGCATCCCCGGAAATATATAATGTAAAGGGAAGATCCGGACGGGCACAAAGGCAATGTAAAACCGGTTTCAATATGTTTGAATAGCTTTTTTCCAGAGAGGTTTCAGTGGCAAGGGGATCAAGAACATAATAAGTTCCCAAACACAAAGAAACAGATTTCGCCATACTAATCATCCTTAAATTAGTATATACAGAAAAAAAAGGCTTTCAAGGGTTTTCAAACTAAAAATATAATTTTTATCCATGGGAAAACCTATACGGAAACAGCTGAAACACTTTCAATGCATATTTTTTCAATCTCAGGTATATTATGGGCCGGACAGTATCTGGTGGAAGCAGCGGCATCAAACAACAATTTTGAAGGACATGCAGGAATGCATATTCCACAGGAGGTACAAAGGTTTAAAACCTTCGGCATGTTTTCCGAGATGACAATGGCGCTTTCAGGACAAGCTTCAACACAGGAATTTCCCCCGGCACAGGCAAATATACACTCCTTTACACCGCCAAATGTACGGAAAATCGACCCGCAGTCCATAAAACCGGACATTTTAAACCTAACGGGGGCTCCGTCCTCTTGAATTCCGTTGCATCTGCATCTTATTTTTCCACCGGTTTTAACCGGTTTTGGGAAAAACCTGCCCAACCCAAAAAAATAGGTGGAAAATATTTCGCCGGAATCAAGAAAAGACCTTTTAACGTTTTTCACAAAAAGAAGGGATAAAAAATATAGGGCAGACAATACCATCAGACTGGAAAAAATCATGAAAATAATCAAAACGGAGATTAAAATTCGCATTTAATTCCACCAGGAAGGATGGTTTCCCCACATTACATTGACGGCAAAGGTAAACAAAGACAACAATCCCAATAATACCAGATATAAAGGAAGTCCTGATCTGGATTTGGGAATAGAAATAACCGAAATCCTGTCCATAACAGCGATGACCAAAAAGAGAAAAAAGAAAAAAGAAAAAATACAGGAAAGAGAGATTACAATGGAATCAAAAAAGGAAATTCCCTCGGAAATTGACAAGAATATAATACCAAAAATGAATAAATATTCAAATAGTTGCGGCCGGCCGTTAGAATCAAAAATAAATATGGATGGCATCAAATTGTAAATTACAACGGAAACAAAAAATACAACCACCGGAGTTAAATAATCGAATCCAAAAGGCCCGATAACCATGGAAACGGGAAACCATAGAATAATGCAGGATGAAAGAACCGTAAAAAGTAATTTGGGCATTATTTTAAAAAGCTTAAAATCAATATGTCCGCCGGCGGACAAAAGAAGATTCATCCCTATTCCATAAGAAAAAACGGCGGATGATACCAGAAAATACATTAAAAATGTTAAAAAAAACATCGTTTCTCCTCAATTCTCTCTCTATAAAAATCAGGTCATTTCCGGCATTGAATTCGAGCTCACGTCAATATAATTAACAAGCCACAGGACAAAACCCGTCAGAATAAGGGAACCGGAAAAACTCCCCCAAAACCGGGTAAAATCAAGAGCCTGGGAAGGAAGGATTGACATGAAAATGATTCCATCGGCGACGGGTATGGATAAAGTACCAAAATAAAAAAATTCCCGTAAAAGAGAAAAAACCATTAAAAATATGAATCCCGTTAAAATGGGCGGATATCCGTCATATGAAGAAGACATTCCTGCATTTTCATTATAGAGTGAAATCTTATCAAAAATTACATAAGAAAAAGATGCGGTGTAAATAAAGGAATCCAATACTACAGAAGGAATTGAGAGGATTATTTTTAAAAAACCTGAATAAAGGGCCGCCGCCAACAGGAGAACCGCAATTTCAATGACAATGCCCAAATCAGATTCAATATCACAGAGGGAAATTAATTTTCTTACGCCAAGAAGGACCAGGAAAAACAGGCAGAATTCCAAGGCCAAAATGATACCGTAAGAAAACCGGGAAAGAGCCGGAAAAACCGGACAAACAGCTATGATAAAAAAAAGTATATTTTTTCTCATTGTATGAGATCTCCTGTTGAATTCTGCAAACGACCGCTTTTTATACGGTTGGCGATGTTACTAAGTCTGAGTGTCCAATTTTTCAAAACACCAGGTGAAATTTCATGATTAACAGTATTTTTATTATAATTTCCGTCCAACGAAGGCTGGTAACAATTCCCTATAAATGAAATTCCGGAACCTTCCTTATAATAAAAGACAGACAAAACAGGCCCTGCGCTATCCGTCAACGGAATAACAAAAATCAAATCATTCCGGTTCCCTGCATTGAAAATAAAACCATATCTCTGCCCCAACCCACGGACATGAAGCCTCCCTCCGATTGCAGGGTTTTTTCCGCCAAAAGAGGACGAAGAAGAGAGAAGCGTTCCCACCTCTTCCCTTATAACCGATTCTGTTTTTAATCCACCGAAATAATTTACAGTAAAGATAATGGCAACAAATCCAAGAACAATTAAAATGGAGATTATACGATATTTCAACACTTCATTTTTTCGTCCGGTACGCATATTCGTCATACAAAAGTCTCCATGGGAGCGATGCCAAGGATTTTATTTTCTATTAATTCAATGGCAGGGTTTAAAATATTAACCACAAAAACAGACATAACTGCCCCTGCCGGAAATATCCGCTGGCCGCATAGAAAAAAAGCGGCTAAACCGGATAAAATTCCGGATATCAGGCGTCCAACCTTTGTCCTCGGACATGATGAGACATCCGACAACAGATAAAAAGCCGTAAATATGATTCCATTCATAAACAAATGGAAAAAAATGTCACCGGACTGGAAGGCAAAAAATGTTGACGTTACAATCCGCAAGGAGGAAAACAAAAATACCAGTACACTGTAAACAACTATAAAAACAGAGGGAACCATCCAGTCTATTATGTCTGTTGCGACAAGAACCACAGATGCGGCTAAGGTTAAACATCCGAATTTCAAGGCCGCCACAGGGGCCGTAGGATTAAAGAAAAGGGATACATACCCCCCAGGTAAGTTGATTCCCGCCGGTCTTAGTAAATACGTGTTTAAAATCCTTGTTATTTCCGAATCACCCCCGGTTTGCACCGGCATTGTTTGGGCGGCAGCGACAGCCTGAAAAACAGAAGGGGATGAAACATAAGCGAAAATAAGGGCAAAGGCCGGAGCATTCATCCAGGAATTCCCCTTACCGTTAAAAAAATTTCTGGCTATAAAAACACCAAAAAAAGAAAAAAGAGCCGCCAAAACCGGATTCAAAAACACAGGGAAAATAAATCCGGTAATTAAACCGGAAACAAGCACAGTTCCGTCAGAAAAACGGCGGAATCCATCTGTATTCATTGCCCGGGAAAAACATAATTCAGCGGCGACTGAACCTATAAGTGAAGCAAAAATAACGACAAGAGCTTGAAAATCCTTGAAAAAGCCCAGCAGGAAAATCTGCGGAACAAGGGATGCTATGATGATTATTGAAGAAACCCTGAGCTGGCAACCAGTGAATACAAAGGGTGAAGGAGAAACATTCCATTCTGTATTTTTCAATGTACACCTCCTGAGGGATTTTCTTGAGGCCCGTTTTTTATAATGTGATGTATGGGTATTCTGGAAGGACACACTGCCGTGCAAGCCCCGCAGAAAATACAGTCTGCTGTTTTACCCTTTATTAAAGGTTTTTTCCCCCTTTGAATACAATAAGCCACCCGGATTGGGTCTAGTTTTTGGGGGCATATTCTCAGACAACGGCCACAGTGGATGCATTGATGAACAGAATAGGGCCTGCACTCTTCCCCGCTCATAAAATGAAGGGATTTGGTGTTTTTATCCACAGGAGTGTCAAGATCATAAACAGCACGGCCGGCAATCAATCCGTTAACAATGATTTTTGCGGGGGTGAATTTAAATCCTCCGCATTCTTCGATTATATCGCCTATCCTCGTACCTATTCGCACATTAAGGATCTGGGATTTCTCTATCGCAGAGCCGGCGATGAGAACGGGTCTTTGCAAAACAGGTTTGTTAAAACTGATGGACTCACAAACAGAAAATGCCGTCCAAGGATCTATGCAGAAAACATCTTTGGGTTGAACCCCTGTAAACTGCTTTGCGGCCTCCGTGGCACAAAGACTGCCGTTTCCATAGGGATAAACACCAGCTGCTATTTGTTTTATTTCCACAGAAGCATGATGGAAAACAGAAGAAACTTCATTTTGAAAAAAAGAGCTTTTCTTGCTGTGGATAAAACAAATTCGACGGACATCAAGAATTTTCGCTATTATCGAACAACCCTGAAGAACCGCCGATATATTATTTTTAACCAAAAAAGAATCAACCATGCAGGAAGGATCCCCGTCAAACAAACGGATAGCAAGAAGATTGCAGAGACTATCCGAACTGGAAGAATTTCCAGGCATGAATTTACGTAAAAGGTATGCCAGAGGCTGGAAATCATCGAAGGTGGAAACCAAACCAAAATCCTCAACGGATTTTAAAAGCATCCAGGGCGATGACCCTTCCCACAAAACCCTGTTGGGTTTTTTCCCGGAAATGTCAAAGGACCCGGAAAGCTGGATAATCGCGGAGGTTTTCAAAGTCTGATCCGTAAGGGGCATCACCTTATAACCACGTAAAATACCTGGAACCGAAGAATGAATAGCCGCGGATTTATGGCCTGCCGGAAGAGCAATAACCTGCCCTTCCTTCACAACAGTACCTGGTTGGATTACGGAACGGGCGGGAATTCCTTCATATTGCCGCAGTGGTATTACGGCAACCCCCGGTAAAAAAGCATTCCCCTTGAATGGAGCCGAATCCTGGGGATAAAAAATTTCCAGGGATCTTCGGTTAAAAATAGAACGCCGGCCTATCTGTACTGTATGTTTCATCTTGGCATCTCCGTCCATTCGGCCTTTATGAATCTTTTCTGGCGGATAAGCATTTTCTCCAACGGAGAAGCATTATGTTCAAAAACATTCATAATAAAATCCGAATTAAATTCCGCTTTTGTCGTTTCTTCAAAGGAAAGCGCCCCGTCCACGCCTTTTTTCACCTCACCAGACTTTATTAAACTGCCCGGTTTAGGAATTTCAAAAGGCGAATCCAGTTTCCTCCACGGATAGGCTGAAACATTCCATTGAAGAGCCACAAAATCCGAAAGCGAAAATACTGTATTTTCCCCGGAAAAACCGGTGTCAGTGTATCCGGAGAAAAAACCTGCTAAAACAGTTTCTTCAAAGGTATCCGGGGAAAATCCTGTTCCGGAAGTATACATTTCAGGAGCGGGGATATACAATGCGTAAACACCGTTTTTTTCATTTTTTTCAGTAAAATATTCTGAATTTTTTTTGTTATCCGGATAAATATCGCCGTTTTTACCTCCAAAACTGAAAACAAAAAGGGAAACAGGAATTAAAACAACCGCCCAAACAAGCTGAAAAAGAAATACCTTTGGATCCGGCATTTTTTTACCAAAGAAAACCATTCCTCCGGCGGGATTTTTCATAACCACTGCCCTGAAAACGGGGTGAAGCCTTTTCCTGTTTTTAAAGCTGAAAAGAGGACTGTCAAAAGAGAAAACAGCAGGGGAAAAAAAATTCAATAAAAATAAAAGGGCGACGGTTCCTGCGGGAACAAGTAAAACCGAAAAAAAACGTACCCCAGAGGTAAAGTAAGGAACCAGGGCGGCACAAAACCATGGGAGGAAAAAAAACACATTTTTTTTACAGAATTCCATCCTCTGGGAAACGGTTGTGATTACCCTTGGAAGGAACACGGAAGCACAAAAAGAAGTTGTGGCGCACAAGTAAAAAAAAGCCGAAAGCCAGCCTGAAAAATTATTCCGGGTTAAAGCAAAAAGCAAGGGGAAAAAGGAACCGGCCAAAACAGCGGGAAAAGCCGGATAAAGGCATACCGCTGAAAACACAAAGGGAACAAGCAAAAGAACCGGAACCGGCAAAAACACACCGGTTTTTTCCAAAAACCAGGAAAAACCGGCGGCTTCCAATAATTTGCCTAAAAATTTTTCATAATTAACGTTGTTTCTTGTTTCATCAATATAAACAATACGGTGGGTATTTTCCCGGTCAAAAAACCAACGGGATCTTTCCACTTCAGCTTCCGGAAGAAAAGAAATGACAGGGGTTAAATTCTGGCAGGGTAAAAAGGCAGAATTTGACTGGGTTACATAACCGGAAACACCGGCAGCATGAAGCACTGAGAGTAAATCGGCTTCCCTGTCAGCCGGAGAAACACAAAGAATCCGGTAATCCTTCCAGACAGTTGAAGGAGCTTTTTCAGCTGTGAAAATAAGAAAAAGGACTGAAAAGACACAGACCAACAAAGAAAGCACAACGGGAAATTTTAAATATAATTCTTTCATAAATCATATCAAAGGGTAGAAAAAGCAACCCCGATAAAAAAGCCCAGAAGAAGTCCGGCAAAAACCTCCACTGGTTTATGCCCTTGTATTTCTTTAACAGGCTTAAATTGAATTTTTGTTTTCTCAGAAACCTTCATTCCCAAGTCATTCAACGCCTTTGCCTGCTGACCACTGCTTCTTCTTACCCCCATCGCATCCCGGATGACAACAAGGGTAAAACAGCAGGAAAACACAAACAAGTCGGAGGCTATACCGTTTTTAAAAGCGATTGCGGTTGTCACCGAGGACACCAGAGCCGAATGACTTGAAGGCATACCGCCTGTACGCCAAAAAAACAATTCAAGGAACTGTCTTGTACTGGTCACTGAATGGGTGATAAGGCAAATAACGGTTTTTAGTATCTGGCTTATAAACCAACTTGCCAAAGCAGATAAAAACAGAGGATTATATATAAAACCATGCAATTGCCCGGCAAGCTCTCTTTCCATACGCAATAACATATTCATTCAAAACCTTCCTTTTGTCAAGCAAGACAGGTTATCCATGGAAGAAGGCTTCTGAAAAAGAAAATCTTTCCGCTTGAAAACCCGTGGTTCAGATGATACATTGTTTTGCCATGGAATTCCTCCGTTTCAGGTTAACAAAAAACGACGCAGGCAGGCGGGCTGACAGAATTGTCCGCCGTTTTTTGCCGGATATTCCTCTTTCCGCGGTTTACAAACTCATGAGAAGGGGATTTATACGTATTGACGGTAAAAAACTTTCTCCGGAAACAAGGTGTGCGGAAGATTCATGTCTGGAAATTGAAAGCCGTACAGTTTCCGCCTCCTTAAAACCCCGGGAAAACGGGAAAGATAACGGCGGACGCAACCTTTCAAAAAAGGAAAAAACAAAGGCGGAAAACATAATTATACTGAAAACAAAGGATTTTTTATTCATAAACAAACCCGAAGGAATACCTGTTCATGGTGAAAAATCCCTCTGCACCCTCATTCCCCGGGAAAAAGAAGCGGAAAATTCCCTTTCTTTTCGTACCGGCCCCCTCCACCGGCTGGATAAAAACACAACCGGAATAATAACCTTTTCCAGAACCCTTCAGGGAGCTGTATGGTTTTCCGGGAAACTCCGGGAAAAAAAAACCGGAAAATTTTATGCGGGGATCATTGACGGCGAGAAATCCGGTGGTAAAGAATCCTGGCGTGACAGTTTCCAGGATGAAAAAGGAAACAAGAAAATCATGGAAACTGATTTTATTCCGGTTACATCCTGTAAAGGCAAAACCCTGGCTGTTTTTCAAATACACACCGGACATAAACACCAGATACGTAAACAAGCGGCTCTCCGGGGCACTCCTCTTTTCGGGGATTTACGTTACGGTGGTTCCGAAACCGGTTTCGGTTATAAAGGTTCTTATTTTCTCCACGCTTTTTGTCTTGTTTTCCCGGAGGACAGGCCCGGGGATTTACCAAAAAAAATAACGGCTCCTTTTCCGGAAAAGTTCGAAAATATGTCGAAAATGCTTTTCGGTGAAAATATTCTTGCGGATATGCTTTCTACCACTTATACTTTCAACGGATGAATCTTTTTAATAAAATTTCATATTTTTTCAAAAGAATAAAAGTTTTTGCTCTTGTGGGTCCCAGCGGAACGGGAAAAAGTTACCATGCGAAAATTCTAAGCCAAAAAATAGGTATAGACCTTATTATCGATGACGGTCTTCTAATACGTGGTGATAAAATCCTGGGAGGCCACTCCGCCAAACGGGAAAAGAATTACATGGGGGCCGTGCGCTGTGCCCTTTTTGACGAAAAATCCCACCGGGATGAAATTGCCCGGTGCCTGTATAAACAGAAATTCAAAAAAATACTTATACTCGGAACTTCCGAAAAAATGGTGAATAAAATTGCAGTCAGGCTCCAGCTCCCTCCCCCTCAGAAAATAATAAAAATAGAAGAAATTGCCACACCGGAAGAAATTGAAAAAGCTTTAAGAAGCAGGAGGGTCGAAGGAAAGCACGTGATTCCGGTTCCGTCCATGGAAGTCCAAAGAAACTATCCGCAGATTTTTTATGACCGGGTGAAAGTCTTTTTCAGCAGGAAACAAAATATATTGGGAGGAAAATCAGAACAGGTTTTTGAAAAATCCGTAGTAAGACCGGAATTCTCAAAAAATAACGGCACGGTGACTATTTCCGAAGCTGCATTAAGCCAAATAGTAATACAATGTGTGGAAGAATACGATAAAGACGTCCATATAAAAAAACTTTCAATAAAAACGGATCCAAACGGATACAGGCTTGTAATACTGATGGATGTGCCTTTTGGCACCCAACTGATAGGGAAAATACATCAAATGCAGGAATATATAGTTGATAATGTGGAAAGATACACAGGAATCTTAATAGAAGATGCCCACATCATTATAGATAAAATCACCAGACCATCCACAATGCCGGGGGAAATAAAAGAAGGGAAAAAGAAAATAAAATATTGAAACATAAAATCATGAAAAAGAGGCCACTTTTTCAGTTTTTATCCCGGCTTTGGATGATTCCTTCCCGGAAACAGAGGTGGTAACCATAAGATTTTTACCCTTAATGATGGAAGGAATTTTCCTTTTTTTCCGCATACGAACGTTAAGACCGCCGTCAGCCAGGCACTTGACAACGGCATATTCCAGTTCCAGCCGGGGAGGATTCATGGGAAGGATGAAACGCCTGCATTCGGCATAAACATTTTTATACACTTCCACAGGATTACCTTTCCAATCAGTAATCATTTTCAAAAAATCCCGGATGATAAAAACCAGTTTATCTCCCAGTCTTGCCGATTTTCCTGAAATAACGGAATTATCCAGGCATTCAAGGCTTTTTTCGTAGGCACCGGTGAAATCCCGGCATCCGTCCATTAAATCGGCGGCTCCGTTCTGCAAATACATGAAAAGGTCATACCGGACAGCTTCCCGGATAATTCTACAGGCATTTCCGCCGCTAAGAATCTTTATTATTTCCTCTGTGAGCCTTGATGGTGAAACTGAATACAGCAACGGGGCTGATTTTTTCAGTTCATGGCGCAAATAAAAAGGCATTTTACAGCCGGAGGAAACGGAATATTTTAAAGCCCTCAGCATACGGACAGGATCTTCCCGGAAAATAACCTTTACCGGAATAACAGGTACGAGCCTTTTCATCTGGATATCCCGTATCCCTCCTGTGTAGTCTATTATCTGTTCCTTTTCAGGGTCATAGTAAAGGGCGTTTATCGTAAAATCCCGGCGTAAAACATCCTCATCCATGGTACCGAATTTGTTTCCGACACTTCCTTCCTGAATGGAACGGAAAGTGGACACCTCAAAAATTTTTTCAGGATAGAAAATATGGACAAGCCTGAAACGTTTTCCGATAATCCTGGAATTCCTGAAAATCTTTTTTATCCTGCCGGGTTCAGCTGATGTCACTATGTCAAAATCCTTGGGCTTTTTCCCTATAATCAAATCCCTTACAGCGCCACCAACAAGATAACCGTCATAACCGAAATCTTTCAGCCGGCTGATGATGCGCAGGGCATCAGGATCTATAAGGTGTCTGTTTATCTTATGGTCTTTATATGTATAAATGAGGGCTTTTTTTACAGTTCTGCCTTTTTTATCATGGGAGTATCGGATAAGCATAGCTGCCATTATTTTCTACAGAATTACCGTCAATGTCAATGTATGTACCCAAATTACCGTTTACAAACAGCTTTAAGTCAAGGCCTTCTTTATGATATTATTATGATATGCATATAACTGGGGAAAAAATAGTAGCCGGAGGCAAATGTATCGGACACATGAACGGTAAAACCGTATTCATTTCCGGAATCCTGCCTGGGGAAACAGCAGAAATAAAAATCACAAAAAGCCTCCGGGATTATGATGAGGCGGAAGCGGTAAAACTCCTGGAAATTTCTCCAGGAAGAATCCATCCGCCCTGCCCGAATGCGGAAATATGCGGTGGATGCAGTTTAATAATGGCAGACAGCAGGTTCCAACAGGAAATCAGGACCGGTATATTAAAAGACTTACTGGAAAGATTCAGATGCAACTACACAAATGGAATAGAAATAATCCCCTCAGCACCCTTTGAATACAGGTCCAGGTTCCAATTCCATAAAACCGCCGGAGGACAACTGGGATTTTGCGCCAAAGCATCAAACAAGGTAATCCCGGTAAAAGACTGTCCTGTGGCTGTACCTGAAATCAGGAAAATGCTGGCGGAAGGGGAATTAAAGGAAAAAGCCGACCTTCTGCCCCAAAAGGACCGGATAAATGTATTTGCTTACAGAAATAAAAAAGCTGTCGAATCGCCGGTTGAGAAGGAAAACTTATTCTCCCTGAGTCTGAATGGAAAAAATGTTTCGTTTGATATCCGCTCCTTTTTCCAATCCAATATTCCGGTTTTCGAAAAAACGGCTGGAACCGCTTTGTCCGGATTCAACCTTTGCCCGGAAAATCCAGGCAAAGCAAAAAACTTTCTTGACTTTTATTCCGGGTGCGGTGTTTTTTCAATCATGGCAGGGGATGTTTTCCAGAAACTCTTCTTAGTGGAAGAAAACCCACTTTCAATATCCGCGGCAAAAAACAATATGTCAAACAATTTTCCTGACATGAAAAATGAAGCGTTCTTTTTCAAGATGAAAGATAATGAATGGATTAAAACAAAGGATGCGAAAACGGAATTTGACGGGGCTGTCATTGACCCGCCGAGGACAGGAATAGGAAAAAAAACGCTTTCATGGCTATTTTCCGCAAAAATAAGGAACCTACGCTATCTCTCCTGTGAACCTTCCACGTTTGCCAGGGATGCGGCAGGATTGATTTCAAATGGATGGAAATTAGACAAGGTTTTTCTATGCGATTTTTATCCCCAAACCCATCATATTGAAACATTGGGCTTTTTTTCCAAAACGGAGTGAAAAATATGACAAAACCTACTTGTTTTTCCCGGTCATTAATACAGGGATTAAAAAAAGCGTTTTTTTTATTGTTGATACTGATCGCCGATTTAAGCGTCAATGCCCAGGAAAAATCGGTGGAAATACCTGTAAACACAGGAAGTGTCCGTCCCCTTGAGCCCAATTGGACAAAAGCCCTTGGCGGGGATGCCCTGGCTCCCATAAAATCTTTTCAGGACAGAGTTTACGTTTTGGGAACCGACAGATCCATAACCTGTCTCAACGAAAAGGGAACCTTTCTTTGGAGGAAACCCCTAGGATTCAGACCTGCTCCGGTTTTCGCCGTTTCTTCCGGAGGTTTATTGTATTTGTTTTCCAAAAACGGGGAAATGCTTGTTTTCAGTTCAAATGGAATACCTGTATGGAATTATCAGGGGAAAAAGGGAGTTCTGCCGGTAACCGCTCCATTTGAAGGAAGGGACGGACGGATTTTTCTTGTGTATGAGGATGAAATTGTCTGTTTGGCTTCAAACGGACTCCAAAAATGGAGGAGCCAGGTAAACGGACGGAATACGGATTTTATATGTGAAGACGGAAACGGTAATGTTATCCTGTGTTCCGGGAATAAAATAATACCCGTGTCACCCTGGGGAAATGTTTTCAGTGAAACAAATATTTCCGTGAACCCAGTGGAAGGACTGGGATTGGAAGGTACAGGGTGCGCTTTTTTTGTTCCGGTTTCCGATTCGTCATGCAAAATCATTGTGATGGACTTGAATCCCATTCATTTGAAAAAAAAATCCGGAGCGCTGCCTCAGGAGCCGCCGGATATCCTGTGGGAAAATGACCGTATGTCCTCCCATGCAGCCTCTGTTTACTACAATGGAACCCTCTATTATGCGGGGACAGACGGAAAAATCACGCTTTTCAATGCCACTGACGGAAAGATTTTAGCCACAACAATATTGGATGGCATTCAGGATGGAATTTCCGGGGCTTCTTTCAAAATAAGCGGAAAAAATAACAGCGAAAGGATTATATTTTCCTCCGAACAGTTGTGCGCAGCCCTTTCCCTTTCCGGCGAAGTATTATGGGCTTTTAATTTCACAAAAAAATTGCTGAATCCTGTGTTTACAGAAAACGGTTTTGTGGTCTCATCCCCAATGAAAACCGTAACCAGAGGTTTTTTAGCGGAATTTAGCCTGGGAACACAACAACCAAAAATAACAAGGGAGACTTCCGGATATGGAATATTCGAGGGCAAATCTTCGGAATACGGAATAACATACCGGCCTGGAGTACAATCGGTATTTCCCTATTATGAAAGCATCCGGAAAAAACTTCAAAGCGGAACATTGAATGGAGAAGAGGTTGAGATTTCCCGCAGGCTTGCGGAAATCATAAAAAACGACACCGGGAATCCTTTTTCCGACGTTTTGTATACAGAAGCTGAAAGAAGCCAGGCGGCTGTAATTCTAGGAAAAATGGGATCAGAAGAAGCCAGGGACATACTTCTGGAAACCCTAAAAACAGAAAAAAACACTTCAGTTATTTCAGGGATTTTATACGGAATAGCCGCTCTTGGACCGGACGGAGGAAGGAAAACCATTGAAAGTGTGTCTTTTATCATACGCTCCTCGAAAAATTATTCGCCTATTCACAGGGCGGTATGCTCAGTGCTTTTCGCAATGGCTAAAAATTCCCCGGGTGAAACCTCCTCAGAGGCAATGAAAATGCTTCTGGAGTACACAAAGGATCCATATGATAATTCGATTAAAAAATATGCAAAACAAATGCTGGAAAATTTATTAGAATAGATTTACAATGATGTTGCTTGTGTTACTTAAAAAGCCGGAGGTTTCAATAATGAAAAAATTAACAGTTTTGGGATTATTTCTATTCATAGCTGCTGCCATGATATTCCCGCTGGAAGTTGATGAAGAAGAAATAAAGGTGGATCCCTCCGCTATAGAATTCATAAATTATACGGGACCCCACGACAAAATCGATACAATCCAGGAAATTACAGCCATTGGATCCGGACTGGGGAATGCGGTCAGCGCCTCGCCCCGGGATTCCTATTCACGTCACGGGGACGCCAGATACTATGTAATCCATGCGGTTGACAGCTCTGTAACAGAAGGCTTTGATGCGGATATTTTTGTCTTAGGCTCCGGATCATCCGTTGACCATATTGACAATTTAAGGAGGATAATTTCATCTTACCTGTCAAGCGCCTACGGATATTCACTCCGGGATGCAAACACCCTGGCCACATTCATAACAGTTTATAATGCTGTTTACCGTGGCAACATGGACTATTTTGCCGGTAAATACAAACAGGTTGTCATGAACGAATTGACCGCCGGGAAAGCAGGTCTCGCCCTTTCCTACACTGACTGGCCGGGAAAAACACAGATTGTAATCCCCCTCTCTGATCCAACTTTTGCCGGAACCCTGAGCAGTGTGGATACAACTTCTCTTACTGAAGAAAAAGTAATTGAATCAATAAAAACGGATGAAAGCTCCCCCCAGGATACAAGACGTGACATGACGGAATTAAAAGAACGGGAGGGGGACCAAGCCCAGGAACGGGCTGATGAGGCAAGGCAGGAAGCCCAGGAGGCAAGGACTGAGGCGGCCCAAGCCCAGGAACGGGCTGACGAAGCCCAAAGGGAAGCCGATCAGGCCAAACAGGAAGCGGAGGAAGCCGCAAAAGAAGCTCAAGCTAACCCCGATGATGAAGAAGCGGCGCAAACCGCCCAGGAAGCGGCAGAACGGGCAGAGGAAAAACAACAGGAAGCTGACGCCATAAGGGAAGAACAGACAGCGGCGGAAGAACGGGCGGCAGAAAAAACAGCCGAAGCGGAACGGGAACAGGAACTGGCAGACAGGAAGCAGCAGGAAGCCCAGACTGAAAGACAGCAGATAGCCGCCGATACCCAAAAGGAAATAGACACTGAAAATGCGGAAAAACAAGCCGCCATAACCTCGGCAAATCCTGTGGCGGGACTACGTGTGACGGATAAAACGGAATATTTGTCGGAAATCCTGCTTATCAGTACTTCCGATGGTTCCACCCTGAAAACATCTCCGATCAACTCAATAAGAAACAGAACGCTGGTAAATTCCGGAGACGGTTATATGGCGGTGGCCGGAAAGGGAGATACTGTAAAACTTGTTCTAATAGACAGATTTACCCTTGAAGTCACCAAAGAGAGCGCCGAAACAATTGCCGCGGAAAGTATGCTGGTAAAGTCAAACAATGATTATTATGCGGTAATCAACCAGAACGGAACCGCATATCTCGGACGTTTCGACAAGGATTTAAACGTACAGGCAAAATCATCCATAGCAGTATCACCCTACACCGCCATAACGATAACGGACAAAGGTATTATTGTTCAGGATAATTCTTCACGGTTGAGGATTTTAAGGGCAACGGATCTTATCGACTTGAATAACTGACCGCTGCACAGGACAGCAGAATGCATAATTTAAATCCGCAAGAACTTCCGGTATACCGGCAAAAGCAACGTATTCTGGATATGGTGGCTGATAACCGTGTCGTGGTTGTGGAAAGTCCGACTGGTTCCGGAAAAACAACCCAGCTTCCTGTAATATTGCATGAAGCCGGATATACCTCCGGTGGAATAATAGGTGTAACCCAGCCCCGGCGTATCGCAGCCCTTTCGGTAAGTGAATTTATAGCCGCTCAACTAGATGTAACAATGCCTGATCTGGTTGGCTATAAAATGCGATTCGAGGATTTAACAAACACGAAAACCCTCATAAAAATCATGACCGACGGGATTCTTCTCCAGGAAATGAAGCTTGATCCCTGGCTGAGTAAATATTCATTCATAATCGTGGACGAAGCCCATGAACGTAGCTTGAATATAGACTTTGTACTTGGTTTGTTAAAAAGGGTTCTCTCTGAACGGCAGGATTTTAAAGTAATAATTTCCTCAGCCACCATCAATGCTGGTATTTTTTCACTTTACTTTGATGACTGCCCGGTGGTAAAAATAGAAACACAAACTTATCCGGTCACAGTTGTATATGATCCTCCCGTTGTGCCAGCCGCCGGGGATTCATCTGCTGCGGAAGAAGCGGTTTTGGATAAAATCATTGAGATAACGGAAAGAATAACCAACAGCGGCGACAAAGGGGACATTTTAACCTTCCTGCCTGGAGAGAAAGCTATAAAAAACTGCATTGAAAAACTATCTCTGCAAAACTGGAGCCGCAAGCTTCACATACTTCCACTGTACGGAAGATTAGGAAAAGAAGAGCAGGAACGTATTTTTGACCCGGCTCCGGGAGGGAAAAGAAAAATAGTTGTATCAACCAATATTGCCGAAACATCTGTGACCATAAACGGAATAACCTCGGTAATAGATTCCGGGCAGGCTAAGCTGAATTTTTACAATCCTAAAACCTACACTTCGAGTTTAATAGAAGTGCCTGTTTCAAAAGCCTCCTGTAACCAGAGGAAAGGGCGTGCCGGAAGAACTTGTCCCGGAATATGTTACAGGCTTTACGGACGAAAAGACTTTGAAACGAGGCCTATGTATACAACGGAAGAAATATACAGGACAGACCTTTCCGAGGTTGTCCTGAGAATGGCTGAGCTGGGGATATCCGACTTTGAGGACTTTGATTTTATCTCACCACCATCAAAGGAAGGCATAACGGGAGCGGTAGAAACACTGAATCTTTTGGGGGCCCTGGATACAAGCAGGAATCTGACAAAAACAGGAAAAATGATGTGCCGATTTCCCCTTCTTCCCCGTCAGTCAAGGATGATAGTCGAAGCAATACTCAATTATCCCGATGTGATTGAGGAAGTCATAACGGCGGCTTCGTTTATGTCTGTGCAAAGTCCCTTCCTGCTTCCACCCGGGAAAGAAATGGACGCACGCAGGGCGCATCATACCTTCCGGGATCCTGGCGGAGATTTTGTTTCATTCTTGAAAATATTCCGGCTTTATTCCATGGCGAAAAAGAAGGAAAAATTTTGCAAAATCAATTTTCTGGATGAAAGGATACTTGCGGAAATAGCCAGCATAAAAGAACAACTTGAATTCATAGTTTCGGAAACAGGAATTCCGATAACTTCCGGCGGGACAATACGGAATTACCTGACCTGCGTGGCTGTAGGGATGATTCAATTTGTGTGTGCAAGGGATGGACGGGGTTCATACAGAACCCTTACGGCAGACAGAATACAAATACATCCAGGGTCTTGTATTTACAGGGAAAACCCCCGCTACATAGTCGCAGGAGAAATTGTCCGCACATCCCGGATGTATGCAATGACTGTATCTCCTCTCAGTCCGGAAATACTGGCAGACATAAATCCCGGATTACAAAAAATATTAAATTCAAGCATAAAAACCAACCGGGAAGAAAAAGAAGCGCAAAAAATCCGTGGAAGCCAGAAAAAGAAACCGGAACAAAAACAAATGGGGACGGGAACCCTATCCCTGTGCGGCTCCACCTTTGAAGTGGAAAAAATAAAGGGGAAAAAAGTCATCATTTTTCCCCTTAAAAAACTTTCCGCCTCGGCAAAACAAATGCAAAAGGAATCCTCAATTCAAAACGATTTCAAGAATTTCCGGGGGAAAATTGTAACGGACAAAGGAGATCTTCTTGAAGGCTTGAAATTAAATGTTATTTTCAAAGCTGCATCCGAGCTTGACTTAAACCCTGTCCCTCCCTCATCATGGCCGAAAAAAACGAATTTCAATATATACGAAACAATGGACTCCCTCATTAAATCACTTCCGTTTATCCTCCGTGTAACCCAGGTCAAGGCAAAGACAAAATCACTGGGTTTTATCAGCCTGTACACAGACGGGACAGGAAATTATTGGTTTAAGGTTTCAAAAGGATTCCATACGGCTGTAAACGAATCCCTGGCAAGCATGGAAAGCCTTGTGGATGAAACTTCAGGGATGAATCTTCCTCCGGATGCCAAGGAAAAAATCAGTATGCTTTACGGGAAATTAAACAGCTTTTTCAGCTGATGGATAACTGATGGCCGGCTGATAGCTTCCGGCGGATTAGGGCCGGCTTTCACCTGACGGGAACAAATTCCGCTTCGAGTCGATTTCTTCGGCACAATCGCATAAAAAACGGTTCAAGAACAGCAAGCCTTCTTCCGTCAAAAACACCCTTCCCCCTTCAATCCGGAGCCTGCCCCGTTCCGCCCATTTATCCAAGGTGGTTCCCACACAGCTGTAAATATCAACCCCGAACCTTCTTGAAAATGAATCCGCATTAATTCCGGAACAAAGCCGCAGCCCCATCATAAGTGTTTCCAAAGCAAAATCCGCTGAAGAAACACATTGTACTTCCATGGGAACATCCCGCCGACCATCACCGGATTCACCGGAAAACAAACCTCCGGAATAATCCAGCCAAAAAGAAAGCCAGCGACCTACATCCCTGATATTTTCGTAACGGATACAAGTGTTTCCGGAAACCAAAGTTCCGGAAGCTCCGGGGCCTGCTCCTATAAAAGAATTCAACCGCCAATAAGTTAAATTATGTTTTGACTCAAATCCTGGCCGGGAAAAATTGGAAATTTCGTAACGGCGGAATCCATTCCCTTCAAGAAAATTTTTCCCGGCAAGCCATATATCCGCCGATTCATCTTCGGAAGGAAGAATTATTTTCCCAGCCGACACCATTTCCCAAAGAGGTGTTTTTTCCTCAAGGGAAAGCTGGTACAAGGAAATATGTGAAGGCGAAAAGTTTAAAACAGTCTTAATATCTTCCAGAAGGGAATCCGCAGTTTGGGATGGAAGCCCTGCGATGAAATCAACAGATAAATCTCCTTTCCAATAACACGAAATAAAATTCAGGGCTGAGAAATTTTCTTCCGGTGAATTCCTACGGAAAACAGCATCCAATACTTTTTCATCAAAAGATTGAATACCCAAAGAAAGGCGGGATACACCACCCTCCTGCCAGGACAAAAGCATTTCCCAGTTAATATCAGAGGGATTCATTTCCACGGTCCATTCATAACCCGGATTTTTCAACGAATTCCCGGAGGAAGGGATAACAGACCGCAAAAACGGTTTCAATTCATTACACAAAAGCTCAACATTTTCCGCGGGAATTAAACTGGGGGTTCCGCCACCGATGTAAACCGTATTAAAACCGGCGGCACCGTAAACTTTCATTTTTGCTTTAATTTCAGAAATCAAGGCTGAAACAAAGGCTTTGAAAGAAAATTCCGGCGGCAAATCAGCCTTGGGAAGCGAGAAAAAATCACAGTATGTACATTTTTTTACACAAACAGGAATATGAATGTATAAAGAAGTATACATAGTTAACAAATTTTATAGGAACCCTAACTCTGGGAGCGGCCAATACCGGAAAATGACCTTACCGCCTATGCCATCAGAATTAATAACTCCGCAGGTTCTGGAATCATTTACAGCTATACGATTGTCGCATAAAACAAAAAACTCATTGTCCTTTAATTCTATCTGTTCAAATGAACCGGAAAAAGGAAGGGTTTCCGACCAATTTTCCGGCAAGGGAGTTGTGATGATGTTGTAGTTTTTCTCATGGGGAACAAGTTCAAATTCAGTTAAAAAATGTTCCCCTCCGGCAGGCTTTATATACAAAACAAAATCCTTCATATACAAAGTATCTCCCGGCAACCCCACAAGCCTGCGTATCACAGGCTTGTTTCCCCAGGAATTCCTCGGCCTGAAAGGAAAAAATTGCTGGAACGAAGCGAATGAAACAACTGTATCCGCAATATTTGTTGGAAAAGAAAGACTGTCACTGTATGAAGGGTTTATTAAAACCACGTCACCGCGTTTTGATTCATTGTCACCATTTCCGGCGGAAGGATTAAGGAAATAAAAGGGAGTAACAATAACGCAATTTCCGGGACTGAGTACAGGATTCATATTAACAGATTCTGTCCTGTACATACCGACTATAAAACGGTGAATAATGAAAAACACCAGGCAAAGAACCAAAAACAACAAAATGCCAAGGAAAATATTTTTACGTTCTTTTTTTTTGGATAAATATGAACGTTGCTGCCTTCTTTTCGACATTTAACTTTCTCCGGTAATATTCAGTATCCGAATTGATACCATTCAGATTGAAAATACCACAAATGTATTATCGTTGACAAGCCGGATGTTGAAAACTTATAATCATTGGTATCATGGAAGGAATTTTACCTATTGCTAAAAATAAAAAGGCAGGTTTTAACTACCTTGTCGAAGACACCATTGAATGCGGTATTGTCCTTGAGGGAGGTGAAGTAAAATCAATAAGGAACGGAAATATATCCTTCTCCGATTCCTTCGCAGAAATTTCCCAGGACGGAGAGGTTTGGCTGAAAAACTTCCACATATCCCCCTACTTTCAAGCTTCTATTTTTCAGCATAACCCTGACAGGCCTAAAAAGCTTTTATTACACAAGGGGGAAATAAAGCGGCTCCAGCGGAAAACTGATGAAAAAGGATATACCCTGGTTCCCCTTGAATTTTACTTAAAAAAAGGAAAAATAAAAGTGAAACTCGGGGTCTGTAAGGGTAAAAAACTCTATGATAAGCGCGCTGATATCAGGGAAAGGGATGTCAACAGGGATTTACAGCGTGAATTTTCAAAAAAACAGGACGGATAACGAGAAAACATGAGTCGGAAAGATTCCCGGTTTTATGCATTGCTCCTCGCTTTTTTTCTGCTTCCCTGGTGGAAAATTCTGAATGCCCAGGTTTCCCAGGAAACTGCCGGATCCGCCATGTCCGTTGCGGTATACCAACTTGAAAACAATGGCATAGACGATTCCACAGCGCTTGTTGTCAGCGATCTTCTTTTTTCATTCATGAAAGAACAGAAAAATTATACTATTACCCTTATGGGGAAAACCCTGGATGAAGCTGTTTCTTCAGGAAGCATTAAAACCGAAACCACAGGTCATGATTTTGTTTTCTCGGGAAAACTTTCTCAAAATGCGGAAGGCATTCAACTTGAGCTTTTACTGGCAGGAGGAACACCGAAAAAAGAGCGTTTCCTTTCCAGGGTTTATGAAAACCAGAACAAACTGATGCTCGGAACCAGACTTTTAGTCAGGGAACTCTTTGATTCAACGGGTTCCGCTCCGGAAACAGTTGTTTCTTCCAGAAAACAACCAGACGACACAATCACCTCCCCTCAACCCCAACCTCAATCCGGAGATCAAAATACATATGAAAACATACCCCTGCAAAACATACAGTCTCTTGATTCCCTGGCTGGAAGTTGGAATGGAGAAACAGGAATTGAAAAAATAATGATTCTCCGGGGAGGACGCGGGGCTGCGGTCTTTTCCAGTGGTTTTTCCCTGATGATTAACATGACAATCCAGGACGGGGTTCTTGTTGTCATACAAAAAGGAAAATCCTCTCCACTGCAGTTTGTGGATTTACCTGATCCTGTCGCGGAAAAAGCGGCGGAACAGGCTCCGCCTCTAAAATGGCGTTTCCGGATTTCCGAAGACGGTAAAATTCTGGCAGGAGAAAAGGATTCAGTCCAAATAACCCATGACGGACAAACGATATTGTCAATGGATCCAAAAACAGAAAAGGTGGCTTGGACTAGAAATTAAGGCATGAAGCGGGTATCACCACGGCTCCCTGCCTGATTATGCGGTAAGGATGGACGGAAGCATCCACCAAAGTGGAAGGCAGATTGTCAACTCCTGCCAGGTTACCACAAGCCTCATCATCTATTACAATTAAATCCAATAACGATCCGAATTTTTTCACAATATCTTCTGGATTAGAGAGGGGTTTTTCTCCGGAAATGTTCACGCTTGTGGAAAAAACAGGCCTTCCGATTTTTTTTACGAGTTTTCTAAGCCACCCATCTCCCGGACATCGGAAAGCCCTTGTCCCACCGCCAGAAACAGGTACAATAACTGTTACAGCTCCCGGCCACAAATCCATAAGCAATGGATTTAATTCCTCCGTTGAATATTCTTTGATTTCATCGGGGGAAGAAACCAAACTGATAAGGGATTTTCCACTACTCCTTCCCTTTGCGTTTTGGATTAACAAGGCACCCTCTTCCGTATCAATTGTCGAAAAACCGTAAATGGTATCAGTAGGTATTACGGCGAGTCTCCCGCTGCCCAGGATTTCCGCCGCCAAAGGTATGGAATCTTCATGTTTTTTTAATCGCACCATGTTTTTTTTCCTTTTTGTACAAACGTAATATAAGGGCGGAAACCACAGCGCTGGATAAACCGAATACCTTGCATATCCATTCAGGAAGGGATTCAGGCTTTCGGATTGAAACAGGGAAACCCGCAGACAATTTTCTGTCTATACCACCGGAAAAACCCGCCAATTTTATCAATTTTTCTTCCCCTGACACAAAACCAAGCTCATGGGCATAAACGGCTATTGTATCCGGGTCAGCGGTTAAATTTTTTACCTGGGCATCCAAATCTATGTTTATGGAGTACAATTCCTCAAGATGATAAACAAGCCGGTCCCTTTCTTCCAAAAGCTGGACGGAAGACCACACCCCTTTAGGACCTAGAAGTATGCTGAAAACGCAGTAAACAAAAACCCCGGTAAAAACCGGAAGGATGATTTTTAGCCTGTTCATTTCTTAAATTTACGGCTCAAAAGTCCGCCACCTTAAATTTTATTGACAGGTAAAAAAAACAAATATATCCTGATAAGAACATAATTGCTCTATTATCAAAATCAAAAATGTGCCGATAAAGAAGTGAATATCTATTGAATAACACGGGAGCAGTGGATGACATCGGATTATAACAACGAAGAAATACGAGAATCTTCTTTTCCGGCAGACCTTAAAAATGAACCGGATCCTATCGATATGTACGGTGTATGGGTGAAAAGCGGTCCCTGGGACTCTGAATCTGTCCCTCATTCCCATGGAAACGATAATGAAAAAACTGACAATGATACCGACGAAAGCCCCTTCCCCCTTGAAGAAACTTTTTCTCCCGAATCTGAAACAGAGGAAAAGCGGGAAGATTTTTCAAATGATTTCCCTGCCATAGATGATTTCGATTTTTCCGCTTCCGATAACAATAGCATTGAAGATTCAAATGAAAATATGTCCAGTGTCACGGACAATATCCTCTCAGAAACAGATGGACAAAACCTTAACAAATTTGACGGCACAATTCTTGACAATATGTCTTTGGCCGAGCCGGACTTGGATGAGGACATTTCCAAAGATTTTGAGTCCGATTTTAGCGGTAACTTATCCACCGATGATTCTTCCTTTATTGATATCGATAACATAAATACAGAAACTGAAGAAATTCAGGAAACCGAAAAAAAACAGGAACCGGTTATACAGGAAAACCAGCGGGACACCGGGGACATTGAGATTTCTTTATCGGAATTTGACAGTCCTGAAAAAAAAGAGCCTGTCGTAAAGAAAAAAAACGAAAGCAGTAACCCGGAGAATTTTGAATTTGAAGATGTCGCCTTTGATGAAATAGCCTCGCCTTCGGATTCTTTATTTGAAACAAACGAGGAAAATCTCGTATCCGCGGTGGCTGAGGATTCCGATGTTGCCGGTATTGTATTTGAAGAAATACAATTCAGTGACAGTGATGATACGGGAACCGTAGAAAAAAAAGAAACACAGGCGCAAAAGCAAACGCAGACGTTTGAAGAAAAGAACACCCTTTCTTCAAATATTTCAAACATACCGGATGTGAGTTTCGATATTAAAAATGAAGAGGCGGATTCGGGAATAATCAATATGGTTCCCGAAAGTGAAACAATCCAACCAGAAGAAGAGACAAAGGAAGACACGGACGGACAGCAAATAGAACTTGAAGAGGAAATAGACATTAACTCTTTCCTTGACGACTTTGAAAGTCCTGAAACTTCCGGATCCGGAATTACCGGTAACTCCGGATCTGAAAACCTGGATTTAGATGAATTCATTGACTCGTTTAATGAATCAGGCGGGATGACTGAAAAAGAAAGTGAAAAACTTTTTGACGAAACAGACCCCATAGATCTTGACTTAGACTTTGACGAAGAATACATAGCGGAAACAGAAAAAAAACGCTCTGCGGGAGCAGGTTCACCACATTCTGAATTCTTTGATTCGAATTTTGGAGTCGAATTTGTAGATGAAACTTCTGACGACTCCGCCAGAACAACAGAAGAAAGCGGTCCCTCATTTTCAGACACTGATGATTTTGAGGCTATGTTCGCATCCATTCAGGATGAAAGCCCCCGGAATGAGGCTGACAGTTCCCCTTCCCCGGTTTTAGATGGATTTTCAAACAAGGAAATAAAACCGGTCTCATCGGAATCTTCAGATTCCTATGAGACAAATGAATTCGATGATTTCCTGACAGAGCTTGACAACTCTGCTCCCCAATCTGTTTCCAAAACAACTTCCGACGAAAAAAATGGAAACGAGTATTCCCTCAATGTGACAGAAGATATTTCGGAGGATTCTTCCGCATCTTCCCAAACCCAGGTACTTGAAGAAGAAAATTTTTCAGTATCCCTTTTTGACGAAAATGAAAAACATTCATTCCAGGACCAGGCTGAAGAAAACACCATGGACGGAACTTCCAAAATAATTTCCGCCGAGTCACAGGGAGACGTGGATGAAATAGACAAAATCCTCTCCGAAGTAACTTTTGATGATATCCAGGATGAAAAAACATCCTCTTTTTCGGTTGAACAGGGAAACATGGAGGAAACGGAGGGAAATCCCCTCCCGGACACCACTCCCATGGAGAATAATACTTCAAAGGATATTTTCACCGAAAACACAGCGGAAAATACAACCTTGGACAACAGCTTTACGGAGGATATTACCGAAAAGACAGTCTTGCAGGGAGATGAAACCTCAGTTTCAGGAAACCAGGATAAAAAAATAATTGATTTTCTGCCGAATGAGGGATATACTGATTCTGGCGATGATTTAAATTCAAAAGATATCACGTTCGATGATTTGGAAGCGCTTGAAAATGACTTAAAATCCAGCGATTTATCTGAAAATTTATGTGCCGGTATAGATGAAAACAGTGAGGAAGAAATGAACGACAAGTCAAATGAGATACTACTTACAATAGCTGAAGAGCTTTCCTCCATAAAGAAGGAAATTTCAAGCCTGAAACTGGGTGTAATTCAGCAACAAGAGCCGGTGTCCGAGCCCTCTGTTTCCCAGAAAAACACGTCTTCCGGATTTTTTTCAGATGATGACACCGATGAAACAATAGCCCTCACAGGCGATGAATTGAACAATATCCTCATTACAGCTGATTTTACAGAAGAAAACGGTGACACAGAAAAGGAAAGCACAGAAACAGAAGAACACGAAGACATTTCCGGCTCTGAACCTGAAAACATGAAAATTGACGATATTTCTTTTGTTGAATCCCCTATTACACCTTTGGATGACGACGCTGTTATGGAAGCCGGACTTGAGGCGGCAGGTATCAGTGACGCAGATCTTCCGCAGGAAACACCCCTTGATGAGCTTTTAAAGGATATACCCGACAATCCTATTCCTGATGACACGGATAATAATACCGTACTGCGACAGGAAATGGACAACATAGAAATTTCCCATATAACAAACCTGGAGGATGAAACAGGATATCTTTCCGGTTCTGACGAGGTTGAGCCAGATTTCGATGATGTGGTAATGGAAGAGCCTGGGCTTGAAAGCATTGATTTTGAAAAAGAACAGCTTCAGGAACCTGAATTAGCTGATTTTTCAATGGATATCGGTGATATGCCGCAGAATCCGTCCGAAAAAGGAACGGAGGAAGATTTCAGCGGATTAAATTTTGATGACTTGACCGAAAACCAACCACAGGAAAATACAGCGGAAGAGCTGAATTTGGTTGAAGATGGGTTGCTGGATGATGCTTTGTCCATAGAAAAGAACGGAAAAGAAAGTTTAATAGAGGATGCAGGGGAAATTAAACTCGATACCTATGATTCCATCCAACCGGAACCAACTGAAACAATGCCTCTCCCGGAGGTAGAACCGGCTGCCACAATCCAGGAATCCGGTTCCAAAACAGAGACCGCATCCAATCCGATTAACACTCTTCCGGCAGATTTGAAAGAAGAAATAAAATCCGTGCTTACATACATGGATCAGCTTTTGGAAAATCTTCCCGAAGAAAAAATAGAAGAGTTCGCCCGTTCGGAGCATTTTGAAGTTTACAAAAAGCTTTTCGCTGACTTAGGTATTTCCTGACAACGGAATTAACCAATGGGATTAATAGGGCGGGCGGAAGAAATACGTAATAAGGGCCGGACTGTTTGCAAGAGTTTCTTTGACCGGGTTAAAGACTCTTTGAAAGAAGTTTCGGGGATATTTCGCGCCGGTAAAGCGGCTGTCCTTGCTTCCGGCTTGAAAAACAACATTTCCATGGTCTTCCCTTTCGGTTTTGACATAGACACATTGAACCTTTTTTATATTCCGGAAAACGTTTTAAGGGACCTTACAAGAGCAGGTTTTTTCCTTTTCCGCGGAACAGGTTCCGGACAGGATTTTTCCCATCTATTTTCCGCCCAGGAATGGGAAAATATCACGGAATTTATCATTTATCCAGGACCAGATAAAAAAGACAGCTTTTATCTTCTTCTTGCCGGAAGCAAATTGACTCCCGGCCGGGAAAAACTTGTTTTACCGCCCCCGGAAGGCATAATAGGAAAAACCCTGGATGAATTACAGACTTGCATACAATTCATTAAATTGTGCGCTTCAAGAAATCCGGAGCGGAAAACAAAACAGGCTGTAATCGATCATATAAAAAGCGCTGTTGAATCAGGGAAAACGGGAATAGCCTTCAAAATAACCGCTGATTTAAATTCTCTCATACAAAAAGAGGAATTTTTTTTAATAGAAGTTATATATTCGGTTATGGCTGATAAAATAGGGGCTTCCAATATTTTAATAAACAGAACAAATGCTGTCGAATCCAAAGGATTAATGGAATTCACAGGCATTATTTTTTCATCTTCCGGCATAAATTTAGATTCCTATTCTTATTTTCTTCTGAAACCTTTGGAGGATTGGTTATCCAAAGAACGTGTTTCCAGGATAAAAATAACTGAAGACGTCAAAATCACCTCAACCGGACAGATTCCCGCATTTACCGACAAACTTTTTGGCGGCTTGTGATTTCCGATGGATAACAAATCACCGGTGAAAGCTCCTGTCCTTCACTCAAAATATAATCCACAAATGGAAGCATCCAGATATTTGGACGCCGTTTCAATAATTAAATATCCGGAATTTATTGTGGTTACGGAACCAGGAGAGTCTTTTCTGGCGGGGGAACTCAGGAAAAGATACCCACAGGCAAAAATATGCGCGGTAAGATATCAAAATGAATTTTACAGGGAAACCGACGCTTTGTGGGATTTCTGCTGGAGACCGGGCACAGGCATTCCATTGGATACCTTCCTATTCAATATTATACCGGACGAGTATATTTCCCTGACTTCATTTTTACCATGGAAACCTGCGGAAAAATTCTGGCCGAATGAAGCGAAGCAGGTGTGGGAATCAATAGCGGAAAACATACACCTCCTGCAAAATATAATAAATACCAGGAATGCGTTCGGTCGAAGATGGTTGAAAAATATAATCAAAAATATTACCGAAGCAGAAAACATTGCACCTTTTCCGGAAATTAAAAAGCCACCTCTTATCATAGCTTCCGGCCCAATGCTGGAAAATCTTTCCAAGGATTTGAAAAAGTACTCGCAGGATTTTTTTATATGCGCCCTTTCATCTGCTTCTAGTTTTTTGACTTCACAGCGGATAACACCTGATGTTGTTATATCAACAGACGGAGGATACTGGGCAGGAAGACTATTCAATTTAAGTGGTCCGGCCATACCGGTAGCTTTTCCCCTTGAGGCATATATTCCAAAAAAAATCCTAGCTGAAAGTCCATGTGTGTTTTTAAATTACGGAAGTGCAATTGAAAAGGATTTATTCTCTCTGTTTGACATAAACACTGAAAAAGCGGACAGAAATGGAACAGTGGCGGGAACTGCTGTCAGATTATTTTTATCGAAAACCAAGGCAAAAGTTTATGCAGCCGGATTGGATTTGCAAACCGGAGCGGGATTTTCCCACAGCCGGCCACATCCCTTTTCACCGGAAAACACCGGATTATATTTCCGCCTGTCACCGTTGGAATTAAAAACCACAGAAGCCAATTCAAATTCTTCGTTAAACGTATACAGAAAATGGTTTGAAAACATGAAAAAGGAAAACGCACACCGCTTATTCAGAATAAGGGCGGAAGGAACGGAGCTTACAGATCTTGGAGGAATAAAAACCATCACTTTCAGGGAAACAGGTTGTGCTTGTGGAAAAGACATCCAAATGCAAAACCAGGGACTTCCCCATTTCAAGAATGAGACAAAAAGAGTCCCTTCCCCAGTCTGTACAGGAAAAAAAATACGCCTGGAAAAAACCGCTCAATGGCTATTCAACACTGCGGAAAAAATTGAAAGGGATTTTCCTTTTGAGGAATTCAACAGCGAAAAAACAACAGCGGAAATTATAAAATTGTATTCGTACAAGGGATACACAAGTGTATTAAAATCCATGGGAGAAGGAAAAGGAGAAGAACTAAAAAAAAACTTGTGCATGGAAACTTCACGGTTTATAAAACTTCTGGGAGAAAATTTGATTGGAAATACAAAGTATTTATGAAAATATCGTAGAATCCAAAACGGGAGAAAAAGTCCCTCTTTTTACCGGAGGGAAACCAGCAAATTCATTGTACAATCCGGTAAGGGAAGCGGAAAAGGCATTCCCAGTAACTCCGGTTGAAACCTTCGCTGTTTTTGTGGGAATGGGGGATGGGAAAAGAATTAAACTATTTCTGGATGCAGACATTAAAAACGAATGTTTGGTCATTGAAAAAAACAGGGAAAGCATAAATTTTCTCGAAGATATTCAGGAAAATTCCGATCTGATAAAAAGCAAAAAAGTCAGACTTTTGGATTTTGACCGGGAAAAACAGGATTTTCCAACAATTCTTTCCCAAACATACCTCCCTGCCATTTTCAAGAATTTCACACTGAATATTCTTCAAAGCTGGAAAAATTTTTGTCCTGACGAGGCAGACTGGATTTTAACAAAAACGGAAAAAACTTTGGTGTCTATTTCCAGGGATTTTGCGACCCAGTCCCATTTTGGCAAAACATGGTTTGTGAATTTCACAAAAAACCTGTTTATACTGGAGAACATCCAAAAAACGGTTGGCAAAAACATATTCCACCGATTTTTAGATACAGGTAAAACAGCTGTCATAGCCGCAGCCGGACCTTCCCTGGAAAAGGACATACTTTACATAAAGGAAAAAAGAGACTCCCTGACGGTGTTTTCAACCGACACCGCATATCCTGTATTGCACACCGAAGGTATTGTTCCGGACTTTATAGTAAGCATAGACCCCCAGTATCTTTCAGCCCGGCACCTACAAGGAAAATTCCAGCCGGATGGGGAGCAAAATAAAATCCCGATGGAAAAACCGGTTTTAATTATGGACATATGCGGAAATCCGGCAGTGGCGGTAACTGCATTAAAACTGGAATATCCGGTTATTTTCGCGGCTGGAGGACACCCGCTTGCTTCATATTTCGCCGGCCTTTTTTTCATTCCTGTATTCTCAACCTTTGCCGGAACTGTAACGGCTTCTGCCCTGGATATTGCAAGAAGACTTGGATTTTCAAAAACAAGAATCCTAGGAGGGGATTTTGCGTATACCGGTGGAAAACCTTATTCCCGGGGTACATATTTTGAAAACCAGTTTTTTTCCATTTCAGATAGATTGTCACCGGGAGAAAGCTTGTATACGGGCCTTATGTTAAGGACGGATGTACAAAAAGTCAGGGAAAAAAACGGTACAATAACTTACAAAACAGAAATTCTTGACAGTTACAGACAATGTATCGAGACAGCTGACGCTAAACCCGAAAAATGGAAGGAAAAGGATTATACATTCCTGCCATCAGGGAATTTTCTTCCGGAATTCAAATCAAAACTAAAAAAACTTTTAGTAAAAACAGAAAGCGGCCTTCAGGATTTTTTTTTCCTTGAAGGCATGGAAAAAGAGGAAACAAGGGTTTTTTTGGCAATTTTACCTCTCATGGCCTTTTTCAGGAAAAAAAAACCCCTTGAAAACAGGGAAAAAATTCTGAAAATGACAATTAACCTTGCACTTAACATAATTGAAGGATATACTCATATTATATGAAAAGAGGTCTATTAACAGCTTACAGTGCCGTTGCCTTCGCAGTTTTAGCAGCGGCTGTTTTATGGTTTTCTATTTCTGTCTCAACTGAAGCTACCAGAGGGACAGAAGAGGCGGAGCGCACCTTTTCCTGGTTGAGCCGTGAAACTTCCCAAAATTCCTACTCCCTGGGTTTTTTAACCGATGCATACATAGAGAAAATGACAGAGGTATGCAGGGCAACAACAACCCTGACTGCAATGACAATAACAACCCCTTCAGGAACTATATTTGCATGGCCCATGGAATCGGAAGCTTTTACCTACTCCCCAAATGGTGAGCCGTCAATACAAAAAACATCGTTTTTCACCAGAGCTTTTAATGCCAACATCGATATGGGAGCCAATGCCTCACCCGCCATCCAAATAACAGCCGCAATCCGTGTTCTTCCCCCTTCAGTTATTTTCAATGCCAGCAGGAATTCTTTCATACTGATTTTCCTGGTATTGATTAGTTCCATCATTATCCTCCTGGTAACAAGTAAACCCAGGATTGAAACGGAAGAATACCAGGAATCAGAAAGCGGATACAAACCGCTGACAGAAGATGATTTTAATTTCGACTTTGAAAATGAATCATTGGATATCGATTCATCGAAAGAAAATAAAGAAGAAAAAGACTTTTCGGAAGAAACCCATGGTAAAACCACCGGGACTGTAAAAGAAGGAGAAGAAGACAAATCCCTTGATTTATCCTTTCTGGAAGATATTCCCGGAAAAGACGGAAAGGTTGAACCCAGGCAAAATACGGAAACTAATTCCCAGCCACAGGGGCTTTTTTCGAAAACAACAGGTTTGGGCTGGCAGCAATATCTTGCGGAACGACTTGATGCGGAATTGGTAAGGGCGGCTTCCTTTGAACAGGACGTGGGACTCCTTATTCTTAGGATATTCAACCTGGACAGAACGGATGTGGTTTTCAGGCGTATTGCCGACATTCTTGTTGAAACATTCAAATACCGGGACATGATCTTCGAATACGGAAATAATGCCTGTGCTTGCATTGTACCCAATGCCAATCTGGACGAGACAATGCAGACAGCGGACAAGCTATACAATGAAGTTATAAACCTGCTTACAAAAATGCAGCGGAAAAACAAAGTTTGTATCGGTATTACAACCAGAACATCTAGGATTTTGCCTGCTTCAAGGATGATAGAGGAAGCGGATACCGCCGCAAAAAAGGCTGAAGAAGAAGAAAGGCTTCCCATTGTCGCGTTCCGGGCAAATCCGGACAAATACAGGGATTATGTTGTCAAAAACATAAACAAGACTGATACAACGGCAAATTAAGCATAATTGAGGCAAGGAAAGGGGTATTGTTTTTCAGGACACGTTTGTTAAACTGAAAACTGTAAATAAATCTGGTCAGCTAATCCAAAACCGGCATTTTGCGTGACATTCCTGGATAACTGATCATAAAGCATATCCTCGTACATTTTCGATGCAAAATTGTCATCCCCGGAGCTTGTTTTTTGGATTGTATTCCTCATGGAGGAAACCATTATTTTAACAAAATATGATTCCAATTCAAGGGCTTGGGTATAAAGTTTACTGGTTCTGTCAATTTTACCACTTTGTCCCGCATTTGCAGCGGCACCTACAGGTTTTGTTCCGGTGGCCAAAGAGGAAGGGAGCTCAAAAGGCCGAAGATAATCCCCCGGGATTTCAGATGAAAGCAAAACCCCGGCTGTATCCGTAGGATTTAAGCCCAAATTTGAGCTTTGAAAAATACCACTGTCTTTATATCCGCTTAACGGAGAATTAAAACCAATACTATTCACAATCATTCCTCCGAAGAAAAACAAAACCTGCCTGCCAACCGGAATAATCAGCGTTTCAAATTAACAGCTGTTGACAGCATATTATCGCTTGTTTGTATAGCTTTTGAACTGAATTCATAGGCGCGTTGCGCCACAATCATGCTGACCATTTCATTCACAGCGGAAACATTGGACATTTCCAAAAATTTATGCACAGTCTTACCAAAACCTTCAAACCCGGGTCTGCCGGCAATGGCATCACCGCTGGCAGGAGTTACCTTGAAAAGATTTTCCCCGACAGCTGAGAGTCCAGCCGGATTCTGGAATCTATAAAGCTCTATACGCCCTACTTCCACAGGATCATCCAGGTCATAAACTTTAACCGTCACACGTCCGTCCTGGCTTATGCTTATCGTTTCAGGACGGAAACCTTCAGGAAAAGTAACTTCCGGCAAAGCTTTCAAACCGTTGGATGTAACCAGCTGCCCCAAGGAATCGATTTTAAATGAACCGTCACGTGTATATGCGTAAGTACCGTCATACTGCAGGACACGGAAAAAACCTTCGCCCTGGATGGCCACATCCGACACATTCCCCGTATTCTGAAGGCTTCCCTGATCAAACAACCGTTGGGTTGCGGCGACCTTCACACCATGCCCCATTTGTACGCCTACCGGGGTAATCGTATCCTCTGTTGCAGGAGTCCCTGCAGTTTTGACTGTCTGGTAAAGCAAATCCTCGAATTCAACCCTCTGCTTTTTAAATCCGGTTGTATTAACATTCGCAAGGTTGTTCGCCACCGCATCTATATTTGACTGCTGTCCATTCATACCGGTTGCCGCAGTCCATAAACTTCTTACCATTTTTCCTCCTGAAACCTGCTGTCAAATCCACAGGTTACCGTTTCGCAAAAAAAATTAAAGAAAGGATTACCTTCCAACACGTACAACTTCATTCCATAATTTCGACATCATGGTATCCTCAGCCTGAATCGTTTTCTGATTTGCCTCATACGCCCTGTTGATTTCAATCATCTGCACCATTTCGTTGACGACATTCACATTGGATGCTTCGATAAATCCCTGGGTAACCACAGGACGGGCGGAACCCTCAGCGGGAACAGCAGGCCCTGAAACCGCGGAATCCTTGTACAGACTTGAACCCTGCTTTGTGATGTATCTGGGATTTTCGAAGGTTACCAGCTTAAGTCTGTCCAGCAACACTGAATCAGCCTCATCATCAGAAATCGGCCTGACATAAATTTCACCGTCCTTGTTCACGGTATATTCCGTATCCTGGAGGAAAATTTTCCCCTTTTCACCCAATACAGGATAACCTTCCTTCGTTACAAGATAACCTTCGACACCCACATGGAAATTCCCGTTTCTGGTGTACCTCTCGCCGGAAGGAGTATCGACGGCAAAAAAACCTTCGCCTTCCAGGGCAAAATCCGAGTCAGAAGAGGTTTGCTTGAGGGAACCCTGCTCAAAGTCCGTGAAAAGCTCATTCAATTCCACGCCAAGCCCCACTTTGCCGATTATGGGAGCCGCATCAGCGGAGCCGAAAGGATTTTTATACACACCGTCATCATTCATACGCCTTATAAGCAATTCCGGGAAGTTTTTGCTGACGGTGATATCCCTCTTGTAGCTTGTGGTGTCCACATTTGCAAGATTATTTGAAACTGCGTCCAGACGTTTTTGCTGGGCATTCATTCCGCTGGCCGCGGTATACCAACCTCTTATCATATATACTCCACTCCAGATGCGTGAATTTATTCACCTTATGCAGAGTATCGGCAAAAAAAGAGGTTTTCATTAGCGGAGGGATATTATTTGTTTACAGGGAGATTACCTGTCTTCATAGTCTTTTTTCAATGTGATATATCCCAGAGAGAAAAGCTCACTGTAAAGGCTTTGATAGGATTCGTCATAGCCGTAGGCAACCACGTAAAACTGGACATAGAAAATCTCATTTTCCGTAAATGTTGTCCAGCTCACATCATCATCACCGGATTTAATGTAATCGATTTTAAAAGTATAATCATCCGTATTTCCGGTTATACCGCCCTTAGTCCTTCTAGGTATACCGAAATCATTCAGAAGGGTGCTGTCCTCTCCCGCATTGTACACTTTTATCCCGGCTGTATATCCGCCACCAGTAATGTTGTACAATCGGATGTAAACATCCCGGTTATATGAATCTCCTGGAATCAAGGGGTATTCCGAAAGCCTTCCGGACCCGGTCAACCGCCTGTATTTATAGGTTGAGGTCATATAACTGAAGGCCATAGCCTGGGTGGATTCATCCTCGTTATAGGAATCAATCCGAAGACGCTCAGATTCCAAGGTTGATCTATTAGTATAAATGCGGTAATAAACCTCGAATCCCTTAAAATAACCGGCGGCCGCATTATTATTCTGTACATCGGAAGTATGAAAAGCACAGTAATTTTTACTTTCATCAGTTGTATCGGGCCAGTTTAAATAAGTGGTAACCGGGTAAAGATATATATAATTATCTATTCCGCATCCAATTGAGAGAAGCAGCATAAAAAAAATGATGGCATCGATTCCCAATGGGAAAAAAACTGAATGTCTTCTTTTATTCCTGCTTCTGAGCATAAACAATCATGGCAGGAATTTTATTTCTCTGCAAGTATCTCCAAAGCAATAATCCTGGAATGGGCTAAATCCGTTAAACTAAACCCCGGATATAAATCAAGCATGACTTTATAAGAAGCAATGGCTTCCTCAATCCTTGAATTCTGTTCCTGTATTCTGGCGATATTAAACTGAGCCCTTGCTTTCTGGGAAAAAGAGCTTGTATTCACAGCTTTTGTAAAAAAATCAATTGCCTCGTCAGGATTCCCCATCTCATCAGCACAAACCCCGGCATTATATAATGCCAAACCGGTGGTATAGAACTTCTCGGACACTGCCGCCGCGGCATAAAAATCTTTCGCTTTTGCCCAGTCATTTTTTGAAAAATAAATCTCCGCAATTGACATATTGGCCCTGGCACCGGCAAAATTTCCTTTGTTTCCAGCCGCTGTTTTTTCCAGTTCCTGTATAATTTCCGTTTCACGGGTTGAATCAATATTATCCGGATACATATCAACCCATTCAGTCATACAGGTTTCAATGGTTTCAAAAGCGGTCTTCATCTTTGAGTGATTGAAAGCTGTAAAAGCGACAATGGCAACAACAGCCAGGAATAAAACAATTAAAATACTGATGAACAGCTTTTTCTTTGCCACAAAAAAATCATTTACAATTTCAGAAAAACTGCGGTTTTCCTCGTTTGCAGAATTAACTTTCACAGTCATTTATTTCTCCTTAATTCCCAATTCTTTCATAACCCTTGATAAATAAGTTCTCTGTATATCCAAAACCTTTGCCGTGGCGGTTTGGTTCCACTGGTTTTCCGCAAGGATTTTTTGAATATAATGCTTCTTAAAAAGAGTAAGAACGGATTTTAAACTTTTATCCGCATATGTACTATTATCAGGAATTGCCTTGTTATTCAAGAGAAGATTATCTTCCGTTATATAAGGGGGGGTCCCGATAACACAAGCCCTTTCTATCACATTTTCCAGCTCCCGCACATTTCCAGGCCACGAATAAGAAAGCAGGGCTGACATAGCTTCCTCAGAAATACCCAAAAAGGATTTATTCACTTCCCTGCCGAATTTCTTCATGAAAAAAGAAACAAGCTCAGGAATATCCTCAAGCCGTCGCCTTAAAGGCGGAATATAGAGAGGGATTACATTCAATCTGTAATATAAATCGGAGCGGAATTTTTTCTCTTCCACCAGCTTTTCCAAATCACGGTTTGTGGCGGCGATTATCCTGACATTAACAAAAATAGTTTCAGAAGAACCGATTTTTTCAAATGAACGGTTTTGTAAAACCCGGAGCAACTTTCCCTGCACTGACAGAGGAAGATCGTCTATTTCATCGAGAAAAATAGTACCTCCGTCAGCTGATTCAAAACGACCCTTCCGGTTGGATACAGCGTCAGTAAAAGCTCCACGGATATGGCCGAAAAGTTCGCTTTCCAACAAGGGTTCCGGCAGAGCGGCGCAGTTTACCCGGATAAATGGACCGGAAGCCCTTGAACTCCTCAAATGGAGCTGTTCTGCAAAAAGTTCTTTTCCAACACCACTTTCACCAAGAATTAAAACAGAAGAATCAGAATCCGCCACACGGCTTACTATATCTAGTTTTTCAAGCAACACCGGACTCTTTGCTATCAGAGTGTGATATCCGTGTTTTTCAAGCAATTGATCCTGAAGGACACTTATTTCATCTCTTGAAGAAATAAAAGCAGAAGCATTGGAATATGCTATTGATGATTGGTCAGCGAGCATTTGCAGAAAATACATATCCTCACCGGTAAAATCAGCGCCCCCTGACTTGTTGATTAATTCAATAACACCTATACATCTGTCTTTCACACGCATGGGAACAGCAATCATATTCTTGGAGAGATACCCCGTTGAATCCTGCACCTGAGTATCATGACGGGGATCATTGGCCACATCGTTTATGATTGCGGGTTCATTATGCATGGCAACCCAACCGGCTATACTTCCTTTCATATCGACGATGAATTTTTTCGCCTCCACGCCTTTTGGTCCAAGAGCAACGGAAAAGAAAAGCTTTTCACCGGAATCATCGACAAAAAGGATGGAAGATGATTCACATGACACAAGACGCATTGCCGACTCAAGAATATAAGTCAACAACGCATCTATATCAGAGTATTTCGAATTTATCAGTGTACCTATTTCAATAAGCGCATCAATTTTCCCGCAGGGAATGTCCTTAAACCGTTTCATTACAGAAGGAACAAATACCTCAGTTGGATTTATTTTTCAATATATCGCCCAAAGTATAAGCACCATCATCACGTTCTTTTTCAGAAATATAACGTGAAATTTCTTCCCGGTCAGCCCGCCTCTTGTATTCCCTTACTGAGAAAGAAACCTTTTGCTTTTCAGGATTAATTTCAACGATAGATACAGTAATCTTATCACCCACATTATATTTCTTAACGGCTTCTTCAAAAACATCTTCCTTGTTTTCAAGAAGGTTCTGTTTGTTGATAAGACCTTCTATGCCACCATCGACTTTGAGAAACACACCGAAATCTGTTATTGAAGTAATTTCACCTTCTATTGAATCTCCGGGACTATGGGCATCGGCAAAAGCCTTCCAAGGATCATCAGCGAGTTGTTTTACGCCCACACGGATACGCCGGTTCTCCCTGTCAAAATCCAAAACAACCACGTCAATTTCATCACCCACATTCAAAACACCCGAGAGATTCTTCAACTTTCTTGTCCAGGAATAATCGTCCGCATGGAGGAAGGCATCAAGAGCGCAGGGCAATTCAATATAAGCGCCGGAAACTGTAAGTTTGACAACCTTTCCTTTAAGTTTTGTTCCGACGGGAGAATTCTGGGCAAAAGAATCCCAGGGATTTTCAGTAACCTGCTTGAGTCCCAAAGAAACCCGGCCGGCTGCAATATCATACCCAAGAATCATGCAGTCAACTTCATCCCCGATTTTAACCATATCCGCCGGATTGGCTATTTTCTTTACCCAGCTGAATTCACTTACATGGGCAAGGCCTTCGATACCTTCTTTAAGCTCAATAAAGGCACCAAAATCCGTAAGCTTTGTAACCTTACCTTTAACAATATCATTAACGTGAAAATCTTCTTCAAAACGAAGCCAGGGATCATCGGTAAAATGTTTAAGGGAAAGGTTAATGCGGCGTCCGTCCGGATCAAGATTGATAACCTTTACTTTTACCTCTGAACCTTTTTTTACAAAGTCCCTGGGTCTTGTAACATGACCCCAGCTCATATCGTTGATGTGAAGGAGACCGTCAAAACCGCCAAGATCGATAAAAGCGCCAAAACTGGTGAAACTTTTCACCACGCCGGTCACCACATCCCCCACACTGGCAGTACGGAAGAATTCAGACCTTTTTCTCTCCGACTCTTCTTCAAGATACTTGCGTCTGTTGACGACCACATTTGAACGGCCGTTTTCAGAACCAACACGTTCCACATAAAAATTAGAAACTGTTCCAAGTAAAGAATCAAGATTATCAATTCTATCGATATCAGCCTGGCTGGCCGGCAGGAAGGCCTTGATATTGGCACCAAGATCCACCTCGTATCCACCCTTAACTGTCCTGGTTATTTTACCTTCAACAGCTTCTTTATTATCGATTGCAGATTTTAATTTTTTCCAAATACCCTTGTGATCCGCCTTCCTTTTGGAAAGAACGACCTCACCGCCCCGACCTTCTTTCTTCTCAAGAAAAACATCGATGACTTCTCCCACAGCCGGAACCTTCTGGAATTCCGACAGAGGTATTTTTCCTTCAGATTTATAACCTATGTCAACAAAAACCTGATCGTTTGTAACCTGAACGACAGTACCTTCTACAATCTGACCCTCTTCAAGAGGTTTGAAAGATTTAAGGTACTCCTCCTGTAAGAGTGTCTGCTGGATGTTTTCTCCGGAACCATTTTCAACATCCTTTGCCACTTCCTTCTGCTCCATTATGTATCCCTTTTCCTAGAATTTCAGCAAGCATTATGTCACAAACTTCATCAATCGTCAAGCCGGAAGAATCCAAATAGAAGGCATCAGGAGATATTCTTAAACTGCCCTCCTCCTTATTCCGGTCAAGATTATCCCGCTGCTCAATGGATTTCCTGATTTCATCCAAGGAAAGGGAGCTGGTTCCCTGGGTAAAACGGCGCATTGCACGGGTTTCAACGGATGCATCCAGATAAAATTTATGGGGAGTGTCAGGAAAAACCACCGTTGTCATATCCCTGCCCTCGCATACAACCCCGGTTTTTTCAGCCACAGCCCGGATTTTCCGGTTTAGTATGCGCCGGACTTCCGGAATGGCGGAAACCGGGGAAACAATGCTTTCAACGGCATCGTTACGCAAATATTGCTCTACGTTTTCACCGTTTATGGACAACCCGTCAGAGGAATATTCAAAGGAAAGGGTTTCAGTAAAATCAATGATTCCTTTCCTGTCCTCCAGATTGACTTTCTTTCCGCCGTATCCAGCCTCATCGGAGCCGCAGTCCCTTAAAAGCATTAAAGTAAGACCCCTGTAAAAGCTTCCGGTATTCATAAAAATCAAGCCGAGTTTTTCCGCAATCTTTTTTGCCACTGTGCTTTTCCCGGCTCCCGCCGGACCGTCAATTGCCACGATAGTTTTCATATTTTCCCCATTTACCGCCTTTTCCCAGAAGACTGTTTATTTCATTTAAGGTTAAATCCCTGTATCCGCCTGGCGGAAGATCCCCCAGAAGAACAGAGCCTATTCTGACCCGTACAAGTTTTTTTATGTGCACATCGAAAAAACCAAGGACACGTCTGATTTCCCGATTTTTCCCCTCCAGAAGAACAAGCCTCATCTTTTTCGGAGAAAGTTTCTCGGCTGAAAGTGCCTTATAAAATACATTGTCAATCCTGACTCCTGAAACAAAAGCCTTCAGCACATCGGAGTTAAAAGGAAGGCTTGTTTCAACCAAATATTCTTTTTCTATTCCGGAAGAAGGATGGCTTACTTTTGAAGCGAACTCACCGTCATTTGTGAAAATTATGGCCCCCTGGGAATACATATCGAGGCGTCCCACGTTGTAAAGTCTTTCCGGATAAGCATTCACGAGAAGGGATGCGGCAGAAGGACGGCCCTTTTCATCGGATAAAGTCGCCACATAACCGGCTGGTTTATTTAAAAGGACATAACGTTTTTTTTCCTCCGGATGAAGCAGATTCCCGTCAAGATATACCTGGTCTCCGGCAGAAACCTTAAAACCCATTTCGGAAACAACGGCTCCATTCACTTTCACACGGCCGGAACGGATTATTTCTTCGCTTGTTCTCCGGGAAGCAACTCCACAACGGGCTAAATATACCTGAAGCCGGATTTTTTTTTCACCGTCTTCTTCTTTAACGGGCAAGTTCAAAGCGGCCGCTCTCCGGTTCATCGAGTTTCGGTAAATCAGCAATACTGTTCAACCTGAAAAGCCTCAGGAATTCCTTCGTGGTTCCGAATTGGACAGGCTTTCCGGGCACATCTTTTTTACCGACTTCTTTTATAAGATCTCTGTCCATCAAAAGCCTTATCATGTTGTCAGGGGAAGCTCCGCGGATAGCTTCGATTTCGGCACGGGTTATTGGCTGGGAATAAGCAATAATCGACAAGGTTTCCATTGCCGCCCGGGAAAGCCTTCCCTCCGTTTTTTTTCCGTATCTGTCTTTAAGGGATTCCCATAAATCCTTTTTGGGGCAAATCATCCAACCGCCGGAAATATGGAGGAGCTCCAAACCGAAATCCGGCCCTTCACACCTGGTTTTCAGGTTTTCCAGGGCGGCAAGCACCACATCCTTGGAAAAACCTGTAACACGGGCTATAAAGTCTTCCGAGACAGGTTCAGTTTCCAAATAGAGAACAGCTTCCACCAGAGCTGTTTCTTTTTCCATATTATACTCCTTCATCAATATCAACAAAAGACGGCTGCCAGGGCTTTATTTTTATGTCACCGAACATCCGGTTCTGCCAAATGCTTGCCATCCTGAATTTTACAGCTTCCAAAATAGCCATAAAAGCACAGACTATATCCATAAGATTTCCTTTGCGGATTATTAAATCCGTAAACATACACTCGCCTTTTTCATCCAGCAATTCATTCATAAGGGTAAGTTTCTCGTTTACAGAAACTTCCTCATAAAGATCGTATATAACCTGGGCATTATATTTGGAAATGAGGCTTGAAAAAGTCTTCATCAAATCCCAGGTATCAACCCGTTCCCAGAGATTATCCTCTTCAAAAGGAAGGGAACGCTGGAGTTTTCTCCGCTCCAAAACCCATTCTGTTTCAGATTCTTTTTCGGTCATCAAATCCGAAAGTTTTTTATATTTCTGATATTCTATGAGCTGATTCACAAGCTCTTCCCTGGGATCCCCTATATCATCACCGTCATTTTCAATTTTTTCCACAGGCAAAAGCATACGGCTTTTTATACACAACAGTGTGGCCGCCAAAGCATAAAATTCCGTTAAATTATCCAAATCAGCCGGGATATAGTCAAGGTATGCCAGATACTGCTCCGTAATACTGGCGATGGGGATATCATAGATATTAACACCGTTCTCACGTATTATTTGAAGCAATAAATCCAAAGAGCCTTCGAAATTGTTTATCTTGAAATTAGCCGCCTTCTCGTTGGAAACATCCTGGACAGCCGCCGTAGTCGTTAATTCCATATTTTTTCCTCCAGTTTTCTAACTCCTTGATCGGGGAGAATTGCCGCAATATTACGGTACAACTCCCCGCTCAAAGGATCGGCAGCATCGGGCATAATTTCAAGTAAAGGGATAAGGACAAAAAGCCTTCTTTTTGCAGACCGGTGGGGAATTTCCAAATCAGGTTCTTTCATTGAAAAACAGTCATTCCCGAAAAGGATTATATCCACATCCAGTGTCCTGGGACCTTTGTAAACTCCATTGACCCGGTCCCGTCCGAATTCAGTTTCCACTTTATGGACAAGCACTAGAAGGTCTTCCGGAGTGGAATTGAATTTACCAGCGGCAACAATGTTATAAAAATCAGGCTGGTTTGTGTAATCCTGGGGGGCCGTCAGGTACAAAGAAGAAACACGCATATCCCGTATAAAGGAGGAAATTGATTTCAATGCCCTGCGGATGATACCAACTGAATCACCCACATTTGAGCCTAAACCGAGAACAACTTCAGTGCCACTATCCCCGTACACATCCAACTCCGGTATTACCTAAAACAAATCCCCTTCTGCGGCCGGAGAAACTTTAGGGGCTGGAGGCAAATCCTTCTTTTCTTTCTTCTCCACCTTGATTTTTTGACCGGGGAAAAGCTGTTCCCTCAACTGATTCATAAGAAGTGTTGCAGTCTCCGGATTTGTTTCAAGGAATTTGATGGCGTTTTCACGTCCCTGGCCGATTTTTTCTTCCTTGTATGCATACCAGGCACCTTTTTTGTCAACCAATTCGTGTTTTACGGCACAATCCAGCAGGCTGGCATAGGCCGAAATACCCTTCCCGAAAATCACATCAAGCTCAACCTTCCTGAAAGGAGGTGCTACCTTGTTTTTGACAACCTTAACACGGACACGGTTTCCCACAGCGTTTTCCTCGCCCTTATCGATGGTCTCAAATTTCCGTACCTCAAGCCTGACCGAAGAATAAAACTTCAGGGCATTCCCGCCGGTTGTAGTTTCCGGATTGCCGAACATAATCCCTATTTTCATGCGGATTTGGTTTATAAAGACAATTATGCACTTGGACTTGCCTATTATGGCGGTGAGTTTACGCAGAGCCTGGCTCATGAGTCTGGCCTGAAGCCCCATGTGGGAATCCCCCATGTCACCTTCGATTTCAGCCTGGGGAGTCAACGCGGCCACGGAATCCACCACAATGATGTCCACAGCCCCGGAACGCACAAGGCTTTCAGCGATTTCCAAGGCTTGTTCCCCCGTATCCGGCTGGGAAACCCACAGGTCGTCTATGTTGACCCCCAGGTTTTTCGCATATTGGGGATCAAGGGCGTGTTCGGCGTCTATAAAAGCCGCAATCCCGCCCAGCTTCTGGGCCTCCGCCACCGCATGAAGGGCAAGCGTGGTTTTACCTGAAGATTCAGGTCCGTAAATCTCGATTATCCTTCCCCGGGGATAACCGCCTATCCCAAGGGCTTCATCCAAAAGGATGCTCCCGGACGGGATAACATCAATTCCGCTTACATCAGCATTTGTACCGAGTTTCATCAGAGAACCCTGTCCAAACTGCTTTTCAATTTGTAGCCTGGCTGCCTCAAGGGCTTTGAGTTTTTCGCTCATATCGGCATCCTGCTTTAATTCTGTCATCATTTTCGCCACCTTTCCCCTCCCTTACTAATTTATAGCAGCAAAATTATGCGGTACATTCATAAACTAACATAAAATTCAATTTGAATCATTCTCCTGACGGATGGTTTGAAAAATAGAACTACCGTCTATAATGATTGACCTGCCGTCTTTTTTTATTTGCCCCAGCAATTCAAAGGGCCGCTCCTGGTCAAAGGACAATGCCCTGGGAAAATGAACCCTAACCATTCCCTCAAGATCTGATTTTCTGTCATATCCCACAAGGAAATCAAAATCCGTGCTGTTTTCCGTGCGTATTATATTGGCAGCCATTCCTTTCCATACAACCCAGCAGTCAAGATACAACACCGGCTCGGCACTTACCTGGGAATAGGAATAATTGTCTTTTATTGTATCAAACCCGGGTTCCGACAAATAATCCATCAGCATCCTGACCTTTTTCCGGACGGAGGAAGATGCATTGGAATTTAAAAGGCGGTTTATTTCAACCTGGGCGGCATTATCCCTGTATTGGTTAAAATAGTTTTTGATGGATTCATAGGAATCAAGGATTTGCCTTGAAGTTAATATGTAACTGTAGGTTCCTCCCTGTTCGGTGACATTTTTCTTTTCTTCAAATGAAAGGGTGAAAGAAGACAAATCCGCCCGTTCATCGTAAACCTGATTGGTTTTGCCCACAAAAAAGGAACCTGCCGCCACAAGAACCAAAAAGACGGCTAGAATGCCCAAAAACAAAGGGGGAGAGGATTTTTTCAGCTCTGGATAAAACCGCACAATCCTGCCGCTTTCGACTAATCTGGCCACATCATCGCTGTCCGCCCGGCGCAAAAAATCAAGGGCTTTTTTTGCCTTCGGATGGTCTGGAACCTGCCTCAATGCATCCAGATAATAACCGCAGGCTTCGGCTGTTTTACCCTGCTGCAAATAAACGGCAGCCTGCCCTACCATAAGATCCGCATCAAGCATCCTTATTTTCCTGGCCCGGTCAAAATAGGAGGATGCTCCCCCAGGATCCCCCGTATACAGGCAGGAAAGACCAAGAATAAAATAGAAATTGAAAGAATTTTTATACGTGGAACTATCGAAATCCAGTGCAACCGGCTCAAGAAGGGAAATAACATCGCCATAACGTTTGCGGGAAAATAATTTTTTTGAACGCTCCAGTATATCTTTAGCCATTTATACCGCCGGTGAATTTCATACCACCGGTTGAAATACTGCCGGATGTATGTTTTTTTTTCATTCTTCTTCCAAAATAATATCCAGGATTCTATTCAATTCGGCGATTTCAGATGGGGTTACAGATGTATCACCCGCTTCTATTTGGTTAAGCCGCTCCGAAATGCGGGAATAAAGGTTTCTTTTTTCTTCAAAGGAAAGACCGGAATAAAAATCATCAGACTCGGATAAATCCACATTTTCACCGTCAATCATACCGGAATCGTTTCCAAAAAGGAATTCCGACGAATACCCGTAGTCCATTGCGGAAACTGCGACCTTAACAGAGAGTTTTTCCCGGTGGGCCAGTTTTTTTCCTGGCCAGCTGAAAAGAACAGCAGAATCATTGGGCGTATATACAGTACTGAAAGCCCTGCCTTCCGCACAGAGGGAAGAAGGTTCAGCCCTATCCGTGAGAGCCGCCTCGCACCTGTGCCAATTGGCAATATACAGGGATTCGGGCACATCAACATCCATGCCGGACAATAAAAAGGCGCAGGATCTTTCACCATTGGTAGAAAAAAGCAGCCTGTCATCATCACCGGGAAGAATCAATGTTTCCGATGTTATTTTCCTGCCTGTATCCGTAATAAAATGCTCCGGCCTAGATATGGAACCGGTTTCACCAAGCACGGTATCGAAAAGAGCCCGGAATGAAAAAAATTCCTCATTTCCGGAAGTATTTTCAACGGAATTTTCTATAATCAAGAAAGAATCCTCACCATTCCCGGAGCCAGAGAAATAAAATTTCTGCCTTACCTGGAAATTATCTGAAGGGGTAAAAACAAAAGCGGCGGCTTTTCCACCGTCATGAACCTCAAAACCTATGGTTCGGAAAAATTTCTTCTCAAGGGAATAAAATTTTTTACCGAATCTGACCGAATATTTGGTCCCTGCCCCATAATTACGGGTATCCAGGATAGGCTCGTATTTGTTTTTTCCGGTATTCGCCAGCTTGTACAGGGTAAAAGTTCCAGTTTCCTTGTATAACACAAGTTTTAAATTCCCGGATATTATTTCATAATCCCCTTTCTTGGAGGAACCATCCTGAACCACAGGGGGAATCGTTTCCTCCGGGAACAAACGGATACCTGATGTTAAGACAAACAGAAGGAAAAAAACCGGGATAATCCGGAACCTCCGATTTGCTTTGAATATACCTTTTATATTCACTTTGAATCTCCATTTCCGGCGCCATAAATTACCCTGGCCCGTTCAGCCCTTTTTTTCAAATCTTCCAGGGCTTGGTTCCTTATTTCCAAATTTCTGGATTCCAAGTTCGCATTTTCTTCTGTCCTGGCTGATTCAGGAATCGGAACACCTGCCACAACCAGGGCGGACAGAAGATCCGCATTCTGGGCTTCAAGTTTGGCGGCCTCATTCAAAAGCTCCGCATTCCTGCGTTTTTCTTCTGTCAATGAGGATTCCAAATCAGCAAGGCGGGTATCCTTCATCATATCGGAAATTCTCTTTTGATAAGAGGTGACAGCCTGCTCATATGTACGTTCCCGCCGTTGATAATCCTCCACAATACGAAGGGCTTCCTCATGGCTTATTTTCAACAACGACAGAAGAGTATCCACATTGGAAGCCTGGTCAATGAGGGCAATCCTGTAAATGGAAGCTTCCCTTTTAACACTCTGGGGCCAGGTATCGGTTAAATAAACATACACGTTTTTTGCTTCTTCATATCGTCCACAAGCATAAAGGGTTTCCCCTATCCAAAAATAGGCGGATGGAATCATTTTATGCTCCGGATAGGAATTAATAAAACTGTGGAGCGTTTGGATAGCCTCGTCATAGGACTTAGTTAAAAACAAAAGCCTTCCCTTTTGGTAAAGGACATCGGCTGCCCGTTTATCTTCGGAAAATGAAAGGATAAAACGGTCTATGTCAGCAAGGGCCTTTTCCGTCTCACCCGAGGAAATTTCAGTCATCATAAGCCAGTACCAGGGTTCCGCGGAATCAGGATTGTTCTTGACAGCCTCACTGAAAAAAGAAACAGCGGCAGGCCAGTCCGCGCGGGCATAGGCGTCCAAACCCTCAGTAAGAGGGCTTTTTTCCTGGGCATGGCATAAAACCATTCTGACACATAAAATAACAACCGCTGAAAATAATTTTACTGATTTATTCAATTTTCGCCTCCGCCGGTTCCTTTTCCGGGAAAAAACAAGCTTTTGTCCGGAGATTCCGGCCGGGAAGCTATAATTCTTTCCAGGGAACCGTTAAAAAAAGCGGAGCCGGAAACAATCATATCCGCCCCGGATGCCAGGACTTGATGAAAATTTTCCGCATTCACCCCGCCGTCAACAGAAATTATATATCTAAAACCCGATTTTTCTTTGATTTCCCTTAAAGTACTGATTTTTTTCAGGCAGGGAACTATCATTTTTTGGCCTCCGTAACCGGGATTTACGGTCATAACAAGAACCAAATCAACCATATCGAGTATTTCCGACAAAAAAGAAACAGGTGTTGAAGGGACAATGCTTATCCCGGCCTTCATCCCGGCCTTGTGTATTTGCTCAATCACAGAATGGATATGGACGGCGGCTTCGTAATGGAATGTCAGGTAATCTGCCCCGGCTTTTGCAAACAGGGGAATGAAATGTTCCGGCTCAGAAACCATGAGATGGACATCCATCATCAGTTTTGTCTTATCCCTAAGGGAAGCCACAACGGGAGCCCCTATAGTTATTTCAGGGACAAAGTGACCGTCCATAACATCAATATGAACCATGTCACCACCGGCCTTTTCAATTAAAGAAAGGGCACCGCCAATATCCGAGAAATCACATGCTAAAATAGAAGGCGCTAACAGGAAATTCGTATCCATATGGTATATATATAGTAACAAATGGAATCGAATCTGTAAATACAAACCTGTTAATTGACTAAAAACCAGGAATGAGTATAATATAATCAGCCTTATGATAAGTGAGCCTGTGCATGAATTACTGCAGCAAGTGTTAAATTTCCTCAAATCAGGAGAAATTGAGCAGGCGTCCAATGAATTGTCGGTAATTCTACAGCAGCATCTTGATGATCCGGAAGTATTGTACGTTCTTGCGGGGGTGGATTTCTGGCTTGAAAAGCTCGATTCTTTGGACAAAAAGGCAACTGCTTTTGAAAAAGGAGAGTTTTTAATTTCCCAGTGGAGATCTTTCCTTCCCTATATGCAGAAAAAAGGGAAAGACCGGGATGCGGTGCTTTATGCGCTTAAAAGATGTGCTTTTTCGATAGCGCTCAAGTTTTACCAGTCCCTTTATAAAGAAGAAGGAGTCTCCCAGGATCCGGAGGTGTACCGGAAAATAAGCCTGTGTTACAAAGCTCTGGGGGATTATGAAAGGGCTCTACGGCTTTTGGAACAGGCAAAGGACGGCAATATGGAGTCCGCCCCTATCCTGGCTGAGCTGGCTGACTGTTATGCCCTGTGTGGTGAAATGCGTTTCGCCAAGGTGCTCTTCAGGGAAGCCTTTTTTAAGGACGCCGGAAAAATCGAACTGTATTTTCTGGAATCAGAAATCATACAGCGGCTTGTGAAACAGGTTGAGGACATGGGGTATGAAGGCGGGGAAATCGCGGAATGGATTCCGGTATACGGACTCCTTTACGGGGTTTTCAACGTAAAAAGAGGATTGCGGGCTTTGGAGTTCGGGAAACTGAAACAAAGTGTTTTCTGGCTTGAAAATGAATTAAAAAGCGCTCCTCCGGAAAGGACTGCCCTGCTTGTCCCCAGGTTGATAAACCACTATTTTTGGCTGATTGACCACTATGTCAATACTGATGATGACAAGGCAAAAATCAACGAGATTTTGCTGAAAATAAAATTGCTGGATGAAAACGTATATGAAAAATACACAATGTAAACAGCTTCAGGAGAAATGAAAATGGCGGGAGATCTGATAAAGAATGTACAGAACATGCTGAATGAGGAAAAATGGACAAGGGCCGCCATCGGCAATTATTCCATTGCCAATTTCAAGGAGTTCGACGGTATCCTGCGGGAAGCCCAGCAGGAAAAACTGTCCGAAGACCTGAAAAAGCTTTGTGACGAACATTTAACCCATACAAAAAACAGCATAATCGCCCTCTATATATCAGGTATAAGTGCCCTGTCCCAACAGCTTCTTGACGAATCAGCCCTGAATGAGCTGGTAAATATTTTCACCGACAACCACAAAATACAGATCGTTGAATATCTGTGCCAGCGAATGCTGGATTTCGGGGAATCAAAATTCGCTTTGAGAACCCTTTCAGACTGTTACCGGGAAGAAAACGATACGGAAAAGCTTTATCCAATATGGGAAAGGCTTGTCAAAGTTGATTACAACGAATCGGATATAACAAAACTTCTTGCCGAAAAATACGAAAAAGACGGTGACATGGAAACCGCCGTTGACTACTACAAGAAAGCCCTTTACCGGTACATAAACCAAAAACAGTCAAATTCAGTAAAAGAAATATGGTCACGGCTTGTCTCCCTTGTTCCGGAAGAAATTGACTTTTTCTATCATGTACAGAGAAAAATAGCCAAAAACATCGGCGGTGACAGAAGCGCAATGGTTCTCCAGGAACTTTACACCGTATATAAAAATGAAAAAAAATGGGATACAGCGATTGACATTCTGAAACTCATCCTCAATTACGATGATAAAGACAGCTGGGCCAGAAAAGAAATTACGGAATGTTTCAGGGAAAAATATGCGGGCCACAGTATGCTGGAAGAATACATAAAAGCTTCCAACTTGAATCAGCCTTGGCGCAATATTTTCGAGGCTATCTCTGAATTTGAGAAACACATAGCTTTTGACACAGGGAACTTTGTTTATCACCGCACTTGGGGTGTAGGACGCATCGCAAAGGTCGGCAGGGATGAGCTTGTAATCGACTTCGCAAAAAAACGCGGCCACACAATGAGCCTTAAAATGGGTGTAAATGCCCTCCAAACCCTCAGCAAGGATCATATATGGGTTTTGAAATCCATATGGAAAAAAGAAAAGCTTGCAAAAAAAGTGAAGGATGAGCCTGCTTGGGCACTGAAAGTCATCATTAAAAGTTATGACAACTGCTGCCACCATAAACGTATAAAGGACGAATTAGTTCCGGCGGTACTTAGCCAGAATGAGTGGACTAACTGGAACGCAAAAGCAAGGACAATTTTGAAAGAAGACCCCGCTTTCGGTGTCAACCCGAACAACATTGACGAATATGTTGTAAGGGACCGTCCGATATCCATCGAGGAAAAAATATATAATGAATTCAAAGCCCAAAAGAATTTCTTCCCGAGAATTGACCTGCTAATGACCTTTTCTGAAAAAGCGGATCCCGATTCCGAGTATTTCACTGAAATGTTCGGATATTTTTCGGGTTATTTGAAAGCTTTCAGCCAGGTAAACGAACAGACAATCGCCTCTTATCTTGTTGTAAAGGAAATTGTCGCCAAGCATCCTCACTTGAATCCTGGCATCCAGTATAACTTTGCGGAGCTTTTCAACGAAGTGGAAGACTATGCCCTTGTTTATACCCAGATGAAAGATAATGACCTCCGGCGCAGTTACCTAAAACATATAAGGAATTTCATTCCGGAATGGGCGGATGTTTACGCGAAGCTTTTCCCCGAAATCCTTTCCACAGAAATCATTGAAGCCCTCCTCAAGGAAGGACATGAGGACAAGGTAAAGGATATCGCCCTTTTGAGCTTTGACAATTTCCGGAATTACAGGGATGCGGTGGTATGGTTTTTCAAAAACGCCCAAGACGAGGAATGGTTCAAATCCCTGGATATTCCTTATGAGAAACAGCTCATAACGCTGATCCACATCATTGACATCACATTCAAGGAAATTGCCAACCACCGGAACACAACAGAAAACAGGAAAACAAACCGGCAGATTCTTTCGATTTTGTTCGGCAAGGATGCACTTCTGGAAAACTACATGCTCTCCAATGATGAGAATACAATCACAAGGCTTTATACCCTTGTGAACGATGTAAAGGATTTGGATCCCGGTATAAAGCTTCAGCTAAGGAACAAAATCCTCGAGCGGCACAAAGACTTTAAGTTCTACGGCGTGGAAGAAAAAACTTCAGCCATGAAGGGTCTTCTTGTGACGGCAAAAATGATGGCGGAAAAACAGAACAAGGTACGTCACATTATTGAAGTTGAAATACCTGAAAACCAAAAAGAGCTTAACTTTGCCCTCTCTCTCGGTGACTTGCGGGAAAACTCGGAATATAAGGCTGCAAAGGAAAAGCAGGCCATGCTGAATAATTCCGTAACAAAATACCAGGAAGAAATCGACCGGGCTCAGATTGTGGATCCCTCAACGGTGTCCACGGACAGAATTTCCTTCGGGACAATTGTTTGCCTCCAGAATAATATAACAAATGAAGATGAAACCTTAACAATTCTTGGTCCCTGGGAATCAAATCCCGACAAGGGGGTGATTTCTTATCTATCTCCTTTGGGATTAAAACTCTGCGGAAACAGAAAAGGAGACAACTTAAAATTTTCCGTCAACGACATTGAACGTGATTACACGGTCAAATCTATAACGGCGGCGGAATTTTAAGATTGATTAAGGAGCACAAAGTAATGAAAAAAGTTATTTTATCATTATTAATCCTGTTTGTTTTAGGTGTCTCAGGCTTGTGGGCTCAGGATGCGGATGTGGTTGTATTGATGGATACTTCCGGCACCCTCCTGCCGTGGTTTGACCAAATAAACAGCCGGGTTCTTCCTGACATTACAGAAAAGTTCATCAGAAAGGGAGATACTTTCCACCTGATTTCTTTTAATTCACGGGTAAACCTGGAACTTGTACAGCCTATAGAAAATGAGGCGGATATATCCAGAATTGTTTCCAGATTCATGCTTTTATATCCCCTGGGTAAAAACTCAGACTTCCTTTCAGGCTTAAAATATACATGGCAATACATTTCCGGGTTGAATCAACAGAGGCAAAAAATAATCATTGTTATTTCCGATGGTATTTTCAATCCCCCTGAATCCAGCCCCTACGCTTCATATACCCTGCAACAGGTGCAGGAAGAGGTGGCCCAGTCGGCAGGACGAATACGCGGCGCAGGCTGGAATGTATATTACATAAAACTCCCCTATCCTGAAGACGTGGCGGTTTTGTCCTTGGACGGCAACTTTGTTACGGAAAAACGGGACCAGACTGGTGGCGGTGTTACAGCCGGGACCGGACCGTCCGGGGAAACGTCATCTTCTGTTGCCAGCGCTGCGGGCCGGACTCCGGCGGCAGGACAGGATTCAGCGACAGGTTCCGGCGGTTACACAAGCGGCGCCGGGACAGGCGGTCAATCTCCGGCAGGGGACGGTTCCCATGAGGCAGGGGCACCGTCTTCTTCTCCCATTTCCCCGGATGCGCCCATATCCAATCCTCCGGAGAATTCCTATTACGATATTTCAAGGGAATTCACCGATGAATTGGATATTCCTCAGACAATTTTATCGGAAGATGACGATACTCCGCTTGAATTTACGGATTCAGTATTCCATTTGCCCAAAATAACTTTTCCTGAAAACCTTGGAAAACAAGCCAGACACTTTACCCTTCCCCTCGATGTTGAAAATACAGCCGATTATGAAGTAAACATGCAGTTGACCGAAGTTTTGTTGGATTCAACCAATATTCTGGAAAAAACCGTATTCCTGAAACTTCCGGCCGGCAAAAAGGGGACTTTAAAGGCCCCTCTTGTGCTTCCTGAAAACATTGAAGGAGTATCCCTGGAAATTCCAGTGGAATTGAAATTTTCAGACAACCTGAGGGTTGATCCTCAAACCGGAACCATACGCATGGATCTGGTGGATGTGACAGCCGAATCCTTTTTTAGAACAAGAGGCTTTGTGATTTCAACTGTACTCCTTATTTTAATAGCCTTGGTGGCTCTAATCGCCTTAATCCTGTTCATATCCAATAGAACAACAAAACCTGTTGCGGAAATCAACAAGGCGGCCAGAGGCACTCCCAGACGATATGACGATGAAAACCGGCAGGAAGACAAAAACGCCGCGGTTTCTTCCCTGTCTTCTGCGCCTGTTTATAAACAGGGTGCCGCGGCGGAATCCGCCTACAGTAAACCATATACTACGGAACCTGATTCCAAGGCCGATGTTCTTGCGGCATTTGGCGGTACTGCGGTGGCAGCGAAACGAAGCGCTTCACCGGCCGGAACGGGATTTGCGGCGGCATCCTTCGAGCACCAGAGCAAGGCTAATGCGGAAGACGCCAGGGCAAAATACAATGTCCTGGGAAACAAATCCGACGGTTTCTCCACAAGACGGGAATCTTACTTTAAGAACCTTCCGCCTAAATCATCCGGCATTATGGCGGACAGCGACGGAAAAATCATGCTCAATCTTTTTGTGGAAAACCAGAACACAAACATCGGAAAGAGAAACGTCCATCAAATGAAAACCGGTTCAAGCTTGACAATCGGTGGAGGGGCGTCCCCGTTCCTGATTTTCCTCGTGAAGTTTCCGCCGAACCTTGCAGAAGTGCGGTATACAGGAAGAAACTGTTCCCTTGCCATTCTTAAACCGGAATATTTCCCCTATGAAAAATCCACCGTTATCAATGACTGCATAGACAGACCAATAACGGTGGTTTCCAGCAAAGGGTATTCTGTAACCTTTATGATAAGACAATTTGAAGATCCGGTTGTGACTTTAAACAGGCTTCTTAACTCAATCAACGATACAGAATAAAAACAACGGGACAAGAAAAACGCCGGGGAACCGGCGTTTTTTGTTAGGGGGACTAATCAGCCCAAAGGTTTTCATCAAAAGAAGCGGATGTAAAATCCGTCACTTCGGATGAGGTTTCCTTGGCATCCGTTTTTAGCTCCTCCGCCTCGCCTGAAGACTCAATGTAAGTTTCACCGGATGGTTTGGGGGAATCTTCAGGGGAACTTACTGAAGGAGATGGCGTTGAAGGGCTTGCCTTTACCCCTTCAGACGTCTCTTTTCCGTTTACTGGAGTTGAAGATGAAGAGGACCCTGAATCGGACGGGGTGTCATTTTCCAGTATTTTTATAGCCCGGCGTTGTACCGCGCCTGCCTTTTCGTTTTCTGATAATTCCTGGATAACTGATTTAAGGGATGGATATCTGTTCCGCTCATACATATCAAGTCCAAGGTTTTGGGTTAAACTGTCCGGACTGGAAAGATAGAGTGAGGCTAAATCAGAGGTTCGCTGGTTTTTGATTTTCGCAATGCTCTTGCCCAGTTCATAGCACAACCAGCGTTTTTTTTCATCTGGAAGGATTTTTTCAGCTATTTCAGCCACATCCGGATAGGAAGTGTCAAAATCATAATTCAACAGGACATCGGCGGCCTTCGCACGGAATTTGTCCGCACCGTTATCGTTTTTAAGGATTTCGGAAAGAAAGGAAATTCCTTCAGGATCCCCTATTTTTCCCAAAACCTCATAACTCCGCATTTTGACACTTTCAACAGGATCGGTTTTTGCCCGGTATATGATATAGGGAACGGCGTCTTTTAAATCCATCTTTTCAGCGGAAGATAAAGCTTCCAACCTTACTTTATAATAAGAGTCCTTAAAACCCTCCAATACAATGTTTCTGGCTGTGTCATTGTCAAAATTTGAAAGGGAAGAAACCGCAGCGGCACGTAAAACCGGATCCGTTGCGTTAAAAAGTGAAACAAGGGTATCCACATCCTCATCATAAGCCATTTTCCCAATGGCTGCGGCGGCAGAAGCACGGATAACCATATTTTCATCCTCATTTTGGACAAGGGAAACAAGCTTTTCCCTTATATCAGAAGCATCAAGGTTGGAAATGGCAGCCATTATATCCTGCCGGAAAACAAGCCTCTGCTTTTCGTTGTCGAAAAACTCCATATCAAGCAAACCGGCAAGAAAAACAGCATCCTCTTTTGTTCCGGCCTTTCCTATCGCACGTACAGCTGGGGCGGCATAATCATAGTTTTCAGTATTGACAAGGGAATGAAGGGCCGGTAAAGCAGAAGGCAGAGGGACAGCTCCCGCATAGTCGGCGGCGGCGGCAACCAGGGACTTCCTTTCTTCATATGGATCCTTCAAAATCTCAACACACTGTCCTTCCAGGGCAGGATTTTTTTGATCCGAAAAAAGCTTGAAAATACTCTCCCGGACAGTACTGTTTTTTGTACGTAAAAAAAGCTCCTGGAGCTCTTCCGTATATTCTGTATTCCCTTCTTCAATGAGGGTATTTATAAGTTCCGCAACCTCGGAATCCAGAGCATATTTCAGAATGTCTTCCCGGGACATTTCCTGCGCAACAACATCATAATAAAAGAATGGAACAAAAAGCATCAGGACAAAACTAAAAAAAAGTTTTTTCATTTATTTTTATCCCCCTTGGAATTACATGAATATCTTTCAATAAAGTCTTTTCGGAATGAAGCGAAGCGGTTTTCAACAATGGCTTCACGGGTTTCCGCCATAAGGTTGCGCATAAAGAACAGGTTGTGATACGTCGAAAGCATCGCTCCCAGGATTTCATTGTTTTTATACAGGTGACGCAAATATGCCCTGGTATATTCCCTGCATACCTTGCAAGTACATTCAGGATCAGGAGGGTTAAAATCCGCAGCGTATTTTTCCTTTTTTATTGCGATTTGACCGTCCTTTGTGAATAAAGCACCGTTCCTGGCGTTACGGGTGGGGAGAACACAGTCAAAAATGTCAATACCGTTATAAACCGCATCGAGAATATAATCCGGGGTACCGATTCCCATTACATACCGTACCTTGTTTTCCGGAAGATAACCGGCGGTCAGGGAGAGGAATTCAGAGAACACTTCAGGAGGTTCCCCTACGGAAAGTCCCCCTATGGCAATGCCGGGTGTATCAAGGGATGCGGCGGCTTGGGCACTTTCCTTCCTTAAATCGGGGAAAAAATTTCCCTGCACTATCGGAAACAGCTTTCCCTGGTATTCTTCCGGGGTTTCCAACCAAGCTTTGTTAGCGCGTATTCCCCAATCGACTGTAATCCCCAGGGCTTGCTCCGCTTTTTTACGGGTGACATCATAGGGAGTGCATACATCAAGCTGCATTTGAATATCACTGTTAAACGCAGCCTGAAGGGAGACAACTTTCTCCGGGGTTAAAAAATGAGAGGATCCGTCTATATGACTGCGGAACCTAACCCCTTCAGAAGTAATTTTCCTGAAAGAAGCCAAAGAAAAAACCTGGAAACCTCCAGAATCAGTGAGAAAATTTTTCTTCCATCCGGAAAATCCGTGCAAGCCTCCGGCAGAACGGATAATATCCGCCCCCGGACGCAGATACAAATGGTACGTATTTGCGAGAATGATATCAAAACCAATTTCATCCAACCAATCTTTCGTGATGGCTTTCACCGTGGCATTAGTCCCAACAGGCATAAATGCCGGCGTTTCCACATTGCCGTGGGGCAAAGACATAACCCCTGTCCTGGCCTTGCATGATGTGTCCTTATGTGTAATTGTCAAAATCAAATCATTTTTTTTCATGTCATGTCCTGGCAGTTTTCAGAATCCCGATACCGGAGCCTATAAAAACAACAACAGGGAACCATGCGCCGAACAAAGGAGATACATATTCCCACTTTGCAAGAAGCATTGTCACCATCTGGAGTATATAATAAGAAACCGCAACCGCAAGACTTAGTAACAGGCTCATCAGCAGAATATTTTTTTTAAATCTTCCGGCAAGGGAAACTGAAAAAAATAAAACAATAAAAACCGTAAAAGGAAAAGAAAAACGTTTATAATAGTTTGCCAAATCCTCCGCATAGGGGAAACCAGACCTGCGGAGCATTTCAATGTGCTTACCGGCTTCCGCCACAGGCAGCTCATCGACAGAAGTTACATTTCTGCGGAATAAATCAGGAGGCTCATCAAAAACAAAGTCCTCAATATTACCGGGGATGAGACCGCCCTTCCCGTCAAATTTATAAATTTCGGGGTTTTCAAATTTCCATGAATTTCCATTCCAGGATCCTGAAAAAGACTGGACAACGGCATCCAAGGACCCGTCGGTATTCCTCATAACAATGAATACGTCATACAGTATTTGATCGGTATCCCTGTAATATTCCGCAGTATAAACTGTATTGCCGGAATCATCCATTACAACAACATTGGCATTACTCAAAGAAAGGTCTGATCTGGTCAAAAGCCTGTTGAGTTCATTTTTTTTCATAAGGGAATGGATTACAACCCTGTCCTCGAAAAAAAACATAGCCACGGACAACAAAACACCGAAAAAAAGCAGAGGTAATGCCAGGGCAAAAAGAGGATATCCTGCAGAAAAAACAGCGGTTAATTCGTTGTGCGCATACATATTCCCGATTGTATAGGAAGCGGCAAAAAGAACAGCGACCGGAACAGAATAAGAAACACATTTTGGAATGTAAAGGAACAATACACGGAACATATCTGCCAAAACGACCTCATTTGCCAAATAACGCCACAGATTTGAAAACAAATCAACCAGTTCCAAAACGAGAATAAAAAAAAGGAGTGAAACAAAAAAAACGGGGATAAACTGTTTCAACAAATACATCTGGATTTTTTTCATTTGAAAATCCTAAAAGAAAGGGCTATCAATCCGGCAATTAAAATAACCGCATTCGGAAGCCACATTGTGATTATCCCATTGAATCCTACCCGGAGACTCAGAGTTTGACCCACAATGAGCAGAACCCAATAAATTACGGCTATAATGAGGCCGGAAATGAAGCCAACAGCCTGCCCGTTGGTTTTAGCGCCCAATCCCAGTGAAAAAGCAAGAAGCACAAAGAAAAAAGCGCCTATGGGTATGGAAAATTTTTTGTTGAACTCCATACGCCACATATTAAGAGATCTGTCGGAATCCCTTTGTTCCGGAGGAATACCGGCCTCCTTGATTTTCAATTCCCTGTATAAATCCCTGGAACTCATTTCCTGGGGCGTAATTGAACCGGCATAGGAACCGAAAATATTCCTCAAAAGAAGGTTATAGGACATCATTTCAGAATTAATAACATCATAATCCTGGGGATTGTCTTTCTTAAAAGTAAAGACAAAGGCATTATCCATTTCCAAACTTACTAAAATTTCAGAATTTTTTGATTCCACAATACGGGTTTCAGGAGCCGAAATAACCCTTCTCTCTCCGGAAGAACCGGAATCGATAACTAAAATCTTATCCATAACATTGCCGGATATATTTCCGGAAACTATAACCGCATTCTGGTTTTTTTTAATTGAATTTGACTCAAGTTCCACAGCCGGGGAGGAAGCAATTATCTCCCTCCTAAGCCTGTTAAAACGTATTGTCCCTACCGGAAGGAAAATATCATTGGTAATAAATGAAAAAACAGAAATACACAGCCCAACAATTAAAACAGGAAAAATCAAAAACCGGACGGAAAATCCCAGGGCACAGGCCGCAAGGAATTCCCGGTCAGAAACCATCCTGCCGACAGCCATCAAAGTTCCCACAAGAGCCGCAAAAGGCATTGAAGTGGCCACAATTGACGGCAGAGAATAAAAAATCAGCAAAACCACATCCCTGAAAGGAACATGTTTGGACAGAACATCCTCAGCCAACAGAAGTATTTGATTCACAAAGAAAATAAAGAAAAAAAACAAAAACAGGACAAAAAAATACAAAAGAATTTCTTTCGCAAGATATGAAAAAAGAATTTTACTGGGCATCATCCCACCGAATCCTCCGGCAGCTTTACTTTCCAGTGGAACCGTAACCGCCTTCCCCCCGCTTTGTTACGGAAAGAGTGTCTTTTCTTTCAAAAATCCCGTGGAAAATTTGTTGCACCACAAGCTGGCCGATTCTGTCTCCGTTTTGAATGGTAAAGGGTTCATTCCCGAAATTTATCAAAAGGGCTTTCAGCTCGCCACGATAATCCGAATCTATGGTTCCCGGAGTATTGAGGACCGTAATCCCATGCTTAAAAGCCAAACCGGACCTGGGGCGCAACTGAATTTCATATCCACGCGGAATTTCCACACAAATACCTGTGGGGATTAAGGTTCTTTCGCCAGGCTTGATTGTCATGGGACCATCAAGCCTGGCGCGGATATCCGCACCCGACGCTTCCTCAGACTGATATTCAGGAGCTGGGATTCCGTCACCAGCGGTATAGAAAATCTTTACCTTCGGAATAGAGCCGGACATCATATAAAGGATTATGCCTTTTCGCCTGTTTCCAAAGCATCGATGTAAGAAAGATTCAACCGGCCCATTTTATCGATTTCAAGAAGTTTCACAGGGATTTGCTGGCCCTCATGCAATACATCGGTAACATTTGCCACCCGGTTTTTTGAAAGCTTGGAAATGTGGCACAAACCCTCTTTCCCAGGAAGGATTTCAACAAAGGCACCGAAGTCCATGATTCTTTTTACAACACCGTTATATATTTTACCAACTTCAGGATCATCAACAATACCCTTTATCATGCTTTTCGCAGCCAGAGCATTGCCCGCTGTTTTACCGTAAATTGTCACGGTGCCGTCATTTTCAGTATTGATTGTGACCTGGCACTGCTCGGAAATAGCCTTGACGGTTTTGCCGCCGGGACCGATAAGGGCACCGATTTTATCAACAGCTATGCGCATTGTCTCAATGCGGGGGGCATACTGGGAAATTTCCGGAGCCGGGGCGCTTATTGTTTTATTCATTATTTCAAGAATATGAAGCCTTCCGCGTTTTGCCTGATCCAAGGCTTTCCGCATGATTTCAGAGGTAACACCGGCGATTTTTATATCCATCTGGAAACCGGTGATTCCGTCAATGGTACCCGCCACTTTAAAGTCCATGTCGCCCAAATGGTCTTCTTCTCCGAGAATATCGGACAAAATGGCGTATTTCTCGTATTTTTCACCCTCGGTTATAAGACCCATGGCAATTCCGGCAACAGGTTTTTTCATGGGGACACCGGCAGCAAGCATACACAGGGTTCCTCCACAAACGGAAGCCATGGAAGAAGATCCGTTCGATTCCAGAATTTCGGAAACAACGCGGATTGTATAAGGGAATTTTTCCCTGTCCGGTACCATGGGTTCAAGGGAACGTCTGGCCAGATTACCATGGCCTATTTCACGGCGTCCCGTTCCCATCCTTCCGACTTCACCCACGGAAAACGGGGGGAAATTATAATGGAGGATAAAATGTTCACGGCGGTCGCCGTCAATGTCATCATAAACCTGCTCGTCAAGCATTGTACCTAGAGTGGCCACAGCCAGAGACTGGGTTTCACCCCTGGTAAACAGGGCGGAACCATGGGGCCTGGGAAGAATACCGATTTCACAGGTAATGGGGCGGATATCCTCGGTTCCACGGCCGTCAACGCGGATGCCTTTTTCAAGAATACTCTTCCGGAGGATGTTATATTCCATATCCTCAAAAAGAGCGTTGAAAAGCTTCATCTGGTTTTCATCCTCAAGCTGTTCCGCATATTGATTCTGCAAATCCGTCTTTACAGCTTCTATGGCCTCATGGCGCAAGTGCTTGCCTTTAACAAAGCAAGCTTCTTCCATGCGGGGCATGGCGGCGTCCAGAATAGCCTGTTCGTTCTCAAGCTGGATATTCAAAGGAGCCAGGGGGAGTTTTTCTTTTCCGGCCTGGGCACGTAAATCCTCCTGGAGACGGCACATGACACTTATGAATTCCTGGGCTTTTTCAAGGGCGCCGAGCATAACGGCTTCGGACACTTCCTTGGCACCACCCTCCACCATTGTGAAACCGTCCGCTGTACCGGCAACAACAATTTCCATTTCGGAGTTTTCAATCTGATCGAAGGTCGGGTTAATCACATACTGGCCGTCAATATAAGCAACCCTGGCAGCGGCCACCGGACCGTTGAAGGGGATATCGGAAATATGAACCGCGGCGGAACTGGCGATTACCGCAAGGATATCAGGCGGGTTTGTCATGTCGGAGGAAACACAGGTGGGGATAATCTGGATATCCCGGCCGAAGGATTTCTCAAACAGAGGGCGCATGGGTCTGTCTATAAGGCGGGAAACAAGTATTTCCTTGTCCTTGGGCCTGCCTTCCCTTTTAATAAATCCTCCGGGAATTTTTCCGGCAGCATAATATTTTTCATTGTAATCAACCGTCAACGGAACATAATCCAAACCTTCCTGGCTTGAAGAAGAAGCGCATACAGTCGCTACAACAGCGGAACCGGCATACTGTACATAAACAGCACCATTAGCTTGCTTAGCCATACGTCCGGTTTCCAGTATCAAATCATTGTCACCGATACGGTAAGTAATTCTTGTCATTATTTTCAATCCTTATTTTTTTCTCAGAAGGAGCCTGTGTAAAACAACAGCGTTATCCCGGATAAGGATAACGCTGTAAACAGTACTGTGTCAAATTATTTACGCAGACCAAGGTCTTTTATAAGCGAACGGTAACCTTCCAGATTTTTTCTCTGAAGGTATTTAAGCAACCGGCGGCGCTGTCCAACTAAAATCAAAAGCCCGCGCTGTCCGCTCTTATCTTTTTTAAAAGTTTTACAATGTTCAGTCAGCTCTTTTATGCGTTCGGTGAGAATAGCAATCTGAACATTTATGTTCCCTGTGTCTTTCTCATTGCCACCGAATTTCGAAACCAACATTTCAGTCTGTTCTTTTGTAAGTGCCATACTTACTCCTTATAATAACTATATCTTCGCCATAAATCTAAGCCCGGTATAAAAATCACCGGTTCTTCTATCCAGCAAAACGTTTTTTTCCGTCAAAGATAACGGAATATTATCACCGCATTCCAACCGGATTATATTATTGTCAATTGAACAAACAAAATCCTGGGAATAATTCCCCTCCCCGGCAAAAAGTTCAACAAGGTATCTCCCGGCGGGTGGAAGAATCTGGTTAAACAATCCGACAGATGCAGAGAAAACAGCGGAGGTAAACTTTACGGAACCAGAGGCACCGGCTTCCACAGAATCAGGAAGCCGCCACTGGATATCCGAAATATCCAATATGAAAGGACGTCCCAGCAAACGCTCCGCCTCAAAAAAATCAGCGGAAAGAAGGGCCGAACGGACCCTGGTAGAACTAATCCTTTGGCCTGCAAACAAAACAGGCGGAAGCGGATCAAAAACAAAACCAAGACGCAGCGAAATATCTTTAATTTCTGCGTATCCTGTGTCAAGCCGGAATCCGCAGCGGAAATCCTCGCCCACTGCCAAATATCGCATACGGGCATTCCCCGCTAAAATTTCAAAGAACGCAGACCCTTTTATTTTACTAAAATCAGCAGAAAAGTCAATCAGCACGGTAAAAACAAAGCCCAGCTTTTCCAGCATATCCAGTTTTTGTTTCAGGGTGAAAATGCACGCCGGCGGTTTTTTCCCTGGAGCATTGGAAATACGGTTGAAAGTCACCGCCCCGGGAATGAGCATGCCTCCGCCGGGATTTTCCCTGCCGGACAGGGGAAGGGACACCGCGCTGAAAACCCTGTTAAAAAGCGTTCTGTGCCCCAGATGACAGCCGTCAAAGTCCCCTACAGTCAGGGCGGAATATACAGGGCAAGGGTTGGACTTTCCGGAGGAGGAGACAAAAGACTCCAAGAATCCATTGAAGCGGCCGTTTTTTTATGTTATGTCTTCCCCAGAAAAAATATGCAATTTCAGCCCCCGCACGCCACCAAAACAAAGGAAAAACGGCTGTCATCAACAGAAACCAAACCAGCGAAAATATTGCCGCAAAAAACCGCCCTTTTGGATTCAGGTTGCCGGCATACATCCAGTTCAGAATCCTCTCCTGCCGGATAAAACCAATCCTTTGAAACCGGTTTCCCGGAACAAAAGTCATGGAAAAAGGTTTCTTTCAAAAAAAGAAGCCTGAAACCGCATTTTTCCGCAATATCCGGGGAAAAACCTGTGGCTGATGGAAGCACCGGTGACGGTTCCCGGGATCCGCCGGATTCCCCTTCCCGGGAAGAGGTGATTTCCCCGTTACCGGACTGAAAGGGATTGTCACTGAACAATCCGGGACAGACAAAGCTTTCAAAAGGCGGAAGGAAACCGGCTCCTGCAGCCCTGTCCAACGTGAATGGGCCTACTGAATAACGCCTCAAAGCGTACAGGAAGCCGGCGGAACCAGCGGAAAGGGCTATGTCCCTGGCAAGTGCCCGTATATATGTGCCTTTGGAGCAAAATACATCGATAACGGCGGCGGCCACCCCTTTCCCTTGGAATTCAGATGCCATTGCAGGAAGGAATGAAGTGCCATCGGGGAGGAAAAAAGTTTCAGCGGAAAGGCTGTAAATACTGACTTCCCTGGGTTGCGCCTCCACAGAAGCACCTTCCCTTACCAAGTCGGATAGCCTCTTTCCGCCTGACTTCAAGGCTGAATATTCCGGAGGCCGTTGCAGGATTTTTCCGGTGAATTCAGGAAACAATGAAAGAATGGTTTCCCCGTCAGGAAGTCCGGTTTGAATGACAGGGGCTCCGGAAGGATCCAAAGTATCAGTTTGGAAACCGAACCGGACCAAAGCTTTGTAACGTTTGGGCAAAGAGGTAATATAAGGGGCGAGCCGTGTCATTTTTCCGGTAAGAACAACCAGAAGTCCGTCTGCGAAGGAATCCAAGGTACCGGTGTGTCCCACCTTTATGCTTTTCCCCGCACCCGGTTTATCCGCCTCCTGTCGCAGGTTTTTCTTTACGGAATTGAGTGCGGAAAAACTTGTTATCCCCCGGGGTTTTGCAAAGGGAATAATCCCTCCGGCAGCGAAATCAAAATAAGGAGACATCAGTATTACTGTATCACTCTTCCGTGGAAGAAGCCATCAGACTGTCGATTTTCCTCACCATTTCAAAGCTTTCTTTCACGCTTTCATCAAAAATGAAAGAAAGACGGGGAAAATGACGTAACTTCAGTTTCTTTCCGAGTACCGATTGGATAAAACCGGAAGCATTTTCAAGACCCCGCACACCTTTTTTAGCGGCATGGACATCCATAAAACTTGAAACATAAACCTTGGCGAAAGCCAAATCAGCGGAAACCTCCACCCGGGTAACTGAAAGGAAAGTGGAAACCCGGGGATCCTTTATTTTTCCTGAGAGGATGAGCGCAGCTATTTCCTCCCTGATTTGTTCGCCAAGTCTATTCAGTCTGAATTCACCCATAAACTTTATTTCCCGCTGTCATCCTCAGAGTCAGAATCAGGTCGGGCTGAATCTTTCAATTTCCTTGCTATTTCAACCAATTCGATAAATTCAAGCTGGTCACCCGGTTGTATTCCGTCATAATTTTCAAGGCCGATTCCGCATTCAAATCCGGCGGCAACCTCTTTGACATCATCCTTGAAACGTCTGAGAGAGGACACTTTGCCGGAATGGACAACAATACCTTCCCGGATTACATTGACTTGGGCGGAACGGCGGACAACACCCTGAAGGACATAGGAACCGGCAATCACACCGACCCGGGAAATGCGGATACATTCGCGTACTTCAGCGGAACCGATAACCTCTTCTTTTATGTCCGGCTTGAGCATTCCTTCCATGGCAAGCTCAATTTCTTCCACAGCTTTGTAAATAACATTGTATTTGCGTATATCAACCTTCTCCTGATCGGCGAGAGCCTTGGCCTGGGGAGTAGGACGCACATTAAAGCCGATTATAATAGCGTTGGAGTCCGCGGCAGCCAGCATAACATCAGAATCGTTTATTGCACCTGCGGAAGCATGGATGACATTCAACCTTATTTCTTTTGTGGAAAGTTTCTCCAAGGACTGTTTCAAAGCCTCAACCGAGCCCTGGACATCACCCTTGATGATAACTTTCAATTCGGTGACTTCCCCGTCATCTATGGTCTTATAAAGGTTTTCCAAAGTAACCTTTTTAACATTGCGGGCATTTTCAAAGCGTTTAAGTTCCTGACGCTTTGAGGAAATCTGACGGGCGAAACGCTCGTTTTCCGTAACCTGGAATGGGTCACCCGCATTGGGCATACCTTCCAAACCAAGAATTTCCACCGGCATACTTGGGGTCGCCTCATCAATTTTCTCGCAGCGGTCGCTGAAAATGGCACGGACGCGGCCGGAAAATACGCCAGCCACATAAGCATCCCCGGTACGGAGGGTACCCCTTTGCACCAGGATTGTGGCCACAATACCACGGCCGTGATCTATACGGGATTCAATAACCTTACCCTCAGCCCTGCAATCATAATTAGCCTTTAATTCAAGGATTTCAGCTTGAAGAAGGATCGCCTCCAGCAAATCATCAAGGCCTTCTTTTTTCAGGGCACTGATATGGACAAACATAGTGTCCCCGCCCCAGTCCTCAGGGGTTAATCCCAGTTCGGAAAGCTGGGTTTTAACCTTATCAGGATTCGCTTCCGGTTTGTCAATTTTATTCACCGCTACAATAATGGGAACCTTGGCGTCCTTGGCGTGATTTATGGCTTCCACAGTCTGGGGCATAACACCATCATCCGCGGCAACAACAAGAACAACTATATCCGTAACCTCTGCTCCACGGGCGCGCATCATTGTGAACGCTTCGTGACCGGGTGTGTCCAGGAAAGTGATTTTACCCTTGGGGGTTTCCACCATATAGGCACCTATATGCTGGGTAATTCCACCGAATTCACCTTCAGCCACATGGGTACTGCGGATAGCATCAAGGGTCTTTGTTTTTCCATGGTCTACATGCCCCATAATGGTAACAACAGGCGGACGGGTTTTAAGATTTGCCCCCGCATCGCTTTCACTTTCAATAACAGTCTCATCATATAAACTGACAATATGGACTTCGCAATCATATTCAGAGGCGAGTATTGTGGCAGTATCAGCGTCAATGGACTGGTTGACAGTGACCATCATACCCATGGCCATGAGTTTTGCGATAATTTCAGAAGACTTGAGATTCATTTTCCGTGCAAGTTCCGAAACGGAAATTGATTCCATTATTTCGATTTCTTTCGGAATTGCGTTTATCTTATCCTGCTGCTTTTTCTTCTGCTGCATCAGTTTCTGTTCGAAATCATCTTCTTTGTCTTTCCGGCCGTAAACCTTTTTCCCTTTAAAAGCTTTTTTACCGGAAACAGGTCTGGTATCCACAGGTATAGGGGTTGCACTTCTGGACAATCCGAATCCCCCGGGGCGGGATCCGGAAAAAGAACCCGGTTTCCCGCCGGAAGACCAGGTCCCCGGTCTTTTATCCCTGTCCCCGGAAGGCGGATATCCGCCATGCCGGTCTTTCTGACCGTCCCGGGAAACACCTTCCCTGGCATTTTCCCTGGCCTGGGCACCGGAAAAATTATTCCGGTTATTCGCACCGCCGGCATTTCCGCCGGAAGGATAACGGTTTTGGGAACCATGGTATGGTCTGTCCCTGTCCCTGTCGGAAAAACGCGGACGGTCCATCAGATTTCCGGCTTTTACATTCGGCCTGGGGGGTCCTAGAACACTCTTTGAATTCTGGTAAGCATTTCTTTGCTGAAGGTTTTCCTGAGACTTGACCGGCTGGCTGTTCTGGGAATTCTGCTGCGATTCCTGGGATTTTTCCGCCGTAGAATCAGACCCCTCCTGGGATCCGCCATGCCCTTCCCTGTCATGACTGTCGGGAGAAGTTTTCTTCTTTACAACAACAACCTTTTTGCGCACAGGCTGATTACCCTGTGCGTTGGCGGCAGGGGCAACCTCCCCTTCATTTTTTCCGACATCCGTCAATGGCATATCTTCAGTTGAAGCAGGGAATCCGGTTTCGTTTCTGGATTTCTTACTGAGAATAACTTTCGGTTTTTGGGTGTTTTTGGAATCTTCTGGCATATAACTCCTATTCTCCGTCCTCTTCGTCCTCGTATTCAAAACTAAGACCGATACCGCATTTAGGACAGGATGTCATATCGATCGTTATTTTAGCGCCGCATTCCGGGCACTCATAATATTCTTCTTCCTCTGCCGGTTCCGCGGGAGTTGCGGAAGACAATGCATCTTTCAAAAGCTGGCGGAATTCGTCCGTCATTCCTTCAAAGTTATTCAAACTATCTTCATCCATGCCGGCGGCTTCCTGCAAACTGTGGACACCTGCCGTCTCGAGAACCGAAACAAGTTCCGGCGGGAATGAGGCAAAATCATTCTGGGAAGCGGATTCACGATATTTATCATTTGAAAAGAGGTTATCCACCGCCTTACGGGATTCAGCGGAAATATCCATCTCCTCAAAGTCTTTTTTCGTTTTAACATCAATGTTCCAGTCCACAAGCCTGTTGGCCAGCCGGACATTCCTGCCTTCTTTTCCCACGGACAAGGAAAACTGGCTTTCCGAAACAACAGCACAAGCGGAACGTTTGGATGCATCGAGAATAACCACATCCTCAACTTCCGCCGGGGAAAGGGCATTCTTTATGAAAATCCTCGGATCCTCGTCGTATTTGAGGATATCGATTTTTTCACCTTCCAGCTCGTTTATGACAGCCTGGATACGCACACCCTTCAAACCTACACAAGCACCCACCGGATCAACATCATCTCTATGTGAGAAAACAGCGACCTTTGTCCTGTAGCCCGGTTCCCGGACAATTTTATAAATTTCAACGGTTTTATCATAAATTTCGGGGATTTCCAACTCAAGGATACGGCGAACAAATTCCGGATCCGTCCTGGAAAGGATAATCTGGAGGCCGGCAGGAGTCTTTTTTACCTCTGAAATATAAGCCTTTATCCTGTCGTTAAGATGGTAAACTTCCCGGGGAGACTGGTACTTACGGGGGAGGATTCCCTCGGTTTTTCCTAAATCCACGTAAATATTGCCGTTACGTTCCCGCTGGTAATACCCGATTATTATTTCCCCCACCTTATCTTTAAAATCAGAATAGAGACTGTCTTTCTGGATATCCCTTATTGACTGGTGGGCGGTTTGTTTCCCGGACTGGACGGAAATCCTGTCAAAATCTTTGGGATCCACCTCGATCAAAAGCTCGTCGCCCACTTCGCAGTCAGGATCCAGCTCAAGGGCCTCTTCAAGTTCAATCTCTATAAGAGGATTGTAAACACCGTCCACGATTGTCTTCTTTGAATAAATCGATACATCCGAATGGTCATCATTGAATTTAACAACCGCATTGTCATTGCTGCCGAATTTACGTTTGTATGCCGCTTTCAGTGTATCCTCAATCATCTTGAAAACAAGATCCTCATCGATACCTTTTTCCTGAACAAGCTGCCGTATAGCATCAGCCATTTCTGTAGACATGAAAAACCTCGCCTTATACGTAATACTATTAAATGCCGGAATTTTCCGAAAGCTTCGCTTTTGAAATTTCCGAATATAAATATTTCTTGTTTTCCCCTCCGGTATCCAGAATTACAGATTTTTCGTCGGAAGAAACAATAACACCTTCAATCCAATCGGAAACCGGGATATACCATATTCTGACTTTTCGGCCGGTAAAAACCTTGAATTCCCCGGCATTCTTTAACACACGCTCAATACCCGGAGATGTAACTTCCATGTACATATCCTGGGAACCGAGCAAAACCTCCAGCCTGGCTTGAAGAACCCGGTGGACGGAAGCACAATCATCAATACCGACCACATCGGAACCTGTTATCACAGCCCTCACCTGCCATTTTCCGGCTCTTTTAAATACTTTAAGCTCAACAATGGCATATCCGAGGGAGCGGGCAAGTTTATCGCAGTCCTCAAACCAGGGGGTTTTTTCCAATGCGATGTAATCCACAGCACACCCTTTTCCGCTGCATACAAAAAAAGAGCCGCAAAAACGACTCCTTTATCCTGAAGTATCTTAATATGTCCATATTTTAATGAAACATGGATGAAATGTCAACACCGGAAAAACCGGCGTCAACATTGCCATATAACAAAGCTTATTCCCATTTCCTGCCGAAAAGCTTGCGCATAAAACGACCGAAACCTTCGCCGGAATCAAAATCAAGCTTTTCCAACCGGGATACTATGTGCCGGAGGCAAATTGTGGGTTTTCCTTTGGGATCCAGAATTGTAAAGGGTTTTTGCCGCAATACGGAATGAGGAACAAGGGGATCATTATAAATGAATCCCAGATATTCCAGTTTCAAATTAAGAAACTGGGCGGCAATTGTTATCATTCTGTCGGCAACCCGTTTCCCTTCCGCAGCGGAAGAAACACGGTTTACAATCATTTTCAAATTGATGTTGAGATTATCAACCTCAGTGGCGATTATCTTGATGATACCGTAAGCGTCTGTAATTGAAGTGGGTTCAGGGGTTGTGACAACCACAACTTCATCGGCTGCAGCAACAAAACCCAGGACATTTTTTGAAACACCCGCACTGGTGTCAATTATAATAATATCAGCATCGGAAAGGGTGTACATTTCATCAATGAAGGCGTTCCGCTCATCTTCGGTCATGTTGGCAATCTTTGAGAATCCGGAGGCGCCGGCGACAAGCTTTATACCATATTCTGTGTCCTGGATTATTTCAGACATTTTTTTCTGCTTGCGGATAACATGATACAAATTATACTGGGGGATTATATTCATCATTACATTGACGTTTGCCAAACCCAAATCAGCGTCAATGACAATAACCTTTTTCCCCATCTGGGCATAGGTAATGGCCATGTTGGTGGCTACATTTGTTTTACCTACACCACCCTTCCCGCTGGTAATTGTAATAATGCGTGTTTTCCTCTGGGCCCTTACAGCATTTTCTTCCTCTTTTTCAGGATTAATCCCGGGAAAATAAGTACCTGTCCTCGTGTCTTTTTCCTTCATCAGAACTCTAAGTTCTTCCGCCTGATCAGCCATTGTCAACTCCATTCAAAACGGTTTTCCGGTACGGGGAATTCCTCCTCAAGCTTAAAACGGTCAATTGAAAAACCGTCAAGGGCAAGAAGGAATTTTATCACCGTTGCCGGCTCAAAATCCTTTGGAACACGCTGCCCTGTGGTAATATAAGCCACCGGCAAGCCGCTTCCCGCAAGCACGCTTACGATGTTTCCGATACGCGTCGTTTCGTCAAACTTAGTGACAACAATTCCGTCACAGGTGAAAGTCTCATACTGGCGGATAATGTCGCGCAAATCGCTGGCTTTTGTACAGGCACTGACTGTAAGAAGGGTTTCACAACTGTTATGAATCCCGTCAAAAAAAGTCCGCATCTTTGCAATTTCGACATAATCCCTGGGACTCCTCCCGGTTGTGTCAATAAGAATAATGTCCGCGTCCTGATAGCACGCCACAAGCTTCTGTAAATCGGAGGGAGTTTCAGCAGAAGATACAGTCACACCCATAATCTCTCCATATTTTTCCAAATGCTGTTTAGCGCCTATACGATAATTATCGATAGTTATAACACGAACATTAAGGGGACGGGGAGCTTTTTTATAGGCGCGGATATAAGCGGCTGCCAGTTTGGCGACGGTTGTGGTCTTCCCCACACCGGTGGGACCTACAAGGGTGATGATATGGGGACGCATTACCGAATGTTCCGGTGCGATTTTTATTGCTTCCCCTATCCAGGAGACAACCTTATTCTGGAGCGCATCAAAATCAGAAAGTTTTTCCACCGTAAACTCAGAGCGTATCCTTGAAATGATTCCGTTGGTGAACGACGGTGAAAAATCGTTTTTCTCAAGGAGATCCATAATTTTTGTTATGTTTTTATGCTCCCCGTTATGCTGTTTATCAAAGGCTTCGTCCATGTCGAGGCGCTGCTCTATTTTCCGGATGGCCTGAAGAACAGAACCCATGTTATCCTTCACGGAAGTTTCCGTATTAGAAACATTTACGGTTTGTTTTTCCCCGTTTTTTTCAGGAGGTTCCAGTCCGGATTCAGGTATTAAATCCAACTGGACAGCGGGTTTGGAGGAAGCCATGGAAACCTTGGAGGGAGAGGCGGGAGGAGATGATTCCACAACCGATGAAAGCTTTTGCTTTATTTCAGGGTTTGACTCCATTACGCTGGACAGGATTTTCATCCGGTTCTCGTCAAAAGATGAAGATTTAGGATAGGGAAAGGAATTCGCTCCCTGATAACCCGGATAAATTTTTTTTTCGGGCAACCTGCCGGATCCGGTAACAGGAGAATCAAGGACATATTGTTTTTTGGGCTGGGCGGAAGGAATAGGAGGATTAAAAGAATAAGTGATTTCCACAATCTCTTTTTTAAACAAACCGAAAACACCGCCCCTGGTTAATTCATGGATGCGTATTATATTCACCTGTTCCCGGTCATGGCGCTTATAAATTTTGGACAGGCATTCTTCTTTTGTGGCTGCCTCTTCAGTATATACAGTCATATGCTAATCCTCCAATTTAATCTCACCTACAGCTTCAACCTGAATATCAGCCGATATTTCCGGAACAGAAAGCACCACCAGATCCGGAATTTCCCGCTCGGTGGAAACCTTTATTAATATGCGCGCTTCTTCCGGACATAAAACAACAGGAGTGTATCCGGCTTTTTGCACGGCGGCGACAGTATGGGACAGGGCTTTAATCCACGCCCTGTGTACGGCGGGCTCCAATGCAGCCACAGGACCGTTCACCGTATCCAGCCTGCTTTCAACGATTTTCTGAACCAGGGAATTTTCCACGGTGATGACCCGCAGAACCTTGTCATCACCGGCATACTGAAGGCATATCTGCCTTCCAAGAGCCTGTCTGACCTTCTCAACCAAAATCGACGTATCCTTTGTCACAGGCCGGAAGTCCGCCAGGGTTTCCAATATAACCACAATATTCCTTATCGAGACCTGTTCACGCAACAAGCCCTGGAGAACCTTTTCAATTTCCCCGATACCCATAAGCTTGGTGACTTCCTCGCACACGGCGGAATAATCCTTCTTGATTTTGTCAATGATATTCTGGACTTCCTGCCTGCCGATGATTTCGGAAGCATGGCGCTTGATAATCTCAGTCAAATGAGTGGCTATGATTGAAGGCGGATCCACCACCGTATAACCGTACTGTTCAGCCAGTGCCCGTTTGTCTTCTGAAATCCACACAGCAGGAAGGGAAAAAGCCGGGTCCAAGGTTTTTTCACCCGGAAGCTCCTCCGTAACTGTTCCTGGATTTATTCCAAGATACCACCCCATACGTATTTTCCCCCGGGCAACTTCAACACCCTTAAGTTTGACGCAATATTCGCTGGGATCAATCCTCATATTGTCAACGATTCTTATACTTGGAACCCGGAGACCCAAATCAAGGGCGACTTCCCTTCTTATGCGTGTAATTCTCTCCAAAAGCTCCGCGCCCTTGTCCTTATCAACCAATGGAATGAGGGCATAGCCAAGCTCAATTGAAATGGGATCAGGCGGATCCACAGCGGAAGCATCCGCGGGAGAAGCTCCGGAAGCTTTTTTTTCTGCGGCCTCAGCTTTTTGCAGACTTGCCTGGAAAGAAGCTTTTTCCGTGCGCTGGAGTCTGAAACCCACATAGGCAAGTCCCGCCGCAATGGGTATAAGGATATACCAGGGGAATTTGGGCAAAAATGCAATTACCAAAAGGGTTCCCGCCCCGACAAAATAAACCCAGGCGTTTCTGGAAAACTGGCTTTGGACATCCCCGCCAAAGGTACCGTCGGACACAGAGCGGGTAACAAGAATTCCTGTTGCAATTGAAATGAACAGGGAGGGAAGCTGGGCAAGGAGTCCGTCACCGATGGTCAGGGTTGCGTAGGTTCCTATGGCCTGGGAAAACGGTTCTTTGTGGAAAACCATTCCGATAATCAAACCCCCGACCAGGTTTATCACGGTAATAAATATACCCAGTTTTACGTTGTTTGACACAAACTTGCTGGCACCGTCCATGGCGCCGTAAAAATCGGCTTCCTTTTGTATTTCCTGCTTTCTTCGGCGGGACTCCTCTTCGGTTATGGCGCCGGAATTGTATTCCGCTTCCACCGCCATTTGTTTCGGCCCCATGGCATCCAGGGTGAACCTGGCCGCAACCTCGGACACACGGGTGGCGCCCTTCGTGATTACGAAAGCCTGTACCGCCACTAATATGATGAACATTATAAAACCGATTACAAGACCTTCCGATCCTTCCACACCTACAACAAAGCTGCCGAAAGCCCTTACCATTTTTCCTTCAAACTTTGTCCCCTGGGACAAAATAAGACGGGTGGAAGAAATATTCAATCCAAGCCCGAAAACCGTGCTTATTAAAAGAATTGTGGGAAAGACAGAAAAATCAATTGCACGCCTGGTATATAAAACAATAAGAAGAATTAAAATATTGAGAATAAGGTTTACAGACATAAGCAGGTCAAGCAGAATGGCCGGGAGGGGAATAATAAGCATAAGCACAATTACAACCGCGCTTACGGCCACCAGCATTTCCGCAGGCACATTACCATTTTTTCTATGTGACAATACATCCGCCATACGTTACATATTCTCCATAAAAACACCGGCTTTTTTCCTGGAATCCATGGCAAAAACCTTTGAAAAAACAACCGCCATGGCCTGAAAATACTCCGGAGGAATAATATCACCTATTTTAACTTGAGAAAACAACGCTCTTGCAAGGGGTTTATTTTCCATCACCGGCACATTGTTTTCCCGGGCTATTTCCTTTATCCGCAAAGCCAGATTATCCTGTCCTTTGGCAATAATCATGGGTGCGGGCATCGTGGCGCGGTCATATTGGACAGCAACCGCATAATGGGTAGGATTCGTTATAACCACATCAGCTTTGGGAACATTGAGGGCCATGTTCCGGCCGAGCATTTCACGCATACGCTGCCTCATCCTTCCTTTTACGAGCGGATCCCCTTCCAATTCCTTGTACTCCTCCTTTACCTCCTGCTTTGACATTTTGAGGGATTCCATAAATTGATGTCTTTGGAAAAGATAATCGGGAATTGAAACCACCAAAAAGAAAACAGCTGAAATTAAAAGCAGCCGGAGGACAAGGGAAGCGATATACGAAACGGAATCAAAAAGACCGGCTTCAATCATCATTATGATTTTTGGCAATTCAGAGCGGACACTGATGTAGCACACGATAACAAGAACCGTAATTTTTATAAGGGATTTCGCAAGATTGAACATCCCCTCCGCAGAAAAAAGAGCCCTCTTAAAAAATCTTCCCAAATTTGGAAGAACCTTACTGAACTGGGGGGTTAAGGGTTTCATGCTGAAAATAAATCCACGGGTTTGAATCAAGTTGGACACTATGGCGGCGACCACAGCGGAAAGAGCCACAGGAGCCACCAGAATAGCGAAATAGCGGAGGAAAGACCGAACAACGGCAGGATCCGTAAAATTACCTTCCGTTGCGCGCAGAAGATAAAAGCGGGTCATTTCCATAAATGTTTCAAGCATATGTTTCGCAGAAAAGGCGATGATTATAACAGGGACAAGAAGCACTACCGCTCCGCTTATTTCCGCGCTTTTTGCAACCCGTCCCTCTTCCCGGGCTTTCCTGAGTTTGTGCTCGGAAGGTGTTTCCGTGCGGCCTTCTTCTTCAGCGGAAGCGAACCACTGCAAATCGACGCATGAGGCGGAGGTTTTAACCCAAGGATTGAAAGCATCATATTCAAAAGAACGGACAATCATAAGGAAGCCCCCAATCCCACCAAAAGCTCCCGGAAAACATGGAACCCGTGATTCATTACTGCGATAAAAACATTTATCATTCTTGGAAGCAGGAGAACCAGCACGAAAAAGGTGACTAAAATCGTTATGGGAAAACCTTCCGACAAAAGATTCATCTGGGGAGCGGCTTTTGATAAAAGCCCCATCGTGACATGAATCAAAAAAAGAGTGCCGATCACCGGCAGGGAAATAACAGCCGCATTCATGAAAAGGGCTCCCAGGGAATTTACCAGGAAGGGGACCACCACATCTCCACCGTTAATCAGGGAAAAACAATTTACACCCTGTATGCTGTGCATAATACCACGTATGAATAATTCATAAAAACCGTTTATCTGCAGAAAAACAAGCATCGCCATTAAATTGAAAAACTGTCCCAACAGCGGGTTTTCAACCTGTGCCAGAGCATCATAAACTTCTGAAGCTCCGAAACCCATCTGATATGAAAAAAACTGCCCGGCGGAACTGAAAGCTGAAAACACAATGCTTACAAACAGTCCTGTCAAAGCACCCAGCAATGCCTCCCCTATGATAAGCAGCAGAAAAAAAAGAGTGAAAGGATCCCCGCTCCAACCTGTACTATAAGCCCCTGGAAAAACAAGGAAGCCGGTCAATCCGGCAAGTCCGAATTTAGCGATACGGGGCACTGACTGGATTGATAGAAGAGGAGAAGTCATGATCACAGCCAGAATCCTTACCGTCACCAGGACAAAAAAGGGGAGCTGGGTAAGAATATCCGAAAAAGGCGTTAAATTCATCAGCGGGTTATCTCAGAAATCATCATAAAAATACGGCGGGTGTATTCCACACACCGGGAAAACATCCAGCCACCTAAAAGCGCCAACATGGCGAAAATAGCGATTAACTTGGGAACAAAGGTAAGGGTTTGTTCCTGAATGGAAGTCGCAGCCTGCAAAATTGAAACAATCAATCCGACAATAAGAGCCGCGGCAAGCACAGGGGCCACAATAATGAAAAGCTCGATAATTCCCTCCCTCATAAGGGAAACAACATCACCTAAAGACATTCCGCGCCTCCTTTCAATAAAAAATACCAAAAACTTTCACCCTTATGTTTCACTTCATCTGAATGAAACAAAAAGCTGCTGGGTTAAAAGAGTCCACCCGTCCACAAGCACAAATAAAATCAACTTGAATGGCATGGATATTTGGACGGGGGGAAGCATAATCATACCTATCGACATAAGGATACTTGCCACAACCATGTCAATTATTATAAACGGTATATAAAGATAAATACCTATTGTAAACGCAACAGTAAGCTCATGGAGTACATAAGCCGGAATAAGAACATGGGTTGGAACGTCCGCCAAGGTCTCGGGGCGTTCCAAGCCGGCCATAGCCATAAAAAGCTGCAGGGAAGTGGTGTCGTTCGACATTTGCCGGAACATAAAAAGACGCAGAGGCTTGGAAGCTTCCTGGTAAGCAGTCTCAATATTCATTTCCCCCTCAGCCATGGGTCTGAATGCATTTGTGTAAACATCAGAAAAAGTAGGCCACATAATAAACAGGGTTAAAAAAAGGGCAATTCCGTTTAATACCTGTGTCGGGGGAACCTGTTGGAGGGAAAGAGCCCTCTTTATAAAATCAAGAACAATGGAAATCCTTAAAAAACTGGTTGTGAGTATAAGGATACTAGGTGCCAGGGATAAAATTGTAAGGAGCAGGAGAACCTGAACTGAAAACGCCACTTCCCTGGATGATTCGGGTTCCCGTATTTCAAAATTGATGAAGGGAAACCTGCCGGCTTGGCGTTCCGCATTTATTTCCGTTGTCCCGGAACCGGAACCCTGGGGGAATTCCTGGGCATTTAATGCAAGAGGCAGAAACACAAGGAGAAAGGCAAAAAACACGGCGGCTTTTTTTGGAGAAAACAAAACCATCATTCCCGTCCTCCGTTGTTACTGTTCTCAGGATTTTCTCCTCCGGCAGAAGCCCCGCCATCCCGCAAAGAAGAACCCGAAGACCTTGTTTTAAGCCTTTCACGGCTACTACGTAAAAAAGCCGCCGCCTCGTCAGTGGAGGACTGGAAAGGGGTTCCGGAGGGTGAGCCTCCCTGCTGTCTGTATTTGGGAATCAGTCCTGAAAGAATGTCCATGAAGGACTTTCGTTTTTCGGCGGAAATATCCGCATTCAGATTCATCCTGTCAATTAACTCGGCATCTGTTATTTCCGCAATCAGGGAAACGGAATGATCCGCCACTCCTATAAGGAAAGCCTGTTCCCCCAAAGTGACAACGGAAACGGATTTTCCAGGTGCAAGGGGGAGAGAGGCTACATTTTTCAAAAAGGCGTCTGCCGCCGTATCGGTGGATGATTTTTTCAAGTACTTCAGGACAAAATAACAGGCAACGCACAGCAGGATAAGAATCAAAGCAAGCTTAAACAGGGAACCAACGGGAGACCGGCTTCCGGCCACATCCCCTTCAAGGGGAGCCACATCCTGTGGTGAAATTAAAATGTCCTCTTCACGGATTTCATTCCGGTTCCCGTCAATGGCACCACCTTCCACGGATTCTGTTTCCAGGGACACATTATCCGTGGAAGCTCCTTCCGCCGGAACACTGTCCTGGCCATGGGAAACACCGCCGAAAAAAACAGTAAAAACCGTAAAAAAAAGCCACATCCGGAAAATTACCGGCAACAAAGGCCTTGTTTTCGAGATATGATACATTAAACTCCCCACCCAACAAGTTCGTTTTTATTTTCTATACATCAGAGACACGCTCCGACGGTGAAAGTATTTCAGTAACACGCACACCGAAATTTTCGTCTATGACAACAACCTCACCCTTCGCTATGGGCTTATGGTTTACAAGTATGTCAACGGGTTCACCGGCAAGTTTATCCAGCTCGATGATTGTCCCCTCACCCATTCCAAGTATTTCTTTTATGGCTTTTTTAGTACGCCCAAGTTCAACGGTCATTTCCATGTAAACATCCATGATAAGACCGATATTCCCCTGTTCCTGGGTTAAAGCGGCATTCTGTATGTTGGGGAACTGGACAGGCTGGACATTGGGATTCATGCCGGGCATAATATTTCCGGAAGACATTCCGCCCATCATGCCGGCCTGGTTGCCTCCGAAACCACCCATATTCATTCCAGCCATGTTAAGGCCTCCCATATTCATTCCGCCCATATTCATTCCGGCAGAAGGATCCCCGGAATTCATTCCCATTCCCATAGGAGCTTCCTGCATACCGGCCATGGCGGATTGTCCCTTGTCTCCTGCGGAATCGGCGGCGCCAAAAGCCTTCGCCAGATCAAGTGCAGACTGATACTGCATTACTTCCCACAAAGGATAGGAAGAACCGTCTATGCTTATAGAATACTGGAAAACGGCAAAATCCTGCTGGGGGAACCTTACCATTGCCTTCGGAACATGAACTGTCTCCGCAGGATTGTTTGCGGCTCCGGAAATACCGTTTTTCTCCATTTCGGTTTCCTCAACACTTACGTGTTGGGAAACAGTCTCGCTTAAAACAGATAAAGCCATATCGTCAAGCTCGACGCCAGGCTCGTTGTTAACCATGCTGACAATTTTTTGGGCAAGTTCCGGCTGCATGATAAACAAATGATCCCCTGAAAGCCCTCCTGTAAAATCAATTACAGTGGCGGTAACCATTTCAGGTAAATTCCGGAGGAGACCGTCCCTTGTCTTAACTGAAATTTCAGGACCGTCCACGGAAACATTTCCACCGGTCATGGAATCATAGTTTGATTTAAGGGAAGGCTTTATATTTTGAAAAAAAGAGTTGAGAGCAGTTTTCTGGGATTCAGTGAATGTCTTTGCAGAAGAAACAGGCGCATTTCCCATTCCGCCCATATCAACACCGGCAAGCAAAGCGTCAATTTCATCCTGTGATATGGATCCATCACTCATATTCGTCTCCTTCTACAGATAGTTCTTCAAAATCATCCTGATCTATCTCTGCCAGCTTTTTCAAAATTTGAACAGCGACTTTTTTTCCTATAACGCCCGCCTGGCACAGAAATTTCTTTTTGCTTCCAACACTCAAAGTGAAAGGATCCCCCACCCGGACATTTGAAAGCCGTATGACATCACCTGTATGCAGGGCCAAAACATCCCTGACAGGAAGATTTATGGTACCTATTTCCGCCACCACGTCCATTTCCACCGAGGAGAGTTTTTCCTTCAATACACCCATGTACTGGGTCGTGGAACTCCGTCTTACGGAAGAAAACCAGAACTGGCTGGATAACTTTGAGATGATGGGCTCAATTGTAATGTAAGGGATACAGAAGTTCATCATCCCCTCTTCCTCACCAACCTTTGTTTCCAGTGTTACAAGAACAACCATTTCAGACGGGGGAACAATCTGGGCGAACTGGGGATTTGTTTCAATCTGTCCCAACCTGGGCCGGAGGTCAATAACCTGTGTCCAGGCTTCCCTCATATTTGCCAGAATGCGGACAATTATGCCTTCCATAACAGCCTGCTCGATGTCGGTTAAATCACGCTGAACCTTTGCCCCGCCCTGGCCGGTTCCACCAAAAAGTCTGTCAATAATGGAAAAGGTTACTGAAGGGTCTATTTCCAATATGGCGTTCCCTTTCAAGGGATCCATGTTTATTACTGCCAGTGTGGTCGGAGTCGGTATGGAACGGATAAATTCCTCATAGGTAAGCTGATCGACGGAAGCCACATGCACATGGGCCATACTCCGCAATTGGGCGGAAAGGGCGGTGGTCGTCAGACGGGCAAAGGTTTCATGCATTATGGAAACAGTACGGATCTGCTCCTTTGAGAATTTGTCCGGCCGCTTAAAGTCATAAATCTTGATTTTCCGCGTGTCAGTAGTAGGCCGAAAATCTTCCGTTTCCGTATCGCCGGCGCTTATTGCGGTGAGTAACTGGTCAATTTCGTCCTGTGATAAAACTTCTGTCATCGCCGTCCTTACATAGCAGGAAAACCGCTATTGCTCAATGATGTCGTATCTGGTGAAACGCACATCCCTGATTTTTGTCCTCGTTAAAATATTATCGTTTATATAATTCCTGATTTCAATCTTAATTTTCGCCTCATTTTTCAACTCTGAAACTGTCTTGCTGTTGAAAAATGAACGAAGGAAATCCCTCAATTCCACAATGCGGGAAGACAATTCAGCCGGCGTGGATTTGTCGCCGAAGGTAAAGCCAAGGGCCACGTCAACCATTATGGAGGCAGCGATTGTATCGGCGGAGCGGGTTTGTATGGTGTTTACAGCCTGGTACCAATCCAAGACATCCTGCTGACCGATGTATTCCTCGGAAACAGGGGCTGTGGTGGTGGAACGCCCGGTTAATCCCATGACATTCACCGTTATTACTACAACGGTCACTATAAAAATGAGAGCGCCCAGAGAAATTGCTATCCATTTTAAAAGCTGGGGTAAAAGCCCTGCGCCTTTGGATGACCCGTCGGCAACGCCGGCATCCATTTCAATATCATTTTGATCGCTCATACCTACTTCCTTTTTAATCGGCAGGGGGCCTCAAAAGCAGTTAAAACCCAATACCACCGAAATATTATATCATTAAAAATGACCTTCATCAAGGATAATTATATCCACACGCCTGTTGTAAGCCCTCCCCTCAGCTGTATCATTGGAGTAAAAAGGCCTTGTATCCGCATAACCCGCCACGGAAAACCGTTTCTCATCCGCACCGAAATCGGTAAGGTAGTGGAGAACATTTACCGCCCGGGCTGTGGAAAGCTCCCAATTGCTGGGCCATACATCCGGATCCGTGTCCCCTGAATCCGTATGGCCTTCTATGCGGAAACGGCGGGAAGAAAGCCCCTCGTCGGAAAGGAATCCGGCTATTTTCAAAAGGGTATCCCTTGTTTCCTCTATGTTTAATTCTGCGCTGGCGGTTCTGAAAAAAGAATCCGCTGCCAAGGTTATAACCAGACCCCTCTCATCACTGGTAATCGTTATTTTTGAGGATTTTATTTCCGGAGCGAAAAGACTCACAGCCTTTTTAGCGGCAAGACCCAGAGACCGGCCTTTCTCCATGGACGGCATGGAATTGATGTTGTTTCCCAAATCGGACAACCTCCCGGCCGCCAGGGATTTCCCGCCATGGGTGGGATCACCGCTTATGGAAGCGGTAAGGGCCGCCAATTCAGTAATGTCAACCTCGGACGGATTGAAAAGCATGACAAAAAAGCAGAGCATGAGGGTTACCATGTCCGCATAGGTGTTAAGCCATCCTGATCCCGCCGCCCTGGGGGCCTGTTTTCTTCCCATACTCTGTCCTTAATCCTTAAGTACATCCGATTCAATGACTTTCTTGTCTTTCGGGGAAAGATAAGTAAGCAGCTTCTGGGCCAGGATACGGGGGTTATCCCCGGTTTGAATCGAAAGGACACCTTCTATAATCATTTCTTTTGACTTAACTTCCAGTGAATTATGGTACCCCAGTTTTCCCGCTATAGGCACAAAAAGCCAGTTCTGGAGAATAGAGCCGTACAGGGTGGTGACAAGAGCGACAGCCATATTGGGACCGAGGGAGGTTTTATCCTCAAGGTTATTGAGCATTCCTATAAGACCTATAACCGTACCAAGCATTCCGAAACCAGGACCAAGAGTAGCCCAGGTGTTTACAAGGGATATCCATGTGTTGTGCCGGTTTTCCATCTGGTTCAGCTCGTTTTCCATAAGGGAGCGGATAACCTCGCCGTCCGTACCGTCAACCACAAGGCGCAGGCCGTTGCGCATGAATTCATCATCCAAATCCTGGATTTCTTCTTCCAGGGCAAGAATACCTTCACGGCGGGCTTTTTCGGAAAATGTAACGAGTCTCTGGACAATGGCCTTTTCCTCAAAGTCCCAGGTTTTAAAAACACGGCCCATAACCTTGAAGATACCCACGGCATAGGACAAGGGATAAGTAATGAACAGACAGGCGTAGGAACCGCCTATGGTTACAAAAACAGACGGAAGGTCAAGAAGTCCATTCAAAGAACCGCTCATATAAGAACCGAAAATAACACAACCCATGCCGCCGAAAATTCCAATGAAGGTAGCTATATCCATCCGGGTTTTACTCCTCGTTTTTGAATGCGCCTATACGCTTACGGTATTCAACGATACGGTCAAGAATCTCTTCCGGAGTCTCGCGTATAACAAGTTTTTTTCCGGAAAGCATTGACAAAGTAACATCAGGATTGGTTTCGATAGCTTCAATCTGGTGAGGATTAATCCAATACTGTTTGCCGTTAAGCTGTGTCACTTTAATCATTGCATATCCTTAAAACATTCTATCTTATTTTGCTTTAAGTTTCAAATATAAAAGATAATACGAATCTTAAAATGGAAACGCCACCTTAAGATCCGTATTTATCCCAAAACTTATTACCGTTTCAGGTTGATGACCGTTTCCAACATCAAGTCTGAAGTTTGAATGGTCTTGGAGTTAGCCTGGAACCCCCTCTGGGTTACAATCATGTCGGTAAACTGATCGGTTAAATCCACGTTACTCATTTCCAGGGCACCGGCAATCAGCTTGCCCTTCCCGGCCACACCGGAAACACCGATATTGGCTGCACCGGAATTGTTGGATTCAACATAGGTGTTTTCACCGGCTTTTTCCAATCCACCCTGATTCGCGAAGGTTGCGAGCCCGATTTGACCCAGGGTACGGCTGGCTCCGTTGGAATAAACGCCTGTTATAATCCCGGACTGGTCTATCTTGAAGTTTTCAAGGTATCCCATGTTATAACCGTCCTGTTCATAGGCCTTTGTGGAGCTTTTTTCGGCAAACTGGGTGACTGTGTTCTCAACACTTCCGATTTCGCCCAAATTCAGGTTGAAGGTCTGGCGGGTGGGATTACCGTCTTCGTCCGGGTTGGCCCCGGGAACGTTGAAGGAAACCTGCACATTGATGATTCCTTCCGGCGCTGTCACATTGCCCAGAGTGTCGGTAACAGCCGCAAGCATACCGTTGTTGTCGAAGCTAACTATGAAAGTGTTTCCGGCACCGTCAGTTGTTCCCAAACCGGCACGGGTTTCAGTCTCATCCACGCCATTCACGTTTACAGTGGCCTGCCACTGGTTCTGGGTTCCTGGAACCCGGGTGAAGGAGACGTTCAAATCATGCTGCTGGCCGAATTCATCATAAATATTGAAAGAGGTCTGCCAGGTGGCATTCAAAATATCAGCTTCGGTGGCTCCCTCCATGATTTCGGGAAGCCTTTTGTCCAGGTTACAGGCATACCTTACGGAGGTTGTGGCCCTGGCGTCTATTTTCTGTCCCACCGGGATAATCAGGTCTTCAGGCTGTGTTGAAACATCAAGAACAATCTGTCCGTCAATGTCCCGGGCCTGCCAACCCTGAACCCGCATTCCGTTGGCGGGATTAATCAGGGTACCTTCCCTGTCCACACCGAAATTTCCCGCCCGGGTGAAATAGGTTTTTTCTCCGGATTTCATGATGAAAAAGCCATTGCCCTGGATTGCCACATCAGTCTGGACTCCGGTGGTCTGGAGTGAGCCCTGGGTATGGATTGTATCGATACTGGCGATATTCATGCCGAGTCCCACTTCCTTCGGGTTTACGCCGCCCACCTCATCCGTAGGACGGGCCGCGCCGCTCATCTGCTGGGAAAGCAGATCGTGGAAATTCACCCTTCCCCGTTTAAAACCTGTTGTATTTACATTGGAAATATTATTTCCGATTACATCCATGCGGGTTTGGTGGTTTTGCATTCCGGAAACGCCGGAATAAAGAGATCTCATCATAATCAGTTACCCCCGTAAATGTTTTTGTCTGCATACACAGTCTTTACCGCCGACCAGTCATACCAGTTTCCGTTCACCTGCACGGTGGGATTCTCGCCCCTTGAAGCGGCTGTTATCACTCCGGAAACAGTGTTTCCACCGGCATCAATATCCACTGTTTTGCCCACAGCGGATGAAGCTTCGGAGCTGCCGATGAGGGATGCCAGTTTTGTAAATCCTGAACTCATGTTTGTCATTTGTTCCAGGCTGGAAAACTGGGCCATCTGGGCAATAAACTGCGTGTCTTTCATCGGAGCTGTCGGATCCTGGTGCGAAAGCTGGGCGATGAGAAGCGTTAGAAAATCATCCTTGCCAAGTTCTGTTTTAGCCGTCCTTCCGTTGACAGCCAGCGTTTTGTTGAAAGAATCGACCTGAAGCTGGACAAGTGTTTGTTCCTGGGAGCTCATCGAAGTGTTCAACAATGTTCCAATATCCATCAAAACCTCCGGATTACGCAAAAACATCCACGGCATACAAAGAACCGTGAATATGCGCCCCATTGTGCGCCATTTCATTATCGGAAGATATGTCCCCGGGCATTACATCGGGAACGCTTGAAGCGTAAAAAGGCGCGCTGATTTTTCCTTCCATGCCCTTTCCGCCGGTATCCGCCCCTGACCAGGAAAGGTCAAAATTCGAGGCGTTGAAACCTTCTTCGGCAAAGGACTGCAAAAGGCTGTCCATGCTCCCTTCAAAGGCATCCCAGGCTTCCCGGGAGGAAACCGTGATTTTTCCTGAAAGCTTTTTGTCCCCGGACATTTCCAGCCGGATGCGGACGGGTCCCAGGCTTTCGGGATGCAAGGTTAACCGTATCAAACCTTCGTTCCCGTTGCGCAGGACAATCTGCCCTGCCCTCACGAATTCATAGGAATTCGCCCGGATTTCAGCCGAAAGCCGTTCGGCAAAGGAGCTGTAATTTCCGGCTCCTGAATTGGCTTGGACTTCCCCCCCGTTGCCGAACATGGAAGAACCCTGGAAAGAAAATCCGTCTCCCCGGGAGTTTAATCCCCTGCCACCGTCATGCAGGGAAGCTGTATCCCCGGCGGAAAGATCAGAGGACAGGAACATATGCATTTCCACATCGGCCTTGTCCCCGGAACCGGTGGCCGGACCAGTTTGTCCGGAGGCTTCGTTTTTAACTGCACACTTATGCCTCAAATCCACAATGGAAAAAACCGCCTCCTTCCGTCCGTTTTCCCGGGTTTTTCCTGTTTCCTGAAGTTTGTCACCGGGAACAGGAATTCCTTCAGTTTCGGAAAGGGACTCATTTCCGGTTCCGGCAGCCTCCTTGTTTTTTAACAGTTTTTGCAGCGTATTTTCACCGTTTTTACCATCGGCAGCCTGTAAACTATCCGGAAAGGCATTCCCGTCCTTTTTACCGGCGGATTCCGCCGCATCGATATCCTGGAAGAGTGAGGAGACATTTTTCCCGGAACCAAGAATACTCCGGGCAGGATTTTTGTCACCGGAAACTTTTCCGGCAGGATTCCCGGGTTTTTCCGGCATATTTTTAAGAACACCGGAACCATTGGCCACAAGAGCGGGAACCGGAACATCTTCAGAAGAGACTGACTTTTCCCTTTCAAAAGAGTCAGGGTCAGCCTGTCTTTCTGTTTCATTTTTCCCGGTTTCTAAAGCGGCACGTCCTTCAACGTCCACTGTTTCCCCTTCCGGCTTTGCCGGGGAAGTTTTTCCTTCCTCCGCCGCCTTGTCCATGGCACCGTTCTGCATATTTTCAAGCATCTCGGGGAATGAATCTCCGTTTCGTACAGTTTCAGCATCGGCTTGTCCGCCTTTTCCCCTGTTTTCCGCATACATGCGGTTCCCGGAGCGCATCCGCTCGATTTCGCCCGGGAAAGGGGTTAAAGCATCAGTCGTTGGCATCACTTACGCAAACCTCCTGAAACGGCTGCCCGCAAATTCACATAAAATGCGGAAAAGCCCGTTTCTACTATTGTCGAGAAAAAAAGCGCAAGTGTTGAATTATTTTTTAAGTTTTAAGGATTTATTCCAGGGTTCTGGGCTTTGAGGTCATTTTCCGCTGGATTTCAGCCGCCCTTTCCGGTGGCATCAGGGAAAACCAGTAGGCCACTGAAGAAGTTTCCCCGGCTGCGGCGGCTTCATCCTCCACAGCCCTGAGAACATCGATGACATCCTGGTCATCCATAGCCAAAAGGTTATCCACCGCAGCCTGGGGCGGCATGCCATTCATGTAGCCGGCAATAACCCGGATATTGGCTGCCCTGTCCTCCGTGGAACGCATCATCTCAGAGAAAGACCGCTCCCGCTCCTCCACGGTGGTCTGCCTGTCCTCCAGTTCCTGGGAAATCTGCAGGATTTCCCTTTCACGTCTATTGAGCTCTTCCTCACGCAAATCCAATTCCTGGCTGCGGATATCAATGGATTCCAGTCTTTTAGCAATCCTGTCTTCATCCAGGTTTCCCGGAGCAGATGGAAGGGTTGAAACCCCCTGTCTGTTATGAAGGCCGAAAAGAGAATACACAGGTCCGAAAAGATGCCTTGTACGCATTATCCCCAGATAATCGAACCACAAAAGTCCACCACAGATTAAAATAATTATAAGGATAAGCAGAACAATAATCCTGCCCAATGTCCCGCGCCGAGCCAATTTTACCCCCTGTCCGGAAATAAATACAGACGGAATAAAGTATACTCTCTATCAAACTTATAAACAAGCATAAAAATATATATAAAATGCAAACATCGGTCCAACAGAGGTCCGAAACAATTGAAATGATAAGGCCAAATATGGTATCATTCCATTCTAAATCCATTCGATATCAGGAGATCAGGAGAAAAATTATGAAAAAACTGATTTTTGCCGTAGCCGTTGCGGCTCTTTTCACTTTCTCTTCATGTGCGAAAAAAGAAGTGGAAATTAAAAGCGCAGAAGATTTGGCAGGGAAAAAAATAGGAGTCCAGGCAGGAACCACAGGTGAAAGCTGGGTTCAGGAGAATGTGGAGAATGTCAAGCTTTCCTCATTCAAAAGCGGTATTGACGCAGCCCTTGATTTGAAAAACGGAGCCATCGATGCTGTTGTTTTGGATGAGCTTCCGGCCAGGGAAATAGTTTCCCGCAATGATGATTTGCAGATTCTCACCGGTTCTTTCGCCAGGGAGGAATACGCCATCGCAGTGAAAAAGGGAAATACGGAGCTTTTGGACAGCATTAACAGCGCTATTCAAAAGATGATGGAAGGAGATGATTACAATAAACTGCGCCAGGCTTTTATGCCGGCTGACGGAAAAATCACCATCCCCCCGATTGACGTTCCGTCAAGTGACAAGGTTATCAAACTGGGGACAAACGCCGCCTTCCCTCCATTTGAATATGTTGACGGAAACAAAATTGTAGGATTTGACATAAGCATGGGACAGCTCATCGCAAAAGAGTGCGGGGCAAACCTTGAAGTTGTGGACATGGCCTTTGACAGCCTCATCCCTGCCCTTTCCTCCAACGCCATAGACTTTATTGCCGCCGGTATGTCGGTTAACGAAGAACGCAAGAAAAACGTGGATTTCTCCGTTCCGTATTTTGAATCGGAACAAGTGATTATCATCCGGAAATAAACGGTGTTCCAGTCCTTTTACAACACGATGATTTACGGCAGCCGCTGGCTCTTGATTGCGCAAGGGCTGGGGGTTACCGTATGCATCGCTGTTTTTGCAATTATAATCGGAACCGCGCTGGGGGCAGGATCCGCCCTGTGTAAATTATCAGGAAACAAATATCTACGCGTAATAGCCAATTTCTATACAACCGTTATAAGGGGTATACCTCTCGCTACCCAGCTCATGATTTTTTATTTTATCATTTTCTCCCCTCTAGGCATGGATAACAAGTTTCTTGTGGCAGTCATTGCTTACGGCATAAACTCCGGAGCCTATTGCACTGAAATTTTCCGTGCCGGAATACAGGGTGTCGACAAAGGACAGATGGAAGCCGGAAGATCCCTGGGGCTTTCCAAGCGTCAGACCATGTCCAAGATTATACTGCCTCAGGCGGTTAAAATGATTCTTCCCACTTACACAAGTGAATTCATTGTCTTAATAAAAGAAACATCCGTTGCCAGTTTTATAGCTGTAACTGACTTGACAAAGGCCGGGGACATGGTTCGGAATGCGACTTACAATGCATGGATACCCCTGATAACCTGTGCTGTAATTTATCTGTGCCTTACATTAGGTTTAACAAAAGTTTTCGCTATTCTTGAAAAAAGGCTGGCTAAAAGTGATAGAGGTTAGAAATTTACGGAAAAGATTCGGCGATTTGCAGGTCTTGAACGGGATAACAGAGAAAATTAACAAGGGCGAAAAAGTCGTTATTGTTGGTCCTTCCGGTTCCGGAAAATCCACCTTTCTCCGGTGCCTCAACTGGCTGGAAATTCCCGATGAAGGTGACATTTATTTTGAAGGAACCCTTCTTAATGCCGAAGCGGACATAGACATGATACGCAGGAAAATGGGCATGGTATTCCAACACTTCAACCTTTTTCCACATTTAACCATCATGCAAAACATAACCCTTGCTCCGATTACACTTAAACTCCAGACAAAGGAAGAAGCTGAAAGCAAGGCTATGGAGCTGCTCGCCAGAATCGGGCTTGAAGACAAGGCGCAGGAATATCCTTCCCGTATCTCAGGAGGACAAAAACAAAGGATAGCCATTGTTCGTTCCCTTGCCATGAATCCCGATGTAATGCTTTTTGACGAACCTACTTCGGCGCTGGATCCTGAAATGGTGGGGGAAGTCCTTCAGCTTATGAAGGAACTGGCGGATGACGGAATGACCATGGTAGTAGTAACCCATGAAATGGGATTTGCCAGGGAGGTAGCCACCAGGGTTTTATTTATGGATGGCGGAATAATACATGAACAGAATACACCCGACAAGTTTTTCGGAAATCCGCAAAACGAACGGCTGAAGGATTTCCTATCTAAAGTCCTTTGACAGCTGCGATTATGCCGGAAGCCGGATAAGCCCTTTACCCACGGTGAAAACAATGTCCTTTGATTATCAATCCAAATTGAATGCCGCCCAGTATGAAGCAGTCACAACAATAGCAGGGCCAGTACTGATAATTGCCGGCGCAGGCTCAGGCAAAACCCGTGTCATAACCCACCGTATGGCGTATATGCTGGATTCAGGCATACCACAGGCCCAGATACTCGCCCTCACCTTTACAAACAAGGCTGCCAGGGAAATGTCACAGAGGGTTAAAGACCTTACAGGAAAAAAACTCCAGGCATTGACAGTCAGTACCTTTCATTCTTTCGGAGTGAAAATCATAAGGGAAAACGCCCGGCTTCTTTCCAGGAGGGATAATTTCAGTATTTACGATGAAGGTGATAAGGCACAACTTATAAAAGAAACGGCAATGGAAATGGGATTCAATGCGAACACATTGGATGTATATGAAATATCAAACTTATTTTCAGCCATAAAAACAGGGATGAAGGAATGGCAGAGTTCATCAGACAGATACAGAACCCTGTTCGATGAATACCAGAAAGGACTCCAACTTTACAATGCGGTCGATTTTGATGATTTAATATTATTTCCAATAAAACTTTTCAGAGAAAATCCTGAAGTGCTGGAAAGATACCGGAACCGTTTCCGGTATGTAATGGTTGATGAATTCCAAGACACAAGCATGCAACAATATGAATTCATGCGCTTCCTTGCGGAAAAGAATATTTGTGTTGTGGGAGATGATGACCAATCCATTTATTCCTGGAGGGGGGCTGATTTTGAAAACATCAGAAAATTTGAAAGGGATTTCCCAGATTTAAAGGAAATAAAACTCGAACAGAATTACCGTTCAACAGGCACAATCCTTGCAGCCGCAAACGGAGTTATATCCCACAATACAAACCGCAAAAAAAAATCCCTGTGGTCCGGGAATGATTCCGGAAAACCGGTTGAAATTTTCATGCCAGAAGATGAGAAAAAAGAAGCTGAATTCATAGCGGAAATGATACAGACAATCCGCATACGGGAAAAATTAAACTTTTCCGATTTCGGCGTCCTTATACGGACAAACAACCTTAACAGAGCGATTGAAGAGGCGTTCTTGGATTCAAATATCCCTTACACAATGTCTGGAGGAACCAGCTTTTTCCAGCGGAAAGAAATAAAAGACATAATAAGTTACCTCAGGGTAATTGCCAACCCTGACGATGACATAAACCTGTTACGTATTATAAACACTCCCAGAAGGGGGCTGGGCAGAAAAACCATATCGGAAATTTCTGCGGCAGCCGATGCACAGAATTGTTCAATTTGGACTGCGATTAATTCAATAAATGACAGGAACGGTATGCTTTTTCAAGAAAAATCCGGAGACAATCTTTCAGAATTTGCGGATTTTATACGCAGCCGCAGGTCAGAAATGCTTTCCGGGAAAGACCTGGCGAACAAAGTGCGGAAAATGGTAGAAGATATTGATTACTGGAGTTATCTGGTGCAGGAATACCAAAAAAATGAAAAAGCTGCAAGATACAAATTCCTCAATATAGAGAATTTAATCGCTTCGATTTCAGTATGGGAAAAGGATCCTGACAATTTTGACAAATCACTTTATGATTATCTGAATCGCATAACACTTATGTCAAGGGATTCATTGGAAGATGAGTACTCGGGGAAAGTGAATCTCATGACCATCCATGCTGCGAAAGGGTTGGAATTTCCGGTCGTATTTATCGCCGGGGCTGAAGACGGTATTATTCCCCATGCCAGAAGCATCGAGGAAGGCGAAGGCAACATAGAAGAGGAAAGGCGGCTTTTTTATGTGGCTATAACCCGTGCACAGAGCAAACTATTTATTTCCAGCTGTATGAAAAGAAGGAAGGCCGGAAATGAAATTGAATGTACACCGTCCCCATTTTTAAGTGAAATACCTGAAAATCTTGTAGAACACCATGAACCTGCACCACAGCTGGAAACTTCTGAAGCAATAGATATTCTCGCCAAGATGAAAGCCAGATTCGGCAGTTAAACAACGGATACTAACGGATTTGGGAAAAACCACGGAGGAAATTAAAATGAGCGAAGGTTTTAAAACAATAATGATTGTCGATGATTCAGGGATAGAACGCAGGATACTTAAAAATATTTTAAATAAAAATTACAAGATAATAGAAGCCGGAAACGGTTATGCGGCATTGGATAATATCCTTGAAAAAAGAATGCTCATCGATTTGATTTTGCTGGACATATCAATGCCTGTCCTTAAAGGTTTTGATGTAATAGATATCCTGGAAAAAAACAACGTAACCATTCCTGTAATTTTAATTACAGCCGAAGCCACATTTGAAAATGTAGTCAACGCAAAGAAAAGGAATGTCAAAGACTTTATAAGCAAACCTTTTAACGCGGAAGTAATTCAAAAACGTGTCGCTGCCGTAACAGACAAAATAGAAAAATAAAACGCAGGGGAAACATTTTTCCCCTGCAAAACACCAGTCATCCTGTAGCCGGCACATTGACCGTCAATTTACCGCAGGAGGATATTCATTGCACAAAAGGCGGTATGGTTCGCAATCCTCTTCGATTTCCGGGAACCTCCCGACCTTTTCGTAAAAACGGTTGTCCGTGTTGTCATCGTTACATTGGGACATCTCACCTATCAGGACATCCCCTATTCCTTTTTTCACATTGAATTCATGATACATATGGGGCCATATAGTTATACTTTCCCCCGGAGCCAGGGAGACTTTTGTTCCGGCAGGAACAACATAAGAGCGTCCGTCAGAATTAACGGTAACATCGGTTGAGGCCAAACCTCCATCGCCATCATCATTATAAACTGTAATCAGCAGGATGCCTCCACCACGGTTAATAATATCCTCACTTTTATACCAATGAAAATGCATAGGGGAATATTGGCCTTCTTTTAGCATAAGCAACTTCTCTGCATATACTTTTTTGTATTTCGGGTTATGCTGGTTTCCGTTTCGCAGTGTAATCAGACCGAAACCACATTTTTCAAAATCACCCAAACCGTAATCGGTGATATCCCATCCAAGCATATTATCCCGTATTTCATCATATTCATGGCTTTTATTCTTCCATTCGTCAGGTGTCCAATTGCAAAATGGGGGAAGAACATAACCATGCCGGGTTACTAATTTTTCCATGTACTTGATAACTTCATTGATTTCTGACCTTTTCATGTGGAGCTCCTTCAAAAATTTATTTAATGTAATTCATGACACGCTGTTGGACAACCCTGAGAGTATCTTCGATATTCCTGTTATCAATATATATCTTGCTGATTTCACTATCAGCAATCTGTATTGCATCAGCATAAAGAGGGAATTTATAGGCAGTATATCCATTTTCTATTGCACGTCCTATTTGCTTATTATCTATTAGCCGGCTGTTGTCATCAATGACATTTTCAAGTATCATACGGGTTGTGTTAGATTCAGTAATATCCTTGAGTGGAGATATACCAGCTGAATCTACAAACAGGCGTTGTTGTATTTCAGAATCATATGTCAAAGTCTTTAGAAATTTCCATGCCAACTGCTTATTCCTGCTATGCCGGCTCATACCAATAATAAGATTGTTAACAACAGAACTGTTCCGACCGCTCGACGTTTTAGGCATATCCACCGCATCCCACTGGAATTCTGAGTATTTTTTTATCTGGTACGGATATGATTTATAAGTACGGTATTCCGCAATACTTATAGGCATAAAAGCCACATTTCCGCTGTCAAAATCTTCCTGAGTAACTTTATAACCTTGATTTAAGCTTTCGAGTGATTGAATAAATTTAACTGCATTGGCAACTTCCGGCGTATTAAAGAAACATTTTTTTTCATCAACTGAAAAGAGAGAGATCTTGTCAGAATAAACTGCTTCAAGCCATCCGAACCCGCAAATACCGAATTGATCCAGTGTTCCATCTCCGTCATTATCCTTCGTAATCTGCTTACACATATCATACAAATCATTCCAGGAATAATTATCAAGAGGAACGGAAATATTTTCTTTTTTTAACAGTGTTTTATTTACACACATGACATCCGGAACTGTCTCAAAAGGAAGGGCATATTGTTTTCCCCCGCTTCTTCCGCCATTCAAGCAAAGATTATAGTATCGATCCGCATCAAAAGAAACATCCGCGGAAATATAAACATCCAATAGTTCAAGAATATTAAGAGACACGAGCTTGCTGAAATCAGCCTCGAGTATCACAAATATATCGGGAACCGTCCCTTTGAGTATCTGTTGACTAAACCATTCTGAGTATTGATCCTTTCGTATCCCACTATTATATATTGCTTTTGATCCTGGATTTTCATATTCAAATTTTTTTATTGCACGGTCAAATAATATTGCGCTATCCTTAACAGCTACGTCCCAATTACTGCCTGCAAAGACACCGAAGTGCAACTCTGCCGCATTATCATGATCTGAGCAGGCGGAAAAGAAAAAAAACATAAAACAATAAAAAAATAAAAAGTTATTCTACGTATCATCGCCATCTTCTTCTTCAAAAAAATTATTTTTTGATTGTATTGCCCATATTGCAATCTGTGTCCTGTCCCTCAAACCAAGCTTTTCGAGTATGGATGAAATATAATTCCTGACCGTTCCCATTGACAAATTGACAATATCAGCGATTTCTTTGTTAGAATAACCGTATGACAAAGCGTTTATAACCTTACGTTCAGCGGAATTAAGCTGCCTGATTTGATCAACCGGTACAGAAATTATATCCCGTTGCTTCGCCATTTGCGAGAAAAACGAAAGCATTTTTTTTGTAATATCAGGATTTATCATTGCAGAACCGGAGTACACAGTTGTTATCGCTTCCTTTAATCCTTCCATGGAAATACCTTTAAGCAAATATCCGCTGGCACCATACTTTAAAGCGTCATAAACATATTCATCATCATCGAACATTGTAAGAATAATGATTTTGATCTCAGGATATTTTTCTTTTACAATTCTAGTACACTGAACACCGTCCATCTTCGGCATACGGATATCCATAAGAATTATATCAGGCTTTGAATGCGGGATAGACCTTATAACTGACTCTCCGTCTTTTACAATATCCACAACTTCAATATCATCATGACTGGAAAGAACAATCTGAAGACTTTGTCTCATCAATTCCTGGTCATCTGCAATTAAAATTTTTATCACTTTTTATACTCCTAATTAGTTCTTATCGGAATTATCGCTTCTATTGAAAAACAGTTTTCACTCCAGAATTTTAATTCGCCATGCAACATTTCTATTCTGCTCTGCATATGTGACAATCCAAAACCCATACGGATATCAGAACACCCTACCCCGTTATCATGAATAAAAATACATATGGAACTTCTGTCTTTTTTGATTTTTAACTCAATTGTATCCGCATGACTATGTTTTATTGCATTTGTGATGCTTTCCTGAATTATACGGTAAATGGCAAGCTCCTCGTCTTCATCAAAATCGAAATTACGCACCGAAGAAGAAAAATGTACATGCATGCCTGTAACAGATTCTGTATTATGAACAAGCTGTCTGATCGCAGACTCCAATGACAAGCGTTCAAGAGCGTCAGGGCGCAAGTGATTCACTGATCTCCGTATTTCCTGTATTCCTTCCCTGGCCATGCCGGAAACAATATTCAGTTGTTGATTGAATTTATCAGGATTAGTCTGCTTAAGTGTATTACAGGCGTCCAAACCGGCAACAATTCCTGCAAGGGTATGCCCAACGGTGTCATGTATTTCCCTCGCCAGCCTGTTTCGTTCCTGGATTTCTATTGTTTTTGCCTGTTCAAACATATATTTTTCTATTTCATGATTTGCTGTTTTAAGTCTTGCATGAGCTTCTGTAAGTTGAACATACAAATCATTTATTTTATGCAACAAATCCTGTTTCGATACAAGTGTAGTAGTACAAAAAACTATGAAACAGACTATCGTTCCAATCTGACAAAAATCATATAATCCTAAAAGATACATTCGATTCACCTTATTGTCATAAAAATTTATATAATCATGTATATCATATAAATCCAGAATCATAGACAATAAACCGAAATCGGAACACAAATAAATCAGCATTCCAACACAAATAATAATAATCGACATAAGTTTTTTACGTTTATTCAAACAATAAAACAAAATATTAGCCAAGACCCATAAAATTAATCCGTTATAATTAAAACTCAAAATACCCAATATCCAGAAAGATAAAATAATATCAACAATAAAAGTAATCCAGACAATATTTTTTTTCGATAAATCTCCCGGACACAATATGATACTGCCAATAAAAACATCAGGATAACAATACTTACAAATAAATACCTGGCATTTCCTGGTATTACTGAAACAGAAGAAATAAAAGACTGTGAACTGTATTCATCACAAATATATGATGTTGTAATACAAATAAATAATGCAATGGAAACAGATGACAGGAAACACAATCCAAAGAGAATGCTGAAAATAAAACTTATATACCGTTCATTTGTTTTTTTATATGTTCGATATCCGTCATATTTACTGCCATCCATCCAAATTATATAAACCTATATTTTCCTGGGTTATCATATCCGTATCAACTAAAATTTGCTTGGGAACATCTTTGCCTTCTAAATACCTGTAGGCCATTTCCACAGACATTTTTCCCATTATGATGGGATACTGGGCGGCAGTTCCAGTAATAAACCCCTTGGAAATCATTGATTTGACATCGGGAGAACCATCAACACCATAAATTAATATTTTATCATCGGTACCACTTTGCTGTAACGCTGCAAGGCTTCCAAGAGCGGTAGGATCATTACTTGCAAAAATAACATTAAAATCAATTTTCTCCCTTAAAAAACTTCTAACCTTCTCGGTAGCCACTTCTATTTCAGATACATCAGTAATTATTTTCACAATGTTAAAGCCGTTATATTTTTCTACAGTACGGATAAAACCGTCATAACGCAACCTAGTGGAAGAAATTCTAGTATCATACAAAACAACTATATTACCTCCGGTCGGTATTCTGGTTACCATATCTTCCGCACATTGCACACCAGCCATATAATTATCGGACTGGATAACGGAAATCACGTTTGAAATATCTTCAGCATCAGTATCAACTATAAAAATCGCAACTCCAGCCTTCTTACAGGCGTTTATTGCCGGAAGTATTTTAGTTCGGTCCACAGGATTCAAAAAAAGAACCGATATTCCTTCTTCTATCATATCAACAATCTGAATATTCTGTCGTTCCTGATTCTGGGCAGGATCCCTTGATATAAGGACATCCCCATAGTCATAAATAAGGCGTTTCATGGTTTCATCAAGAACCTGAAAATATGGATTATTCATTGTCATATATGTGGCGCCGAATTTTATGGGGGTATGTTTTTTAAGATATCCGGAAAAAAATATAAAGGTAAGGGAAAGAATGACGGAAACAATAAGGATGGAAATACAGATTCTGAAAATAATAAAAATTATATTTTTCTTCATTGGATTTTACAAGCTGGCCTGAATAACAGTTACACAACTGAATGCAGGCCAGCCATAAGCATATTTATGCCCTCTGCTTTTTAATATTTCTGATATAATCAAGAAATACTGCAAGAAGAATAACGACACCTTTGAGAACCGTTTGCCAGAAAGAATTAACATTCATCAAATTCAAACCGTTATTCAAAACACCGATAATCAAAGCACCGATCAATGTTCCGCCTAGTTTTCCGGAACCGCCTGACATTGAAGTACCACCCACAACAACAGCCGCGATTGCATCCATTTCAGCGCCTTCTCCGGCGGTCGGTTGACCTGAATACATACGGGAAGCAAGGATTACACCTGCGATACCTGCCATTAATCCAGAGTACAAATAAACAAAAAACTTGACGTTAGAGACTTTAATTCCTGAAAATTGGGCAGCAATAGTATTTCCACCAACAGCATAAATATGGCGACCCGTTTTTGTGTTATTTAAAATCAACAGTGAGATTATGAAAACTATAATCATAATGATAACTGGAACCGGGAAAGGCCCTATATAACCAGCCCCAAGCCACTGCCATGCTTTACTTACAACACGTACCGGGGATCCGCCTGTATATACACCTGAAAGGCCACGGGCAATGTTCATAGTCGCAAGAGTAACAATGAAAGGAGGTATAGTTGTTTTTGAAACAACCATACCGTTAAAAATACCGAAAACCACGCCAATTAAAATACCGACGGCAAAAGCAACAGGAATCGGCAGATTATATCTGGAAACACATCCTGCGGCCAAAACTCCAGTAAGGGCTATGATTGAATCCACGGACAGGTCTATGCCTCCAAGAATGATAACCATTGTCATACCGCAAGCCAGCAACATATTGGTTGATATCTGGCGCAAAACATTAAATACATTCCGTTGGGTTGGAAAGGACTGATTGGTTCCAGGGAAAAAAGAAAGGAAAACACATAATACGACAAGAGCAATAATGATACCCATATTCTCACGCAGGAAAACAGCGGCCCTGTTTGATGAATCCAATTTAATCGACAGTTTACTTATATTCATTTTACGACCCCCTTGTATCAAATTCCACATTAGATTGCAGCAAGCTGCATAATTTTTTCCTGATCCACATCCGCATGATCAAGACAACCGGCAATAACCCCGTCTGCCATAACATACACTCTGTCACTCATATTAATAATCTCAGGAAGCTCGGAGGAAATCATAATAATGGAAACACCGGTTTTCACGAGTTCATTCATTATCGCATATATTTCAGATTTTGCCTTTACATCAATTCCCCTTGTAGGTTCATCAAGAATCAGTATACGGGGATCAGTTGCAAGCCATCGTCCAAAAAGTACCTTCTGTTGGTTTCCTCCTGAAAGAGCACCGATAACTTGATTTTGATGAGGAGTTTTTGTAGACATCATATCAATGTATTTCTGGGTTATCTCTTTCTCTTTCTTTGAATCAACACGGAATTTATTTATAAATAATTCCAGCACCTCTATTGTGGAATTATATTTTACACAAGGTAAGACATATCAGCGACTTCGGTATCAAACCCAACAATCGGAACACCTTCAGCTTTAGTGGCGTCAAGAGCAGGAAGAATACCGGCAGCGTCAACAGGATTCATAAACAATCCGTCAAGATTCTGCGAGAGCATATCTTCAACCTGGGAGATTTGCTTTGTAACATCGTTTCCCGGATCCGTAATTATCAAAGTATCGCCACGGTCTTCGATAAGTTCTTTCATTTTTGCCTGGATAGTAACAAAAAACGGATTTGTCCCATCCATGCAGGTATAACCGAACTTATACCCTGTCTTTTTACCGGAAGTATTTTCTTTACTACCTCCAGCAAAAACAGAGGCAACCATAAACAAAGCTGCCACAATGCACATAAATTTTTTCATAAAAACCTCCGAAAAAATATTGTCAGGTAAACATAGAAAACCTGTTACCCCTGACCCTGTATATTAATTAAGCTTACCCCCCATATTTTAAATCCACAATTGATATTTGTAACAATATAAAAATGACAATTGTCATTTTATAGCATTTAAGATGAAAAAACCTTCATTGTGTCAATAAAAGTTTTTTTCATGGATTCATACATGGTAACAAACAAATCATGGCCGAATATATTTCCTGACTTTTCGCCTATATAGCTACATACCGCATCACCTGCATATTTTGCAGCGTAAGTATAAAAATTTATTTTCCGGACACCGTTTTTTATGCATTTACGGAAATCTTCGTCGCTTATTCCGGATCCTCCATGCATAACAACCGGCACGCCGGTTTTCTCGCGGATTTCCTTTATCCGGGGAATGTCCAGAACCGGCTCTGACAAATAAATGCCGTGAACGGTACCGAAAGAACAGGCAAGGGCATCTATCCCGGTTTCTTTCACAAACCTGGCGGCCGTATCAGGGTCTGTATACCTGGACTCGCAGGTTCCTCCGCCATTTGCAGATTCGCTTTCTTCCCTTCCCATGCATCCGATTTCTGCCTCAACTGACGCACCGTATTTTCCTGCGACCTCAACGGCGGCCATTGTATCAGCCACATTCCGCTCATAGGGAAGACCCGAACCGTCATACATGACACCGGTAAAACCCATATCAAGGGCTGTCTTCACTTCCGACAAGGACGAGCCGTGATCAAGATGGACACAGACAGGCACACTGGCCCTTTCCGCCAAAAACATCATCACGGGGCCTATTTTTTTGAATGGAATATAAACTTCATGGGCGGCCGGTGCAAACTGAAGGACAGCAGGCTTGTTGATTTCTTCAGCCGCATCCAGGATAGCACGTACACCGTCAAAAGATGTCGCATTAAAAGCTCCTACAGCGGAACCGATCGACTCCGCAATCCTCAGTATTGTTCTCAAACTCACAATCATATTGTCCTCCAGTAAAAAAATTATGGCTGTATAATGTCTTCCCTGTGCCATCCGGCATCAATTTTCTTTTTCAATTCATCGATAGAAAGAAGTCCGGACAGAGCATCATACGAAGTAAGGCATGATGTTCCTGTCCCCACCGCAAGATCAAGACAAAGCGACGGACTCATACCATTCACAACACCATAAATGAATGCGGCGATGGACGTGTCCCCCGCTCCGGTTCCAGACAATATGACATCGGGAACAAAACTTTTTGCGAACAACCTGAAGTTATCCCATGCAGCGGCTTCCTTGTCATCAAAAATAGTTTTCATTACGGAATAATCTTTCGCAGCCAGGTACATTCCTGAAGCTCCGCATTTCAAAAGGACAACTTTGCATCCCATCCCGAGGACTTCTTCCGCCAAGGGTTCAATATCTTCCTTGAATGACAAGTGCCTGCAAATATCCTCACCGGAAGAACGTTCCTGCAATTTATAATAGTAAGCCTTATCTAACATAAAGAACAGCTCTTCAACTGATGGAACAAAAAAGTCCACATACGGAAGGATTTTTGCAAGGATTGATTTCCAGTCATGTTCCGCCACCGGCCCGTCAGGATCAATCGCAGCGGTATCCATGCTTGTGACAAGCCCCATGCTCTTTACTTTGCGGAACATCCCGGACAAGGACTCACCCTCGTCAACATAGAACTGGCGCATGACGGACGGATATCCGAAATGGAAGAAGCCGGCTTCTTCCACCAATCCATAATTTATTTCATCGGCAGAAAAGGTGTTATTCACCGCGCTGTTATGGAGAAAAAAGCGGTCGCAGCCGGGAGGGGCTATTATCACAGTATAGGATGTCGTTTCTCCTGATGCGGTTATAAAGCTTACATTGTATCCCTTTTTTTCATATATATCCTTGAGTATGGAGCCGAAAACATCACCACCGATTTTACACAGGAGGGTGACATCGGCACCGAAAAAATGGAGAGCGTCCCCGGTATTGCTCACACAACCTCCGGAACTGATGGAAGCCGGACCCACATTGACAAGCTTTCCAGGTTTTATGAAGTCATAAAGAGAAGAAGCCCTGTTGTTCCTGGGGAATGACGGGGTCATATCAAGGGAAACATGGCCGGCAACAATAATTTTCTTGTTTTTCATGGGCACAGACCTTTTCACACACAGGCTGGGTGTTTGTATAATCTGTTTTCAGTTTAAGGCTGCCTTAACCAAACCGCAATTGACATATGTAATGTTATTGCAATGATAAATGTCACAATCCCCGGCGATTATAGCAACCACTGACGCCGCCAACATTGTTCCCTCTGCCACCATGGACGCATGGACGCTGTAGGTACGGAAAATAAAAAACCGCCCGGTAAGGGGCGGTCGGATAAGTCAGGGAAAATTGTTTTTCAATCGGAAAGAGGACGAATCAATGCAGTTTCCTATATTTTTTCACGCCATTTACAGCCCATGTGAACAAATAGAATGCACTTTTAAAGAGATTGAATCCGAGAACTTTTCGATATATATTCCACTGGGGTTTTATCATTTTGACTTTTGATGCCGTCATTGAATCTTCCCTCATACGGTAATCAACAAGGACATCTTTAAAACCATATGCAGTTAAACCTGATTTCATGATATCAAGCCAGTACGCATAGTCATCACGAAGAGCCTTCAATGCTTCATTAAAACGTATTTTTCCAGGCGACTTCAATGTATCGACGATCGCGGCAGAAGTAAAAATCGGACAATGTCTTAGAAGCTGATGAAATGTACGCTTCCCCTCAAAAACATAGGGAGACAACAACTCACGGTCACAGGTACTATTCATCCTTCTGTACGACGCAAAATAAATTGCAACAGTTTCATCCTTGTTTTCTTCAATGTGCCTTTTCATCGTAGAAAGATAATCCGGATGCCAGATGTCGTCACTGTCCAAAAAAGCGTGATACCGGCCAACAGCCACATCCATCGCCTGATTCCTTGCTCCGGAAGAACCCCTGTTCTCCTTTGCACGAATCAATTTAATCCGTTCGTCCTTATCTGCATAAGATTGCACCACATCTGCCCCGGCACCGTTATCAGGGGAACAGTCATCAACCACAATCATTTCCCAGTCATGAAATTCCTGCGCAAGTACAGATTTTATGGTATCCCCCACGAAGGACGCACCATTATACATAGGCGTAATGATTGAGAAAACAGGCTGTGTCATTTTGATTTCCTAAAAATTCCATGCCGCCAAGCAGAAATCTTTTTGTTAAATATATAGTTGATAGTAAAAATAAATATTGTGAGTTATTTCAAACACTTAAAAAGTTCCAAAGCGGCAGCAATCGTATCATCCATATCAAAATACTTATACATACCAAGCCTGCCGCCGAATATCACTTTTCTTTCTCTGGCCGCAAGCTTTCTATACTTGTTATATAGGTCTGAATTTCTCCTATCGTTTACCGGATAATAGGGATCATCACCAATTTTCCAATCAGCAGGATATTCACGGGTAACAACAGTCTTCGGTAGATTAAAACTTTCTTTATTATCAGGTTCAAAATGCTTATGCTCAATAATGCGGGTAAATGGTGTTTCCGCATCTGTGTAATTGATTACAGCATTTCCCTGATAATTTTGCACAGGCACTATTCCTGTTTCAAACCGGAGACTGCGATATTCTAATTCTCCAAGACAGTAATCAAAATAGCAGTCAATGGGGCCGGTAAAAATTATTTTTTCTGCGCAGGTATCAAAATATTCTTTATCAGAAAAATAATCCGTATTCAGCTGAATATCTGCTCCGGCAAGCATTTTTTCTATAATCTGCGTGTATCCACCGACCGGAATTCCCTGGAATCGGTCATTAAAATAGTTATTATCAAAAATATATCTGAGCGGAAGCCGTTTAATTATTTCCGGCGGCAACTCAGAACAGGAGCGTCCCCATTGTTTTTCCGTATATCCTTTTATAAGACGTTCATAAATATCCCGACCTACGAGACTGATTGCCTGTTCTTCAAGGTTACAAGGGACCTTCCCTGCCATTTCACAGGATTGTTCTCCTATACGGTTTTTAGCTTGTTCCGGCGTCAATACATCTGGCCATATTTTGTTGAAAGTGTTCATATTAAAGGGAAGATTGTAAAGGCTTCCCTTATAATTCGCCACCGGACAATTGGTGTACCGGTTGAATTCAGCAAACTGATTTACATAATCCCAAATTTCTTTTGAATCAGTATGGAAAATGTGGGCGCCGTATGTATGAACATTGATTCCATCAATATTTTCTGTATAAATATTTCCAGCGACATGGGTGCGTTTATCAATTACAAGACAGGATTTACCCTGCTTTGCAAGCTCATGGGCTAATACAGAAGAGAAAAGGCCTGCGCCTATGAGGAGATAAGAAAACATAAAATTTTACTCTTATAATTTTTTCCTAAAAAAGAAAAAGATATTCTTTAGATTAAAGAAACGAATAAGAAAAACCATTAATAATATTTTTATATTACTTTTTACTTTGTTTTTAAGAATAAAAGAAAAATCAATAAATTTTTTAGACACATTCTGATCACTAAAATCAGATAAAAGATAATATACAAGATTTGATAAATAACTATTTAATAAAAAAAAGTTACATTCATATTGAATATTTTGATAACGTATTTCATTTACTACTTTGTAATTTAAAAGAAAAGAATTAAATTGCGTTTCACTATAACTCTTATACCCCTGCATTGCAGAATCATTCCGTATCTGATAGATAAAACAACAGCGAGATTCATAATGCACTCCAGATACGGCAGAAAGGGCTTTTAAAATGAACTCAATATCTTCGCCAATACGAACTCCCGGAGTAAAGTATAGCTTATTGTTTATAAGAAACGCCTTTCGATATAGTGAAGAACAAATATGTATACAGATTTGTTTACCCAAAAACGTCTTCTGAATTTCTTGGGCATAAAAATCTTTTTTATTATATTTTTTGTATATGTATTCCTTTAAAACTTTTCCACCTTGATGTGATTCATAACCAAAGGCGAACATATCAGTATGTTGATATCGCTTAATTGTGGCCTTAAAAAAACTTAGCGTTTCCGGAGTCAGTGTATCATCTGAATCAAGAAAATATATATACTGACCATTTGCGGCAGTGATTCCCGTATTTCTGGCAACAGATACACCTTCATTGCTCTTATTTATAAGAGTAATATTTGGATATGTATGGGTATATCTTTTAACAAGTTTCGCAGTGGAGTCGATAGATCCGTCATTAACTACAATGATCTCACAATCCTGCAATCCTTGTTCAACAAGCATGTCCAAAGTTGCCGCAATAAACTGCGCTGAATTATAGCAGGGAATAATAATTGATAAAAGCATACTTGATTTAATCCTCATAAAGGATAAAATGTTATTCTAGATATTAATGATTGATATTTTTCAAGCATTTAGCTAAAACTGCAATTTTCCCTTTACCAAATTCAAGATCAGGTTCCATAAAATTTCCTTCACCCCATTCATTCCATGACTTTAAAAAAACTATTTGATTTTGAGGTGGCTTATCCTTCACTAAATTAAGTATACTTATAATATGGTGTTTGAATAACTCTAATGTAAAGTTGACATATACATATCCCTTTCGGCCACTTCGTGGAGTATGATCCCATCCACAAATAATCCCTGGATAAATATTTAACTGACAATCATCTTTATTAATAGCCATTTCAACAACAGACTTGAAATTCACTATGCGTGGCAATAAAAAAAATTTACATAATGAATATTGTATTGTTCTAAGAAAATTATACTGTAATCCTTGAGCACCTGCTTGAACTCTGTTAGAATAAACAGCGTCAAAGCCTTTTTCAAAATATTTCTCAAAAGCATTTTCCTTCTCATCAGCATGGGCAATAAAATGAAAGTGTTTACCATTTTTTTCATACAAAAGTTCATTCCAATAGTTTATAAAGCTACTGATATCTTGAAATTGATTAGGTCTATAAATTAAAAACACCGGTTTATTATCAACCTCTATATATCTTGAATCCTCTAAGTACTGATACACAATATCAAAATGCTGTTTATAATCCTTTTTTCCATTATATTTTTGCTCCATCAACAAAATATTTTTCGAAGCATCTTTATTCCACAGTTTTTTTTCCCAAGATTCATTCGCCCAACCAAGACAAAAAGGAAAATCAAGAGACTTATCATTCAAAACACTCTGTACAGGCTTTTGCAGTAGTTGCTTACCATCTCCAAAATAATAATGCCAGAAACAAAAACCTTCAACACCTGCTTCTTTCGCAAGTTCAATTTGCAGCTTATAATTTGATTTCAAACGTAAATCATAGTAACCCAATTCAGTAGGAACTTTTGGTTGTTTATGTCCTGGAAATAATGGTTTTGCCTTGCCCACATTCATCCATTCTGTAAATCCTTTCCCCCACCACTTATCATTCTCGGGGATTGGATGGAATTGAGGAAGATAAAATGCTATGATCCTAGGCTTGCTATCTGGCATTATATTTCTCCAAAATTGTATTTATACTTTCAACAGTAAGACTTTCATAAATTAAACTAACATCATCTTTTTTGTAGGAATCAAATAAATGTACAATATCAATTTCATATAATTTCTGACGAATATGTTCATCAAACCGATACTTTATTAATTTTGCAGGGTTTCCCCCAACAATAGCATAAGATTCCACGTCCTTTGAAACAACAGCACCAGCAGCAATAATTGCTCCTTGCCCAATTGTTACACCAGAACAAATTACAGCATTTGTTCCTATCCAAACATCATCTTTTACAATAATATTTCCCTTACTTCCAGCCTCACGCTCTTCTCCGAAATACATTACTTTGAATGGATAGGTTGAGATAGAATTTATCTGATGTTCTCCGCCTAACAAAAATTGGACACCAGGAGCAATAGTACAATATGACCCTATAAAAACTTTTGTATTCAAAGGACTAAAATCAGTAATATTAATTTCTCCATATGTCTTTTTACCTACAACAACTTTCTCAAAGGAAAAGTTATTTTTTAAGATAGTAAAGTTATGCCGATTTAAAGCACGCCACTTACGCTGTTTTAAGTAAAATTTTATTCGATTATATAATGAAAATATAATGCTATACAATTAACTGACTTCCAATCACTCACTAAATAATTCATACAAAAAATTATAATTAATTTCTACAGGTGTTAACCTAACAATAATTTTTTTTCTTAAAAAAAATAGAAATGCCTCTGGGACATAAAGAAATTTTAATAATTTATATTTGTATGAATCAGTAGGTTCATTATTACATATAAATAATAATTTTTTATCAAAAATATTTTTCTTTTTTTTACCAACAATCATACTTATTAAAATCTTATTTGCATTAGAACAATCCTCTAAAATCTTTTTATACCAAAAAACATCATTACAAGTAGAGATACCAGAACCATATTCATATAAAATACATGATTTTTCGTAATATGAAGTTGGTTCATCCTGATAAACCATCAATCTAAACAAACTATCTTCTGCATATATAACTTTACCTTCTATGATAGATATATATTCTTTAATTTTTTGTAAAAGGATAATAATAGCAGCTCCGACACAAACATCATTCAGCAAAAGGTACGCAGTACGGAAAGCGTTACCACCTTTTTTATAACAATTAACAAGCTGTGGGTGTGCATAAACTTTTTGTATCTCTATTGGTAACTCAGAATAACTTTTTCTCGCAGATCGCTTATAATACACTGCATCAGAGAAACAAACAACAGACCTTTTTTGTTCTGTAAATTCTATCCAATTCTTCAAAACATCATCATTAGAAAAACAATCACCAGGACTTATAGTTTTAACATACTTTCCGGTACATTTTTTTAAAGCACATATACAATTTTTGACAGTCCCTTGATTTTTATCATTAGATATTAAAATATAATCAAAGAAATTTTCGGACAAAAAATATCTTTCAATATCAGAAAAGAAATTTTCCTTTGAAGCGTCATCAGATATTACAATTTGAAACCGTATACCTTTTTGCAGTAATATAGACCGCAAGGTAAGAAAAAGATTATCTTTGTCTGGATTAAAGGTTAAAACAACAACAGATGCAAAATAATCGAATTTCAATATATTATTCACTAATATTACCTCTTTTATTTATTATGATATATTGATTATTTGTTTAGCAAACTAAAACACACATTAATATACAAATGAATATAGAAACAATCTCTTAAATACTACATATAAAACTTTTTATTTACATATTAAAACAGATATTACACTACATTATCATCATACCATTTTTTTAATAATGCTGACAAATATATTGTTGTCAACCACCTGGCATCGATAGCCCAATAATCATAAAACAAAACATACGTGTTATTTGTATTTACTTTTTTAACAGTATAATACTTAGAGGCAAGAGAAATAATTATATTTTCTATATCATCATCAGTATATACGATATTATAGTTATACATTAGCCAAGATAAAGTTTTCAAAACACTAATACATTCGTCAAATCGTCTTTTTTCATATAATTTTATTCCCAGCTTCTTTAATTTTTCATAATCACTCATAATAATATTTTTATTTAAATTCTTCATTCTATTTACCTAATATTTTAATTAACATGGAATAAATTTTTCTTTTTATTCTCATAAAAAAAATTATAAAATTATCTATAATCCATAAATTCGTAAACAAATGTTTATGTTCAAGTATCCTTTTTGTTACATTTAAATCGTATTTTCTTGATAAAGCCAAATAATCAGGACTAATTCCATCAAAAATATTATGATTTTGTTTGAATAAAATAAAATCATAAATATGTCTATTATTGATAATTGAAATTAAATCTGGAAACAATTTACATTCAATATCATAAGACATAAACTCTCTTATTATTCCAACTTCTTTTTTATCACCGGCCCAAATTCCATTATCATTTTGACGATAATTAACCATATTTAATGGCAAATAAATAATTTTACCAAATCGAATAAAACAAAATGTAATAATGTTATCATTAAAGAAATTTTCAAGCAGGTATTTATCAATAAACTTAACAACATTACTTCTAAATAAGATAGCATCCGTGTGAAAATAGAATGATTTCCAATATTCTTTTATATTCCATTTCCTTTTTCCATATTTTTTATTAAACCAATCATCTGGGATACATATTTTATTTAATGGATTTTTTTCTTTAAACATATTAATTTGATGTGCACAAGCAATACAATCACTATTACGATCATTTTCTAATTCATCAAACTGGATTTGAAGTTTTCTATTATCTGTCCAATAATCATCACCATCAAGAAAAATAAAATAAGGCGTATCCACCAAATCTAGCAACACCAATCTATTTTTAGAAGCTCTTGAACCACCAATATATTTTTTTCCAGGCACTCTATCATGAACTATATACATAATTCTGTCAGGATATTTTAATTGCCAGGCCTTAATTTTATCCAATGTTTGATCTGTAGAACCATCATCACCGATGATTACTTTAAACAAAAAATTCGTTTTTTGCATAAAAACACTTCTTAATGCTTCATCTACATACTTTTCTTGATTATAAAACGTTATTAAAACTGTAATTTTAAATTGTATATCATTCATAATATATTTAAAACCTAAATTTTCAATAACCAAGTTTGATAAATATTTGTTCTTCCGCCAAAAGATTCTTTTTGAGCTATCAACCCTTCGTTTAGATTTTTTCCATCATTTTCCGTTGATTTGCCAAAATCCAACCAACGCTTTTTATCAACATATAAATTAATAATTGTATAAATAACTAAATCCAATGCACCTAGTTGTCTTGCACATTCATTTGCAGCCATATATTGTGTATGTATCAAATTAGAATAAACAAATATAATGGAACCAGCAACAATTTTATTTTGATATTTAGCTACAAATAATTTTATATTATTTGGAAATTTCCTATATAATGATAAAATTTCTTTTCCAGTATGAACCGCTGTCGTTTCATGATAATGTTTCAAAACATCATTCTCCAGTTTAATAAATTCTTCAAAATTATCGGACTCCTCAACTATAACATTTTCTCTTTTTGCTCTAGAAATCTGAGCTTTTCTCCCTTTAGGAAATTTAATAGGACATGAAAGATCAATAACAGTCGAAGCTTCAATCTTTTCTACCTGAGCACCAGAAAAAAATAATCCATATAAATCTTCTTCGGCCGGATATACATGATACATATGAGGAATATTTTTATAGTGTAAACTTTGTATTTTATTTTCTGTCATATATTTTTGCAATGCTTGAAAACATAAAATCATTTTATATTGTTTTATATCTTTAGAACAAACAAAACCACCAAAAGTCAACCCTCCGTGAGAATATAATTCATTATTTTTTCCCAAATTAGCAGGGAAAATTGCTATCAAATCTTTATCATTATAAAACAACAATGAATTATCTTTATACCTATCAGAATGATATTCCATATAACCACGGTCAAATAAAAAAACAGGCGTCTTTGACTTATATAAAAAATTATTCCATAATTCTTCTTTACTGGATACATATTTCTCTATTTTTATCACTTTTCAGCCCTGATATTTTATTGAAATTATACCTACACGCTTTTTATGTATAACAAAACTAAACAAAGAAATGACAATCAGCAGAGATAGAAAGAAGCAAATATTCCTTTGTAAATTACACTTTTTTTATTCATATACAAATTTCTACTATGTATAATAATATTGGTTTTACGCTTCCCATTGATTAATACAATCAATTACCCACTGAATCTGTTCATCAGTCAACCCGTAATACATGGGCAGGCTAAGTTCCGTACTGCTAATTTCTTCTGCAATAGGAAAATCACCTTCTTTAAATCCTAAATCCTTATATGCACCCTGAAGATGCATAGGAATTGGATAATGTTTATTAGTTCCAATTCCACGGTCATTCAGGAACCTCTCCAAAGAATCACGGTTCTTAACTCTTATAGCAAAGATATGCCACACAGGCTCTGTATAATCAGGAATGAAAGGAAGAACAATATCAGGATTTTTTATTCCCTCCATATATTTTTTTGCGACTAAACGACGTACGTTATTCATCCTGTCCAAATGGGAAAGTTTTACGGATAAAAAAGCTGCCTGGAGTTCATCAAGACGACTGTTGTTTCCCTTATAAATATGATGATATTTGTAATCGGAACCATAATTCCCAAATGCACGTATTTTCTTTGCTATTTCCTCTTCATTGGTTACGGCTGCACCGGCATCACCAAGGGCACCTAGATTTTTCCCGGGATAAAAAGAAAATCCAGCTGCGTCTCCTAAAGTTCCGGTTTTATAATCCCTATTATTTTTTTTTGAATGGTAGATTGCTCCATGGGCTTGGGCACAATCTTCTACAATGAAGAGGTTATATTTCTCACATATAACCATAATCCGATCCATATCACAGCTTTGCCCATACAGATGGACAGGCATAATCGCCTTTGTCCTTGGAGTCAGGCTGGCTTCAATACAATCCGGATTAATATTAAACGTTCTGATATCCGGTTCAACAAAAACAGGTTTTGCCCCAACATAAGTAACAGCCAGTGCAGTAGCAATATAAGTGTTTGAGGGAACAATCACCTCGTCGCCGGGGCCTATATTTAAAGCCTTGAGAGACAACATGAGGGCATCAAGACCGTTACCACATCCTACACAATATTTTGTTCCTATATATTGGCTAAAACCTTTCTCAAAAATATTATCTTCATTACCGTCTATATACCAGGAATTATTCAACACACGGTCAAATGCTCTGCTGAGTTCATTTTTTAGCTCGTTTTCCAAGGGCTTAAATGAAACAAACGGAACTGCAATTTTATTTGTCATATGTCTTGCGTTACTAATGAAATTGTCATTTAAGGCTGTATATTTTTACAAGGATTTCCACTCCAAGAAATCCTTGTAATCCCGGATATAGTCATTTTCATCGTATTTTTCCGAAGCGAGAACGAGGCATACAGCACCGGATGAAAAATTTTCCAATTCACGCCATATTCCCGGTACGACAAACAAACCCTGATATGGTCTGTTGAGGGTAAAATGCCGTTTCACTCTCCCGTCATCCAAAACCACATCAAAACTTCCGGAAGCGGCGACAATTATCTGCTGAAGCTCCTTGTGGGCGTGTCCACCTCTTCCTTCCCCTCCCGGAACGTCATACAAATAGTAAAGCCGTTTCACGTCAAAAGGGATTGTGATATTATTGGAGACAACTGTTAAATTACCCCGTTCACGATGATTTATCGGGAATTCAACCATTGTACAATTGTAAATCGAATTACTATGCATTATTGATTTTTTCAGTATACTCCGAATAATCCCGGATATAATCATCCTCATCATAATCCGTGGATGCTACTATCAGGGCCAAAGAGTTTGTAGAAAAATTTTCCATTTCCCGCCAATACATTTCCGGCACATACAATCCATAATAGGAACGGTTCAGATGAAAAACCTTCTTTTCTTTTCCATTATCTAAAACCACGTCAAAACTGCCGGACAAAGCCACTATAAATTCCCGGTTTGTTTTATAGGCATGACCACCCCGGTGTTCTCCTCCGGGAACATCATATATCCAATAGGAGCGTTTGATTTCAAAAGGAATCTGGTTGTCATTTTCAAAAAAAGACAGATTCCCGCGCTTATCAAGAATTTTAGCTAAATCGATTATATGCGGCTGATTCATTTTTATCAAGTAAAAATATGTTATATAGAGAAATATTAGTGATTTTTATTTTCACGCAAAAGAATTATATCGCTTAATTCTTTTTCAACATTTTCTATTTTGCTCAAATTTCTTTTTTTTAAAAGATTGAAATTTGAAACAGATTGTTTATCTGTTAAAGGTTGATTTAATGATTCAACTGTCAAATCGTTTTCAATGGAAAAAATGCAATATCCCCAAGCAAGCAATTGCTTGTAAGAAATGCTGTCTCTATATAGATAAATTTTTATACCATTTTGTAAACATAAAAAAATATTACCCATAGCCTGCTGGCGAACATGTCCAAAAATTGCATGAGAACATTTTTTAATTATTTTTTTATATTCATTATATTGCAGAAATTCTGTAAGCCAAACTGTCGTATCCTCCGACATATTTGAAATTCTTTTCAAATAATATGGATCAGAATTATAATCATTTCCATAGTTAACTGGAACAACAAACCTCCTACCGGGAGCAAGTTTGATGCCGCAAAGCATTTCAAATATATCTAAATGATTATTTTCATAAGTAAGTGAATTTCCAATTAAAATATTGCCATTTGTATTATTTTTATAGTATAAAGGAAAAACAGTTTTGCTTGGACTTACAGACAACATAAAGGGTTTAGCTGAAAAAAAAGGGACAGAAGATTTCATTATCTCATATTCAATTGGGAGTACCGGAAGAAAGTAATCTATTCTAGAAATAACCTGTTGTTGTAAATTTTTAAAAGAAAAAGATTTTAGTATATAAAATAATTTACGCAAAATACATTTAATCTTAAAAAAAAGATTCATATCTTTATTAAAGATAAACTCTTTAACATTATATTTAATAATTTTTTTTTTACGAAGATTTCTTATCAGATTTTCTGTTTTCGGTTTAAATAAATTTAGTTTTATTAATGGGGGCAACCCCAAACAAGAACTATATATATCATATCCCCATGCCCACCAAATTATAATTTTGAGTTTGTCAATATACTTAAATAAAAAATATTTATCTGATGGCAATGAATGAAAAAATATAATATCTATTGTTTTATCAGAAAACCATTTTATATATTCGTGGTATTCAGAAACGATTGTTATTTTTTCTATTTTACGAATATATTTAAATTGAAAATCTGATTTTGAATAATAGATATATTTATTTTCAGTGTTTGACAAAGAATCAAAAAAATCTGAAACAGAATCAAAGAACTTATCATCATGAAAAATATGTAAAATTATTATTTTTTTATTCATACTATTTTGATGATTATGTGTTTAAACCATAGTAAAAAAAATACATATCTTTTGATTTATTCATTAAATCATGAATTATTGTATTATGGACACACAAAGAACATTCAGAATAATATTCCATAAAACAAAATTGCACCTGCAACTTATTTTCATCTATCCAGTAGTCATCCCCTTCACAAAAAAGCAATATATTTACCTTTTAATTTCTGGTTAATAACCTTTGTAACAGATCCATTCCCTTTTGAATACTGATTTTCTGTTTGATAAATTGGTTTTATAATCAATGGATATTTTTTCTCATATTCCCGGATAATCTCTGCGGTTTTATCGGTACTCACATCATCATGAATCACAACCTCAAAAGGGAAATTCGTTTTCTGCATTAAAAACCCGTCTATTACCTGCGCAATATAAGGTTCATGATTATAGGTAATACAACGAACAGATACTAATGGTGTTTCAGTATTTTTGATAGACCAATTTTGCATTATTTCTTCTTGAGAAATACTTATCATAGAAAAATTCCTATTTTAATACAGTATCACTTTAGTATTAATAAATTAAGTTTATTATTCTATCACCACAGGAACTAAATCCTTGCATGACCGTACTCCCTGTTTCGCACACAATAGATCCTGATCGGTATTCTGTCCCATAAGCCACATAACAATTTGTTTTGGATAATTCACACCTGCCACATGTGAAAAAGGGTATTGTCCTCCAAACCTACAGTTCAACTCTAAAACATAGAGAGTTCCATCTATTGTTTTGATAATATCAACATCAAGGTTACCAATGTGTTTTAACTTGGTAGATAATTTCTTTGCAATTTCCATAAATTCATCCGATGCAACAGTCTCAGCAATATCGGTTTCACCAGCTCTCATTGCAATTTTCTTCTTTGCAACAACTGACACAAAGTGTGAATTAAAATCATTGAAAACATCTAACCCATATTCTATACCTTGAAGTAATTCTTGATACAGAATACATTCATTTTCTGTTTGTTTCGATTCATATTTTAAATATGAATTAAATATTTGATTATATATTTTTCTTGTAAAGATATTTAATTCTTCATTGTTTTCAGCAATAAAAATACCAATTGATCCCATACCCCAGCGAGGTTTTAAAATAATTGGATATTGCAGCATTCCTGAATCTATGGCAATCCTCACATCATTCAAAGATAAATATGTATCTGGACATTTGATATTAGTTTGTGCTAAAAACTGATACGTCATCCATTTATCATTGCAAATTCGAATGATATTTTCATCCGCAACAATAACAAATATTCCATTTTCGATAAAAACATTTTTATATTTTGCAAGAATTAGCAAATCAATATCAAACAACGAAATAATTGCAGAAATTTCATATTTAGAACAATAGCTGATTAAAAATGAAATATAACCTTCATCATAAATAGGAGGAGTGATTACATAATCATCTGCATGAGATAAAGTATATGTATATTCACTATTAGATGCATATACATTACCAATATCTTTCATAGCCTCTTTAAAATAATCAATGAGATAAGTTCTTCGTCCAACCGAAGTCAAAAGTATATTTAACATATATGTCATTCCTTGATTTTTTTATTCATTCGAATTTTTTCCCCAAACTCCTCAATCATAAATCCGTATTTACTATATAATGAAATTGCTTTAGTATTTTTAATATCAACATCTAGACATAAATAATCCATTTTCATTTTTTTACAAAACTCTATAGTTGCTTCTAGGAGGTCTTGAGCATATCCTAATCCATGATACCCACAAAGTGTTCCCAACAAAGTCAAATATGCTATTTTATGTTTTGTGTCATTACAATAAAATAAAGAAGCTGAAACTAAACACCCAGCATATTTTATCCCCAGAACAACACCTTTATTTAACACTTTCTTGGCATATTCATGAATATTTACTCGTTCACTTAGTGGTATAGGGAAATCTTTCTCAATCTTATTCAAATAATCAACAACGACATTAAAATCACAATATTGGACAACCTGTTTCTTATCAAGGATTGAGTGTTGTTTGTTCATATAATCAAAAAATAGTGGGGTACCACCTGTGTGCAAAAATAAAATATTTTTATTTTTTATATTATTATTTTTTAAATAATGATTCATCCCATGAAATGCTTTTCCAGTGTAGGTAACATCCAAAGGCACACCAAATTTCCTTAACACCATATCTATGGTATTCTCAATTTCTAAATTATACCCGCCATAACCATTACATAAAAATGAATCATCCACAACAATTTTTTTATCGGATACATCTTTTATCTCATTATCCTTTCTAAAAACATCAATATAATTTCTTATAATCCGTCTTTCTTGCTCTGTCGTTCTCGCAACTGATATACCAATGACATCGGTATCTCTTTCATATTTTGAAATTCCGCAAAGCAGACCTGCCTGTGTCATCCCTGTGCCAACTGGTAGAAAGATATAATCAAATAGGCAATTTAATTGCCTTTCATATATAAATATTTCTTTATAAGCAAGAAAATAAGCAGAAACAGGTATTGATTCATTACCGTGCCCGAATTTATTACCATATATATAATATGGATCAAATCCCTTTTGAGTATATTTATTTATCAACAACTCAATATTTTCAGCTATTTCATTTTTTTTACAAAAGAAAAAATGTCCCCCTAAAAATTCTGTTATTATTCGATTAAAATTCATCCTAAATGGGTCTGTATCATCAATCGGACAAATAATTGAATATTCAATATGTTCCTTTGAAGCAAGATTGGCTAGAGCTCTCGTTAAATTTGATTGAATGCTACCATACCCAATTAAGCAGTTTTTCTTTTTTGTTCTCATATCGTCTATAAAGGTTTGTGCAATTCTAAATTTGTTCCCACCAAAAGAAAATGGCAATAAATCGTCTCTTTTTATATATATAGAATTATTATATTCATCACTAAATAATTTATATAACGGTGATTGGTATAAATCGTTCATCTTATAAATCCTGATAATTAACTAATAAAAAATAATTCCAACACTCTATCAATCTCATAATCCACAAGATCCGCATACATCGGTAAACACAACACTTGTTCTGCCAACTTGGTAGCAACAGGCAAATTCGCCGGTACCGCAGACTCAAGTCCACGGTATATAGGAAAATTGCTTATCAGCGGATAAAAATACCGGCGCGCAAAAATGTTATTTTCTTTGAGTTTGTTATACAGTTCATCTCTGCTCAGCCCATATTCTTGTTCATCTATAAAAACAGGGAAATATGCATAATTATGCTTTACCCCGTCTATATCAGATAAGAACCGTATACCCTTAATATTTTGCAGCCCTGCTCGATATTGCGCCGCGATTGTTTTTCGTGCTTCTATCGCCTTATCCACCTGTTTCAGATTTAAAAGTCCATAGGCAGCTCTGATTTCATCCATTTTACTGTTTATTCCAGGTGCGACAACGGTAACTTCATCAGCGAATCCAAAATTTTTCAAATAATCTATCCGCTTTTTTGTTGCTTCATCATGACAAATCAGCGCACCACCCTCTACAGTATTATAGACTTTTGTGGCATGGAAACTCAGCGTCGACATATCACCTGCTTCTAATACAGATTTTCCATTAACAGTAACTCCGAACGCGTGTGCCGCATCATATATTACTTTCAATCCATACTTATCCGCTATCTGCTGAATTTTATAAGTATTACAGGGAGTGCCATAGACATGAACAGGCATAATTGCTGTAGTTCTGGGTGTTATTGCAGCTTCTATTTTTTCAGGATCAATATTACCTGTTCTTTCTTCCACATCCACAAAAACAGGTTTTATACCGTTCCACCACAAAGAATGGGTTGTCGCGACAAAGCTGTAAGGAGTTGTTATTACCTCTCCTGTTATTCTGAGTGCCTGTAAAGCTGTTATCAGTGGCAGAGTCCCATTGGTAAACAAACTGATATATGGAACCTTAAGATACTCTGCCAGTGCTTTTTCCAATTCCTGATGATAATACCCATTATTGGTGAGCCATTTTCTCTGCCAGATATCCTCTAAAAGTTTTTCAAACTCTTTCAAATCCGGCAAAAGAGGAGATGTTACTGTTATAATTGGTTTTTCAAGATTCACTGCCTAAACCTTTTTATATTTTCCAAAACATAACCGAATGCTTCTATATTCATGATTTTTGATCCGGCGACATATACAGCAATACCAAATAGAATTTGCAAAATAAGTATTACCCATGTTGCTAAATCAAGGAAACTGACAAAATATACTAAAACCCCCATAAAAAAGGAGAGTAAAAACGCCGGTAACAAATCTTTCCACTGTTCAGCATACGAATAGTCCAACAACTTTTTGTTCGGATATGCATTCACAAAGGTACATATAAAACCTGAAATCACCTGCCCTACAGCCATTGCCATTATCCCGAGGGGAATGGTGATCAGAAGGTTCACAACAGTCATCACCTTTTTTATGATTTCAAGTTTCAAAAAAATATCGCTGCGTCCCACCGCATTTATTGCCGTCAGATTGGCTGTGTGAATTGGATAAAACGCATAACTAATACAGGCAAGGCGCAGGAACGGAACGCACCCAACCCATTTATCAGTCAAAATCAAACGAACTAAAGGTTCTGACACCGCCGCCAGACCAAACATACACGGCATCAAAAAGAAAGCGCTTACGGAAACAGACCTCCTTGTCATGCGCTTTACTGCCTTGCGGTCATCATTACAGGAAGACAGTGCCGGCAACATAACGCTTTGGATTGAGCCGTCCAGGTTAGTCGATATAGTCTGAGGAAACTGTTGCCCCCTGTTGAAAAAGCCGAGTTGCCTGTTGTCATATATTCTTCCGACGGCAAGCCCGTATATATTTTTGAAAAAAGTATCAAGTAGAGACGAGCAAAGAAGCTTCCACCCGAAGCTGAACAAGGTTTTCACACGCACAAAGGAAAAAAGAAGCCTCGGACGCCATTCGACAGTAAACCACAAAATCAGGCAGAAAATGATGTTGCCAGCAATCTGCTGCCATACCAAAGCCCACACCCCGAAACCTTTATAGGCAAGGACTATACCCACCGCACCGGAACTCAGGGTACTGCCCATGCTGCTGTAAAAGAAACGCTTGAACTGCATGGTGCGGGACACCACGGAGTTTTGTATGCTGTTCACAGCACCGGGGAAAAGTATCAGTGACAAAACCCTCAGTGGAGCCACCAAACCTTCCTGCCTGAAAAATCCGGCTATCAAGGGTGCGGTAAAAAACAGCAATCCGTAGCATAATCCGGCGACAAGGAGGGTCAGGTAAAACACAGAGGAAAAGTCCGTCTCGTCCGCCTCCCTTTTCTGTATCAAAGCGGTACTGAATCCGCTCTGGACAAAAACGGCCGCCAGCTGTATGAAAATCAGAATCAAGGCCACAGCCCCGTAGTCGGTGGGACTGACCAGCCTTGCCAGAATAATGGAGAGCACGAACTGGACACCCTGGGTTCCTCCCCTTTCGAGGAACTTCCACATAAGGGATCCAGCGACCTTCCTCTTTGTTATCTCCGCGCCTGAAGCGTTGTTTTCTTTTTCCATATTACCAGTAACATCAGTACGTTATCCCCCTCCCCCGGCCAGGGCTTAGCCCGCAACTTCGCCCTTTCCCCTTCGTGAAAATCCGGGTAGGACTCGGCATAAAAGACACCGCCCCGCCCGTACTTGAACCAAGTTCCGGACAGATAACGGCTGATGTAATCCGCACCGGCGCGCCGGTTTACGGAAAGCGTTTCCTTTCAAGAAAGAGCCGCTCGTCCTGGGACCAGTCCTCCTTCCTGACATCGTAATACGTAAGACCTACCACCGTAGCCCGGTTGAATACGTCCAGCCTCACATTGACCCTCTTATTGCGCCGGTTCACCGCCACAACGGTTCCACCTATATCCTTGAAGGGGCCTCCCGTGATCACAATCCTGTCGTTCTCGTCAAAACTCACAGGTGTAAAGCCGATGGTCTCGCCGTATTTCTTCAAGTTCACCACGCATTCATAGTCAAAGCCCTTGAGCGGTTCCGTTTCAGAGTCTTTTGGGAGGAAATAATAGAAACCGTTGATTTTGCGGAAAAGGGAAAAATCCCGGGGGAAGGGCCTTTCAGTCTCGAAAAACACATAACCGGGGAAAAAAGGCTCTTCATATATCTTTCCGGCTTTAGTGCGCATAAGCTTCTTAAAAACAAGGATACGCCCCTCAAGTCCGGTGTCAGAATTTTCCAGCAATCCGGCAACCTGATCACGGAAAGAATCTTCCCTCCCTGTTTTTACAGCCATGCAATAATAATTCATCGCAACATCCCCGGCCAGGTATCCGGCTACAAACATACCCAAAACCAGCGGTTCCAGGCTGGATACTAAAAAAGCCCTCCGCCCCGGCCGAAACACGGTGACGGAAGACTCAACAGCGTAAAAACGCTATTTGCGGGTAATTTTATATCGTAACTACGTGTTTGTCAACAAATCAGTATCGTAATCATGATATCAGTTATATATGTCATCCTTCGCAGACCGTCTTAGGGCGGAAATTGAATATCTGGGATTACTGCAAAAAGAAGTGGCTTTCCGGGCAGGAATAAAAAAACGGGCTTTGGACATGTATCTTGGAGCCCAGGCGTCAATGCCACCGGCTGATGTGGCCGTTAAACTGGCCCGTGTCCTGGGGGTCTCCGTCGAATACCTGGTGACAGGGGTAAAAGACGGCAAGAAAACGGAAAATCCGAGGATACGGCTGATGGAAACCGATATGGAAACCCTGCCGGACAACCTGGTGGATTCCCTGGTGTCAATGATACATATTCTGGCGGAACACGAAAGGGAAAAACAGGAGGCGGACTCCGGAAATCCAAGATAATTTTCCGTCCTTGCTTTTTAAGGGATGCCCTGATATACTTCAGCTATTATCTTAGGAAAACCGGAGGTTGTCATGGATAAAGAAGCTATTTACAAACGAGCCCTGGACTATGTCCGCGATGAACAGAACCCTTACTTCAAAAATGAAGTGCAGAATCTCATAGACAAAAACGATGACGGGGAGCTGGAAGACCGTTTTTACCAGTCCCTGGAATTCGGGACAGGGGGTCTGCGGGGAATAATCGGCGGCGGCACAAACAGGATGAACACCTACATGATAAACCGTGCCACCCAGGGCCTTGCGAACTACGTAAAGAAGGCTTTGCCCGAAAAAGCGGCGGCAGGCAAACTTTCCGCCGCCATCGCCTTTGACTCCCGCCATTATTCAGATGTTTTCGCCGAAGCCACAGCCCTGATCCTGGCCGCCAACGGCTTCACCGCCTATTTGTTCACCAGCCTGCGCCCCACGCCGGAACTGTCCTTCGCGGTCCGGGAACTGGGATGCGACACCGGCGTGGTTGTAACAGCCTCCCATAACCCGCCCCAATACAACGGGTACAAGGCTTACTGGAATGACGGCGCCCAGGTGACTGAACCCCACGATGTGGGCATAATAGAAGAAGTCAATGCTGTCACCGATGTGAAAACAATCACAAGGGAAGAAGCCCTCAAATCGGGCAAACTCATTTTAATCGACAAAGAGATAGACGATAAATACCAGGCCATGGTCAAATCGAAGCTTTTCCGCCCGGATTTAATCCGAGAAAAAGCCGGGGAAGTCAGCATAGTTTACACCCCGCTCCATGGCACCGGAGCCATGCACGTAGAAAAAGTCCTCGGAAGCATGGGGCTTGAAGTCAAAACGGTGCCGGAACAGAGGAACCCCGACGGGGATTTCCCCACTGTGGAGAAACCGAACCCGGAAGAGGCCCCTGCCCTTAAAATGGCCCTGGAGCTGGCGGAAAAGGAAAAGGCCGATGTGGTCATGGCCACGGATCCAGACGCCGACAGGTTCGGCAGTGCCGTCCCCGGCAAAGACGGGAAATTCGTCCTCATATCCGGGAACCAGATGGGTGTTCTTTTCACGGATTACATCATCCTGTCCAGGAAGGAAACCGGAACCATGCCGGCGAATCCGGTGATTGTACGCTCAATCGTCACGTCCACCATGCCTGACCGCATAGCGGAGAAAAACCACGTGGCTCTGGATGAATGTCTCACCGGCTTCAAATGGATAGCTTCCTGTATGCGCTCCTACGATGAAAAGAAGGATAAAACCTACATATTCGGCTTTGAGGAAAGTTACGGCTACAACGTTGAGACCGAGGTCAGGGACAAGGACGGAATTTCCGCCGCCGCCATGTGCGCCGAAATGACCCTTTACTGGAGATCCAAGGGGAAATCCCTTCTTGAACGGCTTGAAGAGCTTTACGGCGAATACGGATATTTCGAGGACAGGGCCATATCAAAATCCTTTCCCGGAATAACCGGCGTGGAAACCATGAAGAGAATCATGTCCACTCTCAGGAAGGAAGGCTTAAAGACAATCGCCGGCAAAACCGTTGTCTGCATCAGGGACATTGCCGAGTCCGTCAAATACGACCCGGCGAACCCCGGCTCAAAGACACCCATAAGCCTTCCCAAGAGCAATGTGCTCCAGTTCTTCCTGGAGGACGGATCGGTGGTAAGCGCCAGGCCCAGCGGTACGGAGCCGAAAATCAAATTCTACATAAACATAGCGTCGGAGCCAGGCAAGGACTTGTCCGAGGCAAAAAAACTGGCCAAGGATTTGGGCGATAAAATCGAAAAAGAAATCCATTCGGTTATCAACAGCGTAGGCTGAAAGGAGCCCCAGTGGCAGAAACACCGTCTCCGGAAGAATTGCACACCAGGCTGAATGGCGGCGGTGTTTTTGTGGCCTTTGACACGGAAACAACGGGGCTTTCTCCGGTCTCAGACCGGCTCACGGAAATAGGGGCCGTCAAATTCGACCGGCACGGGATTATGGCCCGTTTTTCAACCCTGATAGACCCGGGAATACCCATTCCGCCGGAAATCACGGAGCTGACAGGAATCTCCAACAGCATGACGGACGGGAAACCTCCGGCGGAGGCGGCCGTGGAGGACTTCCTCCGTTTTGCCGGCGGGATGCCCCTCATAGCCCACAACGCCGGTTTCGACATATCCTTCCTTACAGCGGCTCTTTCAGCGGCCGGGAAACCGGCGCCGGGAAACCAGGTCATTGACTCGAAACTGATGGCGGGAAAAGTTTTCCCCGGCCTTAAATCCTACAGCCTGCAAAAACTTGCCGCCGGTTTCGGAATAAACGTCATTTCCGCCCACCGGGCAGAAGACGACGCAAGGGTGTGCATGGAACTCTTTCTGCTATGCTTGAATAAGGGATTGAATGAATCGGCGGGCGGGGGAATCAACCCCTGGGGGCTGTCGCAGGATCAACAGGAAAATCCTTCTTGTAGACCATGAAATAGAGCATGGGTTTACCGGAAAGGGGGTCGGTGCCCAGTTTCCCCAGTTTGTCACCGAAACCCAGGGAATCACTGCTGCTGACACCTATGTTTTCAAGCCCTCCGTAAACGTAAATATAACCGTTGTTGGACTGGACAAAGACAACCTGGCCGAAACCCCTGTAGGGTCCTATGGACAGGACAGTCCCGGAGGTTATGCTCTTCACATCGGCTCCCTTTGCGGATGTGATGGAAACGCCGTAAATTTTTCCGGTGAGATAAGCCACCTCCTCGGCTTCCACAGGCCAGATAATGTTCGGGTCAACCTTTTTGTTTTCGTAGTTTCTGGGATCCTCAACGGAAACAGGTATCACAGGCTGGTTTCCCTGGCCGGAACTGTCCCCGGACGATACCGCGACGGAACCGGAAACAGGGATGACAAGCTCATCCCCTGTTTTAAGGGCCGCGTTCCTGTCCAATCCGTTTGCGGAAGCGAGATCCGAAACGGAAACGCCGAAACGACGGGCCAGACCGTACAGACTGTCCCCTTTCTGCACCACATACTGGCTGCCGGAAACCGGAACGGGGATTTTCAGGCTGGTGCCCGCATTCAGCTTGTCCGGATTTGTAATGCCGTTTGCTTCCATAATCCGGTCAGTGGAAACCCCGTATTTACGGCTTAAACCAAAAAGGGTTTCACCCTTTTGAAGAACGTGAATTATATCTTCAGCCGTGGCGATAAAAGTAAAGCAAAGAATAATGAAAACGAAAGGTTTTTTCCACATACGAGTTCATTTTCGGCATATTTTATGAAAAAATAAAGGACGTAAACCTTACTTTGATATTATATCCGACATTGTAAAAGGTAAAAGCGAATGGAGGGAATCCAAATCCTTGGAAGAGACTGAGCATTCCTTTTCATAAACAATGGTCTCATTACAATACCGGAGTTTTCTGATTAAATCCAGAATGATATAAGTCATGAATACAAGGCCACCCTTTGGGTGGGAATTTATATATGCTGAAAAAGTTTCACGCATAAAGGCCATGACAATAGTATCCTCGCAGGCCCTTACAGTGGCAGTGGCAGGTTCCTGAAGAAAGAGGGAGGTTTCCCCGAAAACCGCACCGCATTTCAGCGTATTGAGCTTAATACTGCTTCCGGCTGTGGTTCCCTTTTTTATAATATCCACCGACCCGGAAACAAGCGTATAAAGGGCGGAAGACTGTCCCCCTTCCAGTATTATATCTTCCCCCTTTTCGTAAGAACAAAGCTTGCACATAGCCACAACATCAATCAAGTCATTCCGGGTTAAATTGGAAAACATGGGAATATCAATCAAACTCAATAAGAGAGCTTCTTGTGAAATATCGACTTCACTCATTTTTACCCCTAAGTCATATGATTTCGAAGGGATTATAGCACAAATTTGAAAAAAAATGATATACCTTTATTATGAAAATATATAAGAGTTTTTTTACAGGGACTTTTTTTATTGCGACGGTTTTGATTCTCTTCCAAAACCTGCCCTCATATCCACAGAACGCAAATCCGTCAAATGAGCCGGTAAAACTGGAATACGGGTTCAACGGAAAATACAGTTACACGGAGAGGACAAACCTGTCAAAATACATAAACGGAAAGTACACAGGGTTGACCCACAGGGAAACCAAAGCCAATATGAAGTACAGCGGTGAAAACAGTGAAGGCTCGGTTTTTTCAGGCTTTTTCTATGTGACGGAGGAAACCCTGAGGGACATGAAAAATGTTTCCCTTCCCCTGGACGAAATAATCCCCACTGAATTCGCTGTCTCAAATAACGGGAATCTTTCTTTTGTAGAGGACAACGGTTACCCGAGGATGAGGAATTTCCCGGCCTTTCCTGAAGAGGAGGTAAAGCCAGGTGATTACTGGGAAGCTGAAGCCCTGAGGATAATTGACCCGAAAAACACAGGGAAAACCACGGAAATGCCGGTTTACGTGGCCTACACTTTTTCCGGAACAGAAGAATACCGGGGAAGACCGGTTCACAGGATAAAGGCAAAATATGCCACAAGAATAGGCAGGTACAATTCGGTGCGTTCCATGGATCCTGAGCTCAAGGAGGCTCAGGGTACCCATGACGTGGATATCCTTGTTGATGCGGAGACAGGACTCGTAACCATGATTCTCGACCGCATGGACGAAACTTTTTTTTATACCGACGGAGGAAGCATAAGGCTCCGGGGATCATCAGCCGCATTTACAGAACAGGCGGTAATGACAGAAAAGGGTGTTCTTCCCCGGGAAATAACCAGAATAGCTGATGCCGCCCAAAGTTCCGCAGAAAAAGCCGGCCTTTCCATGCCAGAAAGCGTTGACGATTCCTTCGGGGACACCGGAACGGAAAGTGCAGGAGAAGCCACGGCGGGAGACTCTTCCCCCGCTCCAGGAACAGGGGGAAAAGGAGGCGGAATCCTTCCCTGGCGCCCGGATTCAGGGGCAACAGGCAAAAAGGACGGAGGCTCCTCCGGCAAAGGAGGCGCCGGCGGGAATAGCGGAAAAATTGAAGAGCCTTTTACAGTGGATGTCACAGATCAGGGAATAAAGCTTTCCGTCCGGGACATACGCTTTAAACCTGACAGTTCCGAAATACTCCCGGAGGAAAAATGGCGTATTGACGCCATTGCGGAGACGCTTAAACTTGCGGAGGGAATGAATTTCCTTGTGGAAGGACATACGGCTTCCGTAGGAAAGCCTGCCGGAGAAAAGGAGCTTTCAATCCAGCGCGCAAAAAAAATAACGGACGAACTGGCAGCCCGGGGTATACCGGCGGAAAGGTTTGTTTATACGGGATACGGCGGCACAAAACCGGTGGCGGACAATTCCACAGCGGAAGGAAGGGCCCAAAACAGGCGTGTTGAAATAACAATACTGGGGGCGGAATAAAACAGCCTGGAATCCAGCCACGAACCGTCCGCAGATCAGAACAAGGAAAACTGTTCCGGCTCCTGGAATTCCCGGAGGATGGCGGAAACGTCTATTCCGCTCACAGTTGCACCGGCAGGATAAAGGTCGATGATATTCTTTCTTCCGGAAACCAGATGGCCGGAAGAAATCCCGAAACGTATTGAGGAATCCGCCTCTATAAAAGCCGCGATGTGGTCCGAAACCCGGATGATTTTTCCATCCACAGGGGAAAATTCAGATTTGTTGTATTGCTCCTGAAGCTCATCGAAAGTGACATACTTTACCTTTCCGTCAATACAAACCCGGTTCTTGAATTCCTCCCGGGTAAAATACAGCAGCTCGTCACGGAAACAGTCATCCATGAGGGGTATAAGTTCCTTTTCGAGGAACAGGGATTCCACATCTTTTACGATATCCGGCAGGGTATCTGTTGCCTGTTTCACCGGAGAAATAATATCCCTCGTGACAGCTTCCGGCAAATCATGAAACAGGGCGGAAAAGAAATTGTTGTAAAGGCGTTTCCCTGAAATCCCTATTTCCCGGCTGAATAAAAGGGTCAAAGCCGCCACATAAAATGAATGCCCCAGGACATTGGTGTGGGGAATCCTGGGGGTCTGGTTCCATCGCATTTGAAAGCGCAGGCTCTCAACCTGAAGCAGAAAATCATAAAGCCGTTGTTTTGTGAACAAAAGCTGGAGACCCCGTAAATCCAAAAAACTTTCCAAATCCTTATTCAAACCCTTTTCAATTTCGAAAACACGGTGGCTTTCATTCACGGTTTTCAGGAGCTCAACTTCCCTCATGGCTGAATATTTATGGGCGGCCCGGGAAATGCGGCAGCTTATGTCGCAGGGATCATATGGTCCGAATAAGTGGGCGGCAAATTCATCCATGAAACGCCTGTCAGGGGCAATGGGGGCGAACTGATCCAGCACCCACTGATTCAGCTTCTTGAACTCCTCGGGATAATCGGAGCGGATGACCCGCTGCACAGGAGATTTTATGTCACAGAGGGCTATCTTGCGCAGCAAATCAAAAAGAGACGCATAAATCACCCGTTCCCAGTTAATTTCAGCGCCGGCGGCTTCCTCAAACTTTCCGAAAATATAGCATAAAACAGCCCTTTCGGCCGCCTTGTCTATTTCAACCAACGGAACAGGCCTTATCAAATCGTTCCAGCGTTCAATGAGGAAACCCTCAAAAATTTTCAGTATGAGTTTTTTATCTGGCATATCTTACAAACAATCCTTGTCATGTAGAGGAGCGCCCGTAAGACTGGGCTTCAGTTTTTTTATGGTCTTTTTCCATTTTTTCTTTCCATATTTCCGACTTGCGTTTTGCTTCTTCAGCCGCTTCCCTTTCATTCAAAATAATATGAATACGGCGCAGGGCTAAGAGATAGTTTATTGCCAACCTGAAATCGTCAATGCGTCCGGTGGAAAGCTCGTATTTTTCCCGATAACGGTCAGCAGCCTGAGCTAAGAGTTTTTTCACAAGCCGGAGATGGTATACAGTTTCATCATAATCTTCGGAATGAGGATCCAGTCCGTCCTTTGAAGCTTTTTTCAAATCAAGGATATTTTTCGCCACAGTGGCAAAACGGGCTTCCAGTTCCACAAAGGTCCAGCGCCACTTTGTGTTATCACCGTAAGCCTCAATAATCATTTGTATGGCCAAGCCCATTTTCCTGATAAGGTAATACCGTTTGGATTCCGGAAGATTGGCAATCATATCAACCTTGTCCTCATAATCGGAGAACGGTGCATCAATGTAATTTGTAACAACCTCCTCAAGATATATCACAGCCTTATACAGGGTTTTGCGGGCATCGTTAAGGGCATCCTCATTTTTAACATTGAGTACAGCCACAGAAAGGGAATGCTTGGCCAAATACAGGGTTGAAAGAAAAAGCATTTCATCAACTAAGAGCAGGCGCTTGTAAGAGGCACCTTCAGGATCCTTAGCCAAAAGCTCGAGAACGTTTTTTTCCTTGGTTAAGAGGGCGTCGATCTGCTGCTGGTAAACAGAAACTTTTTCGGAATAAATTTGCCTGTATACGTCAGAAACTTTTCCCATAATTCTCCTCCTGCTTAAACCCTTCCGGAATATTCTTTCAGAAGTTTCCGGGCGTGTTCCATAGACACACTGCTTCCCGCACCTCCCGCAAGCATCCGGGATATTTCCGCAACCCTTTCATCCCCGGAAACACCGTGGGCAGACGTGACGGTTCCGCCACCCTCCGTTCTTTTCTCTATCACGATCTGATTATCAGCCTGGCAGGCTATACCGGCAAGATGGGTTATGCACAAAACCTGGCGGGAACCGGACAAATTATGTATGTAGGAACCCACAGACAAGGCGACCTCACCTCCTATACCCGTATCAATTTCATCAAAAATCAAGGTATCCGCTGAATCCGCATCAGCCAATACGGTTTTTAAAGCCAGCATAACCCGGGAAATTTCACCTCCCGAGGCAATTTTTGCCAGGGGGCGCAAAGGCTCACCGGGATTAGCGCTTATAAGGAATTCCACATTGTCAAATCCGTATTGGGAAACGGTTCTTCCCGTGCCTTCGGAGGATTCCTTGGGACTCAGGGAAACCTTGAATTTGGTTCCGCCCATCCCCAGGCTTTTCAAGATCCCCTCCACCGCCTTTTCCATCCTTCCCGAAGCCTCCCCCCTTTTTTCAGAGATACGGTTCCCGTCAGCCAGAAGTTTCCGTTCCAAGGAGGAAATTTCGCTGTCGATTGAGGAACGGTTTTCCTCCAGCTTTGACAGCTCTTCAAGTTCCCGGGAAGCTGTTTCCGCATAATCCAGGACCGCCCTAAGGGACGGACCATATTTTTTTTTCAGCTTGTACAGGAGGGAAAGGCGTTCCTCCACAGCTTCGAGTCTTGCCGGATCAAAAACAGTTGAATTCAAATAGTTACCTATATTTGAATTTATGTCTTCAATTTCATAAAAAGCATTTTCCAGACGGGGGATGTCAGGAGAAAAAGATGTGTCTATCCCTGCCGCCGTTTCCAGAAAACCTTTTGCCCTCTTCATAAGGGCGAGAATCCCGGCGGCGCCGGAGGACATATCAGAACCGAACATGGACGAGCACTGCTCCAAGGCTGAACAGAGTTTCTCATGTTGGGAAAGACGCTTGGCTTCCGCTTCCAAGTTTTCTTCCTCATCCGCTTCTATTTTTGCTTCGGTAATTTCTTTAACAGCGAAAGAAAGGAGTTCCATCTTTTCATCCCTGTTTTGCCGTGACGCCTCCATTTCCTCACGGCGCCGCCGGGCATCAACCAGCTGGCTGTAAAGACCGGAAAAAGCTGCCACATCCTCTGCAATTCCAGCATAGGAGTCAAGAAACCGGCGGTGCTCTGAAACCTTCAGCAGGGATTGGTGGTCATGCTGACCATGAATATCCACCAAAAACGAAGTGAATTCCGCAAGCTCATTACGGGTGACAGGGACACCCTGAATCCAGCAGGAAGACTTACCCCCCGCTTTCGCATTCCGTTTAAGCAGTATGCGGCTTGAATCAGGTTCTATTCCCCGGTCAGAAAGCCACCGGGCCGCCCCACTATTTTCCGGTACCAAAACAGTCCCTGTAACCAAAGCTTCCTGGGCTCCGGATCGGATAACATCAGAAGCGGTTTTACCACCAAGCAAAAAAGAAATGGAGCCTATAAGGATTGATTTTCCCGTACCGGTTTCTCCCGTAAGAACGGTAAACCCCTTGTTAAAAGAAAGGTCAAGGGAATCAATGAGGGCAAAATCTTTTATGCTTATATCTTCTATCATGAATCACCCTCCGGTTTTGTTTCCCCTTCTTTCCCGGAAAAAGCATTAAAAGGCGCTCCTGACCAATTCAATTTATAGCGCAGGGCATCATAAAAAATTTTAGGAGAACATCCTATCAGACGGACAGCTTTTTCCCCTTTCGAAACGATTATTTCGTCCCCTTTCCTGAGATTGAAGGTTTCCTGGCCGTCTATACTTAACAGCGCATCCCCACCGTTTCCACCACCGGAAAAATTTATGAAAATCCTGCCGGAAGAAGGAAGCACAATCGGCCTGGATGACAAGGAAAAAGCACACACCGGAGACAGCACAAAGGCGGAAACATCCGGTGAAACTATGGGGCCTCCGGCAGCAGCGGAATAGGCCGTGGAACCGGTGGGAGTTGCGGCAATCACACCGTCAGCCTTAAAAAGCCCGAAAGGATATGTTTGGGATTCATCCATATATGACACATTAAATTCCACGATTTTTGCAACCCCGCCGGCGGAAACCGCGGCATCGTTTAAAGCGTATGCGCTGTAAACAGGACGGAAATCATTTCCCCTGATAACATCTATTTTCAAGAGCATTCTTTCAGTGCTGTGGGAAACACCGTCAAGATAAGCTTCCAAAGACGGCTGCCACAAACCCGGGCCTATGCCGGCAATAAAACCGAATTCCCCTAAATTAACCGGGAATACAGGTATATTCCGCGGGGCACAATAACGGGCGGCAAACAATACGGTGCCGTCTCCACCCAGGGTTATGGCAAAATCATAGGAATGGAACGGATCCTCAACCTCTGTTCCGCCGTATTTAAATATACAGCATGAAACACCTTTTGCCTTTAAAAAAGCTGAAATTTTTTCAGCCAGGGGAGCAGCCTCGGGTTTTCTGGTATTAACCACAGCTATGGCACGACTAATCTTATGCATTTCTTCTATAATTTTATCAGATTAAGGCAAAGAACGCAAAACTTTTGCAATTTTTTCAGCATTTTTGCTACCGAGTCTTGGATAAAGCGGAAAAAGAACGCAACGCAACAGCAAGGATTTAGCGTTGGGGCAGTCTTTAAGCTCCTCTCCAAGAAAAGCCGCCGTGGAATTTTGAAAAGCGGGCCCTGTTTTTATTCCTTCTTTGGAAGCATACTGGCGGACTTCCTTCCCGCCGCTGGAAATAATGACGGGAAAAGAATAATAGGACGGCTCACCGCCTCCCCTTTGCCTCATTGGTATGTGTCTGGATTCAGAAGCCATTTGAATTGAAGCAAGAAACATATTGTACAGTTCCCGGCGGTTCTCGTAATTCCGTTTCATTTCTTTCAGCTGAACCAGTGCCAGGGCGGCATTCATATCCGAGAGGATATCGGTTTCCGGGGCTTCCTCAAAAATACGGCGGATTATAATTCCTTCCCTGCGCCTGGGGGCAAAGAGTACAGCTCCGCCTCCGGAGGTAAGCAAATCCCTTTCCTCAAGACCCATCAGCGTAAAAAGCGCACCGGAACCGGCGTTATATACATTCTCCGGATTTCCCGGCTCTTCCCCGGAAACCCGGGCGGATTCACCGCTGTCTCCGCTATCACCGTCCGCTATTCCGTAAAAAGCCCCCGCACTATGGGAAATATCCTCGATGACAGGAATATTCAGGGATAGAATACCACGGACATCCGGTAAAAATCCAAGGGCTTCAAACAAAAAAAGAACCCTGCCCCCCTTGGATGCGGCAACCTGCACAGACTCCGGGGTAAGCTGGGCTGTGTCAGGATCCACGTCGGCGGGTATGGGTTCATAACCGGCCCGCTTTATACATTTATAATACCAAGCCGGAGACAATGCGGAAATAATGACACCGGAACCGGGAGGCAAATCCAAGGCTTGGAAAATATACCGGAGGGCGACATCCCCGCTTCTCAGAGGCAGGGCTGTATCAACATTGAAAAATTCCTTCGCAGCTTGGGATAATTTATGGTTTATCTCTCCGGGACCGATTTTCTCGGAAACCATACAGGTCAGGACAGCGTCCATTTCCCGGCGTCTTATTGTGGAACTAAAAAGAGGAATTTCCATTTATTTAAAAAACCGTCCTTACAAATTAGAGAGATTCTGAAGCTCTTTCAGGCTGAAAAGGCGTTTGACGTCAAGAACAATTAAATAACCGCCTTCCTGTCTGATAACCCCGTTTATGTATTCGGCGCCTATTCCGCTTATCATCTGGGGCGGAGGCTGTATTTCATCAGGCTCCACAGTCACAACCCGGGCAATCCTGTCAATGATTACACCTATTTTATTTCCGTCTATTTCGAGGATAACAAAACCGCCGGAATATTCATCTTCCTCAAGCTCAACAGGCTTTTTTAGATGGAACCGCTTGTGCAGGTTGATAATCGGAATAATTTCACTACGGAGATTGAAAATACCTTCCACATAGTCAGGGGCATTCGGGATTGGCCTTATCTCCTGGACACGAACTATTTCCTTAACCATCATGATATCAACGCCATAGAGCTCTTCCCCCAGCTGAAAAGTCACAAGCTGAAACTGAGAATCTTCCGCCATCAAAGCCTCCGTTACAAAAAATATTAGCCGGTAAAGGAATTGTACAACGCATGACTTATTTCTGCAAGACTAGAGCGTTTTTTCGGCGACTGCCGCAAATATTGACCGGGAAGCGTCAGTTGGTTGTGTCCGTATTATCATTGGTGGAACCGGATGCGCTTACGGAAAAATCACCGTCATCGCTCTTAATCGTCGTCTTAACATCACTAACCGGATTCCAGGACACCGAAAAAACTATGAGGGGGGAAAATTCATACCGAAAGGAACCCCCGTCATTTTTTAGTTCCGGTGTTATAACCGCTTTGAAAGAAGCGGTCCAGTCGTGGAGATAGTGTTTCATTTCCATTTCCAGGGTTTTCAATTTGAAGCCGCTGTTCCGCCGGTCATCCATGTTCCAAAAGTTAAAAGATTTTATTAAATCGGTAAAAATATTTTTTTCCCCGGGAATCTCCTCCTTCAATCCAAGCAAACCGGGAAAATACCGGGCTATCACGGAATTTGTGCTATTGGACTGGAAACTTAAATCAAGAAAATCCGCAATGCTTACGATTATTTTCGGTCCGAAAGTAAAGGAACTTTCCGTCTGTCTCCTCAAATTGAATTCCAGGCTGCTAGTAAGCCCGGCACTTATCGAAATCCTGTTTTTCCACAAATTGAATGTAAGCGGAGTCGAAATATTTGAAAAGGAAAAACCCGCTGAATAGGGTTTGAATTTCGGATCAGTTCCGTCAGCGACCCAGCCTTCCCCCTCTTTGAGGACATACTGGATGGCGTTGTTCACTGTATAAAAAACGGAAAGATATTTATGGGTAAGTTTGAAGGAAAGGGTTGTCGGCTCGTTTTCGTTCATGTCATGGGTATATTCCTGACTGAACGTGAAATCCAAAGGCAGTTTCCATGATAAGACAGCTTTTAACGGTTCCCATTTCCATTCAGTGGTTTTGTCCGCGCTTTCTTGCTGGAAATATTCTCCGTTGGCGGTGAAAGAACCGAAAAACCAGGACAAAGCCAAATTTCCCTCATAGGATTCAAGTCTTGGGGAAAGGTTTGTTGTAAACGAAAAAGTTTCTTCGTATCCGAAGGCATCCACACCAAAGGTGGCGGAGGCGGTGTGAGTATCCACGAAAGAATCGTCCCACTCCATCCCCTTCAGCTTCCATTCCGGTGAATTTACTGTTCCGACAAAATCTTTCCGCAACAGGTCAGCAACAAAATTCCAGGATACGGAAGTGGGATGGAAAACCGGATCATTGTGGAATGGCCTGATTTTTAATTCGTTGTCAGTTTCAAAGGAATAAACGCTGTTAGTGTAATCGGTGAGGAGAACGTTATTCTTGCTGGCTGTTGTTGTGTAGACAGAATCGGAAAGAAGCAGATGTTCCTGTTTTGTGTTATAAAAATTTAAATCGGAAGAAATCGTAATGAAATCTTTATCCCAGGAATAATCTCCTATAAGTTTAACAGGAGTTTTCAACTGATAAAAAAGGGATGCAAAATCATTCCATTTAACATCATCCGGGGAATTCCATGAAACAGTATTGTAAGTGCTTTCATAGGCAAAAGAAGGGGAAAAATCCCATTTCAGGGAATAGGAACTTCTCCCGGCTCCGGAAGACATGGTTGCGGAGGAGAATTTGTCTGTTAAAGAAACCGGAGGCAAAAAATGGCTGTTCAAATCCTTTTTTGCACCACCGGCCGGAGATTCTGTGGATACGGCTGCATTGGAGTTCTCCTGAAAGCCGGTCTCCTGAAAGTCCTCCCCCAAACCGGTTTCATCATTTTTTCCTACGGAATCTTCCAAAGTTTCAGGAACATCCTCCCCGTTTTGTTCCGGCCCGGTTTTTTCATCCACTGCCAGATGGTCCGGCTCATTTTCCTTTGTTTCGACGAAAGGATTCCGGATACGGCTTAAATCAACACCGGAACCGGATGATTTTTTTTTCAAAACTGTATCTGAGGAAACAAGTGTACCGGCAGCATTCAATGCTATTGAAGGCTTTATATACTCAGGATAAAAGAAAGTCCTTTCCGGTGAATAAGCGGCAAGGGAACCCGTAATTGATGAGTTTGTTTTTGAGTTAAATGAAACCAAACCGGCAAAGGACGAAACCGAAAGGGATGTAATCCAGGGATTTAAAAAAGAAACATCAGGGCGCACAGAACCGGAAATATTCCAGGAATAGGATGTTTCCGTTGTTATATCATCATTCTCCTTGGCAAGTTCGCTTTGGTTCATAAAAAAATTAATCCAGTTCAAATCCTCTGACCTGTCGGTAAAATCCTTCTTAAAATAAGGGTCGGAAATCAGTGGCATTGACACGGAAAGGGAAAAAGGCGTTTTGTTTACATTAACTGAAAAATTCGTTCTATAGCGGAAAGGAAGGTCATTTCCAATGAACCAACCGTAATCTTTGTGTTTGTTTCCATCATCTGAATATGGGGTGTAAAATCCTGTGGAACCAAGGGGAAACAGGGTTCTTGAAAACCCGGCGTCAATATAAAAAGAAAGGGAATTTATGTAGGAATTTTTCGGGGTAAAAGAACCTTCCAAACCGGTGAGAACTCCCAGTGATGAATAGGCATCCAGTTTTATTTTGAAAAAATCGGGGTTGACGTTTTCAGCGTCTTTTGATGTATTGCGGAGGAACAAACCTTCCCTCACCTGCTCTTTCAGTGTGCTGCTTTTCATAAAATTCGCAAAAGAATTATCCTCATCGGAAGAAGTTTCCGGCAAAGGTTTCCGGCCGTAAAGATAGGTTGTTGTCTGGACAAAAAAACCTTCCCGGTTTCTGTAACCAAACACAGGATGGAAAATCATCTCATCCCCGGGATAATAAAAAAAAGGGATATAAAAAACAGGAAGCGGACCAATAAAAAGGATGCCATTTAAAAGGGCTATTTCATTCCCGGGTAACATCCAAATACGGGAAGCTCTTATAGACCAATGCGGGTCTTCCGCATCACAGGTTGTCAAAATCCCGTTTTTAAAGGCCATTGTGGAGCTGGAATCCCTGCCGGTTATGTCGGAACGGACCACAAAAGGATCGGAATCCTCTTTTCCCGCATCCTGCTCAAAAACCCCGTCAAGGAATACGCCCTGTTGCTTTTTAACATTAAAAAGCATGGAGTCGCCTGAAAATTTTTCCCCGCCTGAACTTCCTGTGGAATGCTCATATTCCACATTTCCCCGGGCTTCCATCATTTCCCTGGTTCTGTCATAGATAATTTCGTCAGCGGAAATTCTGGAAACATCGTTCCCGTCCGAAACAGAAATAATCACGTTTCCACGCAAATATGTTACGGTTTTTTCTTCCCCGGTAAGCTCGTCCATGACTTTTTCAGACTGAACTGAACGGGCGGATTCAACTGTTATGGTTCTTCCGGATTTTTCATCCTGGGCTGAAACAAAATGAATGCGGAAAAAGCAGAAAAAAACAAACAGGGAAATAAACAATTTACCGGTAAGGACAGATTTATTTTCATTGAATCTGCTTTTAGCGTGAAAAATCATTTACCGGTTCTATCCAACATTTCTTTTATATACATACCTGTGAAAGATGCTTCACACCGTGACACATCCTCAGGAGTTCCCTCTGTAACTATGCGTCCACCGTTTACCCCTCCTTCCGGTCCCAGATCTATTATCCAGTCAGCTTGAAGGATTACATCCAGATTGTGCTCTATCATTACAACAGTGTTACCCTGGTCAACAAGTCTTTGTATCACTTCCATCAGCTGACGTATGTCAGCGAAATGGAGGCCTGTTGTAGGTTCATCAAGTATATAAAGGGTTTTTCCTGTGGAACGTTTCGCCAATTCATTGGCAAGTTTAACCCGCTGGGCTTCACCACCTGAAAGAGTCAAGGCAGATTGCCCCAACTTGACATATCCCAACCCCACGGAAAGAAGAGTTTCCATCTTCCTGGCGATGTGCGGGATATGGGCGAAAAAGGAACAAGCTTCCTCAATGGTCATATCAAGGACATCGCTTATATTCTTCCCCTTGTACAAAACATCCAGGGTTTCCCGGTTAAACCTTTTTCCCCGGCAGACATCGCAGGTTATGTAAACATCCGGCAGGAAATTCATTTCAATGGTGAGTGTTCCGTCCCCCCGGCAGTGCTCACAACGCCCGCCGGGCACATTGAAAGAGAACCGGCCGGGCTTATACCCCCTGGCCTTCGATTCGGGAAGGCTTGCGTACAAATCCCTGATGCCGTTAAACACACCCACATAGGTTGCCGGGTTTGAACGGGGGGTCCTTCCTATGGGGCTTTGGTCAATATTTATCACCTTATCAATATTTTCAAGACCGGTTATCCTCTTAAAATGCAACTCCTGGGGAGCAGACCGGGAAGAAGATGAGCCCAGAAGCCTGTCTGCCGCCGCAGGATAAAGAACATCGGAAAGAAGAGTTGATTTACCGGAACCTGAAACACCGGTGATACAGGTAAAGGCACCTAAGGGAATCTTCACATCGATATTTTTCAGGTTATGCTCGCTCACTCCTTCCAGACATATAAAAGTTCCTTTCCCGGGTCTCCGTTTTTCCGGAATATCCATTTTAAGGGTTCCGGCGAGATACTGGCCTGTCAGACTTTCTTTAATCTGCATAACCTCTTCCGGCGTACCTTCCGCCACCACCCGGCCTCCGTGAACACCGGCGCCGGGCCCCATATCCACAATATAATCGGCGGTACGCAGGGTTTGCTCATCGTGCTCCACGACAACAAGAGTATTCCCCAAATCACGCAGATAAAGAAGGGTATCAATAAGCCGCTGGTTATCCCTCTGGTGGAGTCCGATGGACGGTTCATCAAGAATATACAATACGCCTATCAAGCCTGAACCAATCTGGGTGGCAAGCCTTATTCTCTGGGCTTCGCCACCTGAAAGGGTTGCAGCCTGACGTTCCAAGGTGAGGTAATCAAGCCCCACATTCTGTAGGAATGAAAGCCTTGCGTTTATTTCTTTCAGGATTTGTTCTGAAATCTGCTTTTCAGTTTTGGAAAACTTTATTTTCTTAAAAAACTCAACAGACTGGGAAACCGAAAGCAGTGTCAATTCATGGATATTTTTTCCGCATACAGTAACCCCAAGAATTTCCGGACGGAGCCGGCGGCCGCCGCATTCCTCGCAAATCCGGTTTGACATATAACGCTCCAGATTTTCCCTTTGAGCGTTGGAAAAACTTTCGTTGTAGCGCCGCTTCAAATCCGCAATAATTCCCGGCCAAGGCTGATTATATTTGCTGCGGTGACTTCCATCCCGGTTCACGTAAGTCCACTGTATGGCCTCTTCCCCTGTCCCTTCAAAAATCACATCCCTTTGTTTTTTTGTAAGTTCCGACAAAGGCCTGGAAAGTGAAAAACCGTATTTTTCAGCCAGAGCTTCAAACCTTGATCTGTTCCAAGCGCTATCTGGATTATAAGGGAGGATACCCCCCTCATCAAAAGACAAAGTCCAGTCAGGGATAATCAAGGACGGATCATATTCCTGCCTGAAACCTAGCCCGGAACAAGAAGGACAAGCTCCAAGAGGATTGTTAAAGGAAAACAATCTTGGTTGAAGCTCAGGGATGGAAACACCGCAATCCGGACAAGCGTTTTTTTGGGAGAAAAAAACTTCCTCCTGATCTGAAGAAGAAGTATCCTGTTTAATAACCAGCAGTATGCCGTCGGAACAGGAAAGGGCTGTTTCAACCGATTCAGAAAGGCGCTTTCTAAGCCCTTCCGATAAAATTATCCTGTCCACTATAATTTCGATTGTATGTTTTTTTTGTTTATCCAGCTTTATGGATTCGTCCAAACTGACAGGAACTCCGTCAATACGTGCCCTGGTAAATCCAGCTTTCTTCATATCGGCAATGATTTTCTGATGTTCCCCCTTTTTTCCTCGTACCAGGGGGGCAAGTATCTGGATACGGGAATTTTCCGGCCAGGAAAGTATTGAGGAAATAATCTGGTCAACAGACTGCTCGCATATTTCCTTTCCACAGGAAGGACAATGGGGTTTTCCTATTCTTGAAAACAAAAGCCTGTAATAATCATAAATTTCGGTGACGGTTCCCACGGTAGACCTGGGGTTCCGGTGGGTGGATTTCTGTTCAATTGAAATAGCGGGGGAAAGCCCTTCGATGTAATCCACATCGGGCTTGTCCATCCTGCCCAGAAACTGACGGGCATAGGAAGAAAGGGATTCCACATAACGGCGCTGGCCTTCCGCAAACAAGGTATCGAAAGCCAGGGAACTTTTACCGGAACCGGACAAACCGGAAATGACAACCAGTTTTCCGCGGGGAAGCTCCAAATCCACATTCTTTAAATTATGCTCACGGGCACCGTGTATTATAATTTTCCCGGAATCCTGTGAAAAATCAGCCTTTGACATACCTGTTGATGATATCTTTAAAGAAGGAAATATTCAATAACAGGAGATTCCAGGCAAAAACATAAAAATAAATACAAATGGCGGTGTATATACTGTTGACCTTTTTTATTTCTTCATTTACTATAAGGAAACGTGCCGGGCACGACTTTATAAAAGGGCGCTTAGCTCAGCTGGTACGAGCGTCTGGTTTACACCCAGAATGTCGGGAGTTCGATCCTCTCAGCGCCCAAACAAAACATTGAATATGGATTTACACATGCTGAAGTTCCGGAGCGAAGTCATTTCTTCAATCCGGGATTTTTTTTCATCCAGAGACTTCCTTGAAACGGACACCCCGGCTCTGGCGTCTGCATTGATTCCTGAAAGTTGCCTGGAAGTTTTCCGAACCGAATACATAAAACCGTTCAAAGAAGGAAGGGAGGCGGCTGTCCCCTATTTCCTTTTACCCTCCCCTGAGCTTTATATAAAAAAACTAATCGCCGCCCACGGAATTTCAATATTTCAAATTTCAAAATGCTACAGGAACTGTGAATCCACCGGACGGCTCCACAGCCCGGAATTCACCATGCTGGAATATTATAAAATAAATGCAAGCGCCGTAGAAATGAAAGCGACCACAATGGAGATGATTCAGTATGTAATACAACGGTTGGAAGAAAAAGGTTTTTGCCCCCTGGAAAATGTTTCTTCATCCATGAATGTCACCTTCAATTCAATGACAATTGACGATGCCTTTTCCAAATACACGGGTATTTCATTCAGGGATGAAGGGAAAGGAAAAACAGGGGAAAAGTTCCATACGGATTTGAAAGACAAACTGGTGGAGACAGCGGTAAAAGAGGGACTGGGTGAAAGACAGAAGCTATCGGATTTTTCCCTTCACGATTTATATGATATGATTTTCATCCAATGTGTTGAGCCGGAAATAGCAGGCGCCGGCCCTGTTTTCCTTACAGATTACCCGGCCTTTGTCCCCTGTCTGGCCTCTGAAAAACCCAGAGAAAGCGGAAACGCATATACAGTCAGAGACCGGTGGGAACTTTACGCTTCCGGAGTGGAACTGGCAAACTGCTACACAGAAGAAAGGAACAGCGAAGCCGTAAGGGCTTTTTTCAAGGAAGAGGAAAGGCTCAAGGGAAGAGCCAGAATAAACCATCCGGCGGACAGGAATTTCGCGGAAATCTGCGCCGGAATGCCCCCCTGTTCCGGCGTTGCCATGGGAGTGGACCGGCTGCTTATGTTCCTTTCGGGAAGAAAAACCATAGATTCCGTGCTGCCGTTTCCTATGGAAATTGCCGGGTTCTAGCCAAAGAAGCCATGATAGTGTATGATTCCGGTGAAAACATTGGTTGACACCAAAATCTCAATTTACAAGCTGTAACAGGAGAAAAAAATGATAAGAGGCGGAGATATTGCCAAGGGAACTGTACTTTTAAACAAAGGCTCCCCGTATCTTGTGGTAGAAAGGGAATTCCATAATCCGGGGAAAGGGGCGGCCCTGGCACGGGTTAAAATGAAAAATCTGAAGGACGGTTCTGTATTATCACAGACAATTAAAACCTCCGATATGGTGGAAGACGCTGTTGTTGATGAACACAAGGGACAATTTCAGTATAATGACGGTGAAAACTATGTATTTATGGACACTGAATCCTTCGACCAAATCATGGTTCCCAATGAAACTGTGGGTGACAAGAAATTCTATCTGCGGGAAGGTGATGAATATACCATTTTGATTTGGGAGGGGAACCCTATCGATGTGAAAATCCCTGCGAAAATGACCTTTGTTGTCACTGAAAGTGAAAACTATGTCCGGGGCGACACAGTTTCCGGAGCGACAAAGCCGGTTATCACTGAAACAGGTTTAACTGTCCGGGTACCTCTTTTCATCAAACAGGGTGAAAAAATACTCGTAAACACTGAAACAAACGAATACCAGGAAAGGGTGAACAGCTGACAAACACCTCCTTTCCGCCGGATAAAAAAAGCTTCCGTAACACATACGGAAGCTTTTTTTACGGGAACAAGTCATGGATGCGTTAACAGGAGAATCACATAAGCTCGCTTACCGTAACCACAGAATAACCCGCCTCTGTCAAGGCATTTAAAAGGACTTTAATCCTGTCATACAAATAATCAGAGCGGGTTCCATCCGGAGTTTTCCCGATCCTCACAGGAATAATATCCCCAGGTTTTATCTTTTTCATAATGTCTTCAATTATTAGGTCCGCGCCCTTGTAAAGTCCCGGCAAAGAAGGCGACATCTCCGCGGTAACCCAATCAGGGACAAAAATATCGCCTTTGACATATTCATATCCTGCGGATTTTCCTCCTTCCGCTATTTCCGGAGAAAGGACATAATAAGGGGCGTGCCATAACAGAGAAAGCTCTTTGCCTGTCACATTATGGAAGTCGTCTTCATTTCTGGCTAAACCACGCCTTATAAAATCAGAGTCGATTTTAAATCCCGGGTCCGAAAGATTCCAGGGAGTAAAAAACATGGATGCTGTTTGGTGTCCGGAATCCACAATATCGCAAACGGCTTCCGGATGCCGGCGGATAAATTCACCGTTAATGAAGAAAGTAGCTTTTATACCGTATTCATTGAGGGCGGATAAAACAAACGGAAGCCCGTCCGATTCCTCCTGGGCATCAAACACAAGGGCAACAGAAGCGGTTTTCCCGTTTTCTCCGCCGGCACCGCCAACAAATCCTTTCCCGTCCGTGCTAAAAGAAACTATGGGTTTGGTTCCACCGTCACCTTGAATGGAACGTACAAAAAGCATATTTGAATAAATACCGCCAAAGGTATCCAAATACAGTCTGTACCTGGAATTTGTTGAAACCGGTGCCCCTGCCCTGCTTCCGGCAGCCAGTTCCCATTTCATTCCCCCGGTACACCGGAAACGTCCGGAGGTTTGGGATGAGTCTGCGTTTGCGCTTACAAAGGCTACAGGAAGAACACCTTGTTCATCCCAACCATAACCGTTTACAGAGGAAATTGTCACAATTTCCGAGGCTCCTGTTTTAAAGTTCCACCGGGAAACTGTACCTGTTCCCCCGACATAAAGGGAATTTCCGTCTATCCATACCGCGGAAACAGCGGAAGAAACATAGGAAGCCACCTCAGTCCAGGAAGAAACGGAATACACGGAAACACCAGATTCGCCGATAAAAGCCGCATAATTACCATCGGGGGAAAGAACGACCTGACGCGCTTCGGCAGGAACAACAACGGGAATAAAAACCCCAGCCCCGGAAGTTCCTGATAAAATCCACCCTTTCAACAGGGATTTTCCCGCTTCAACGGTTCTGACAAAAACAGCCGGTTTCCCTCTTTCTGTCCAGAAAGGGAAAACCTCCGCCGTATTACCCGGCAGGAGGAGACAGGGGACAGAACCGTTACCCGCAAAATAATCATCCCCGTAAAGGGGAAAAAAGTAAACACAACGCAAACCGGAAACAAAGAGGACGGAATTCCCGTCAGGAGAAGCACAGAGTTTATCTTCCCTGGGATTAAAGGACTCAGGGAGTTTCCCAGCCAAATCTCCCACTGATATCAACGGTCTGTACAGGGAATAGGTGAAAAGCTCCGGTACATGAACCCGGTACACACTGTTTCCGGAAGCATACAAAAATCTTGATGAACCGTACCAGCTTACCGAATCAATTGACCCTGCCCCAATAATACGGAAATTACCTGGAAGTTCCGAGCCAGAAAAAAAGGAATCAGGGCGTGTATAGTACAGGGAACCGGAATCCTCATAAAGTAAAACAGAAGAATCAGGGGACCATGAAACCGGAAGGGTTCCACGGCCGGCAGAAGCCGACAATTCCTTGGAATTAGTTCCTGAGACATCCGAAAGGATGAGTTTACCCCGGGAAGGGGAAACGGGCGAAAGGGTCGCAATCCAATGTCCGTCAGGGCTGGCTGCGGTTTTTTCCAGCACCCCGTGGTGGGGCGTAGAACCGGAAACAAAAGCGGGGAAAGCGTTTATGGTTGTGAATTGCTTTGAAACAGAATCATAGCGTACTGTCCCGAACCGGTTTCGTATTTGAAGTATTGTACCACCGGAAAGCAGCTCCATCTGCTCAGGAAAAAAGGTAAGCTGCTCCATTTGTCCAGTGGACAAGTTTTTTTTAAAAAGAGTCCTGTAAGGAAGCTGGGCAGGAACAGAAGTATCAACAGCAAAAAGAACCTCATCCTTTTGGTTTATTACCCCGCCGGAAAAGGAAATTTCCGCTGAAAAAACCGGCATTAATTGAAACGAAAATATAAAAATCGAAAAGGCAAAAAGCAGTATTTTTTTCATGCACTATCCCCAAAATCAGGAAGGATGTTCCGCCGGAACTCCGTTAAGGAAAAGATCCAGCTCTTTTTCGAGTTTCCCCAAATTCAAAGACAAAAGCTGAATCCTGTGCTCAGCTGTTTCATTACGTAAATCCTGCGGTTGAACAAAAACAGGGGTGAAATCCCCTGGAGTAACATCATGTTTTACACGGGAACGGCACCAGGGACAAAAAGGAAACAGTCCGTCAATTGTCCGCCCGCATATATGACAAATTGATAATTTCTCCATTTTATTTCACCTCGTTTAAGTTAGTATACATCAGTAAACCGCAGTTATACAATTGCCGGTCAATCCAGAACAGAGAACGGGTCTATCATCTTCCCGTTTTTATACACTGAAAAATGGAGATGGGGACCGGTTGAGTAACCTGTACTTCCAACCTTTCCTACTTCATCACCCTGGGTTAAATACTGCCCGCGCTTTACGGAAATTTTACTCATATGGGCATAAAGGGTTTGATATCCTCCGCCGTGACTCACAATGACATAATTCCCGAAAATATTCTGCCAGCCGGCATCGGCCACACGGCCATCGGAGGAGACCTTAATGGAAGTTCCCATGGGAGCGGCCAAATCTACACCGGTATGGAAACTCTTTACCCCTGTGAAGGGATCTGCCCTGGAACCGAATCTGGAAGTAAGCCTTCCCCGAATGGGATAAATAAAGAGTTCTCCCATAGCCTTGCGGAGATCATAGGAGCTCAAGGTGGCGCCAGGCACAAACAGTTTCTGCCCTGCCATGAGCATGGAATCATTAAGGTCATTGGCATCCAAAAAATTTGAAAGGGGAATACCGAATTTACTGGAAATAGAAGAGATTGAGTCCCCTTTCGACACCGTGTATAAAATTCCATCCATGGAAGGAATTTTGAGGCTTTGTCCTGAACGTATTCGCCGGGCATTTTCAATTTCATTTACTGATAAAATCGTACTGATATTGTTCAATCCAAACCTCAGGGCAACTGCGCTTATGGTATCCCCGCCTTTGACGGTGTAATTGGAATAAGATACAGGAGAAAGAATTTCCAAGCTGCCATCCAGGGCGGATATTTGTTCTTCCCCGGTAATTTCAATCCCATTCTGAAGAATGGCGGAAACAGGAAGATATTCGCCGCTCAATAAGGCATTCATGGCGGAAACCGAGGCATTGTCATTTTTTAAGGAAAATTTTTCCAGCCGGTGGAATCCGAATTTACTTTGAAGAACAGGAGCGCAAATCCACAGAGCCGCCAGCAATATTGTCAGGACAGCCGTATAGCTTCCGAAAAAGGGAAGTCCGTATGAAGATAATGAAGAACCCGGTTCATTGAAATCACCAGGAATCCTTGAAAAAGGGGCTTTGCCTCCAAAGGAACGTCCGGAATAGGGATTAACAGTGAAAACATCCTGGACGGAAGAAGATTTCATGCCATAATTCAAGTCCGGATTCCAGGTATTAGGGTCACCGGAACAGCCGGAAATTGAACCTGTAGCGGCAAAAGCCCCCACAGAGAAATCTGAAAATCCGGCGGTGCTTTTTTTCTTTCCGCCGAACAGAGAGTTAATTTTAGCGAAGGGATTCAAACAGGAAAGGCCTTTTTTTATTTTTGAGGAGGCCCTGCCGTTCCCCCTTTTACTTTTTCCTGTTAAAATGTGATTCTCAGGTTGTAAAATAGTGATAACATCCATGTAATATATATCGACAGAAACATTCCTGATAATTAGAATACTTTGCGCATGAAAAACGGAAAGAAAAAAATTAAAACCGCCGCCATTTTTTTTACGGTGGCAGCTTGCGCCTGCTTTTCCCGGCTTTTTATCCTGGACACAGCCGTTGTGTCAGGGGATTCAATGCTCCCGGGGTTGAAAAACGGACAGCGGGTTTTTATAAACAAACTGGCCTGGGGGATAAAACTGCCCCTGTCCAAAACATATATTCTGCGGTGGGGAAATCCGGAACCGGGAGATATAGGGATTTTTCTGCACAATGGAATGTATAATATAAAACGTTGCACAGCCACAGGAGGAATGGATATAGTATTTTCAAATAAAAACGGCTATAGTGTTATAGCCGGAAATAAATACCTGCCCCTTTCCCGGGAGCAGTACGGAAAACTTTCGGAAATGTTGCTGGCGGAAAAAAATGACAGGAAAACAAAAATTCCGGCGGACAAGGTTTTTGTCACAGGGGACAATCTGCAGGCTTCCGTGGATTCCCGTGACTACGGCTTAATAAATATTGATTCCTTTTGTGGAAAAATCCTTTTTTATTCCGGAAAAGGAACCAGACAGTAAACTAAGAATTAATTTTGGTCAGGAATGGAAGAAAACAGCTTTGTTTCAAAAAAGCGGCTCATTTTTATCGCTGTGATTTCTGCTGCAATCACCGGGGGGATTATTTTCTCTTACGCATCGATAATGCTTTCCCCGAAAGAAATACAAGTCCAGCCAAAAATCAATGTTGAAAGAGGTTCCATTTTAGACAGAAACGGGAAAATACTAGCCATTCAAACGACCCTTTACAATATAGCCGTAACCCGTTCCGCAGTACAGGACAAGGATCTTTTCGCCGATACTCTTGCACCCATAACCGGTATTTCCAGAGACGACATTCTTGAAAAATTGAAGGACGATTCCGGTGACTTTTTTTACCTGAAAAAACGTATAACGGAAAACGAAAAGAATCTTGTTTCTGAAGCGGTTAAATCCAATTCCTTGAGGGGGTTAAGGCTCGAACCCGTTCAAAGCCGCACTTACCCGGAAAACAAGCTGGCTTCCCACGTGGTGGGTTTTGTGGGAGAAGACGGCTTCGGTTTGACGGGAGCTGAATATTCTTTCCAAGAAACCCTGTCACCGCCGGCTTCCCTGTCAGAGGTATCACCATCCGGTTATAACATTATGCTGACAATAGACGGTAACATTCAGTATGAGCTTGAAAAAATTGCGGCTGAAACAATGGAAAATACCCACGCAGAAGCTGTGATAATGATAGCGGCGGATTCTTCCAACGGGGAAATACTAGCTTATATAAGCGAGCCTTCCGCGGATTTGAACAAATTCCCCCAAAGTTCCGTATCGGAACGCCAGGACAGGCCGGCATTATATGCCTATGAGCCTGGCTCAGTCTTTAAAATTTTCTCCATTTCCGCATTGCTGGACATGGGACTTGTAAAAGACAGTGATGAATTCCTGTGCGACGGTTTATATGTGTATACATCACCCAACGGGGCTTCAATACGTATAAGCTGTCTTGAACACCATGGATGGTTGAATCCCGGCGGGGTAATACGTTTTTCATGCAACGACGGCACAGCCCAAATGGCGGAAAGAGCCGCCAACAGTGATTTTGAAGCTAAACTCAGAAGTTTCGGATTCGGGGCAAAAACCGGAATAGAATTACCTGGAGAAACAGCCGGTATTTTTAAATCAAATTCAACCTGGTCCCTAAGATCCAAACAAACAATAGCCATGGGTCAGGAAATTTCCGTCTCTGCCCTTCAAATGGTGGAAGCTGCCACAGCCATTGCGAACAAAGGGGAAAGGCTGAAATTAACCCTTCTTGCTAAAGTTTATTCCCACGATGGGGTTCCTGTTTTCACCCATCACCCGGTCCCCCAGGGAAACCCTATAAAGCCGGAAACCGCCGGTTTAATGCTTTCATATATGCAGGGAACAGCCGAAAGCGGAACCGGAGCCAGGGCCTCCGTAGGAGATGTCCCCATTGCCGTAAAAACAGGAACTGCCCAAATGATAGATCCTGAAACCGGTGGATACAGCCAATCAGATTTTATAGCAAGCTGTATGGGAATTTTTCCGGCTGATGATCCGGAAATAATCTTGTATCTGGTAATTGTCAAGCCTCTTGGGGAAACCTATGGAGGAAGAATCGCCGCTCCGGTAATTTCAAAGGCCGCAAACAGTATAATAGACTATCTCGGGTTGGGCCGGGCAAGGGCCACTTCCGTCAGCCACACCGGTTTAATAATTGTACCCCGGAATGAGCCGGTTAAGCTGGGGGATGTAATGCCGGATTTAAGGGGAATATCGAAAAAAATGCTTACGGATCTTTTATCCCGTACCGATTTGTTTGTTTCCATCAGCGGAGACGGATACGTTGTGGAACAAAGTCCTCCGCCCGGCACCCCAGTTGAGGAGGGGATGAGAATTGAACTCAAACTTGAATAAGGAATCCCCTATCCCGGAAAAATCCAATTCCGGGGAAATCTTCAGACGGAATTTAAGCTGTTTGAAAAAAAACTTTCCGGCATTGGCTTCTATTCTGTGTTTGGACACAGATGAAAGGATTCAGGAACTTATGGAAAAAATTCCTGAAAACTACAAGACGGATTTTTCCCGGGAAGGACAACCGCTGCTATTTGTGGGGGGCTTTTCCCTCCATTCCAAATACAACCCGGAAAGAGAAGCTTGCCGGGCAATTGAAACCACCGACGGCACTTTTTCAAAAAACGGATGCATTTTCGGAGGACTGGGATTGGGTTATTATTGCCTGGAATATATTTCCCGTTTCCCGGATGCTCCGGTTACAATAGTGGAACCGGACGTTTTTATTTTCCTGCTTTGCATAAAAAGCAAGGATATGACCCCACTATTCACAAAAAAAAACACAGCCCTTTTCATAGGCCTTTCAGCCTTCGACAGTGCAACCGCTGTGGAAGAAATCCTCCAAAACAGTGTGGAACCTGTTTCTATTTTCATGCCCCCGGCCCTAATAAAGCCAAACCAGGACTGGTTTGACAGTTTTTCGGAAATAATAAAACGGAACAAGGAAAAACGGGGGATTAATCAAAACACACTTAAAAGGTTCGGAGAACTGTGGCTTAAAAACATGTCAAAAAATCTTCCGGAAATGGGTAAACGCCGGGGCATTTCCCGATTCAAAGGTATTTTCACCGGATTCCCCGTTCTTCTGCTAGCCGCCGGCCCTGGACTTGATGCCGTACTGCCAATTTTAGGTAAACTGCAAAAAAAATGCCTGGTTGTGGCGGTGGATACAGCCTTGCGGGCATGCCTGAGGTCGGGGGTTCAGCCGGATTTCCTTCTGCTTGTGGATCCCCAATATTGGAATTACAGGCATATAGCAGGACTTTCCAGCGGCAACACCTTTTTAATAACAGAATCGGCAGCATATCCGGCTGTATTCAGATTCAAATGCAGGGACATTTTCCTATGCTCATCTCTGTTTCCTCTGGGAAAATTCCTCGAATCCAGAGCGGAAGAAAAGGGAGCTTTGGGGGCCGGCGGCTCGGTGGCAACAACCGCATGGGATTTTGCCAGATACACTGGATCATCCACCATTTATGCGGCCGGATTGGATTTAGGATATCCGGATAAAGCCACCCATTTCCGGGGAGCGCTTTTTGAGGAAAAAAACCTTTCGGAATCCTGCCGCCTCTCCCCCGCGGAAACCGGAGCGGCCGCAGCCTTATTATCCGGAGGAATTTTTTATACCGCGGGATATGGAGAAAAACAGGTTTTAACTGACCGCAGACTGAATTTATATGCCTGGTGGTTTGAAGCCGCAGCAACAAGACATCCGGAAATAAAAACCTTTATTTTGGAAGGCAGGGGCATAAGAATACCCGGGATGGAACCGGTTCCGGTGGAAAACCTTTTAAATCTGCCGGATTGCCGTTGCGACTTGAATTCCATATTGGAAAAAGCATGGAAAGGGGGTCTGGATCCGGAGGAAACCTCAAAAATAGAAAAAGCTTTTATACTGGCACAAGATGAACTGGAAAAAGGACTAAAAGAAATCCTTATTTTAGCGGAAAGAGGAGAAAACCGATGCCGCCGTTTTCAAAATGAAATTATAAAAGCGGTTACACCCTCTACCCGGGACGGTATTTTGAAGGAGTTTTCCCTAGATTTAGGAATAATCGATACGCAAATAAAAAATCATCCGGTGAAAGATGTGCTGGCCATGACATTTACTGGGGAATCGGACAGCGAAAACACGGATAAAAACACGGGCGAACCGGAGGAATCACCGGGAACCGGGCTTCCCTTCTTTGAGATAACCTCAAAATCCATGGAATTTTACAGTAAAATAACGGAAGCCGCCCTGAAAAACTTATCTGCCTTGAAAAAAAAATAAAAAAAATATTTTTTCCTGTAAAGTTAAATTAAAACATTCCGATACTTTTAATGTCATCGGAAAGCAAAACGGCGGTAAGACATCCAGACGCCGTTTCTGGAGACAAGATATCCGTACCGGTGAAGGGTGCGGGCTAAAGGAGTCGTTGTACATCGACTCCTTTAGTTTTTTAAATCCCTTTAAAACTTCCTAAGCGGCAGGGAAAAGCCAGCTTCTTACATCTATCAGGGTTTTACCAATAACAGCGGCCCGCACCCTTTTACGGCTGCCGGCGCATAGCTTATTCCATTTTTCCAATGAACAGGCTTGAAGAACCCTTTCCCGGGCGGAAAGAGCGGCGGCTGCGGCGCTTTCTTTGGAAGCCCCCAGTCCTATTCCAAAGGTTTTACCGGGGATGATCTCAGAGCAAAAATACCCGGAAACTGCCGCCACAATTAAATCATCCGCCCCGGAAGCGAGGGCCGAAAACCCATTCAGAGCCTTCACGAAGTCTTTCTTTTTCATGGCGATAAAGGCGGAATAAAATTCAAGCCAACTTTTTATCCCTCCGTAAGACCCAGGACTCCGCCTTTCACAATCCAGCGCATAATTCACACAGGACTCAGCCTCATCCAAACTGCCGAAAACAATGGATGCCGCCGTAAAATCCGGCGCGAAACGGCAGTAAAGAGCCGGTTTTTCAGACTTAAGCTTTGAAAAAAGGGTTTTTATCGTGGGGTAATCGGACAAAAGGACCAAAACCTCCGTTAAAAGGGAAACATTCATTTTCGAGAATTTTCCCTGAGTTATGGTTTGCTTTTCCAAAGTTCTGGCAAGGGCCGGCCAGTTTTCAGCTGCAAGGAATTCAAAAACCTTCATATGTTTTATAAAAAAAACATCCGCCACAATAATCATCAGAAGGAACAAAAGACAAACACCGGCGGAAATGTAAATTCCGGGGGTGGCAGTCAGTCCGGCTCCGGCGGTTTCGGAGTTTCCCAGAGAAAAGGGGACAACGACAAAAACCGCGGAAAAAAGCAGGACAAAAACACCGATAAAAAGAAGATTTAAAACAACAAATAAAATTTTCAGTTTCATGACAAGAACTCCACTATGTGATACAGTGTACTATGAGACAGGAGGATAAGTGAATACTTTTAAGGTGTCTGATTTGCAGGAAGACAAATATTTTGAAAAAGATGCGCTTTTGGACAAGAAATTTCTTGTTTGTGTGCCGGGCGTTCCTATTTCAGCCACACTAAAAAAAGAGATGCTGGACTGGGATTTTCAAAAAATATTCTCAGAAGGGGAAATTGTCATGAATTCCCCGGTTCTTGCACAAATCAAAAAAGCGGAAATTGATACTCAACTTGACAATGAACTGGAAACCCTTATTGACGAGGCGGAAAAAGGCAGCCAAGAGGGCACAGAATACACAAAATTAACGAAAGAGGAAGAGAAAATTTCCTCTGTCAAAACCACATATTTAAAATATTTAACCTATGTGGAAGCAGTGTACGCAGGATATATGCAGCGGAAATTCCTGTCCATGAATGATGTCACCTCAAAAATGAAGGAATTCTGCGATTTTATGAGGGGAAACAGACGTTACATATTGAGAATCCAACCGGAAAGCAACCAGGGAGGAAAAACATATCTGGCAGCCCATTCTTTGCGTTCAACTGTTTTTGCCATTGCAATTGCCATGCAGTTGAAATTCCCTCCCCATAAAATGATAGAACTGGCCACAGCCTGTATCCTCCATGAAATCGGAATGGTAAGGCTGCCGGTACAGCTTTATACCAGCAGCAGGCCCCTCAACCAACAGGAAAAAAACGCCATAACAGCCCATCCTGTAATTTCTTACAACATATTGAGGGAATTTTCCTTCCCCCTGAATATCTGTCTGGGGGCATTGGAGCACCATGAAAGAGAAAACGGAACAGGATACCCCAGAAAGCTTGTGAAAGATCAAATTTCAATATATGCGAAAATAATAGCGGTGGCTTGTTCCTACGAAGCCGCCACCACAAAAAGACCTTTCAAGGAAAGCAAAGACGCTTACAGCGGAATTGTGGACATATTGAAAAATCAGGGGCACCAGTATGACAGTGCGGTTATCCATGCCCTCCTGCTTTCTCTATCACTCTACCCTATTGGGCTTTATGTACTCCTGTCAGACAACCGGAAAGGCCAGGTGATTGACATAAACCCGGAAAACCCTAAATACCCTGTTGTCCAGCTTTTGGGTGAATACAGATCCGACGGCACTCCAAAAACAATAGAAACCAGCGAATACACTGTGTATATCGAGAGGCCTTTAACAAAGGAAGAGGCATCCTCCATACAGTTTTAACCCTGTCCGCAGCCATCAGTGGGCTTTTTCGTTGGAAGTTATCTCGATTTTTAAAACCGAAGGATTTTTTTCCAATTCTCCGCAAAAAGCCTCCGTATCGAGACTTTCAGGTGTATGAATCTGAAAAAACACCTTCACACGTCCGGAAGATTTGGATCTTGTCATGTCAATATTGTTCACTATTATTTTATTTTCCTGGAGAATATTTTGTATTTCTTCCAAGTTAAAATCAGTTTTACTACATATGACACACAGGGTTTTTATTTTCTTCGCCGGAAAAACCTTTTCCTCTATTTTTTCCATTACAATCAAAGTGCAGAGAGCCACGGCAAGGGTCACAAAGGCGGGAAAATACTCACCCGCACCGCAGGACAAACCTATGGCGGCGGCCAACCATATTGTGGCGGCTGTGGTCAATCCCTTTATATTCAAGCCCTGCCTTATTATGGCTCCGGCGCCTAAAAATCCTATGCCGGAAACCACCTGGGCGGCAATTCTTCCGGGATCGCCCGTATAAAAGTCATTGGCCGGATTTGATCTGGAAAACATCCCCAATATCATTTCCGGGAATGCGCCTGCCATCATCAGGGAAACAATCATGAGCAGGGAGGAGCCGACACAGATGAGAATAACAGTCTTTAACCCCGCCGGTTGCCTGTGAAACTGCCGTTCCAAACCGAGCAGGAATCCAGCCGCAAAAGCAGCTAAAATTCTGATAGTAATTACCTGCATAACGGTATTATTATATACCGGGGAAACAAAAGGGCAAGTAAAATCTGCCTTGACGTAAAAAAACAAGAAGATGTATGCTCCCTTATAACAGCCGGGAGGGTTCCGCCATGAATAAAACAAATGCAATCAGAATCCTGGAAAAACTTAATATTCCTTTTTCTACACTGGAATATGAAGAAAACGAAGAGCATATTCCCGGCCACGGATTAGCCAGGGCCACCGCTGAAAAGACAGGAATGCCGGCGGAACGCATTTTCAAAACCATTGTCATGCGTTCCGATGCCGGAGAAATACTTGTATTTTGTGTCCAGGCGGAACACGAGGTGAATCTGAAAAAGGCACGTCAGGCATCCGGAGTAAAAGAACTGTCCCCTCTTAAAGCGGCGGAATTACCCGCGGCCACCGGCTATGTCCGGGGAGGATGCTCTCCCATAGGAATGAAAAAGACTTTCAGGACGTTTCTGGACGAAAACGCTTATCTGTATGACACAATTTTCATAAGCGCAGGGGTCAGGGGACTACAGCTGGAAATTTCACCGGACAATCTGCTCCGGGCTGTTCCCGCTGAAATATGCGCCATAACCTGAAATCCCTGGCAACCGAGAAAGACTCATCGCTTTATACGTCCGCTGCCTCCGGAAGCCAACAAATCCTCCACCTCAGTTTGTGAAGCCAGATTAAAATCACCGGCAAAGGAATGTTTAAGACAGGAGGAAGCGGCGGCAAAATCAAGGGCTTTCTTGCTGTCCCTGAATTCCTTCAAACCGAAAATAAATCCGGCAGCAAAGGCATCTCCTGCCCCCATCCGGTCCACAATATCATTTATTTCATACCTGCCAGAACAAAAAAAACCTTCGTCATTTAGCAGAAAAGACGCCCATCCGTTCCAGTCAGCGGAATGGGAAACCCTGTCTGTAACAGCGACCGCAGAAATATTGCGGTATTTTTTCCTGACAATGGAGCAAAGTTCCTGAAATTTACCGGCTTCATCCTCTTTCACCATGGAAGAATCTTCAGGATAAATTCCCAGGGAAAGCTGTATATCCTCCTCATTCGCAATGAGAATATCACCCAAGGAAACAAGCACATCCATAATTTCGGAAGCTTTTTTACCGTATTTCCACAACTTTTTACGGAAATTCAAGTCAATTGAAACAGTAACACCGGCTTTTTTCGCCTCTTTCACCGCCTCAATACAAGTGAGGGCAGCAGATTCAGAAACGGCAGGGGATACACCCGAAATATGGAACCATTCCGCACCGGAAAATATTTCCGTCCAATTGAATAAACCTGGAGTAACAGAAGAAAAGGAGCTGCCATCCCTGTCATAAAAAACCACGGAAGGCCTTTGCGCGGCGCCGCTTTCCAGATAATACACTCCCATACGCCCAGGAATGCGCTTTACAAAAGACACATTCACTCCGTGTCCCTTCAACACTGAGAGAGCACTGTCCGCCGAAGGAAATGATGGCAATGCCGTTACAAAAACTGAATCCAACCCGAATTTGCTGAGTGAAACAGCTACATTTGCCTCCGCACCACCAAAAGACGCTTCCAGGGACGGAGACTGGAAAAGTCTTTCCCGTCCTGGAGCCTTTAATCTAAGCATTATTTCGCCAAAATTCACAAATTTTCCCATATTTGTGATATGATAATAATAAAGAGGGCAATATGCAATCTGTTGTTGAAAAAATAAAACTCTCCGGAATAATTCCTGTAATCACAGTGAAAAATCCGGAAAAAGCGGTAAAACTAGTTTCGGCCATAGAAAAAGGCGGACTTACCTGTGTTGAAATTGCTTTCAGAACAAAAGAGGCTCCTGCCGTCTTAAAAACCATAAGGGAATCCCTGCCGGAAATTATTGCGGGGGCTGGTACGGTACTGACGGTGGATGACGCTTCCGCCGCAGTATCGGCAGGGGCGCAGTTTATTGTCTCGCCAGGCTTCACGGCTGAATTAGCCGGCTGGTGCGCCGGGAAAAATATTCCATTTTTCCCGGGAGTGGACAGTCCGTCCCAAATTCAAAACGCACTGTCCTGCGGACTTTCCATCCTCAAGTTTTTCCCGGCGGACATAAAAGGCGGGACAAAGATGCTGAAAGCCATGCAAGGTCCGTTCCAATCCGTCCAGTTTATCCCCACCGGCGGAATCAACACGGAAAACCTGGGCGAATATATGCGGCTTCCAAACGTTCTCGCCGCCGGCGGAAGCTGGCTCGTACCGGAAGAGGCTGTGGAAAACAGTTACTGGGATAAAATAACAGATGAAGTGAAAAAAGCTGTACTTGCGGTACACGGATTCCAATTCAGACATTTGGGGATAAATTCTGAAAACGGACAACAGGCTGCGGAAGCTTCCGCCTTTTTCGGCTCCATGGGATTTTGTCCCAGGGAAACCGATATCTCCTGGTTTAACGGCACTGATTTTGAAATAATGAAGCAAAGGGGACGGGGCTTGAATGGTCACATTGCCATTGCCTGCAATAATCTGGAAAGAGCCCTTGCTTTTTTTGAAAAGAGGGGTTTTATGGGGGATGAAAGCTCGGCCAGGAAAGACGGGAACGGGCTTACATTCATTTATCTTAACAAGGAAATCAACGGTTTTGCGGTTCATCTGGTAAAGAAATAAACAAAAATCTAGCGCTAAACGTTTTTTTCATGGTATATTAAATAAGTCATGGACAGCAGCCAGTTATACAACGGCATGGACAGTATAATAGAATCTCTTAAAACACCTGAGCCGCAGCCATCGGATATTATTGCGCTCAATAACCAGGAGCGCGAATTGATAAACCGTTTTTTTGAGAACATGAGGGTATATTCTCCGGAAACCATGGTGGGTGTCGCAGCCCGAATCATGGACTTGGAACGGCTTTCAGTTTCAATTTCACGTTATCCTTCCATGTACGAACAATCATCCTTTTCGGGCCAGGAAAGATCCATAAGAACTTTGCTGGACACCTTATGCACCCTTAATGAGGGGGGAAAACTTCTTTTCCTCCCCACAAAGGCTATCCTTGGACAGGGTTTCCTGGTGGCGAAATTCCACGCATTTTCCGCCATAACGAAGGTGGCGAAAAATTCGTTTTTCCCGGAACAAAGCGTAAAGGAATTGTATGAAGCCACAGTAAATGTAATGTTCACACTGATGGCTGAAGATGTGTATATGTCCCTTTTGGATGATCCCAATTTGAGGGATGACGTTAGGCATGATGTGGCGGAATCCCTGGCGGATCTGTGGGAACACAGACTGGATCCCAATGCGTCAAAGGTTGCTCCGGTTTTAGATGCGGTATGGGCTGCCCGTAACAGGATTGTCCCAAATTTCGGCACAATGATAGGCACAAGTGAACTTCTACTTCTTTCAATAGAACTCGATGACACATGGAATAAATTTATTTCGGAAAGGATAGCGGTTCCCGATGTGGCGTCATCCATGGAAGAATTTCTTTTCGGGCTTTCTTACGAAGATATTTCCCTTATCAGAGAAGAATTGAAAAACAGAAAAAACACAGCGGTCGGCCGGGAAGATGTGGAAGGCATTCTTGGCCATAAAACAGGGGTTAAAGCCAACGAAGATCCACGGATTTTTTACCAGGCTTACACAAAGCGGCGGAATAATGCCAGCGCAAGAAAAAAACTCGGGGTTAAAGGGCCCTGGAAAACCCTGGAAGACCATTATATGCAGTTTATTTTTGAAAAGAACCGGGAGCATAAAAACGATGGAAACGAAAAAAAGAACCTTTCACGTGGGTGAAAAAATACGCTCCGTCAGGGAACGTAAAGGTTTCACCCTTAAAACTGTCGCCCAAAGGGCGGGTGTAAGTGAAAGCTTGATTTCGCAGATAGAAAGAAACAGAGTTTCCCCGGCAATAGACACCCTCCTTTCCATAGCTGATGCCCTGGAAATAGATTTGGAATACCTGTTTTCAGGTTACAGGCAACAACGGCCTGTAAGGCTTATTACTGCGGAAGAAAGACAAAAAATAACCGAAAACAATGTCATATACGAAGAAGTTGTCCATCCCAACGAGGGGGATGGAATCCATGCACTGGAAGCTTATTACCTGACTGTTCCACCCGGTGGCGAAACGAAAAGAGGCTCTTACGGACATTCAGGAAGGGAATTCGGAATCATCATCCAGGGAAACGGGGAATTAAGATACGGAAGCTCTGTTTATGTACTTAAAACAGGCGACAGCATTTCCTTTTCAGCGGGAGCCCCACATACTTTGGCAAACAAGGAAAAAACAGAACCGTTACGGGCCTTTTGGGTTGTCACACCTCCCCAACGTTTCCGCTGAAAAGCAAAAAAAACCGGAGGCTTCCGAAGCCCCCGGTTTTTTTATGATAATCATCCCGCGCTTCTTATTTTCCGGGGAATTCCTTTTTGAGGAAATCAAGATCCAATTCAGGGTAAAGGACGAAATTTTTAAGCAGGTTTTCCGCTCTCTTTACAGCCTCCGCCCTGGCCTTGTCATCCACAATAACCTTTCCCTTGGCGGGCTTTCCGTCTTTTGTAAGACCGGGCTTGCTGGATGAAAGAACAAGATTCAGGATTGCGGCAATTTCTTTCATTTCCTCCGGACCCATTCCAAGGGATGTAACGGCCGGAGTACCAACCCGCAAACCGCTTGTCCACCATGGACCATTGGGATCAAAAGGAAGCGTATTCCTGTTAAGGGTAACACCGCATAGGGACATGGCGTCCTCTGCCTGACGGCCTGTCAAGCCGAAAGAAGTTACGTCAATAAGCATCAAATGGTTGTCGGTGCCGCCAGTATTAACCCACATACCGAGCTTCATACATTCTTCGGCGAGGGCCTTGGCGTTTTCAACAACAGCACGGGCATATTTTCTGTAAGCGTCGCTGCCGGCTTCTTTAAGGGCAATGGCTTTAGCGGCCATCACATGGGGAAGAGGTCCTCCCATAACAAGGGGACAACCCTTATTCACGGAGTCCGCGAGCCAAGATTTGCACAAAATCAGGGCTCCACGGGGGCCCCGGAGGGTTTTGTGGGTGGTTGTTGTGACAATATCAGCCCAAGCGACAGGGTCATTATCACCGGTGAAAACTTTCCCCGCCACAAGTCCCGCAAAATGGGCCATATCAACCATAAGAACAGCCCCGCATTTATCCGCGATTTCCCTGAACCGGCGGAAATTGATTGTTCTGGGATAGGCGGAATAACCGGCAAGAAGAATCAACGGTTTTACTTCCATGGCAATCCGCTCGATTTCATCATAATCCAAAAGACCTGTTTCCTTACTAACCGCATAGGAATACGCATCAAACATTCTGGCGGAAATATTCTGCCTGTAACCGTGGGTCAAATGACCGCCGGAATAATAATCCAAACCAAGGAGACGCTGGTTCCCCATTTTAGCCCGCAGGGAATCCCATTGTTCCTTGGTCAAATCCGAAACATTGGTTTTTCCCAAGGATTCCAACTCAGGCATTTCAATTTTCGCGTTAAGGACAGCCCAATAAGCTATAAGGTTTGCGTCAGCGCCTGAATGGGGCTGCACGTAGGCATGTTCTGCGCCAAAAAGGGATTTCGCTTCTTCCACCGCAACTGATTCCACAGCGTCAACATTCACACATCCGCCGTAATACCGGTGCATGGGAAACCCTTCCGCATACTTGTCTGTAAGCAAATTTCCCATGGCGGCCTGGGTGGACAGGGAAGTATAATTTTCGCTGGCTATTAATTTCAAATGGCTGCGCTGGTTTTCAAGCTCATTTACTATGGAGGCGGCGATTTCCGGCCCGACCGCCGCAACCTGTTGAAGATTTGAAATATAGGCAACAAAAGCCGGGCTCACCTTGTCGGCGGGCACTGATTGAAGATATTTTTCTAACGGCGTTGGCATTTAGGAACTCCTTGTTTTTTATTTGCATTGGCAATGCGGAAATTATATTACTCATTATAAGAAAAATATTCAACAAAGCCCGGAGAGAATTAAAATTTTCTTGCTTAATCACAAAAGTTCAATGTAGAATAAAAAAAAAGGAGGATGTTACAGAAATATGAATAACAAAAAATCCTTGTACTCCCAAATAATCTTACCATCAATCATAACTTTTTTAATATGTTGCGCACTGATTTATGCAGTCATTTCTTTCATAATAAATAATTACCTGATGGACACATATTCTGGAAATCTACACAGCGGCGTGGTATCAATTAACAAGGAATTCGGGACCATAACGAAAGAAACAAAGTCAACGGCTCTTTTTTTGGCGGATCAAATGAATAACATGGAGTCTCCCGGCGAAATAAATTCCCTGCTCGAACAAGCTTGCCTTTTCCTGAACATACAAACCGCCGCCCTTATAAGTAAAAACGGCACCCCGGTTTTTTCCGCCGGGGCAGGAACCCAGATGGATTTGGGTTCGGAGCAGACTGCCTTCAAAGGAGCCAGCCAGAAAAACGATGTGTTTTCCACGGTTTCAATTACCACTGAAGACGTGGTCATTACAGCGGTTGCCCCCACATCAGCAGGATTTGTTGTAGTCCAGAAATCAGTGGCAAACACTGAATATTTGCTCCAATGGTCTGACAGACTTTCATGTGAAATGACTGTTTTTATCGGGGATTTACGGATAAGCACAACAATAAAAGACAAAAACAATAATTACATAGTAAAAACCCGTCTCGGAAATGATGAAATAATGCGCACCGTTTATAACAACGGAAACATTTACTATGGAGAGAATATTATAAACGGAGAAAAATACATAAGCGCATATTTTGCGATTGACGCAGATGAACCGGGGAGGCAAGCCATGTACTTTATTGGCATTTCCTCCGCAAGTATCAATGCAATTAAAAACCGTATTATAATTTACATCGCTGTCGGTTTGGGATTTTTGATGCTTCTAACATGGATCATTGTGGCCATACTGATTTCCAAAATAATCATGAAACCTGTAAAGAATGTCCAAAAAGCCCTCGAAAATCTGAACAACAAAAACGAGGCGGATCTTACATACAAACTGAATATACACAGAAATGATGAACTGGGTGTCATCTGTTCTGATATAAATAAGTTCGTGGAAAACCAACATTACATAATAACAGAAATGAAAAACCTATGCGGTTCCCTAACGGAAATCAGCGGGGAACTAAGTGTAAAGGCGAAACAATCCGCCCAATCTATCGAAGGTATTATAGGGGACATAAGCACAATTAAATCCCATATGGAAAGCCAATCCCTCGCCAGACGGTCCGTCCACAATGTCCTGGAGAGTTCCTCCCAAGGAATAGAAGGTCTTGACGGACAAATTGAAAACCAGTCGGCGGCCATAGTCGAATCTTCCGCATCAATCGAGGAAATGGTGGGGAACATAACCTCCGTTTCAAATTCAGTGAATAAAATGGCGGAAGAATACAAGCTTTTAAGTGACATAACTGCCGAAGGTAAAACCCAGCAGGATCGCATGGCACAGGAAATACAGGAAATGGCGGCCCAGTCCCAGCATTTGGCGGAAGCGAACAACGTGATTGCGCAGATAGCTTCCCAAACAAACCTCCTGGCTATGAATGCGGCCATCGAAGCGGCCCATGCAGGAGAAGCCGGCAAAGGTTTCAGCGTTGTTGCGGACGAAATAAGAAAACTGGCGGAGAATTCCGCAACCCAGTCAAAGACAATTAAGGTTGAACTGGGGAACATATCCAAGACAATCACATCGGTTGTGGAAGCTTCCAAACTTTCTGTCCAGGATTTTGCGGAAATAACATCAAAAGTTTCCAGTACAGAAAACCTTGTACAGGAAATAGACAATGCCATGACGGAACAAAAAGAAGCTTCTCAACAGGTTTTACTTGCGCTCCGGGATATAACAGATTCTTCAAGCCATGTCCAGAACACTTCCAAACAGATGGGAACAAATATCGGTTCTGTTACGGAAGAACTTAAAAAGCTGGAATCCATAGGAGAATTGGTGGAAGAAAGTATGTCGAATATATCAAACAGTGCAGACGGTATTAATACTGCCGCCCAAAAAACCCAGATTCTGGCTCAAAACACAACCGACAGTATCCACAATATGAATAAACTCCTGTCCAAATTCAAATTGTAGGATATGAACATAAACAAAACCAGGAGAGGTTAAAAATAAGCAATGCGTCCCCTGTCCTAGGAGTTTTCACGGGAATCCAAAGGTTGTGTTTCCTCCGGTGGATTCCCGGAATCGAGGACAAGAGCCTTCGCAGCTTCATAAATGCCCGGATCCTTTACAGGGCTTATACTCTCAAAATACAGTGAAAGGGGATTATTCCTGCCATCCGGGACAAAGGACAGCTCCACTACAGACAAGGAAGGAAAAAACCTGGACAGGAAACCCTTATTCTTTACAGGAATATTTATGTTCCGGATGGATGCGGCCGGAAACCTGGCCCATTGTTCTTTTGGAGGATCAGCCCTGGCGGCTGTCCTGAAAAGAAGACTCATGGTATTTTCACTGGGGTGTACAAAAAAATGCAGACATTTTTCACCGAAAATAAGTATGCCCCACAGTTCTTTCCTTCCGGGCATAATTTCAAGCCCGGCGGATGAAACCGCATCGGGGGAGCCATAGGCCCGCGCCATTAACATACATTTTATTTTATCACCGGAACGTTCTTCAAATTCCTTCTTAAATTCATAGGCCCTTGTTTCACTCATTTTCAACCGCCTTAAAAACTACAGCCACATTAACGGCTTTACAAAAACAATGATGAAGCAGAATGACTTTACAGTCAATATCCGGCAAGCTACTTGAATTTTTCACAGGCAGATTTGCAACCTTAAAACTAAACACATAGCACAAGCGAAATAAAAAAAGCGGCATAAACACCGCAGGAAAAAATAGCGGCTGTAGGGTTTGAACCTACGACCTAACGGATATGAGCCGTTTGCTCTACCAACTGAGCTAAGCCGCCACGCAATAATGAAGCTAATATAACAAAGGGGTTGAAAAAAGTCAATACAAGCCCTTAAACCGCAGACGGGGCCTAAATCAGTTTGTTTTCTTTTGCGGCAGAATAAAGGAGGGAATTCCAATACGGCTCCCGAAGGAATTTTTCCCTCATCATTGTATCAGCGATGTTATTGGCATCAACCTGGATACTCTTAAAGCTTCTGCTCAAAAAAGAAAGGGCATCGGTTGAATTGCGCCCTGAAATCAAATTCTCGAGCTCATAACACATATAGTAAAATATATAAAGGTATGGATTTGTAAAAGATTGGGTATCCCTGGCATAACCGTCTATTTCCGTCCTGGCCTCATTGCAATCACCGCCGTACAAAGCAGAACAAAAAGCGTAAAAGGATGAATAAAGAGGGTATAAAATTTTACCGCATTTTATGCCGCAAAGGAACCTGTCTTCCGTTAATGAAAATGAACTGACCCAGGTCCATTTTTCAGGGAAAGTGAAAATTTCCGCCGTTGCAGAATCCTGCATTCTTTCCGGGAAACCTTCAAGTAAAGCTTCTTTTCCAGAGAAACCGAACTGGTTTCTACCGTAAGTTTTCGCGGCTTCCTCCAATGCAAAAAGCCATGCTTCTGGAATTGAAGGGGCCAGGGTTTTCAGCTTCTCAAATTCCTGGGGATTTTTAGTTTGGTAGACTCTGGATCTGGCGGCCCAAGCCTGGCAAAGGAGAGAAGCACGGGTTATGCCGTAAGACATACAGAAAGTTTCCGTATTTTGGAACTGTTTTTCCGCCGCCCTATAATCACCGAGGAGAAACAAAATTTTTCCCTCCAGAAACAAAGCCACGGCTTCCCATCCCTTGTCATAAAACAAAAAGGCTGTCTCCTTTAATTTCCTGACATTTATCAAGGCCGCGTCAAAATTTCCGGAAAGCAGGTGCATGGACGCAAAATCAAACAGACAACGCATTCTGGCGTCAGGATCGTGCATTTTATCAGCATTTTCGGAAGCATATTCCATATAAGTTATGGAATCCCCGCCGGAAACTCCGTGTTTTGCAAAGGAAAACCGGGCTGAAAAAGAAAACACCTCATACTCGCCGGCGATTATCCCGGCTTGTTGGAAATCATGGAGCACTTGTTTTGTAATTTCCTGAGCTTCCTTAAATAAACCACGCCTGAGTTTTTTTTCAGCTTCAGCCAGACCGACTATTGCCGCCGCCGTTCTTTCCCCGGAAAAATTCTCCTGCAAGTCTCCGGTTATCCCGGACTGATCAGAATCCCGGTACACAGTGGCGGTTAAAAAGGAATCCGGTATTTTCTGTCCCAAACAGGACAGATTATCCAGAAAATCCCTGCCCGCCAGAAGGGAACCGTCCTCATATTTTTTCCACAAAAAATCAAAGAGGTATTTATCCAACCGTTCCCGGTTTACTCTGGGCGGGAATTCCTGCTTTTCAAGTTTTAAAACAGAGGAGGAAAAACCTGTTTTTTCCGGAAACCCGGAGGCGGAAAGCCATATTTCCACTGCCTTCCGGAAACTCCCATGTTTACCTAAAAAGGCGAACAACGCGGTCATTTCCCCTGAATAAAGGAAATTTGAAGCCCGGTAAATAAGATAGGCGGCATCCATTATGTCAGGGGGAATTTCAAAACCATACAGCTTCTTTTCTTCCACAGAGGACGCCCCATCATCAACCGAAATAAAAGAACAAGTGTCCAGAAGCATATATTTCATACGATCGGTTTCATTCCGGTTAAAATATCCATCCGGGATTTCAATACCTATAAATTTCGTTTGCTTACGTTCAACTTTAGCCCGGGAAAAAGCCGTAAAAAACAGCTGTATGTATTCCTCGCAACCTTTCAGCCTATAAGACGGTTGCTCCGTGGAAAACCTGAGCGAAGCGAATCTGTCCACAGCTTTTCCGGCACAGGCAAAAACTGCGGCCTCCTTTTTGGATAAAAAATCCTCCGGTTTGAATAATTCCGATAATTTTGAAATTAAATTTATAAAAGCGGAAACAAGGGAAGAATTTCCGCAGGCAGAGGCTCCTGGAGGGGGATAAAGAAAAACCTTTTCCGGAAGTAAAAGTCCATCCTCTGAAGAACTGTCAAAATCCACGTTTATTTTCTGCCCGCAGTAGGAATACAAAGAACTGTTTTCCAAACGTACACAGTTTGAATAGGGTCTCAACAGGGTGACAGCCCCCCCATTCAAAAGAACAGCGCCGTCCTCCAAAATCATATTGTCGCAAACAGATTTTCTGTCCGCGATATGTTCCGGTGAAATATTATTTTCACAATAATCAACAAATATTAAATATTCTTTAATCCTGTCTTCCCTCTTTTTTATCAGGGATAAAAGGGTGTCAAGTAAAAGGGAAACTGAAAATACACAGCATAAATCCGTATCAGTGAATGTAAAAATACATCCGGAAAACGAACGGGAAAACTTTCCTCCGTTTTGAACGGTGGCTTCTATGGCCTCCTTAAAAAAGCTTTCCACAATATCCGGACAAATTAAACTGAGTTGACGTTGATAGCGCAACGAAAGCGAAATATATATCATGATTGACAGCGGCTCTCCAGACCGTTAGTATAAACCCTGCGGGAATAAAAATCGAGTACGATTTTCCACTTCTTTCCATGAAACATCAAAAAATTTAACATATTTACTACCTTTCGGAGGAAAAAATGCAGGGCCCGGACATAAAAGGCAGATCCCTTCTCAATTTAAAAAACTGGACGCCGGAAGAAATACGTTTTTTATTGCGGATAGCCGTAAACGAGAAAAAAAATTCCAGGGAAGGAATAATAAAACGCCGTTTCGAAGGAAAAACCCTGGCAATGATTTTTGAAAAACGTTCCACAAGGACTCGCTGTTCCTTTGAAACCGCTTTCGGGGAAGAAGGAGGACATCCCGTGTTCCTTTCACCTTCTGACATTCAATTGGGAGGAAAGGAATCCCTGGAAGATACTGCCCGTGTCTTGGGCAGAATGTTCTCTGCCATAGAATTCCGGGGTTTCAGCCAGAAAACAGTGGAAGAACTGGCTGAAAAATCCGGGATTCCGGTTTATAACGGCCTTACCGATGAATACCATCCCACCCAGGCCCTTGCCGACATAATGACCCTTTCGGAAGAATTCGGGTCTCCAGTGGGTAAAAATCTTTGCTTTGTAGGTGACGGACGCAATAATGTGGTACGCTCCCTGATAATAATTTGCGCAAAATTGGGTGTAAACTGCACGGTGGTTTCTCCGGAAGCATTGCATCCTGAGCCAGATCTGTTCGAAGAAATAAATCCATGGATCAGGGAATCCGGCGCAAAAATAACCGTTACCGCTGATATTTCCGCTGTAAATAATGCGGATGCCATTTATACGGACGTGTGGGTTTCCATGGGCGAAGAGGACAAAAAAGAGGAAAGGGTCGCCCTCCTCTCCCCCTACCAGGTGAATGACCGGCTTTTTGAAATGACAGGGAACAAAAACTGCATCTTCCTGCACTGCCTCCCTGCCGTAAAAGGAGAGGAAGTGACTGTTTCCGTTTTTGAAGGGCCTTCCAGCCGGGTGTGGGAACAGGCTGAAAACAGAAAACACACAATAAAAGCAATTATGCTTGCAACTTTACTCAATCAAGATGTATACTGACAAGGAATGCAGAATAAAGTGGAGGTTAACATGAGCCTGACAATGAAAAGAATCATTCTCGCTTTTGCTGTTATTTTTGTATTGGCAGGAAGTTTTTCCGTTTCAGCCCAAACCCAGGGGCAAAACAATACACAGCAAACAGAACAAAGCGGAAATTCTGAAGAAGAAGACTTGGATTTGTATTATATAAATCTTCCCATAGTAAAAATATTCACCCATCCAAAGGGATATTATATCCTGTACCGCTCTTCCAACCTAAAGATAGGTAAACTGTATGTCCCATGGGAATGGATGGATTTCAGGGATCAAAGAGCAATATACGACACTGTGGGAAAGGGAGTTAATCCATACATTTCCTACATAACAAACAACGGTTCTTTTTATCAGCTCAGGATAAAAGCTTCAGCGAACCTCTTTCATCCCACATGGGGTGTTATAGGCTCATCTTCCATACCGGATGAAAATTTCGATGTGGACAGCCTGAATATAATCTTTTAACCGGCTTCCTTAATTTAAAATGCCCCCTGTACCGGAAAAACTGACGGATTTCCTCTCTGCGTATGATATGTATCTGATTGCCGGACACAGTGAACCGGACGGGGACTGCATAGGAAGTTCCCTGGCCCTGGCCTCCTTTTTACAAAGGAAAGGAAAAAAAACATTCTTACTGTCAGCAGGTCCATTCAAGCGAACTGAAACCAGGGAATATGAAAATCTGTTTTCGGACAGTGTGCCGGAAAATCTGCCGGATAAAACAGCGGTCATTATAGTTGACTGCTCGGACATAAAACGGACAGGATCCATCGCCGAAAGTCTTTCCGGTTTTCCGGCGGCTGTGATAGACCATCACGCCACAAACACAGGGAAAGGGGAAGCGGATTTTATCGATGCGGGAAAACCCGCATCCGCCATCTTAATCCAACAAATAATAGAAAAAGAATCCGGAGAAGTCTCAAAATATGAGGCGGAGATGCTTCTTTTCGGCGTATGTACTGACACAGGCTTTTTCCGCCATTTGGATTCAAACAGCTCTGAAACCTTTACAGCTGTTTCCAGGCTTGTCCTCGCAGGCGGAAACCCGAAAAAAACATTTTCTAAAATCAAGGGAGGAAAATCCTTTGATTCCAGGCTCCTTATAGCGGCTATATTATCAAGAATGGAACGCTATTACGGCGGCAAACTAATTGTTTCCCTACAAACTCTGGAAGAAACGGAAAAGTACGGGAATGAAGCCCGGGATTCCGATTCCCTTTACCAGTTGATACAGGCAATAGAAGGGGTTGAGGCAATTGTAATCGTAAAACAGGAAACGGAGGATAGATGTTCCGTTGGCTTCAGATCCCTGGATAAAATTGACGTGAGTGTGGTGGCATCAGCCTTCGGGGGTGGAGGACACCGGCAAGCTTCCGGTTTGAGTATCGAAGGCAGAAGTGAAAATCTTATCCCCCGTTTTGTGGAAGCATTCAAACCCCAATTTGACGGCAAATAAAGCCTGCTCTTCCCCTGACAACCGTAAAACCCATATTTTACATTTATTTCAATAAAATTAACTGAAATTCATTATTTTATTTTTAATTTATCCGATTAAAGAATAGAACTTTACTTAAAATAAATTAAAGAAATTATTAATTTACGGAAATTTATAATTACTTAATCTTTTTTTTTTAATTTTTTTTAGGCTTTTAAAGTCACCTGGCACTTTTTAAAGAATAAATATTTACGCAGTAAAAAACTGCGAAATGTAAAAGCTTTAGGAGACTTAAATGAAAAAAAATGATTTAAATTCAGTGTGGGAAAATTTCAACACAGACAGAACCGAGGAAAACCGGAAAAAACTTGTCCAAGCTTCAGCCATCCATATTTTTTCCAACTTGAATTACATTGCCTCTGCCCCCTACAGCTTGAAAGAAGATACAAGAAGCGAATTCATCCTCTGGATTTACCCTAAGCTGGATGAATTGGTGGAAAAATTCAATCCGGAAAAAGCATCATTTTTAACATACATAAACATAATTACTAAATTCAAGTATAAAACTTTCCGCATGGAACAAAAAAAACGTTACGAAATACAGGAAGCGGCTGAAAGCGAAGAGAAACGTATTATGGACAAGGTTTTCATGGAAGAAAACACCGGTTCCCTCTCTTACAGGAGAGAGGCTATGGAAGCCGCGGATTTTTCACCAAATTACAGGAGGAAAAGTCTCCGCAAAAGTTTTCAGGGAGCGGCTATAACAAACCAAATGAGAAAAAGGAAGGCCAGGGACATACTTCTTCTGGCATTGAAATCAACATTTTATATTTCCGAGGACATGATAGAAAAAACCGCAGTCCTGTGCGGTATGGGTAAGGAAGAATTAAGGGCTCTGTTGGAAACCGTTCGCTCCGATTACGGGGAAAAACAAAAATTGTTTGAATCCATGAAAATGCAGAGGCATGAATATTATCTACGGGCTTTTATCTGCCAACAGCGTTTGGATAAACTTGCGGGGGAATGCAACACGGAAAACTGGACAAAAGAACCTATAGAAAAGGAAAAGGAATTCTGCGAGCGCCAGAAAGAAAGACTCCGTATTAAAATGAAAAAAATACAAAGGACTCCAAGCAACAGATATCTGGCGGTCCTTTTAAATATTCCCAGGGGCAGCGTTGATTCAGCCCTTGTAAGATTAAAAAAACAACTGTATAGTGATAAGCCATGGATCTCTATGTAGCCAGCGGAAACAGACACAAGAAACAGGAAATTGCGGAAATTCTTCCCGATTTTAATATAATCCTGCCGGAGGAGAAAAACCTTTCTTTTAATCCGGAGGAAAACGGTTCATCTTTTTTTGAAAATGCATTTATAAAAGCAAAAAGTTTATACGAAATCACAAATCAGCCTGCCCTGGCCGATGATTCAGGAATTTGTGTGGATGCACTGGACGGGGAACCGGGAATTTTTTCCGCCCGTTTCGGGTCCGAAAACGGCGAAAAACTTACGGACGCAGACAGGAACAATTATCTCCTGCGGAAGATGGAAGGAATAAAAAACCGAACATGCCGATTTGTATGTTGTATTGTGTTGTACGGAGGTGAAAACCGATTCATATCCGTTCAGGAAACCTTGGAAGGTATTCTACTGGAAGAAGCCAGAGGGAAAAACGGTTTTGGATATGATCCCCTTGTTTTCCTGCCCGGAAAGGGAAAATCCGTTGCGGAACTAAGCGGAGAAGAAAAAAACCTTCTGTCCCACAGGGGCAAGGCTGTAAGAGCTTTGGCTTCAATTATCCCAGGATTTTTGGCGAAAAATACACCTTAATCCAGCCTAAAACAACTGTCTCTTCTTAAATATCATAAAGCCGGCTCCTGTCCCATTGTTTTTTTCACGGAAAACAGGACACACAGGTTCCAAACCCGCCATGAAAGCTGTTTTTTCCATCGCCCCGGAGGAATAAAAAGAAACATGGGTGAAATCCATCCGGTACCACCATTTTTCAAAAAAATCCGGGAAACAGGGGATGATTTTACCGTCCTGTTTTTCCCCGGTGCGCACAGGCGGGACAAAATGAGTGGAAACAGCGCAAAACCCTTCCGGCTTAATGAAGGAGGACATTTCCGAAAAAGTTTTTACGGGGGAATGGAAATGTTCGGCACATTCATGGCATAAAACCAAATCAAAAATTCCAGGACGGATTTCCCCGGAAAAGGATTCCGGGCATCCCCCGGGGAAAAACACCGGGTCAAAACCGAAAGCAGACCATCCCCTCTCCCGGCAAAGGTTCACAAGGACAGGGGAAGGACCGCATCCGAAATCCAGAATCCGCAGGGCAGAAGGGTTCACGGTACCCAGGACACCCAAGACGGAGGAGAGGAAACCCTCCAGGACAGACCTGTAGCCCTCATCGGTGGCTGAGTTTTTGTGAAGGAGATACCTTTCCCTTTCCTTTTCAAAGGACGGCAAATATTCCTTCCCGCAAAAAATTCCTCCGCAAGACGGACAAAACACATAAAGCCTGGATTCTTTTTTTCCGAGGGGCAAAACACGGAACCGGGTTTCTTTTTCACCGCAAAAAACACACGGACGGCACCATTCCCCGGGATTTTCCAACATAATGTATTTTTTTCCTTTTTTTTTAAAATTTTTTCTAAAGTTTATAAAAAATATTCCGAATATATAGGCGGAATAAAGTGATTTTCAAGCCGGACGGTTATTCTTCCGGCGGGAACCTGAAGTTCCGGAATCCCTTTTATTCTCGGAAAGCAAGGATGCTTTCTGAATCTTTTTCATGGAGGAAATCTATGATTATCAACCACAACCTTTCTGCAATGTTCGCACAGCGGACACTTGGAATCACGAACGGTGCCATCCACAACGACATTTCAAAACTGTCGTCCGGTATGCGCATTAACAAAGCCGGCGATGACGCTTCCGGTTTGGCAGTATCTGAAAAGATGCGCAGTCAGATCAGGGGTCTCAACCAAGCTTCACAGAATGCGTCAAACGGTATCAGTTTCATCCAGACAACCGAAGGTTACTTGCAGGAAACCACCGACATTCTTCAGCGCATCAGAGAACTTGCCATCCAGGCTTCCAACGGTATTTATTCCGCGGAAGACAGGATGCAAATCCAGGTTGAAGTGTCCCAGTTGGTAGCGGAAGTGGACAGAATCGCAAGCTCGGCGCAATTCAACGGTATGAACCTGCTCACAGGTCGTTTCGCGCGCGAAACAGGCGAAAACGTCATAAGCGGATCAATGTGGTTCCATATTGGTGCCAACATGGATCAGCGTATGCGCGCCTACATCGGCACGATGACCGCCGCCGCCCTTGGTGTAAGGGATCTGGGCGATGAGAGCATCATGAGCCTTGAAACCCAGGATTCTGCGAACAGGGCGATTGGAACGCTGGATGCAGCGTTGAAAATCGTCAACAAACAGCGCGCGGACCTTGGTGCTTACCAGAACAGGCTCGGCCATACCGTTAACGGTCTGAACGTTGCGGCGGAAAATATGCAGGCTTCTGAGTCCCGCATACGTGACGCTGACATGGCTCAGGCTATGGTTGACTACACCAGGGATCAGATCCTCTCGCAGGCTGGAACTGCGATGCTGGCCCAGGCAAATGCAACCAGCCAGCAGGTTCTGTCGCTTCTCAGATAAGCATAGAACGTGCGGATATGCGTGCCGGAGGGAAACTCCGGCGCGTGTATTCCTGCGGTTTTCAAGGATTTTTGTCATTTAACAGCTTTTTTTTAAAGAAAACTGTATAAAAAAATATTAAAATGTGTTATTATGGATTCTGAGTATATATCTTTGTCTGGTTTCAGACCGATATATACAGGGTTCTTTGACAAATACCTCCTGTTCTTCCGGTACGGTACGGAAGGTTCCGTTTCTTGTCTGTCCCGTGGCAGATTTAAGCGTTACCTTCCGTATCGTGGTCCGGCCATTCTGCGGAGGCGCTTCCGCAGGAACCGAAACACGGACGGCCGGAATGCAAGGAATGCATACCGGAAGAATCTTCAAGGAGGGTCAAAATATGGTTATCAACCACAATTTGAGCGCTATGTATGCCCAGCGGCAGTCCTCTGTAGTTGAAAGCGGATTGCAGCACAACATCGAGCGGCTCTCAAGCGGTCAGAGGATTAACCGCGCCGGGGATGATGCCAGCGGACTTGCTGTTTCCGAAAAAATGAGGACACAAATCCGTGGTCTCAATCAAGCCGGTGAAAACATCCAAAACGGAGTTTCGTTTATCCAGGCTACTGAAGGGTATCTGGGGGAAACGACGGACATTGTCCAAAGGCTCCGCGAACTTTCAATCCAGGCTGCAAACGGAATTTATTCAGCTGAAGACAGAATGCAGATTCAGGTGGAAGTTTCACAGCTTGTGGATGAAGTCAACCGCATTGCAAGCCACGCGCAATTCAACGGGATGAATATTCTTACAGGACGTTTTGCCCGTGATTCCGCCATGGGACCGATGCAACTTCATATCGGCGCCAACGTCGACCAGAATGAAACAATTTATATCGGGACTATGACAGCGACAGCTCTCGGTCTTACTGGAGCGCAAGGAGCGGAAGATTCTATGATTTCATTGTCATCTGTTGAAGGCGCTAATATGGCCATAGCGGCTCTCGATTCCGCATTGAAAACCATCAACAAACAGCGTGCCGATCTCGGTGCATACCAGAACAGGTTTGAGATGGCTTATAATGGAATCGCAATTGCCGCAGAAAATATGCAGGCAGCGGAATCCCGCATCCGGGACACCGATATGGCTGCGGAAATGGTAGACTTCACCAAAAACCAGATCCTTAGCCAGGCCGGCATCGCAATGGTTGCACAAGCTAATACGCAGCCGCAGTCAGTTCTCAGACTGATGCAGTGAACGTAACTCCGTAAGAGGCTTACTGGACGTCACCTTTTGCGGAACTTGAACGGAAAAGCCGTTCACGGGAAGAAGAAGAAGCGCCATTCTTCTTCCTCTTTTTAAGACAGGGTGCCGGATACAAACCGGCACATGAATAAATAAACGGAAAATCCTTAATGGATTTCCGTATTCCGTATCACGGATGATGCGGAAATGTTTCTCCAGTGGAGGTTGCCGATGAGTATGGAAATTACAGGCATCGGGCAGCAACTGACGGCAATGGATCGCCGCGTAGAAGAAATACCGAACGGTTCAGTGCGGATTCAGCCTGCCGAAGAAAAAAAACCGGAGGCGGTTCAACAAGAAATGGATATTTCCGCCGCGGTTGAACAAATACAGAAAATAGCGGATATGTTCAACCGGGAATTGAAATTTCATGTCAGTAAGGAATTAAACAGAGTTATTGTCAAAGTAATAGATTCTTCTACCGATAAAGTAATCAGGGAAATTCCTTCGGCGGAAATTCAAAGACTCCAGTTAAGGATAAAAGAGACACTCGGACTCTTATTTGACGAATCAATTTAAGTACCGCCGGTAACCGGAGTCCGACACCAATAAACATGGAGAAATATTGTGGCCGACATCAGTATTCCCGGAGTAACAGCAAGCAAATATAAAACAGACGAACTCATAGAAGGCTTGATGAAACTCGAACGGGCACCCCGGGACAGGGCGGATGCAGACCTTCAGAAATATAAAAAGCAACAGGAAGCATGGCGCCAGCTTTCAAGGCACGTATCCACATTAAGGGACTCGGTCAGAACCCTTTATTCTTATAATAATCCCTTTTCTGAAAAAACAGCCGAGTCATCCAACAGCGGGGCTGTGACAGCTACAGCCAGCAGGGAAGCACAGGATCAGAAATTTTCAGTAAGCGTGTCTCAAGTTGCATCAGCGGACAGTTTTTTGTCCAAAGAACTTCCGGAAAACGGAACCGTAAAAAAAGGAACATACACATTTTTCGTCGGGGACCAAAAACTGGAATTTGAATGGAAGGGTGGAGGCTATTCGGATTTTGTGGCTGCCCTTAACCGAAGAGGAGGAGACATCCTGCGTGCTTCGATTATAAGGACATCGCCGGGTAAAAGAGCCCTTCTCATTGAATCCTTAAAAACCGGATCAACCCAGCGGCTTGGTTTCGAAAACTCAGCCTTGGATCTTGCTTTGGAAACAGGCTTGATAACAAAAAATACCGCATCGGCTGTTTCCACATCGGAACCGGATACAACTGTCCAGCCCTCATCATCTAAAACAATAGATTTTTCCAGACCGGTAAAAGCGTCCCAGGGATATGTGCTTGAATACACGGTTTCCGCGGAAAAACAGGGACAACCATCGGAGGGGAATCCGGCGGAAACGATTGCCACAGAACCACAACTTCAAAAACCAGGGGAAATAACATACAGCGGAATCACCATTGTAAACGCCAAGTCAGAAACAGCGTTGACGGAAGAAAGCGCCCCTCCCCCGCCTCCCCCTCCCGTGGAAACAAATTCGGTTTTATCCCTTCGGTCCACCAGGGGTGCGGCGATTCCCCTTCCGGATATTCCGGCCGCAGGGGAAGAAAGCTTTACGATACAGCTTAACGAATTCGGGGATGTGGACGCTCTTCTGGTAAACAACAAAAACACATACAAAACCGTAAAACTTTCCAACATAAAAATATATGATCCCGCCACCGCCGGAGATTATACGCCGGTAAATCCTGTTTCCGTGGCAAAGGATGCAATAATAAAATATGAGGGTATTACAATTACCCGGCCTACAAATACAATAGATGATTTGGTTCCTGGGGTTACTTTATCCGTCCACGAAACAGTGGAAAAACCGGTATCGATAAGTGTGGCTCCTGATACGGAAACGGCAAAGGAAGCTGTTATTTCTTTTGTTGCGAATTACAACAGGGTCATGGCGGAAATCAACATTTTAAGCCAAAACAAACCGGAAATCATCACAGAGCTTCAGTATTTTACCCAGGAAGAAACTGAAGAGGCGGAAGAAAAACTAGGTATGATGCAGGGTGACATGACATTGAATACATTAAAATCAGCATTGCAACGCATCACCTCGAACCCTTATACAGCAGACGACAACTCGGAATTCAAACTTTTATCCCAGATAGGCATTTCCACCAGGGCTGATTCAGGTGGCGGGCTTGATGCCTCAAGACTCAGGGGATATTTGGAAATAGATGAAAACCGTTTGGACAACGCCCTGGAGAATTCAATTCAAAGCGTAAAGAGCCTTTTCGGTTTTGATTCCGATGGTGATCTGGTTGTAGACAGCGGCGCTGCTGTTGAAATGGAAAAAAATGTGACGCCTTATGTCCAGACAGGAGGTATTTTTTCCATCCGTACATCAGGGCTTGCCACAAGAATAACCGAAACAGAGAGAAAAATAACCCAGATGGACCAGCAGCTTGAAGCGAAGGAAGCTTCCTTGAGGCAGAAATACAGCCAAATGGAAGGAGCACTCAACAGACTTGAAAGCCAGTCAGAATCCCTTTCAAATTTTAGCAGAAGACAAAATTCTTCCAATTAAAACCGGCACACAATTTTAAGGAAACGTAAAAAACAACCGATAATTTTAAAGTGGAAATACGTATAGACGGAAATAACATTGATTTTAAACTCGAAAATGAAAAAACTGTCGGAGAAATCCTGGGGCAGCTTGAAAAAGCCTGTGAAAAGGACGGGATGACAATAACCTCTGTAAAATCCGGCGGAAAGGTTCTTTCCCCGGAGGAATTGGACGCATTTTTTGTACAGAAAACAGAAAATGTACATGATTTGGACATTGAAACAATTTCCGGTAAAGAAATTCTGGAGATTGCGAAAGATGCGGGGGGAATGTTGTCCGAAATAGCGGGAAGACTTGAAAATATTCCTGTATTGCTCCAAACTGGGAAAGAACATGAGGCGATGAAAAACCTGGAGCATTTTTCATCGGAAATGCAAAAGCTGAAAAACATTTTGCCACTGTTACCTTTAGCCGGAATAAATGAGGAAAAGCTTTTGATTGAAGGACTTAATCCGGGGGAATTCACAGCTTCCCTGTTTCCGTTTTTGACGGAAATCACGGAAGCGATAGAACAAAACGATACAGTTACGATAGGCGATATTGCGGAATATGAAATAGCACCCAGGGTGGATGCTATCGCAAAATTCCTTGCTGAAATATAGCAAATATTGCTATATTATGTATGCATACGGGACAGGATAGGTTATCCTGGGTCAGGAGCGAACAAAAATGACGGTTGTGGCATTAAAAGATATTACCAGGAAAGAGTCCGCGATTTATTACCGCAGGCAGTTTTCCGCAAAAGCTTCTTATCAAATGTCGGGACACAATTCCTCAGGGAAAATCGAATTTACGATAGAAACAACTCCTCTAGGTAAAAATAATATAAGCATAAACCTTATTGATGATGTTGATTATCCAATAATACAGGTTAAGCGGGCTCTGAAAGATTATATTGGAAAACTCGACACAGCAGGGAAACTCCCGTAAGAATCATGAACTTTGAATTGATTTCCCGTTCTCCGGAAGAAACAGAACAAATTGGCCGCATTATAGGTGAAAACTCAAAGGAAGGGGATATTATCGCCCTGCAGGGAACTCTGGCCGCCGGAAAAACAACCCTGACAAAGGGAATAGCCTTGGGATTGGGAATTGAAGAGTCTGTCACAAGCCCCACATTCACATTGATTTCTGAATATGAGGGCAGGCTTCATTTATACCACATGGATGTTTACAGGTTGGATACAACTGAAGATTTTCTTTCGCTGGGTGCTGAAGAACTCCTGTACGGGAACGGAGTATCCGTACTTGAATGGAGTGAGAAAATCATGGAAATCCTTCCTGATGATGTCATCACAATAAAGATAGAAACAGGGACAGAGGATGAAAGACATATTTATTTCTCAAACTGGAATCATGAGGGATTCAAAAATTACTCAAATGGACAGGAATACAAGAAATAATTGGTGGAGTAAAAAATGAATGTTCTGGCAATTCATACCGCAACACCTGAAATTTGTGTGGCAGCAGAGGGGGACGCAGGTTCCTACCTCATCTCTTTCAAGGGGAAAAGCCAACAGGCGGAAGAAATACTTCCATTCATGGAAGAAGCCGTATCAAAAGCAGGCTTTTCCCTGAAAGAAACACAGCTTGTAACCGCTCCGGAAGGGCCAGGTTCTTTTACCGGGTTGAGACTGGCTTATTCGGCCGCCAAAGCCGTGCAGTTTTCCAGCGGATGTCCGTTCATACCGGTACCAACATTCACGGCCTGCGCCAACGATTTTAAATATTGTACAAATCCTGTTTTATGCGTTATGGATGCCAAGAAAAAACATTTTTACGCCCAGTTTTTCAAAGACGGTGAAGCATTTTCACCAGTGCTGGACATTTCACCGGAAGAAATCGCCGCAAAAGTATTGGAAGAAACAAAACGGATGGAAACAGGTTTGATTTTAACAGGTCCTGATGCGGAAATTCTGGCATCGAATCCTTCGTTCGAAAAAACTCTGAATACCGGACTTTCGGAAAAAGAAAAAATAAATTTACAGGTTATACCAACCAAAAATGGAGCGATTTTTTCAATAATTGCATTGTCAAAACTATTGCTTCCACATTATAATACCGGAAATTCATTCGGGATAGGTCCTATATATGTGAGGAGGAGCGACGCTGAAATCTCCCAAGGATGACGATGACCGGGAAGAAATAGAAGAACTTGCCGGGGCAGACAGTTTAACATCAACTTCAGAAATGTCGGAAACCCTGTTTCTTTTTGGACAAAAGAACGGGAATTTAAAAATGAGTGCGGAAAAAGTAGAAAGAGTCATAAAAGCTATTGCCAATCCAGGCATGGCGATGTTTATTTTAAATAATAACCTTAACATTGTTTATATTTCAAAACCGGCGGAACATCTTTTTAATGATTATTATAAACTTGAACACGGTCCTTTTTTCACTGTTTTAAATTCCGATTATATCGGGGATATTTTCCATGAAATAATCAATTCCCTTAATTCCCAGGAAAGTGGATTCAGCTGGAACGGGATTATTTCCCATAAAGCCGAAGGGAAACGCACATTGCATACAAAAATAACATTCCTTCCCATTTTTGATGACGGAGGAGACAATAACGAAAACGGCAGAAAAACAGTTGATTTTTATGTTGTTATTTTTGAAAAAACAGAGAATACAAAAAGTTTTAATCCGGAAAAACTTATACTGAGCTTGTTAAAGGCGGTGGAACTTAAAGACAATGATACCGGAACCCACAACAAGCGCGTAAGTTATTACAGCCGGAGAATGGCCCAAACCTTATACACAAAATATTCCTATCCCCAGGTGGATCCGGACTTCATAGACAACATAACCCTTTTTGCCGCCATGCATGACGTAGGCAAAATCGGTACACCGGACAGCATTCTTTTAAAACCTGGAAAACTTACTTCCTTGGAATGGAACATCATGAAAGAACATACCATAAACGGAGCGTTTATCCTTTCCGGGTATCCGGTTCCGATGGCAAAGGAAATAGCCCTCTCCCACCATGAATGGTGGGACGGAAGCGGATATCCTTATAAACTTGCAGGAGAAATGATCCCACTGTCTGCCAGAATTGTCGCAATTTCAGATGTTTACGATGCTGTAAGGATGAGACGGAGCTACAAAGATGCTTTTTCCCATGAAGAAGCTGTCAAAATAATAACAGAACACAGCGGCTCCCACTTTGATCCTTTCTTGGTGGAAGTATTCAAATCCATCGCCGGTGAATTCGATACAATATGGAATGAGCATAAAGATGAGGATGACGCGGACATACTCATGGAAATACAGAATGATGCCAGAAGTATTTCCCTGAAAAGACAGGAAAACCATCTATCCCGCTAGCCTTCAATGGGTATAGGCCGTCTCCATGGAAAATGCTATAGCTTTATGTCCGGGAGATTTTTCAAAGTTTCGGAAGAAACCGCTGCAGCCTTATTTTCCTTCTGTACAGCCTCAAATACTTCGTGTCTGAAGACTTTTACGGATTTTGGGGCTTCCACACCGATTTTAACCTGTTCGCCACGGGTTTCAATTATAGTCAAAACCACGTCATCGCCTATCATTATTTTTTCATTAACTTTACGTGAAAGAATCAGCATGGATGACGCTCCCGTGCGGCAGCCAATTCAGCCGCAATATCATGTTTGGTGTTCCATTTGGGGTCAGGATGAATAGCCTGCATAGCCTTATTATTTTTTTTGTTTATAATAAGGGGGCCCTGCAAATTCGCGGTTACAGGAGAACCGTCGGAAGGAATGGTTACAAGGGCAAAAACCAAAACATCAGACGGAGATTCCACATTCAAGGCCGCAACATCAGCGTCATCGATGTTTATTTCATAATCAGCCCTGAAAAGAAAAGGATCCACCGCCAGGAAAGCTAAATTCACATCCTCCAGACATTGCACCCATACAAAGGGTTTTTGAACGGCATCTATCAACGCGAAATCATGATATCCCGGGAATCCCAGGAAACCTTCGTTGAGATGAATAATCTGTTTTTCCACAATGGAAACAGTTCCCATTGCCTTTGTTTGAATTTCCATTTTTCCACCTTATCATTACCGCAGGTAATCTAAAAGAGTATTCGAATACAGTTTACCGGCAGTGCTGAGAGCAGCCTGATGAGTATATTCAAGCATTTTAAGATCTGTTACAGCTTTTGTAAAGTCTAAATCCGACTCCCGTGAATCCGCCGCCTGTGTGTTTAAGGCTTGCCTGTCAAGGCGGGCGGAAACAACCTGAGCCCTTTCATACCTTGATCCCAGTTCCGCCATTCTGGCTGAAAGATTTTCGACGGAACCGTCCAAGGCCCCGAGAACCCGGCCTCCTATTGATTCCTGGTCACCGGAGAACATGGCATCCCTCAGGGAAATCACCGCATCAAAAAGGGAACCACCGGAAACACGCACAGAGTCAGCTATGTTATACGGAGGTCTTTGTCCGGATTTTATCAATCCCAGGGAAGACAAAACACCGGAGCCCTCCACATCCCGCAGCCATAATTGCCGGGAATCCGTTGTGCTTATGTTAAGGCCGTTGGTAACCGGATCCAAAGTGGCTTTTACCGCCGCCCCGGAAGAATTTATTTTGGAAATGATAGCGTAAACAGTGTCACCGGCAGCCAGGGGAATTTCAACCCCGTCAATTTCTATGGAACTATCCGCAGGAACCACGTAACCGGTAGCGTCTGTCTGGGAAAAAAGACTCTGGGGTTCCGCCCAAAAAGTTCGGTTGCCGGCATAGTCCGCATCCAAAAAAGCGGTTTCATCTACCTCAACCCTTTTAGTATCCAAGGAACCATTATAGCGCACTTCTTTTATTATAGGATTTCCGGCACCGTCCACATCGCCGTAAACAACTTCAAAGGGTTCCGTAAAGCTTTTTGAACCGGAAAACACACGCACACCGTCAGGCCCCACTGCATTTCCGTTAACTACCAGCTCTTTTAAAAGCTCATCCACCTCTGAAGCCATGTTTTTCAAATCGGACGGGGTATAAGTTCCGTTAGCGCCGGCGACCGCCAGTTCCCTGATACGCTGGATAACCTGCAGAGAACTATTCATATATCCCTCAGTAACCTTGAATCTGTCCGCCAGGGTTTTCGCGTTTTTGTCAAACCGTTCAAGACGGGCAAGATAAGACCGGTAACGGACTGAATGTCCTGCCGCCAATGGGTCATCCCGCAAATTCGATATACGTGACTGTTCGGCTATCTGGTTATTCTGTGTACTGAGTCTTGATTCGTGCCGGCGCAGGGCATACTGTAAATCCGTATGTTGGATGTTGGAACTTATTCTTCTCATATCATCACCTTCCTAGTTTTAAACTCCCATCCTGTTGATAATTGTGTCAAGCATATCATTCACAGTGGAAATGAAACGGGCGGCGGCATTATAGCCGTGCTGGAATTTTATAATATCAGCAAGCTCTTCATCGATATTCACTCCGGAAATGGAGTCCCTGGTATCATGCAGCTCCTTCATTATCGCAGTCTGGGTTTCCAGGGAAAGCTCAGCCTGCTCCCCTTTCAAACCGATGGCTGTAACCGTATCAGCAAAATAATCATCAAAGGTTCTGGTATTACCGACCATAACCGGAGTGTTCCTGATGGTGGCAATAGCGCTGGCGATAGTATTGTCACCGGGGAAAGCTACACCGTCATACCCGGCTTTTCCGGCTGCCACTGTATTCACATCGGCTTTTATTTCCCTGTTGATTTCCATCCAGCCTGAAGGATGAGCCACAGGAGCCACGGCATATTGGACATTTTCACCGGCAAGACTTAAAACTGCATCGGCTGTTTCCCAGTTATAAGCATTTTCCGGCCCGTATCCGGCGAGAATTCCGGCATATCCGGCTAAAAACCTGCCGGAGTCTTCCACATGACGGATAACAAAATCAGGGTTGGCCGGATCCTGGGCTGATGTACCCTTGAGTACCAGACGTCCGTCCCCGTCCAGGGAGGCAGTGACCTCCGCCCCGGAATTGTTTATCCTGGCTACAACATCGGAAACCATGTCGGTGGAATAATAGGGGACTTGGACAAGTCCTTCCGGGGAGGAAAGGGTCATAATCCCTTCCAAACCAATCTGGGCTCTTGGGGAGAGGGTGTTAGCTCCGCTGATACGGAATATATATGAAGAATCATATTCTCCATCTCCGTTCCGGTCATAGTTTCCAGAGACATTTTCTATAAAATGCTGCTCCACAAAAAAATCAACATTGGTTTTTCCGTTGGGGGACATACCGTTTCTATGGATACTGTTAACTAAATCCACGAAATTCATTGCCATTGTGTCCAAATTTTGTATTTCAGACCGGATATCAGAATCCCTTAATTCAAGAAGGGCGCCCAGCTTTCCTCCGGTGAAACGGGCTTGTTCTCCGGTACCTGTCCACACAACCCGGTAATAACCGTCATTCTCAAAACCGGAAGCCAGGGAAAAAGTCCTGAAAGTTTTTCCCTGGACCAATTCAAAGCCGTCAACATGGATAACGTATTCCTCATCCCTGTCACGGATATCGAAGGTTACCCCTATCAATTCTGAAAGCTGCTCGGTGAGAACATCCCTTTTGTCCATAAGATCATTGGGATTGTCGCCGATGGCTTTTACCTTTACAATCTCTTCATTGAGTGCGGCAATCCTTCCGCTGATATCATTCACCTGTTTGACCACAGCCTCAATATCACCGTTGATCATATCCCCTATGCCGCGGAGAGCCCTGTACTGGTTGTGGACAGCATCCGTAAAGGTCTGCCCTCTGGTAAGGATGGACTGCCTGGCGCTCTTTGATTCCGGATATAGGGAAAGCTCTTCCCAGGCATCCCAGAACTGATCCATCCTGGTCCGCAGGGAGGTTTCGTCAGGTTCATTGTAAACCTGTTCCATCATCAGTATGTATTGGTTCCTGGTATTCCAGTAACCAGTGTTTTCAGACTGAGCCACAATGCGTTTATCCAGAAGGGTATCCCTGATACGCCGTATGGATTCAATTGAAACTCCCTGCCCTATTTGGCCGGGGGTTTCAACCCTGGACAAATCCGGTCTGTAAAGCGGATCTGTGGCTTTCAATTCAACCCGCTGCCGGGAATATCCTTCCGTGGAAGAATTGGACAGGTTATGCCCGGCAGTCTGGATGCTTTGGGAATGGGCAAATAAACTGCGTTTTCCCATCTCTATTCCTGAAAAAGTTGACATAAACAGTCCCCCTTGAAAAAAAGCCTGTTAAAAAGCCTTGTTGACAACAAATCCTTCGCCGGCTCCGGCAGACAAATTCCCGTGCCTTGTATAAATCCTGTTTCTACGCGAAGGAACTATATTCTCCAGAAGGGAGAAAAGCATTTCCTTTGCCCCTCCCACGTATCCCGTGAAAATTTCATTTTCAGTCTTTGAAAGCACCAGAATCCTTTTTAATTCCCGCAAAAGGGAATTCAGGTGTTGCCTTTTTTCCTCATCAAAAAGGGCGGTTACCATGTAAAAGTTGCAGGGAACCCTGAAAATCTCCGAGGCAGAGGTTAAAAGCTGCATACGCCGGGTTTCCAGCATGGCGAAAACATCGGCGCATTCCTCCAAAAAAGCAGTCTCTTTAAGGAGGATAGTCCAATCCTTCTCCACCACACCCGCATACATCCTTTTTTGGCAGGTATATAAGGATGAAACTATCTGTATTTGTTTACGGAGAACTTCATCCAGGGAATTCTGAATCATTTCTTTATCCATTTTCATAAAATTCCTCCTGAAACAAATCCAACGTAAAATCTACCCGGATTTATACTTATACATTATCGGAAGGGTCAAAAAAAAATGAAGTTTTTTTCTTCCGGAATCCCGGGAAATCAGGAAAAATGAAAGACAAGGCAGAGGCTAAACATCTTGACTTTTTTCGATTTTCACGGCAGAATAGTTGTCAAATGTGGTGCCTGTAGTTCAGGGGTAGAGCGCCAGATTGTGGATCTGGTTGTCATGGGTTCGAATCCCATTAGGCACCCGATCCGCGCCTGTAGCTCAGCAGGATAGAGCGTCGGACTTCGAATCCGCAGGTCGCACGTTCGAATCGTGTCAGGCGCAGCGCGGGCACGGAAGCGGTTTCCGCTCCCATACGGGCCATTAGCTCAGCTGGTAGAGCAACAGACTCTTAATCTGTGGGTCGAAGGTTCGATCCCTTCATGGCTCATTATATGATTTAAAGAAATGCAGAACTCCGGAAAAACAGCGGACAGAAGTAAACTGCAAACAGTATATTTTGCGGTATTTTTGTTCCTGGTAATAATTCCCGTTACTTTGATTGGAATAGGAACCCTTGGAATATTGCACAGCGTGATGCTTGACTCTGCCGTGGAACAGGTTCATCTGGCCCAGGAAAACGTTTCTTCGGTCCTAACCTCTGAAATCAAGGCCACATCCCTCCAATTAGCCCATTTGATGTATGTTAATAACAGACAGGTACTTTCACTGGCCGCCGCGACCCAGACGGAAAATATGTCCGTCCGATATTCCTACTATACAGAACTCACAAACGCTGTAAACCATATCATAAAACCTGGAAGCGAAATAATGTCCCTGAAACTATACATGAAAACGGGGGAGTCCCTTTACCTGAAAGAAGAAATCACAAGGCCTTACCGGGAAATAAAGAAAGAGCCCTGGTATCAGGCGGCACTGGCTAACAAAGATTCGGTACAGGTAGGGACATACGTTCAGGAGTCATATACGAATGTACATCCCTTTTTCCAGGATTCATTTATCATTGTTTGTGCCATGTCGCCGGACAACATTGTCGGCCAAAAAAACAACATAGAGGCAGCAGCCCTATTTATCCGTTCCCAGGCGGACAACATTATTTCAAATTACAACCGGTTTTCCTATAAAAAAATGGGATTCATGTACATCACGGATGCAGAGGGCAATATTCTTGTTATGAGGAATGCACCCTACCCGGATTTTTTACGTAATGAAGATGGAACGGGAATTCCTGTTAAAAAAAGCGGACCGGTGACAAAAACCATTGTAACAATCCAACCGGAGACAAACTGGAAAATTGTATCCGTGGTAGACACTTCAGTGCTGATGCAGGATTTTTACCGGATTATGATAATTGTGGCGGGAATAACCTGCTGTCTTTTGCTCCTATTCATAATTTTTTCAAGATATTTTTTAAAAACGGTAATCCATCCGGTGAACCTGATGATACAGGGACTGGAAAAGGTGGAATCCGGGGATTTTTCTGTGCATATTGAACCATGCGGACATTCTGAAGTGAGGAAAATGATAGAATCATTTGACCATACTGTTTCCAAACTAAAAACGGTGAACGAAGAAAAAGATCTTGAACGGAGGAAAAAATTTGAAGCTGAATTAAAGGCCCTCCAATCCCAGATAAACCCGCATTTTTTAGTGAATGCCCTGACTTCAATCCGTTTTATGGCACAGGTTGCGAAATTTGAAAGCCTTAGAAAGATGGCTGAAGCCCTGATTAAAATCCTGACTTGTTCTTTCAGAAGCAGTACGGAATTCTATACTTTAAGGGAAGAACTGGATGTAATCGAAGGTTTTATTTATATAATGAAAATAAGGTATCAGGATAATTTCAGGGTTGAATATACGGTTGATGAAACCTGCCTGGACTGCCAAGTGCCAAGGCTGATTTTGCAGCCTCTGATAGAGAATGCGGTTATTCATGCCTTCGGAAATCCGGAGGAACAGGGGTGTATACAGGTAACCATAAAAAAAACAGGGGAAGAAGTGCAAATCGGAATAGAAGATAATGGTTGCGGAATAAGCGAAGAAACCATTCAAAAACTGAATTCAAATCTTTCTTCGGACTATGGGGATTACAATGAAAATAAAAATTCCTCAATAGGCATAAACAACGTCAACAGCAGATTAATTCTTAATTTCGGGCAGAATTACAAACTGAATATTACTGGTTCTCCCGGAGAAGGTACTAAAATCACTTTCAGGATTCCATACAATGTATGATGTTATTTTAGTGGACGATGAAACACTTATCAGGGCAACACTCCGGAACATTATAGATTGGGAGGCGGAAAATTTCCGCATCGTCCTGGATGCATCAAACGGGAAACAGGCCCTGGACTTTATCCGGAATGGAGGGAACTTTGACCTGTTGATTACGGACATGAAAATGCCCGTGATGGACGGCATAGACTTGCTGCGGAACATACAGCCCTACAAGGAATTTTTGTGCATTCTGGCCCTGAGCAGTTACAATGACTTTTATCTTGTGAGGGAAGCATTCCGCCTGGGAGCTTCCGACTACATATTGAAAACGGATATAGAACAACAGAATTTCCTGCACAAAATACGGCAAACCAGGGAATTCCTGAATAAAATACAAGGGCCACGGAAAGAACAGAAGATTACGGCAGAAAATAGCTATATTCGTCCCTACGAAAAAAAGCTTACGGTATTACTTGAAGAAACTCTATGCGGAAAAAACCCTGACCCGTCATTATTTCTTGATACCGTTGAAGAAAACGGCATTTCCTGCGAAAAATACAGTATAGCCGTCTTTGAAATGGATAATTTCCTTCAGGAAATCCCCAGGTTTTCGGACAATATTACGGAGGACTTAATCCAACCCCTTACAGATTTTGTCCGGCAACTGCCACAGACCTCAAAATACATTTTTACAACCCTCTCCCCGTCACGGTATGTTATGTTTTGTCCTGCCGGAAAAACCGGCAAAAACCTGCCGGAGAAAAATTTGATTAATACCTGCAGGCAGATGCTGAGTATGTGGAAAAATTACATGAATATTTCATTTACAGCGGGAATTGCGTCCCCGGGGAACAGCTTGGAGGACAGGCAGGAACAGGGAACCCGCCGGATAAAGGATTTCCTGGAATGTTTTGACAACGCCCTTGTCAGGCAGACAATGAAATATGTTTTGGGACAGGGACAGGTTTTTTCCCGGGAAGATGATGTGAAATTTCCCCTGAAAGAAGCCCTGGCTGCCCAAAGCAGGTATTACGGACTGTACTGTGGAATCCGGGACATGGACAGCGTAAAAATCAACCACATGAGGGAGGAAATAGTCACAGGCCTGTACATGAGGGATTTAAAGGAAGCCCAAAAAGAATGTCTTTTTGTAATTTACCAGATTGCATCCACTTTGAATAAATACAATATTTCTTTTTGGAATATCTTCCAACAGGATGAAAATTACTACGAAAAAATATCAAAATGCGCTTCCATAAAGGAACTTGAAATATGGATGATAAATTACCTGCGGGTTTTTCTGGAATATATGGAAAAACAATATTCCAGAAAGCAGGATGACATAATGATACGGGCAAGAAAATTCATCCTGGACAATTATTCCAATCCGGAATTATCAGCTTCTTCAGTGGCAACTTATACGGGATTGAGTGAAAAATATTTCAGCACAAGATTTACAAAAGAAACCGGTTCCACTTTTATTGCGTATTTAACGGATTTACGGATTATGAAAGCAAAGGAACTGCTTTTAAAAACAAACCTGAAAACCTATGAAATAGCGGCTCTGGCAGGATATAACAGTGCCGAGCATTTTATCAGGGTTTTTAAAAAAAACACAGGCATTACACCATCGGATTTCCGTTCCTCCCGGTAAATTTTAAGGGACTTGAAGGACAAATATTTTTCCGGTGGCATCCAAAATCAAACAAAATATCAATATTTCATACCTTTATTCATGGACTTTCCAGAAAATTAAGATGATACTTTCTTATAAAAGACGGAATTTATCTGTCTAAAATTGAAGGAGGAATAAGATGAAAAAAGCCCGGTTTATACTTGCTCTTGTGGTAATCGCAGCGGTTTTATGCCTGTTTTTGTCATGCGGAAAAAAATCCAGTGATGATAAGATGAGCGGAACACTGGTTTTTTCACTGTGGGACAATGATTCCTACAAATTGTTTGAATCATTGGATTTGGAAGGCCGTTTCCAGGAGTTATATCCTGACGCAAACATTGAATTTGAGAAAATCAAAGACGATTCAGAATACTGGAATGCAATGAAGATGAGGGCGGCCGCCAACCAGCTGCCTGACATCATGTACAACAAGACATTTACTTTGGCACGCTTCAAAGAATATCTTGTTGATTTGACAGACACCCAGGCTGCCAAACACAATGCCGCCGCTGCCGGTTATGCGGTAGACGGAAAAATTCTCGGTATCCCTGAAAAGATGTCCGGAGAATATGTTTATTACTGGAAAGATATGTTCCAGGAAGCCGGAGTAGCTGTCCCCACAACCTGGGATGAATTCTGCAAAGCTGCGGAAACCCTCCAGGCTTATTTCGGAAAAAACAATCCTGACTTTATGGCAATTGCCATCGGCGGAAAAGATGAATGGCCTACATATCCTTTCAGCGAATTCATGCCTGCCACACAGGGAGGAAACGGACAGAACTGGAATACAATGGCCTCACAGGATGAGCCCTTCTCTCCCGGAACAGACTTTTATACAGCATATGAGAAAATCGACCGTCTGTTCAAATCAGGGGTTTTCGGAAAAGATCCCCTTGGAATCGGTAACGACCAGGCTAACGCGCTTTTCGCACAAAAACGCGCTGCTATCTTTGTTTCCGGCGGCTGGGCTCTTGCCAGCATCAGAGCCGGTGCCGACAGCCTTGACCAGCTTGGTACATTCTATCTGCCGGTACGTGACTCAGCCTCTGATCCCTACCGCGTAATAACCCAGGGCGATTCTTTCATGGGAATTACAACCCATTCTAAGAACCCTGAGCTCGCAAAAGCATTTGTTGAATTCTATTTCAGTGACGCATGGTATCCTGACTACATCAACTCAATCTCTGAAGACAGTACCATGGACACAGTAATCAAAGAAAAGGATCCTATCCTTGCCGAAGCTGACACTCTCGCTCCCGGTAAAGTTATGGTTATGTACGATGGCGGCGGAGATGACTTCACTGCTCTCGTTGCAGCGACTGCCTTTGACTACAAAAAACTTGCGTCTCAGATGCTTATGAAAGATTTTGACACAAAAGCAGCTCTTGCAGATTTGAATGCAAAATGGAAAGAAGCAAGGGCTAAATTAAACAAATAACAAGAACGAGTATCATGTATAAATCCGCCGGTTATCCGGCGGATTTTTTCCGGCAGGTTATGCCTGCCGGTTTTAGCTTGCAGAAGTTTAAGGTAGAAGAGGCAGGCCGCTATGACAAGTTTGACAAAAAAACGAAATATTTTTATATGTGTGTGTTTAACAGTCCCGGTACTTTTATTGGTGGCATTTGTTTTATTCCCCGCGTTTGACCTTTTCCGCATGAGTTTTACAAACTGGGACGGGTTTTCGCCTTCAAGTAAATTTATTGGTTTCGAAAATTATATAAGCATGTTCCATAATCCGGATCTATGGCTTTCTTTACGCAATAATGCCATTTATTTCTTTTTGCATTTATTGTTTATTCCTATTGAATTAATGATTGCTGTTATTCTTACATCCAAAATGAGAGCAGCAAAATTTTATAAAACAATGGTTTTTCTTCCCTACATTATAAACGGGGTTGCGATTTCATATACTTTTTCGTATTTCTTTTCTCCGATAAACGGAGCGTTTGATGCCGTATTATCTTTTCTAGGAATGAGCAGTCTTACACGGAATTGGCTCTCGGATCCGTCGATCGTTAATTTTATCCTTGCATTTGTATCACTTTGGAGGTTCAGCGGATACCACATAGTCTTATTCATAGCAGCACTTCAATCAGTTCCGAAAGATATAACAGAAGCCGCTATAATTGACGGTGCAAACAGCTGGCAGACTTTCAAATTTGTACAGGTTCCTTCAATTATGCTGGTAGTGGATTTCATACTTTTTGACAATATTCGTGGTGCATTACAGGTTTTCGATATCCCGTTTGTAATGACGTCCGGCGGACCGGGATATGCATCCTCAACTTTCACATTATACACGATTAAAACAGCGTTTACATTCAATAACTTCGGTCTTGCCTCTACAATGGCGGTTGCAATTATTGTGATGATTGTTGTATTCCAGCTTATCCAGAATAAACTGATTCACTTGAAATCTTCTTCTTCCAAATTGCTTCATGGAAGAAAAACACGGAAGGGGATAAACAATGGCAAATAAAAATAAATATATCGTTTCAACTTGCAAACAAATTGTATGTATTGCCATGGTAATCATTGTATTGTTACCGATACTGCTTACTTTGTTTGCGGCTTTAAAGACAAAGGCTGACATGATAAATACTTCCCCATTGATGCTTCCGCCTTTTGACAGAATTACAATGGATAATTTCAAGAATGTCTTAAATGAACGGTATTTGGCGAACGGCTTTATAAACACCGGAATTATTCTTGTTGTCAGCTTAATTTTCAATGTGCTTTTGGGTTCTGTTACAGCTTACATTCTTGAAAGATTTAATTTCAAATTTAAATCCATTGTTTTCATGCTGTTTCTTCTGGGAATGCTTGTACCTACTTTTGTAACCGAAATTGCCAGATTTAAAATTATAAACGGATTGGGATTGTACAACACACTAGGAGCTCCTATAGTAATTTATATTGCCTCCGATTTAATGCAGCTGTACATTTACAGACAGTTTATATCCAAAATATCAGTATCGTTGGATGAAAGCGCATTGATAGACGGTTGTGGTTATTTCAGGGTTTTCGGGCAAATCATTTTCCCATTATTGGCTCCGGCAACAGCCACTGTTTGTATCATTAAATCAATTACAATCATTAATGATATGTACATTCCCTACCTTTACATGCCTAAAGGAAAACTCAGGACTTTGACAACATTCTTAATGAATTTTGCCAACGCCCAGCAAGGTTCATGGCAGAGTCTGGCCGCCGGTATTATACTGATCATGATTCCCTCGGTATTGCTTTACATTTTCTTCCAAAGATACATACTTGCGGGGGTTTCCGCTGGAGCAGTAAAAGAATAAACCATATACATAAAAGTTATTGGCAGATAAAAAACTGTCGCCACAATGTCCCGGTTGAAATGTCTTACCTCCTCAATTCAACCGGGACTATATTTTATCAGACATGGGTTTGAATCAACTTTTCAATTTCATTTCTGGAAGGCAGCGCCGGAATGGCTCCTTTTCCAGAAGCGCAAAGAGAGCCAGATGCATTGGCGTACTTACATATTTCCGAAAGCTCATCGAAAGACAGGTTCTCGATTATTCCGCGGAAAACTTTTTTCCGTGTTTCACCCTTCACAGGGGAAACACCTTTGAATTTCCCTTCAAGCAAAAAAAACAAAAAAGCACCCCAGAAAGCGTCTCCAGCGCCAGTAGTATCCACCACTTTAACGTCAAAAGCAGGGACAAGGGCTTTCCCGCTTTTATGAAAGAATATACAGCCTTCAGCACCTAAAGTCATCACAACCAAAGGAACTTTCTCGAGCAAAGAGGCTCCGGCGGCTTCCCTGTCTTTTTCTCCGGTTATAAGAAATGCCTCCTCCTCTGAAACTTTCAATAAATCAGTATAAAGAAGTCCGGCACGCATAGCCTCCACAGCCGCTCCGTTCGACTTCCACAGGGAAGGTCTCCAGTTAGGATCAAAGGAAATCAAGGCTCCAGAAGCGGAAGCCCGCCTGATAGCGGAAAATGTCGCGGAACGGGAGGGATCACAGGTCATGGAAAGGCTCCCGAAATGGAATACGGAACAATTTTCCACCACGGGGGAAGGAACGTCTTCAGGAGCTATACAGGTATCGGCACCGGGACGGCGGTAAAAACTAAATGAGCGGTCACCTGAAGGAGAAAGGGTGACAAAAGCCAGAGTTGTATCGGCATAATCCTTACTTACAAGATTATCAGCGTTTACAGAAGCTTTTACGAGGGCTTCCCTCAAAAAAGAACCAAAGGAATCCTTCCCCACAGCACCTATAAAAGAGGCTTGCCCTCCTAATTTTGCAAAACAAGCAAGCACATTTGCCGGTGCCCCGCCTGGATTCTGTACGTAACAGGGATTTCCGGTTTCGCTGTCGAAGCCGTTGCCATAGGGTGTAAAATCTATCAGTATTTCCCCCAAAGACACCAGATGCAGACTGTCAGTATTCATATTACACTCCTAAAATAATATTAACTTGATTTTTCCATAGTTGCAATATTAACCAAAGATTATCAATTTTTTTTGACATTATTGACAAATATGGTGAAAACCAGATAATAAATAAAATGAATATAAATACTTCCCCGGGGTTTTCAATGACAAAACGTCTTTATATTTTGGCTGGACTTTCCGCGGTTTTTTCGCTTTTATCCTTTTATCCTGGATTTTCTTTGCCTGTCCTAGCCTTTATTCTGTCCGCTATTTTCATCGTTTTTTACTTTTTAACCCTTACACAGTTTGTCAAAACGGAAGATAAAAAAAAACTGGGCAGGGTACGGAAATTCATAGAATATACTCCCTTTGCTTTTTTTGCTGTTTTTATTCTCCGGAGAATCGGGGACAAGCCCGCCCCTTTTGCCTTGGACATTATAACCGTGCTTCTATGGATCGGAATAACAGTCTACTCTTTTGTCCTTCTTTTCCAGCTTTCCGAAAAACGGGTGGATAAATACTATCCTAAGCTGAAAAAGCAAGAGCAGAAACATAAAACAATCGGCCATCATATTTTAGAATGGATCGATGCCCTGATACAGGCCGCATGTCTCGTACTTCTTATTAATTTGTTTTTTTTCCAATTATATGCGATTCCCAGCGAATCAATGGTTCCGGAATTTATGATTGGGGACAGGGTGATTGTGGTTAAAACACCATCCGGTCCGAAATTCCCGCTTTCCGAAGCAGGAATTCCAAGAATGCGTAATTACAAACGGGGAGACATTATTGTTTTCAGTAACCCCCATTATGAAGACGGAAAAAAATCAGAGGTAAGGTCATTTATTTCACAGCTCGTGTATATGCTCACATTTACAGCGGTGAATATAAACAAAGACGAATTTGGGAACTTAAAAGCGGATCCTTTGGTAAAAAGAATTACAGGAGTTCCGGGTGAAAAACTGATGATGGTGGACGGAATACTGTATTCAAAAAAAGCGGGAGATGACGATTTCTCGGCTGTACAAGAGGATGCCACCTGGGCCACATGGGATTTGAATTCATTGCCGCTTTCGCAAAGGGAAATGGTTCGTTATTTCCCGCTTTCAGAAGAAGCATATAACCTTCTCCTTTCGGTTGAATCCATGCGCGCAAACCTCAACATCAGCGAAGCCGCGGAGTCAGCCCGACTAATCGCAGAGGAATTCGAAGCAATGAAACCCGGCCGGGACACGGATATATCCTTTGAAAATCTTGAACAAATAATACCGTTTTCAAAACTGGAATTAACTGATATGTTCATGAACAATGAACAAACAGCCAGAACCCTTCTAACCGTGAACGGCGGTTCCGCATGGTTTACCTCCTTTATGACAGACTGGACTAGAAACCCTGAGAGGGAAAATCTTTTTGACAGACGGTCTGCGAATTTAAATATACTCGCAAAACTTGTATTCGGCAGATTAATCCTCCGTAACGCACAACTGATACTTAATAACACAACTTCCGCTGAATTCAGGTCAGATCCTCAAAGAGCCAGTTTATTAGCGGATGCGGATATATACCGTTTTTATATTTCAGCCCACGACCAACGTAATTTCGGGGAATTCCCGGAAGGTGAAGGCAAGTTCATTCCAGAAAACGCTTATTTTATGATGGGTGACAACAGGTTTAATTCCATGGATATGCGTCATTCATATAACAGACATATGGCTGCTATAGATCCGGGAGACAAATACTCCTTCCTGTACAGATCCAATCTGGAGCCCCGGTATGTCAATTCAGACAGAATACTTGGAGGGGCGGTTTTCAGATTCTGGCCGCCATCAAGAATAGGTGTTCCGGAATAATCTGGTCACTTACCCAGCAAAAACAGATACTCGATGTTTTTTTCTTCAGGGTTCTTTGCCCATATATTCGTACTTTTCATGGAGGCCATGACATTTTTTTTGAAATCGATTTTCTTCGCCCGGATAATCCTTCCATTGGACGAAAGTATTTCCTGAAGGGAAGATAAATCTATTCTGCCTGAGGAACCATAAGATAAAAGGACAAAAGGATTTTCCAGTTTTTGAATGAGTGAATCCAAAGCTTCCGCCGCGACATATCCGCCTCCTTTTGTTTTACGAAAATCCTCAAATACCGAGGGTGAATTTCTGTCCGCCGCATCAACCCTCCTTCCGGCTTTCCCTGTAACGGCAGGCATATCGTTAAGGCAAATCGTTGTCCAAATATGGTAATAAGAACGGTAACGGATACGGGAAGGAGGCATTTTTTCGTTATTGGAGCCATAAGGCGGATCCAAATAAGCGATATCCGCAGCAGAAGCGGATTTATTTCCCGCAGCGGAAAAAATATCTTCATTCAACACTGTGTTTTTCAACCTATTTATCCGTAGCGATGGTACAGCAAGTTTTAAATCATCGTATGACCTGGCCGACCATTTATTCAAATAAGATACAAAATGCCCGATAGTGTTGTCAACTTTATCCAAAGCAAGCATTAAACTGGTGAGACATACGGCACGGCTGATTTCATCCAAATTAAGATTATCTATTTCGCGACGGACGGCATCGAGTTTCATTGTATTTTTTCTCTGCCAAGGTTTTTTTAATCCATCATAACCGAAAGAAGAAATATTCCCACCATCGCCGCCATAATGATGCGTGAACCACCCTTCCTCAGGAGGGATGGAATTAAGATATTCAATCAGAGAAACATATTCGGAAGGAGGTTTCGTATTCAATAAATATGCGGTATTGAAAATTTTTGAGTATACAGCGCAATCGTTAGCTGTGACAGAATATCCTGAAGCGGCAAAAGCTTGGCTCACACGGGTAGAACCGGAAAATCCGTCAAAAACCGACCGGCACCCGTTTAATCCTGCAAACTCCAGAATATAGGGAAGGAGTTTAAGTTTTGATCCGGCATATTTGACACCTTCTGTAAAAGGTACCGGAGGCGGATTGTTCTTTTCCTCCCCTTCCATATCCATTGAACAATCCATTATTTATTGTTTTTCCGTTTCTTACAAAATTTACCGGTAAGTACAATCGGAATAGGCAATGTATCAACTGCATCCAGATTGTTTATATAAGTCTTTGTTTCCCTGACAATCATTGGCGAAAGAAGAAGAACAGCTATAATATTCGGAACAGCCATAAGAGCATTCAATGTGTCAGCCATAAGCCATATAATATCCAGGGATAAAACCGGGGCAACCAAAGCAACGAAAACATATAAAATGCGGTAAGGAATAAGGCCGTATTTTCCGGCAAAATATTCCACACAACGCTCCCCGTAATATGCCCAGCCCAGAATTGTGGAATAAGAAAAGGTTATTATACCGACAACAAGGACAAAAGAACCAAAAACAGGAATTTGGGAAAAAACCAAAGAGGTAAGAATTCCCCCGTTCTCTATTTCATTTACATTGATGGCAGGATTCTTCAAAACTGTAGTAACAATGACAAGCCCTGACATAAGACAAACAACCACTGTATCCCAGAAAGTCCCGGAGGATGAAACAAGAGCTTGTCTAACAGGATTTTTTGTCCTGGCTGCCGCGGCGGCAATTGGAGCTGATCCCATTCCGGATTCATTGGAAAACAGTCCCCTGGCTACACCGTACTGCATGGCAAGCCTCATTCCTCCGCCAACCAATCCACCGGCAGCAGCCCCTTTTGTAAAAGCAAGCCTGAATATCGTCTGTAGCGCAGGTATTATGTAATCATAATTCAAGAAAAGAATAATAATACAGCCTGTCACATAAAACAAAGCCATAAATGGAACAAGCGCTTCACATACACGGGCAATTACTTTAATTCCTCCGAAAATAACAACAGCGGTGGCGGCAGCAACAATAATCCCTATCACCAACGGAGAAAAAGAAAAATTTTCATTACATACTGTAGCTATGGCATTAACCTGAGTCGCGCAACCGATACCGAAAGAAGCAATACCGGCAAAAACAGCAAAAATAACCGCCAGCCACTTCATATTAAGGCCACGTTCCAAAACATACATCGCTCCACCCTGCATACGACCGTCTGATGTTTTTACACGGTATTTTACGGCCATAAGGGATTCCGCATATCTTGTGGCTATTCCAAACACACCTGTAAGCCAGCACCAGAAAACAGCTCCAGGCCCACCCAATGCTATAGCTGTACCAACACCTATAATATTTCCAGTACCAATGGTTGAAGCAAGGGCCGTTACAAGGGCTCCAAATTGACTTACTTCTCCTTCAGAAGTGGGGTCTCTCTCAATTGAAAGCCTAATACCTTTTGTAATGGATTTCCATTGAATAAACCCTGTCCTGAATGTCAGGAAAATATGGGTACCAAGCAAAAGGATAATCATTGCCCATCCCCAAACCCAACTATTCAAGGTTTTCACGATGGAAAAAATAAATTCATACATTCTTTTATTTTAACATAAATATTATATTATGTATATTTAATAATGATGAAATAAAAATTAATTTTGCGGCTTGGCTTAAACAAGACGCTGAAGCTTTTCCCGGATATATTCGCTTTTTTCCCTTAACCCTATTTGGCCGGTTTCAAGTAAAATTGAATTAGGACTGGAGGCATCCAACTTGACACGCCCTCCACTTTCTTTTATAAGCCTCAGAAGTTTTTCCACTGAAATATCCGCTACCTTGGAAAATTCAACCCTGGCCACAGAATTCTTTTCTTTCAAACTGGAAACAGAAAGTTTGCGGCAAATTATCCTTATTTCAGCAAGGGAAAGAAGGCTTGAAACTTCATCAGGGAATGGACCGAATCTGTCAAGCAATTCAGAGCAAACAGAATCAAATTCGTCTTCAGAGGAAATGGCGGCTATTTTCTTGTATATTTCCATTTTCGTTTGGGCAAGCGGTATATAAGTATCCGGAATAAATCCTGTATATTCAAGTTCAAGCCATACATCGGATTCAGGAACAAAATCGCTATCCTGAAGACGTTGCACGGCTTCCTCAAGAAGACGAAGATACATATCAAACCCAACGGAATATATTTCCCCGGATTGTTCCATCCCTAAAAGATTTCCCGCCCCCCTTATCTCCATATCCTTCATAGCAATCTTAAAACCACTTCCAAGCTCTGTAAAATCTGAAATAACCTGAAGCCTTTTCATGGCTATCTCAGACAACGCCCGGTTCTCTGGATACATAAGATAAGCGTATGCTTTCCTGTCAGACCTGCCAACCCGTCCGCGTAATTGATACAACTGGGAAATACCGTACATATCCGCCCGGTCAATAATTATAGTATTCACATTGGGAATATCGATCCCGTTTTCAACGATTGTTGTGGCAATAAGCACATGAAAGCCACCCATTTTAAACCGGCGGAAAACATCATCTAGTTGGGAAGAAGTCATTTGACCGTGGGCTGTATCCACAAGCATTTCCGGAACAATTGATTGCACGAAAATTCTAGTTTCCTCCAAACTTTCCACCCTGTTGTGCAAATAAAAAACCTGGCCTCCTCTCTCCGTTTCATTTCTTACCGCCTGGGCAATCTTTTCAGCATTAAACTCGCAGATTACGGTTTCTATAGGTTGACGGTTTTGTGGTGGTGTAGTCAAAAGACTCATATCCCTTATTTTCAGCAAACTCATATGCAATGTACGGGGTATGGGAGTCGCACTCATGGCAAGGCAGTCTATGTTTGTCCGCATTTCTTTCAATCTTTCCTTGTCCTTAACCCCAAAACGTTGTTCCTCGTCAATTATCATCAAACCCAAATCTTTGAATTTTATATCCTTTTGGATTATACGGTGGGTCCCCACAAGTATATCTATTTTTCCTTCCGCTGTTTTTTGAATAATATTTTTCTGTTCTTTTGCGGAAACAAACCTGGATAATTGGGCGATTTGAACAGGAAAGCCTTTAAAACGCTCGGTCAATGTTTCATAGTGCTGTTCAGCTAAAATTGTTGTGGGGGCGAGAAAAGCAGTCTGCTTACCTCCCATAACGGCTTTGAAAGCTGCACGCATGGCAACCTCCGTTTTTCCGTAGCCCACATCGCCGCAAATCAACCTGTCCATGGGTAACGGACTTTCCATATCAGCCTTAACTTCCGCAATGCAGGTAAGCTGATCATCGGTTTCTTCATAGGGGAAAGCTGCCTCAAATGCCGTCTGCCATTCCGTATCTTTTGGAAAAACAAAACCCCGTGCAGCTTTTCTTTTTGAATATAAATCGATTAATCTGCGTGCAATGTCTTCCACAGATTTTTTTACACGGTTCTTTCTGTTTTCCCAGGCCTTGGAACCAAGCCGGTCGAGACGGGGATTTTCCCCTTCATTACCAATATAACGCTGGACAAGATTTACCTGTTCAATAGGTATAAAAACTGTTTCATCGTCCGCATATTCAAGCTTTATATAATCCCTTTCATTATTTCTGATTTTTACCCGTTCAATCCCCTTGAAGCGTCCTATACCATGTTGAACATGGACAACATAATCCCCCGGAGTAAGTTCAATGAAAGTATCAATGACAGCACTTTTAGCCCTCTTACCTGCAGGGACAATACGACGGCGTCTTCCGAAAATCTCATTTTCCTGAATTACCAGAAGTTTTATTTCAGGAACACAAAATCCTGACGACAGGTTAACAGGAAAAACATCGACGTCAAAGCCATTCAACAGGGATTCAATCCGTAAAGCCTGGTTTTCCGTTTCAGCAAAAACACAAACATACCACCCGTCAGCGGTAAGGGATGCCAACTCTTCCTTTAAGTAATTTATATTTCCAAAAAAACTCCTGCCAGGTTCACACTGTATGGTCACCGCTGTTCCAGCACCATCGCTTAAACCTGAATTATGAAGCGTCCTGAATAAAAGACGTCTGTTATAAGAGGAAACAAGTCCGTCAAAATCCAAAAGTTCTTTTTCAGGCGGAGGAACCAAAGAAGAATAAGGCATTATGTCGTCAAACGACATTATTTTCCTATACATACCGGAATATTCACGACTGAGACTTTCAACGGCATTTTTCTGCCTGTCATAATCCAAAAAGAAAACAGCAGGTGTTTTCCCTGAATTTTTTCCGCCGGAAAGATAATCCAAAATTGAATGGGATTTTTCAGACGCCATGGGAAAAAAGAATTCTTCCCCGGGAAACGTACCGTAAACCTCAAGTTCAGCCAAAATATTTTCCATTTGCTCACGGGATGAATCCCTTCCGTTACCGTCGGAAAGATTGTTTTTTAACGCGTTTTTTTCAACTTCCGACCAAAGGACTTCCTTCATGGGATATAGAACGACTTTTTCCAGTTTTTCAAGAGAAGTTTGCATAACAGGATCAAAAAGTTTAATATCCTCAATTTTATCAAAGTCGAAAACAATACGGTGGGCGGCTTCTTCCCCGGGGAGAAAAATATCGAAAACCTCTCCGCGGAGGGCGAATTCCCCTCTTACAGAAACCTTAGGAACCCTGGTATAACCATAGGAAGCCAGGGTTTCCGCAAGGGATACAGGATCAAAGGAAGAGCCTTTTTTTAATTCAAATATCCGGGTGGAAAAATCCCCAGGGGAAGGAACGGGCGTTAAAAAAGCCCGCTGGGTCATTACAAGTATAGACGGACAGGAGCCGGAAAGCAGCCCTGCCAACACAGACGCCCTCTTCCCGAAAACAGCGGATCCGGGGGCAACAGGCCTGTAGGGGATTGTTCCCCACCAAGGCATAACTCCGAAATCTATACCGGATATATCCAGATCCCTGGAAAGACTTTCAATTTCTTTCTCGGTGGGAACAACAAGAACCAGCGGCTCATGGAAAAGACGGATATATTCTTCCAGGAAAAAGGCGAACAAACCGCCCTGGATGCCTTCTATCTCATAAGGCCATTTCCCCTCTTTTAAAACAGAAAAAGCACCGGTAAGGCCAGGCCACCGGCGGATTAAATCAAAAATACGTTTTGTTTCCATCTCCACGGCTATGGTAGCATTTTTTTTTCTATGACTCAAGCCGGAAGAGTTTTATGCCGATACTGGTATTTGAAGAAATCCCAAAGGATTTCCAAGGAGGAGTCAGAGTGAAACGAAAACCTTTTCTGAACATCTGTTTTTTAATGATACTTGCTTGTGGGTTTTTATGGGCACAAACCGATGACCAGGAAGGTTCTGATGAACAGGCATCCACCAATACGGAAATTTCAATACGTTTCGTTGAAAGGACAACGTATTATCCGGGAGACAGCTCTTCCAGACCGATTTTAGTCACTTTCACCATAACAAATAACGGGAAAGACACTTACAGATTCAAACTGGCTGATGACCATTTTTTCAGTCTGGGATTCAAGGCGGTTACAACCAGAAATATTCCTCTAATGAATTCCAAGGAATGGATACGCAGACGGAGTACGACAAATCAAATTTATTTCAGGGAAATAAGTTTAGAGCCAGGAGAATCTTATTCATTCATAGAAAATATAAAGGATTATCTCTCCCTTGAAGAGCCGGGACTATACCTGCTTGAATGCAGTTTTTTCCCGGAACTCAGGAGACTTCCTGATTACAGTGAAAACTACATTAAATCCAACCGGCTTACAATGGAGGTAAAACCAGAACCTTCTCCGGCAGCCGCATCCGGATATATTGCCCTTTCAGAAGAAACAGGAGAAATTCTCAAACCGCAACCCCTTCCCCCGGATCAGGTTGTCAGCTCCGTTCTATCCGCAAGACAAAAATCCCAGTGGGAACGTTTCTTCCTTTATCTTGATATCGAAGAAATGATAAACCGTGACCCGGTGCGCAAACGCCGTTTCCAAAATGAATCGGAAAGCGGAAGATTTGAAATGATAGAAAACTATAAGACAGAACTTTCCCAAAGCCGCGCTGAAAACGAAATTTCCCTGGTTCCAAGTGAATTCCAAATTGAAAACACAACCTATTCGGGAAATGAGGGGACAGTAACTGTAATTGAATGGTTTGATTATATAACATTCAAAGAAAAGAAACGGTTTACATATTATCTTATCCGCAGGGACAATATTTGGAAAATATGTGACTATACTGTCGACAATCTTGGAACGGAATAAAAGTACCGGAAAAGTTCGGTCAAAAGGCTTTCATCTTGCCATCATCATCAGCCTGTGTCATAATTAAAAGATGAAAGCCATACTCATAGCGGATTCGGATTCGGATTCAGAAACAGGTTATTTAACGGATCTTATGGGGAACTACGGATTTGACATAATCCGTTACAGATCTCCTGTCAAGGCCTTGGATAACGCTGAAGAAATTTCTCCTGATGCAATGATAATAAATGCCGAAGACTATCCAAGGCATTGGAAAACAGTTGTGCAATATATCCGTTCCATAAAAAAAACGGATGAAGTTATTATAATCCTGCTGACGGGACAATCTTTTACAGCCGAAGATGCGGCAAAGGCTTCCACCCTCTCAATCCAGGCGGTTTTTCCAAAAAACCGGCCTGCAAAAGAAAAAACCGATACCCTGCGGAAAATATTAGCCAGATATACAGAAGCAGGGGCAAAAAGCATTGCAGATTCCGCAACATTAAAACAATCCGCCGCCGTACTGTTTTCTAATCCTGTGTCGGGAACAATAATAACAGGGACTGTAATATTCCTGACAGAAAACCAAATACGTTTCCGGCCGGATTCGCCGGCTTCCACGGCGGATATACCTGAAGGAAAGAAAATTACAGAAGTTTTCGTCAAACTGAATGAGGAAACTTTTTCCGGCCCCTTTGAAGTAAAGGAAAACTCAAAGGATATAACACTTCTACCTGACGGTAAAGAAACGGAAAAGGCTTTCGCGGAGATGGTATCAACCTATATACACACATTCAGGACGGAAAAATCAAAATACCTATTATGAGAGCCGCAAGAAGAATAGAAATCACAAAATAAATCCAGAGAGGAAGCGGATCGGAATCGCTACTTTTATGCCGGTGGTTTTTATTACGGAAAAAATCCGCAAATCCGGAAAAACGGGATTTTACACCGGATTCTTTCTTTGCAACCTCATTGTCATTCCCGGGAGAAGAAAAAACCGCGTAGCCGCAGGAAGGGCAGCCCTTTGCAAAAACGGGGGCTTGTCCTGTCATTCCGCAGGAAGGACATTTTACGGCGGCAAAGAACTTTCCACAGGAAGGGCAGAATTTATCACTGCGTTTAACTTCTGTACCGCAGAATTCGCAAAAAAATTTCGGGGTTTTCCGTGACATAACTTTGTAAAATTAAAACAAAACGGAATTTATTTTCCTGAACCGCAACAGCAAGCCCCGCCACAAGCGGAACCTTCACCCTTACTTCCCGGTGAAGCTGGACAGGAATTCTGTCTGGCAGATACATGGGAATCATTCACATAAAATCCGGAACCCTTGAAACTTATACCTATGCCGCCTGATAACACCTTTCTAACATGCTTTCCGCATTTAGGACAAATTTGAACAGGTTCATCACTCATTTTTTGAAAAACTTCAAAATCATTTCCACAGTAATCGCAGGAATACTCATACGTAGGCATCTCAATCACTTCCTTTATTTAAATATAAAACCCATAACACTATAAATAAGATACTAAAAAAATAGAAAAAACAGCAAGTGCCAAGGTTTCCCCGGAAACAGTCTTTTCGATAAAAAAGCTGTTCCCTTCGCGGTTTATTTCCCCGTCAGGCATAATCATCTGCAAAAGAAAAGCCGCTGGAACTGCCGCCTGGGCCGAAGAAACCTCAAGGCAGACATTTACAGTATACATACATTCTTCCGTATTTTCAGACATTTTTTTCCCGGGATGAACATAAATTTCCGTCGAATCAAAAGGAAGTTTGAAACCCTTTAAATCCAAAGATCCTACCCCAACACCTGCCCCCGGGACAGAAACAAACCCGGAAAAAAAAGGTAAAAGAGATACCAAATCCTTCAAATAAAACGCCACGGGTATATTTCCGGCACCGGATACGGCCGCAACGGCAACGGAATCAAAAGACGGGGGAAACACGGGAACCGCCTGATTAGAAGGATTTTGCAAGGCGGCTAAAATATCAGCCATATCTCCCTCCCCTGTTTCCTTTTCACCGGTGGAAAAAACAGCGGCAAATACGCCGGAAAAAGGAATTGAAACAAAAAGACTTCCTGAATTAAAGCAGGTTACTCCCTCTATTTTGGAACGTTCCCATCCGGAAGATGCATTCAAAGACAAATTAAAACGGGTTTTCGGAAAATTACCGTAAGCAAGGACTTTCAAGGAAAAGGTCCCCCTTTCATCCTGAAACATAACAGCACTGACATTGGAGGAACGGGAAAAAAAATCCTCCAGGGTTTTCACCAATGAAACATCAATACCTTTCTCCCGGCACACTTCCCCATCCCCTGATAAAATATTTTCATGGAGCAAATCCTTCATGAAACCTGGAGGGAGAACAAAATAAGCGGAAGGAGATGTTTCCCGGGAAGAGAAAGACAGGACGGAGAAAGGATCCTCCTGTACAGGGGTTGGAGTGCCTGTACAGGAAAATAACAGAGGTATACAAAGCCCCATCCCCAAAAGGAAGAGGAAGGCCCCATATTTATGAATCAAGCTTTTTCCAAAGCAGCCTGCCATACATAGCCACCTGATTCAAGGGAAAGGGGATTATCACTTTCCGGAATTTTTTCAACCCATACAGCGGAAAGGGAAAGGGTTTCTGACATTAAATAATCCTTGTTTTGAAGGAACGCATTATGTAATGTTTCATCCCCTGAAACAGAAAGATTTATCCTGTCCGTGACAGACAGGCCCCGTTCTTTCCGGAGATTTTGGACAGCCCGGACAAGATCACGGACACAGCCTTCATATAAGAGACTTTCTGTAATTTCAGTATCAAGCCCCACTGTCAAAGTCCCTTCATTTATAACTTTCAGATTGGCTTTTTCAATCCTATTTACAAGAATTTTATCCACGGTCAGGGAAACCTGTTTCCCGGCAGCCTCAATGCAAAGGGTTGAACCGTCAAGAATTGACTGTATTTCCTGGGAGGAAAGCTTTTCAATTTCCGAAGCAGCGGCCTTCATGGCATTTCCAAGTTCCTTTCCCAAAGTCCGGAAATTAGCCTTTGCGGTATACTCCACCAAATCCTCTTCTTTTTCATGGAAAAGCACTTCTTTAACGTTCAGTTCTTCCCGGATGCTGTCCTTCATTTCAAGCAAAGCCTTTTTTTCCTCAGGGTTTCTGGTAACAAGCTCCACAGCTTTCAGAGGCTGTCTGGTTTTCAAATTGAATTGATAACGCAAACTGCGGCCCATGGAAACAGCTTTTTGGGCTGAAGCCATCTTGAATTCAAGTTTCAAATCCCTCCTGGTCTCATCATAGACAGGATAATCCGCCAAATGTACGGATTCAGGATCCTCGGGAGTACGCAGATTCTGCCATATTGATTCTGTCAGGAAGGGTATAAAGGGTGCAGCCACCAAGGTAAATTTCTTCAGTGCAAGGTACAGGGTCCTGTAGGCGAAAATCTTGTCACAATCATTCCCGCTTTTCCAAAAACGCCGGCGGGATCTCCTGATATACCAATTATTAAGCTGGTCTATGAAAGAAACCACCGGATCAATCGCCCCGGCCAAGTCATAGGAATCGAGGGCGGTTGAAACGTCAAGAACCATTTTCTCTGCAACGGAAAGAACCCAGCGGTCGAGAGGATTTTGTCCTATATCATTGCTTTCAGCGGCGGTAGGAGGGGTTATTCCGTCTATGTTCGCATAGGTCACGTAAAAACTGTAACTGTTCCACAAAGGAATAAGAATTCCCTTCAAAACATCCCGGACACCCTCATCCGAGTATTTCAAGTCATCCGCTTTCACCACCGCGGAATGCATTAAAAAGAGTCGCAGGGCATCGGCGCCGAATTCATTCACAACTTGAACTGGATCCGTATAATTCCGCAGGGACTTTGACATTTTCTTTCCGTCTGAAGCCAGCACAAGACCGCTCACAATGCAATTCTGGAAAGCAGGCCTGTCAAAAAGGGCTGCCGCAAGAACCGTAAGCGTATAAAACCAGCCGCGGGTTTGATCCAAACCTTCGGAAATAAAGTCCGCCGGATAATGGCTCTCAAAATATTCCTTGTTTTCAAAAGGATAATGGTTTTGGGCATAGGGCATGGAACCTGACTCAAACCAACAGTCCAAAACCTCAGGGATACGGTGCATTGTGCCGCCGCATTCACAGGGAATTGTTATTTTGTCCACAAAATGTTTATGCAGATCTTCAGGATAAATCCCCGACAGCTTTTTAAGCTCTTCCCTGCTGCCCACGCATATGGTTTTACCGCAGTCAGGACACTTCCAAACAGGAAGGGGGTTCCCCCAATAACGGTTGCGGCTTATTGCCCAGTCCCTGGCACCTTCCAGCCATTTACCGAACCGGCCCTCTTTTATGTGGGCAGGCTGCCAGTTTATCTTGGAATTCGCCTTCAGCAGCTTATCCCTGATGGACTCAACGGAAACAAACCAGCTTCCCACAGCCCGGTAAATCAGGGGACTTGAGCAGCGCCAGCAATGGGGATAGGAATGGAGGATTTGATCACGTTTTACGAGCTTACCTTCCGCCTTCAGCCTGTCCATTATGTCTTTGTCGCATTCTTTTACAAAACGGCCGGCATAGTCGGAAACCTCTTCCGTAAATTTACACTCCGCATCCACAGGGCAAACCATAGGTATTCCCCTGCCCTTAAAAACCTTATAGTCATCCTCACCAAAACCAGGGGCGGTATGAACAATCCCGGTACCGTCTTCCGTGGAAACGAAATCTCCGGTAAATGTCCTGAAAGCACCGCAGGATCCGTCTTCCTTTTTAGCCAGGGAAGAAAAATACGGCATGAGAGGTTCATAGGTTAAGCCCTCAAGAGCGGAGCCTTTCTTTTTCCATACAATCGTGCATTTCTCCGGCTCTTTATAATAAGCCTGAAGCCTGGATTCAGCGATCAGGTAATATTCCCCCTCATCAGAAACAAGAACATAATCAATATCCGGTCCCAGGACAAGGCCAAGGTTTGAAGGGAGTGTCCAGGGGGTTGTCGTCCAAGCCAGGATGAAGGCTTTCCCTTCATCAGCGCCCGGAATGGCTTTACAACCGGCGCCGAATTCCTTCTCCGCCGGCGTACCTGGAACTGTGCCGTTTATTTTGAATTTGATGGTTATGGCGGGATCATGCACATCCTGGTATCCGCCTAAATTCAACTCATGGTTGGACAAAACCGTGGAACATCTGGGGCAATAAGGAAGAATATAATGACCTTCGTAAATCAAACCCTTTTCCCAAAGGCTTTTGAAAATCCACCAGATGGATTCCATGTAACCAGGTTCCATTGTTTTATAGTCGTTGTCAAAATCAACCCACCGTCCCAATCTTGTTATTGTAGAGCGCCATTCTTTCACATAGCGGAGGACAGCGGCACGGCAAGCTTCATTGAATTTATCCACACCGTATTTTTCAATGTCGGTTTTGGAATTAAGCCCCAGTTCTTTTTCAATAAGGTTCTCAACAGGAAGACCATGGCAATCCCAGCCAAAACGTCTTTCAACCCTTTTCCCTTTCATTGTCTGGTAACGGGGAATAATATCTTTTATTGTACTCGGAACAAAATGACCGAAATGGGGAAGACCGGTGGCAAAAGGAGGGCCATCATAAAAAACATATTCAGGGGCCTTTCCCTTTTCCCTTTGCCGGAGTGATTTTTCAAAAATATCGTTTTTCTTCCAGAAATCAAGGACTCTTTCTTCTTGTTTTGGAAAATTAACTTTCGGATCAACGGGCTCAAACATTTCCTTCTCCCATAATAAAAACTGGTATGATTATACAAAAATAAAAGAAATGTTTCCATAGGAAAGGAAGTCTTGATTTTCGGATAAAACTGGGTTATTGTTATTTTATTCGGTAAAAAAATACCGTATAATCCTTAACTGAGGAGAAAAAAATAGCAAAACAGAAAATTTCAGCGGCTCCTTCCATCAGAAGATTGCCTTCATACCTGCATATAATACGCCAAGCAAAAAACGAAAAACAGGAATACATATCCGGAACTGTAATAGCCCAGGAGCTCCGGCTGGAACCAATCCAGGTGCGGAAAGACCTGGCAATCACAGGAATTGTGGGGAAACCCAAAAAAGGGTATCCGGTTGTGGCTCTCATGGCAGCCATAGAACACTTTTTGGGATGGGACGAAATCCAGCAGGCGGTACTTATTGGAGCCGGAAATCTGGGAACAGCCCTGGCAGGTTATCAGGAATTCCAATACCACGGGCTTAATATATGCGCCGCCTTTGACATAGACCCGGATAAAATCGGCGGGGAAATACACGGGGTTCCCGTTTTTTCTCTGGAAACCGCTGATGTTTATATAAAAAATTTCGGCGCAAAAATCGCTATTCTCACTGTTCCCTCCGGGCAAGCCCAATCCATTGCGGATAAAATAATAGAAGCGGGCATAACAGCTATTTGGAATTTCACAAATATCAAACTGAAAGTTCCTGAATATGTGTCAGTACAAAAAGAAGATTTAACCTCCGGCTACGCCATGCTGTGCGTAAAAATGAATATGCAGAAAACCTGTGCCACTTGCAGCCGGAAGGACAGCGGCGGATGTTGCGGGGATTGTGAAATTTGCAATGCGTAATACCTGAAGAAATAAGACTTAAAACGGAACAGCAGACGGAATTCTTTGTAAACAGGTTGCAAAAGAAAGCCAGGCATTTGAGCAAATGGGCCTCAAGAAACGGAATCCATGCTTACAGGATTTACGGGCGGGATATTCCGGAAATTCCATTGGATGTGGACTTATACGAGGATGCATTTACCGGTGAAAAATTCCTACACATTTCATTTTACCAGTATAAAGACACAACAGATAATGAGGATGAAAAATACCGGCTGAAAAAACTGACGGACGGAGCGTCTAAAACCCTTTCCATACCGGAAAAAAATATTTTTATAAAAACAAGAAAAAGACAGAGAGGAGAGAAATCCCAATACGAAAAACTCAGGGAAAAGGACTTGTCTTTCTTTGTTGAAGAATACGGATCCCTAATAAAAGTGAACCTATCCGATTATCTTGACACCGGACTTTTCCTGGATCACAGGGCCTTACGCCATAAAATAAGGCAAGAAGCCGCCGGGAAAAAAATATTGAATCTTTTCTGCTATACAGGCGCTTTTTCCGTGCAAGCCGCTGCAGGAGGAGCGGCTTTAGTAACTTCCGTAGACCTGTCTAAAACTTATTTGTCCCGGGCGAAAGAAAATATGGACAAAAATGGTTTTATATCCGGTGCCAGAGGACAATATGAATTCATTTGCACGGATGTAATGGAATTCCTCCAGGAAAAAAGCACACATAGAAAAGAACACTGGGATATTATTATCTGCGATCCTCCGACCTTTTCTAATTCAAAACGCACAAAAAATGACCTCGACACGGACAGGGACTGGGCTTTTTTATGCGGAGTCTGCCTGAAAAAGCTTTCCATCGGAGGGACACTTTATTTTTCCACCAATTCAAAAAGGCTCCGGTTTGACATGGATAAAATCACCCCTCCCACCGGAACTGAAATCCTATGCCGGGACATCACGGCGGAAACAATACCGGAGGATTTCCGTGGGAAAAAGCCACACCGCTGCTGGGAAATTACCATGAAAGAAAGATTTCCGCCGGCTTAAATGCCGGAATCTTCCACAGGACGTCCGTCAGGCTGTGCCCCTGCCGCCGCATATTTTTTCAACAATGTTGAAGCGATTTTTGGATTTGAAATCACTGACGGACCGGCAATACAACCTCCCTGGCAAGCCATAACTTCAACCAAATTGGCTTCCGCTGCAACCCCGGAAGACACAGCCTTCCCGAATGTCACCAGCTGCTTAATTCCGTTTTTATCCAAACCGTCTATAACAGCAGGGCGCAAAATATCAGGATGCTTTAATCTTATGCGTACCGCTTCGGCCACTCCTCCGGACTGGGCAAAATTCCTTCCGCTGGGCGTGGACAAAACTTCCGGCATTATAACATCGCATTTAGCCACATCAATGTCTTTCGCAACAAACAAAGCGCCCACTTCTTCCGCAGAAAGAACATAATCCACGAATTCATCGTCAAGACCCTCTTTCCGTTTCGCAAGGCAGGGACCAATGAAAACAGTGACATAATCCGGATTTTCCTTCTTTGCGATTTGTGCTGTGTAATGCATGGGAGAACGTGTATCCGAAATACATTGTGTTAATGCGGGAACATGTATCTTTACAGCCCGCACGTAGGCAGGACAGCAGGATGTTGTCATTAAAACATCTCCGCGTTCCATCCTTTCCGCGAATTCCTCCGCTTCTTTATCAGCGGTGATATCAGCCCCGTAAGCGACCTCAAAAGTTTTAAAGAAGCCCGCTGATTTAAATGCGCCTTCAAGCTGTCCCGGGGCACCACGGAACTGGGCGGCCAAGGCAGGGGCATACATTGCCACAACCTTTTTTCCGGACATCAAATGTTTTATAACATCCACCAACTGGCTTTTATCCATCATGGCGCCGAATGGACATTCCCGCATACAGGAACCGCAAAAAATACATTTACTGTAATCAATACGCTCTTTTCCATTTTCATCTTTGCTGATGGCTCCCACAGGACAGGCTTCCTCACAGGGAACAGGAATTTTTATAATGGCATGGTATGGACAATTCTGCATACACAAGCCGCAGTTGACACATAAATCAGAGTCAATCTGTGCCCTGTGGCCCACAATTTTTATTGCTTTTTTCCCGCAGTTCATCATACAGGGCCTGGCGATACAAGCCTGACAGGCATTGGTGACCATATAGTGGGCCTTTACACAGGCATTACAAGCGTCATGCAAAACAGTAAGCATCGGCTCAGTAGGCTTTTCCCTGGCAAGAGCATCCCTGGCATATTCCGCCAGAGGCTTTTCATCATCGTAGTCCTCAAGACTGTGGCCCAATCTTGCAATAACACGCTGTCGGCATAATTCCCTGTCATGGAAGATACAACACCGCATGGGTGTTTGTTTCCTGGGGAACATTTCCCGGGCAATATAATGGACACCATCCTCAAGTTTTCCTTCAAACTGAAGTTTGGCTATTTTTATCAGGATCTCTCTTTTTATATTCGCCGCACCATTGTTTATATTAAGCATTGGCAATCTCCTCTATCCTGTTTATTACCATGGGCAGGGTGGCGGATGATATAACTTCACCGTTAATGACAACGAAGGGCGCTTTTCCTTTGGACAAATCCTTGCAATAACCAAGACAGGTTGCACCCTCAATTTCAACAATATCTTTAAGATGTTCAGGAAGCCTTTCTTCCAAAAGCAGGATATCGGAAGACCCCATCACAAAACAGGCTGTTCCCGAGCAAATGTTGACTTTAATTTTTTTGTCCATACGGTACTCCTTGCAAAACTTGTAATAGCAATAAACTACATATAAGAAACATGAACTTCCTTCAGATAATTATCCGTCAAAAGAGTTTCGATTTTCTTAACAACGTTACGCCTTATTTCAAGCTCCATAGGCATATTCGGATCCTGATGGGCGGCATTTATCTGGGTTCCCACAACGAAATTAATTCTGTCACTGTCAAGTAAAAGCTGAACTAATTTTGAGGCGCCGTTCTCTTTTTCGGAATCCAGAATTTTGGACTTACCGTATTCAGAACCATCCTCAAGCAATTCAGCGACTTTTCCCAGGGTTATGATTCCTTCTGTTACTAAGTCAGCCCCTTCCATAACGGAAATTGGAGGAACCACCGGATCTATGTTTTTAAGGACAATGGAAACAGTTTTCCCCAATTCCCTTGACAGAATATTTGCCGTTGTTCCACCACACAAAACTTTTTTTCCGTTAAAGGAATTAAAAATCCTTGCAAGTTCCGCATCCCTTTCCGGATTTATCGGAGGACCGGTTATTATAAGCAAGTCCCTGGGATGGCGGAAATAAACCACACCACAGGTTATATCATCCTTCGCCTCAAAAGCATCATGAAGGTTAGCCTGGACCACAATTTTTCTGGCTAAATCCCGGGCACTTATTTCCGGATCTTCCTCTATTTTTTCCAGGATAAAATCATGGACAGCCGCATCACCCCATCCCAATGGCGATGCCTTTGTGCCCATTCCGGACTGGGTAACGCCGTCCGAAAAGAAAATCAATCTGTCACCTGGTTTTGCACCATATTCAGAATAATACAGAATGGCTTCCCGGACAGGGGCTGTCTTTTTATTTTTCCTCTCAATGGGAGCGCAGTCCTTTATAGGTTCAACAAGCACATTTGAACGGATTAATACATATCCCGGATTATCATATTCCATAATCCTCACAGATGAATTGGGCGCAATATCAACAAGGGTAAAGGTTGCATAACTTATTCCCCTGTCCTTACAAACCGGAAGCGTATTCATTATAATATCAGCCGCCCTCTTTATAGGAATATCAGCGGCGACAAATTTCAGGGCCATGGTAGCGGTCAAAGTGGAAAGAACGCCGGCTTTTATTCCGGAACCCAGCCCATCCGACAAAACCGTTATAATGCGCCCGGTTTCATCATTTTTCTGGGAGAGGAACATATCTCCCGGAGCGCCCTGCCCGTGTTTACTCAATTGATAATGGCCTACTTCAACGAAGGTTCCCGGTGCTATGGGTTCACTCATTGGCATCACCATCGTTTCCGGCAAAGGATTCAATTATTGAGTTCAATGTTGCTTCCGTTTCAGCGGCATTTTCTCCCAAAAGGAAAGCTATCTTCTGCACAACCGCCAGGTTTTTATCTATAACCCGCTGGGTTTGTTTAATCACCCGGGAACGTTGAACCTGTGGCGCGGTCACATCCTGAATGACACCACAGGCACTTTGCCCCTCTTCCAACGAGAAAATTGTGGCGTGGAATATTTTTTTCCCTTCCCTAACCTCATGATCCACAACATCAGGACCATCCGCCGACATTACATCACTGAAATATTTTGACAGGGAAGTGATTTTTGAAAGCTCAGCCCCTTCGAGCCCCGGCTTAGCTTCAAAAAGTTCCATTATCTGATCCCCCATCAGTCTGGCAAAATTCTCATTGCATTCTATTATCATTAAATTGGAATCACAGATTACAACACCGGAGGGAATGGTCTTTATCAACCCGTTGGCTTTTTTCTGGGCGAGTTTACGCATATAAGAAACGCACATACCCTTCTCGGCCCGTTTTTCCAGCATGGCGGCCGCAAAACTCCTACAGGTATCATAACCGCAGCTGCCGCAATTTAATTCATCCTGAAGGGTAAATTTTCCCACAGAACGCAAAGCAGAAGTAATGTCGCTTTCACTGTGTTTTATTTCCTCCGCGGCCTCCGTGGGCAATGTACCGGACATAACAGGTATCTCTTTTTCAGAGGTAACATCTTTAGCGCTATCTGCGTATTTCAGCAAGGATATTTGCCTCATCAATGTGGGGCTGTTATTTGACGCCAAGGGACCGTTGACACAACCACCATGACAAGCCAGCAATTCCACAAAAAGAGGTTTTGTCAGCTTTTCAGGTTCTATGCCCCTAAGGGCGGCTCCTATTTCATCAAGGCCGGTAACCGCCAGCATATCACAATTATCCATCCCGGAGTATTTCCTTACAGAGGAAATCATCCCGCCATCTATGGGATACAAGGCACCTTTGGCAGCCCTAAAAGGAACAAATTTATCAGCTTCATTTCCCGTGCAGGCTTCTATCCTTATCCCCTCATCTTGAAGCCACTTTTTCAAATCCTGAAAGGAAATTACACAGTCAAGATCCTGCTGCCACACATCCGATTCCCGCTTCTTTGCTATGCATGGACCAGCGAAAATAACAGCGCAGTTTTTCCCGAATTGGTTTTTCAAAAACCTAACATGGGCTAAAAGAGGAGAGGCACAATCTGTTATTGAATCCACAAGGGAAGGAAGATACCGTTTAACATATTCCACCGCCACAGGACAAGCTGACGAAAGGAAGAGTTTCTGTACCCCACTTTCTCCGGCGGCGATTTTATTTTCGGTTTCATTTAAAAGGCTGGAAATATCGGAGGAAACAAAATCCGCTCCAACAGCTGTTTCTGAAACTCCCGCAAAACCCAGTTTTTTCAAAGCAGCCACCAGTTTTTCCGGAGGAATCCCAGCGAATTCGGAAGCAAAAGAAGGGGCGAGAGAGAGAAAAACCTTTTCCTTGATTTTTACCAGTTGTTTCGCCCTGGGCAAATCATCCCTGACCCGTTTTGCACCGGCAGGGCATACTATGACACAATGACCGCAGAGAACGCAAAGATTTGGAATAACCTTCGCATGCCCCTGCTCCACAGAAATAGCCTTAATCGGACATTCCCGGATGCATTTATAACAATCCTGACACTGGGTTATTTCAGTATAAATAGGCGTTTGAACCGTCATATCATGAATCCTGATTTAATAATTTATGGGAAAGTAAATCCGGAATCATTTCCGGCAGAACTCCCTCTATTAGCTCTCCGTTTATCATTAAAACGGGACCTTCCTTACAATGACCGCTGCAAAGACAGCCGGAAACCTCCACCTTACCTTCCAACCCGTTATCTTTTACAAAATTCTGTATAGCTTCGACATTACGGTTGCTACCGCGGGAAAAGCAGGAACTACCCATACATACCGTGACAGTTACACTCGGCTCATTCACAATACATCTCCTAGGATAAATAAATTATATACGGGCTTTTTTAATATAGTCAAATGAAAAGATAAAAAAAGGACGAATAACCCGGGAAATCAAATTATATCCAAGGCAACAGGAATGCAGCCGGAAAACAACGAAACCGTTCCCTAAAAAGAGAACGGTTTCGTAAAAAAACTGGTTTAGCTCCCGGGTCAGTTTTTAATGTTATATCTCTTATTGAAGCGTTCAATGCGTCCCGCGGTATCAACAAGTTTCTGCTTACCCGTAAAGAATGGGTGGCAGGCGGAACAAATTTCAACATGAATATCTTTAGCTGTGGAACTTGTTTCGATTACATTACCGCATACGCAAGTTATCTTTGTAAGAGCATAATCAGGATGCGTGTTGGCTTTCATATCTTCCTCCTAAAATATCTTACCATAATACTTAAAAATAATAAAGAGTGTAATCCCTCCGTCAATCCATGGCTGCCACACCGGTATTCATTGAACGCAGGAACGCCTCATTATTCTTGGATTTTTTCATTCTGTCAATAAGCAGCTCAATAATTTCAGTGTCATCCATCGGATTTATGAATTTGCGGAGAATCCACATTTTCTGCATCTCCTCTTCCGTAAGCAAAAGCTCTTCCCGGCGGGTCCCTGATTTTTTAATATTAATCGCCGGGAACAGCCTCCGGTCGGAAAGCTTGCGGTCAAGGACAATTTCGCTGTTACCGGTTCCTTTGAATTCCTCGAAAATAACCTCATCCATCCTGCTGCCGGTTTCAATAAGGGCTGTGGAAATAATAGTAAGACTTCCGCCTTCTTCCACATTCCTGGCGGCACCAAAGATGCGTTTCGGTTTGTGGAGGGCGTTTGAATCCACACCTCCGGAAAGAACCTTTCCAGAAGTGGGAACAGTCTGGTTATATGCCCTTGCAAGACGTGTAATTGAATCCAAAAGGATAACCACATCCCGCTTATGTTCCACAAGACGGCGGGCTTTTTCCAAAACCATTTCCGTGACCTGGACATGACGCGTGGCCGGTTCATCAAAGGTGGAGGAAATAACCTCCGCCCGGACAGTCCTTTCCATATCAGTCACCTCTTCCGGCCGTTCATCTATAAGAAGAACAATCAAATAAACTTCCGGATGGTTTTTCGTTATAGCATTGGCTATTTTCTGCATTAAAATGGTCTTACCTGTACGGGGAGGGGCACTTATAATCGCACGCTGTCCCTTTCCTATTGGACAGAAAAGATTCATGATTCTGGTGGAAATTTCATCAGTGGAAGTTTCCAGGTTTAATTTTTCCGTGGGATAAAGGGGGGTAAGGTTATCAAAGGGAATCCGGCTCCTGGCCACGGAAACCTCGTCGAAGTTGACAGACTCCACACGAAGCAGGGCAAAAAACCTTTCGTTATCCTTCGGCGAACGGATTTGACCGTAAACAGTATCACCGGTTTTCAAATTAAAGAGTCTGATTTGGCTGGGTGAAATATAAATATCATCGGAACCTGGGAGATAACTGTTTTGCGGTGAACGCAAAAAACCATAACCGTCCGGCAGGATTTCAAGGGAACCGGACGCAAAAATAATCCCCCCGTGTTCTGTATGGGATTTCAAAATCTGGAAAATAATTTCCTGTTTTTTCATTGCAGCCAAATCATCATCCGAAATTCCGTACTGGGTTCCCAGATTTCTCAAGGACTGCATTCCCATCCCTGTTAATTCATTTATTGTAAGCCTCGGCTTAGAATCATTGTCTTTAATGGAAGCTTCAATTTCCGCAGCGGTAGGGGCCAAAGGCATTTGCGCCATATTTTCGGAATGGGCCTCTTTTGCACGTTCCCTCCTCTTGTAAGGACGGAAGTCTCTGGATTCCTTGGATTCCTGGAAACTTTCTGACCGCTTCTTTGTCCTTGATCTTACGACAACACGTTTTTCCACCGTATCCGGAACAGGGGGATTTTCCTGACCGGAAGATAAAGGGACAGAATCTTTATCCGCGGAAAGCTCATTTCCTCCGGTTTCAACGTTTTCAGGCAAAGAATCTTCTGTGACGGAACAAAATTCACCCTCAAGTGGAAGCGTGTCCGAATCTTCTGTAAGACCGGAACGCCGTCTCATTGCTGCCATATAATTCTCCATATAAAAATACTATTGAGCATTTAATTTATTCAGGAAAGACCTGTGAATGATTCACAAGCTTTTGTTTAAATTTTATTTAAAATTATCCGCTTGTTGTAAAACAAACAGTTTTTCCTAATTTAGTAGCTTTGGATTTTCCTTGAAAGACTTGGAGATCCAATCTGAGGATCCGTTGGAATCATATAAAAAAATATTGTGTATGTCAAGACATCCCGGCAAAGGAAATCCAAAGGTCTTTCAGCGGTCACCTCCGCGCAACTGGTTTTTTAAAACATCAGGCCGCATTAAAAAAATATCCATGTCATTTTTGCTTTTCAACATTTCCACATTACCCTCAAAAGAAACGTCATCCGCAATTTTCAAGCTGGAGGCAGCCACGTTACCGTATACAGAACTTCCAGTACGCATTTCAATTTTATCGCCGGCATACATATTTCCTGTCACAGTTCCGTCTACAATAATCGAAGCAGCTTGAATGTAATCCACGGAACAAACCGATGTTTTACGGATATGCAGAGCTCCGGTGGATTGTATGGAACCGTTGAATTTACCTGCGATTTCCAATTCATCGGAAAATTTCAAAACACCTTGGAAAAAGGTTTTTTCTCCCAATATGGTATAAGCCTTATCAGGTTCTTTATCAGAAAAAAGCGCCATTTTGCCTCCTAATCTAATATTCAAATTTTATTTTTATTCCCATGCATAATGAAAACACGGATTATTATTCCGACTCCAAGAACTATAACCGAGATGAAAAGAAAAAGAACACCCCATAAATCACCCCAAATCCTATACAGGGTTTTGGATTCATCCGGAATAACCGGTATTTCCGCCACAAGCCATGTTTCAGAGAAAGAATCAGCCATCGAAATCACCCTGCCGTTCGGATCCACAGAGGCGGTTTGACCTGTAGCTGTAGAACGAATAAGAGGAACCCGGTTTTCCACAGCCCGGAACACAGACATAGCCAAATGCTGGTACTGACAGCATTTGTCTTTAGCCCAGGCATCATTTGTCAAATTCACAATTGCCCTTGCCCCCAAATTAACAAAGCGTCTGGAAATATATCCGAAGGTATCCTCAAAACAAATGGGGGTGGAAAATTCCAAATCCCCGATTTTGAAAACAGTGAATTCCGTGCCCTTTTTCCAAAAATGGGTATCATTCGCCACAAGAAGATCATAAATCCATGGAAAGGTTTTCTTATAAGGAAAATGTTCTGTAAAAGGGACAAGATGGGTTTTTCTATATCGCTCCGGCCTGGGAGGAATAACATTTTCTCCGGGATAAAAAACAAACACAGAATTATAATCAACCCGGTCAATATACCCATCCTCTGTCATTTCCCGGACAGCATCGTCATTCCCTATCACAAAGGGAACCGTGGCAGAATCAAGATAATGCAAAAGATCCGCCACAAGGTTAAAGGACTCCCGGTCTTCCCTGTATTTATAGTGCCATTCAATACGGGGGATAAAGGCGGTTTCCGGCCATACAACAAAATCCACATCAGGATGGGCAGCCACGGCTTCATCAGAAAGACGGCTGAGTTTATGGAATTCTTCCCGGTAAGTTTGGAGGCCGCCATGCCATGGATCGCTGTTTGGCTGTACCAGCGCAGCTTTTACTGAAGGATAACCGGAATAATCTTTGTGGGAAATAAAGCCAAAAATCAAGGTGAAAGCTAAAAAAGCAAGCCAACATAAAGCGGGGATTTTTTCAGCCAGAACAAATTTTCCGAAAAAGCCGGTGAAATCCTTTAGCAGGCCGATTTTTCCTTTCCCGGTTTCAGCATAAAGTTCTTTGGTTTCCAAAGATTCCAACGAAAAATTCACACCCTTCCCTATCCAAGCTGAAGGAAAAACCACAAGGGCTGTTACACCCCATACCCCAAAAATGGAGGCAATCTGGATAACCAGGGGCCATGACCATTGGGAATAACCTATTATTCCGTAACAATAAGCATTGAAACCCAGGGTCTTGACATACTCGTATCCAACCCAAAGAGCCCATTGAAGGATATAACCCTTTTTTGGGAAAAAAACATCCGCCAATTTAAGCAGTGGTATGACAATAGCCATCCAAAAAAGATAAAGGGAGGTTATCACATACAAGGCCAGGGGATGGAAAGTGGCAAGCCAGTAAGAATAAGCGCAATAACATAAAAAGCCGTAAACCGCGCCCCATAAAAAAGAAAATCCGAAAGAAACCCTCCTGATTAGGACAAAAAGAGGTATAAAGGCTATATAAGCGGCAACAGGAAACCCGTTTACCGACAAGGGATTCGGATGGGCCAGGGCGAAAAGAAAAACCGCCGATAACAGCAATAAAATATTACATAAAAAACCGGGGAAAGAAAACCTGCGGGTATTACGCCTTTCAACCATCAACAATACCCGGCCCGCCATTTTTTGAAAGATCCCACACAGCCTTTTTTAAATCCCGGCCTGCCCGGAAAACTATCACAGAATGATTTTCCACAGAAACTTTTTCTCCGGTTTTAGGATTTCGGGCACATTCCCGGCCCTTACGCTCCCTCAATTCAAAGGTTCCAAAACCACGGAGCTCTATTGTATATCCGTTTTCAAGAGAAGAGCGCAATTCATCTATAAAAGATTCAATTATGGATCTTACGGTATTGAGTTTACAGGATGTTTTTTCGTAAACACAATCCACTAAATCTGTTTTCGTCTTTTTTTTAACAGGCATATTATCAGGAACAGAAACGCAGCCGCAATTTTCCGGATGCGGAATTGTAAAACCAGACATCCGGATAAACTGCATTACCACGGTTAATTTGGAGAAAATTAATTATTCGCGGCGAAAGTAACGTTATAAAGCTTCTGCATCCGTGATTTTTTACGGGCAGCGGCATTTTTGGCAATTATTCCCTTGCGGGCAGCTGTATCCAACTCTTTAGTAAGTTCCCTAAGACGGGCAGATGCTTCCGCGGAATCTTTAGCGGTTACACTGGCAAGATATTTTTTTGCGCAGGTGCGCACAGCGCTTTTTACTGATTTATTCCGCATTCTGCGTACTTCACTTTGTTTGTGCCGTTTCTCAGCAGATGAATTCTTAACTGACAAAAGAAAACCCCCCGACAAAATTAGTCATATAAATTAGTGTAGAATAATATATAAAAAGAAGAATCTCTCGTCAAGAGGAAAAAAAAACTGTACAATGAGAACATCAAAGAACCTGGAAACAAAATCCGGATACAATTATTTCCCGGATTTCCGGTGGGAATCCTTTATTTTGGAGAAACTTAAACATAAACAATGATGAATTTGGATAAAAAAGAAAAAGAATACTTGATTTCACTTTTAAAATCAGAGCCTGAAACAAGTTTCAATAAAAAACTGATTTCCAGGCTGGAAAAATCCATGAAGCAAATAAAACCCCGTTCAGCCAAAAGGAAAGGGTTGGAATGGCAAAAAGAATGCTGTGAAATGATTGGCCGCATTACAGGGATAGAATACAACCGGAATGATGACAGCGGGGAGATCCGTTCCCGTGAAAGCTCCAGGCCGGGGGTTGACATTATACTTAAAGGAAAAGCAGCGGAAAAATTCGATTGGAAGGTGGAATGCAAAAATACAAAAACCCTGTCCTTGCCTGAATGGATCCGGCAAGCCGCAAATAACAGCGAAGGAATGGATAACTGGCTGTTGCTTATTAAAAGTCCTTCCCTTCCGGGGAAAAAAGTGGCGGTTATGTCCATCAACAGGTTTGAAGAGTTTTCAAAAGCTCTATGCGGTCAGTGAAAAACACGGGTATTGACTTTACCTTGATTTCTTTATATCTTTGCTGAAGATTCAGAATATAGAGAGGTGGAACATGGGAGCAGCGAGTAAGAACTCACGTACATCGGTTACAACACATAAATTTTTCTGTCCCTGCGGTGGCGAAATTGTCATGAAAACATTGTTTGAAAGCGGAAAGCTTAAAAACGTAGCCGAATGCAATAAATGCAAACGCACTGAACGCAGGCCGAAAGATTTCAAGTGACCGGGGAAAACACCCTAGTGAAAAGCCGTTCCGGAATGATAAGGGACGGCTTTTTTATTCCGTGCCTCACTGCTTTCCGCCGGATGAATTTTATTTTATGCCGGTTCCTGAACGCCATTCATCCAGTTGCCTTTGAATCAATTCTCTGGATTCCTCCAGAATCGCTATCTGACCTTCTTTTCCCAGGGGAGGTTCATACACTTTCAAAAGCTTTATCTTATAAAAGCCGTTCTTTAAATTACGTATTATTCCCTTCATACCGGAATATTGCCATCCTCCATCCACGGCAAAAACAGCTACAGGCATGGGGGCATCATCCAAAAAACGCCTGAAACCGGCTGCATGGAAACGGCCCAGCTTCCCGTCCTTTGATCTGGTACCTTCCGGAAAAAGAACTGGAATCCATTTGTTTTTAAGGACCCTTTCAGCAAAGCTGTCTATTGACTCCATAACCTTGGAAGCCTGCCCTCCCCTCACAATCAGACAATGGCCGTCACTTTTCAGCATGGGAGCGACAATCGGGATATTTTCCGCCAGTTCAGCCTTGGCAATAAACCGGAGCCTGGATCCTCCAAGATGGGCCATCATGACGGGAATATCCATCAAACTTTGATGATTGGAAATTATAAGACAGCTCGAAGGGATTTTATTTTTTTCCGCCGGATCAGCATAAAACTTAAAATGAAAATATGTTTTGAAAATCCTGATGAGACGCACAGAAAAACAATCGGCAACCCATTTGTTGAACCGTCTGCACAGGGATAAACTTATTGTATAACAGAATCCCAGAACGAGAGCCGTAAAACCCACATAAGAAAATGCAAAAAAAACAGCGGCATAATAAAACAATGGCTTCCTCCCGATATCATAATAAGACCAAAGTTGTCAGCTGTACAGAAAATCTTCTATTCCTGTAACCACATTTTCCATGGTTCCTTTAACCCGCCTTGTTTCGGGAATGCTGTCCAAAAACACCCTGCCGTACCGTTTAACAGTAACACGCTTATCAAGGACTGTTATTATGCCCTTGTCCGTTTTTTTTCTCATAAGTCTTCCAAACCCCTGACGGAATTTTATAACCGCATCCGGAAGACTTAATTCCATAAAGGGTATTCCGCCTTTTTTTTCTATTTGTTCACATCTGGCTTCAAAAACAGGATTATCCGGCACACGGAAAGGCAGTTTCACTATAATAACATGTTGCAGGGTTTCTCCCGGAGCGTCAACACCTTCCCAAAAAGAATCGGTGGCGAAAAGAACACTGGATGTATCATCCCTAAAACTCTGTAAAAGTCTCGCCCGGTCATCTTCCCCCTGCTGAAGAATATTGATTCCGCTGCCGGCCAGCTTAATCCTGGCTTCACGACAGCAGGAACGCAGGGATTCATAAGAGGTAAACAAAACCAACGCCGCTCCGGAAGAGGCTTCAATAAGCTTTGGGACAGCACTCTCGATATAAGCTTGAAAGGTTTTTTCCTCCGGAAGAGGACCGTCGTCCGGCAGGGCAAGAAGGACATTTCTGGAATACGGGAAGGGTGAATCGAAAACACCGGAAAGAATCCGGTCTTTTTGAACCAATGAAAGACCTGTTCTATTCATCCAAAAAGTAAAATCCGAGCTTATCCGCAAGGTGGCGGAAACGCATACAACTGTCCTGAAAGGATCAAAAACGGCGTTTTTCATGGTTTCAGCCACAGAAAGAGGCGTCCGGATAAATTTAGGATAAACGACACAGACAGATTCAACCTTTCCTGAACCTTTTTTCTTCCGCTGCTGGATGAAAGAATTCCTTTCAATCCAAAAAACGTTTTCCAAATCCTCCTGGGCAAAAGACGAGAGGAATTCATTCAAAAGGCTTGCATATGCCTCCAAACGTTTTACCGCAATTTTTGCCTCCCACACAGTAGAATTGTTTAAATCATCTTCACCGGTGATACCATCGAATACAAAATGCATTGATGAGGAAAAAGACACAAACTGCCTTTTTAATTTATCCAACAAGGAAAAAACGGTATGAAAATCCGGGCTGGAAACGGTTCCCGGTGAAATCCTGAAAGAATACCGTTCGCCGCAGGCTGCCAGGGTAACAGTCTCCAGTTCATCTATAGTTTTTTTCACAGAGGATGCGGTATGAAGGGCTTCCGCCGCGGCAGTTTTATCGGATGTAATACCGGAAAGAATGTCCAATTTTCCGTGACGGCGACCCTGTTTATCAGGAATAAAAGAAGAAAGCTGTCTCATAATCTTAAATCTGCTGACGGATTCAGAGAAAAAGCTTGTGGCCGCATTTTCGATGGCATGGGCTTCATCAAAAATAATGTGATGGAAAGGAGGAAGCACTGCGGTTCCTGTATACTTGTCACTGGCATATCTGGCCTCTATATCAGCGAAAAGCAGATGGTGATTAACGACAAGAAGAGAAGCTGAAGCCGCCTCTTTTCTTGCAGCCATGACAAAACAAGAAGTATGGTATCCGCACCGCCTGCCCATGCAGGCATCTGATTCTGAGCAAATACGGCTCCATAGGTTTTCGGACGGCAGGAAGGATAAATCAGCCCTGCTGCCATCGGTGGTATTTTCCGCCCAGGCCGAAATTAAATCCAGGGTTTCCAAATCCTCGTCAAAAAAATCCCTTTCCTGAATGACGGCAGCGAAACGTCTTTTACACAAATAATTCCGGCGTCCCTTAACTAAAACCGCCTTCACTTCTTTGCCAATGATTTTTTGAACCAGAGGTATATCCTTTTCCATCAATTGCTGCTGGAGATTTATAGTTGCGGTGGAAATGACAATTCTGTCCTTATTTTCAATAGTCCAGAGAACCGCCGGAATTAAATAGGCAAAACTCTTCCCTACTCCTGTACCGGCTTCAAACATGGCCGTATTCCCGCCGTTAAAAGCACAGGCACAAGAGGAAGCAAGCTCCATCTGGGAAGGTCTTTCCTCATAAGAATCGGAAAAAGAGGAAAGAGGGCCTTCCGAGGACAAAAGGATGGCTGCCCTGTCAGGATCAATGCATTTCTTTTTTCTTGTTAAAACCGGTTCCACCACCACATAAATTTTAGTGGCGTTATTGTTTATGATATAAAAGCCCAAACCGGAAAAAGCGGCCTGGGAAGCGACTTCAAGATCCGCATCGCTGGGATGAAGGTTGCCGGAAGGATGGTTATGAATTAAAACCTCCGCAGAATCCACCGCGGACTGAACCACAGGAGCCGCATAATCGTTTCCCCGGGCGGCCACATATATTTCGGTAACGATTCCAGATCCGTCCAGATTTCCGACAGCGAAAACTTCATTCCCGTCAGCGGCTGATATTTCTGAAGCGAGAATTGAACAAATTTCAGAGGAAATTCTGGAAGTAATGTCAGGCACAAAAACCCCTGCAAAAACCGGAATAATTACCAAACAACAGCATAAAACTAATTCAAAAAAAAAGACGCATAGCCACAGCTGTATGCGTCCTTTACATCTCCTAGGGGAGTCGAACCCCTGTTGTCGGGATGAAAACCCGATGTCCTAACCACTAGACGAAGGAGACACACTAAAATAAAACAGTAGAATGATACTACCAACGAACAAGAGTTTTGTCAAGTAAATATCAAATAGTATCCATTTTTTCCGCTATTTTCATGCGTAAATTCTTCTCTTCAGGTTTATTCAATCCCAGGGAACAAGCGCGGTCAAGATCCTCCAGGGCATCATGATAACGTCCCATGTTATAATAGCTTCTTGCCCGGCGGAGGTATAAATAGGGCTGGTACATATTCAGGGAAAGGGATTTATTGAAGGCTTCTTCAGCTTCCTCATCCCGGTTCATAACACTTAAAACTATACCCACGTAATAATAAGCCCGGAAGTCCGAAGGATTATTCCGTACACTGGACATAAAATCCTGTAAGGCAGCCTCATAATCTGAAGAAGCGAAATGAGCCATTCCCCGGTGCTTATAAATAACCGACAGAACCGCCGGCTGGGGTTGGGAGGAAATTATAAGTGTATAAATTTTTATAGCCCTGTCCAGGTTACCGGAATTATGGGCCTCAATGGCATCGAGAATCATGTCATCGATGGTTCCCTGCACATAGGGCAAATTGTTCTCTTTTAAATCGGCGATTTCTTTTTGTTCATCAGCCAAATCCATGGCATAACTTCCAGCCCTGTCAACCTGACTATAAAAACTGTTCCGTCTTTTATCCATTTCACAGTTCAGTTTAGTCTGGTAATCCCTGATTTCCTGAAAAATAATATCCGCAAGGCTAAGACTGGCATTTATCGAAGCAAGTTTACGTTTAAGTGGAAGATCAAAGGGAGAAAACTCCGATTTGTAAACAAGTTCATGTTCAACTTCCGCCCACGCATCCTGCAAAATTGTCCGCACTTGAATTTCAAAAATCAAATTTTCCGGTAAAAGAAGCCCTTCTTTTAAATCCTCCGGAATGGAAACCAAAACATGGGTGGATTCGTAACCGAATTCACAAAAGGTTCTGTCCGCACCCTTTCTTTCAATTTCAATGATTGTAAAAGTTGAATTCAATATGCGTTCAACTTGCTTTAAATCCTGAAGAAAAGCACATACAATTCTAATACCGATTATATCAGTTATAATGGGAAAAGAGCTTCCTATACCGATAATTTTATCCGTATTTGAAGAAAAAACCCGCAGAAGTTTGCGGTAATAGCTTTCAAAATCTTTTACCCGGGCTTTATAAGTCGGATGCAAAAATGGATCAATATGCTTTTTTAATTCACTTTCCAGTCTTTCCAGCAAAACTTCAAATCCGGATTCAAAAGAACCGTATTTTTTTATCAGGAAAGACTTATCCGGAATGGACAACATATTCTGATTGTCACTGCTCATGTTTCAAGTATACCGTAAGAATATCATGACATCAAGAAAAAGATTTTTTCTTGTCCGTCCATTCAAAATAAAAAACGGCGGTTCCGATAAAACCGCCGTTTTTCACAATAGCCGTCAATAAAAACCGGCTAAATATTACTGAACTGTCTCTTCAGCAGGCGCAACTTCAGCGGCACCGGCATCCTCAGCATTGGTATCTCCGCCAGGACCAGTTCCAGGCTGGGCAGTATAACCGGCTTCAGTAGCCATTTTTTCTTTTTCCATGAAGCGGTTGACCTGAACATCACCGAAGCGGGAAACTTCGATAAGCTTGCGCTCATTTTCACGGGCTGTCTGGATACCCCAAATATCTTCATGTTCAAAGTCGCGTACAGAATCAAGAACGGCCTTGTCATAGATAATCTTCACATCTTTGAAATATCCGACAAAGTCGCCGCCATCGTGGGCAGCATCGCGGGTAATAAGGAATCCGGCGAATTTCTGATAAGGCATAGCTGTCGGATAAACGGGATATACACGGATTTCGCGGGCACGGACGTCTGTCACGTAGTCAGGGTTTGTCCAAACCATCTGTTTCCACCCGTCAAAGTTCAGGTAACCCATGAAATAACGGTGGGTCACATTGTTCTGGTCTGTAAGAAGAACATAAAGTCCGTGGGGGAAATTCAATCCGTAAGTATTTACAGCGATTGATTTAATGACAGACACATTTTTAACAACTCCGTATCCTTCCTCGAAACGGGTAATTCCTGTTTCCCTGTCTTCTTCAGTAGGCTCTTGAACCACACCATCATCGGAAACCTGAGCATAGGCTTCGTAAGCGGGAATTTCAAAAGGCGGCTTGAGAACCGCATTGGCATTATTGTTCCATGTGGGGAAATTAATCCTCAAACCAATAAGACGCTCACCGGCAAAATTAGTTCCATTCTGGCTTACCGGAGCCTCACGGGCATAAGTAACAGAAATAGCGGCAGGATTCTGCGCCGAAGAGTTAAGAACAACTTCCCAGTTGCGGTGGGCAAGAGAGGTTTTCATCAAGCTCTTCTGGGTTTCTGTAAAAGTAACCCCAGCCACAGAAGAAAAATCCATCACTGTTCTGCGGTTTTCCAACATATTACCAGTGGAATTACCTTCGGCATCCGTTTCTTCGATAATGTCTGCGCCCAAAAGATTAAAATCAATCAGAACGCTTTCTTCTGCCGCAACAAAACCGCTGACCAATAAAAGAACAGCCGCGACAATTATGAAACTCCTTTTCATCATCAAGCTCCTTTCGTATACACGATTATATGACTCATAGATATAAGTATACGTATGAAACAGCTTTTGTCAACGCTTTTCACTATATACTTCAATCCCGTCAAAATACAAATATATTGTATCAATATTTTTAAAGTTTATGCAAACATTTTTTTTAAACAATTCACATTGGTTGAGGAAAAAAGAAGTTGTGAGGGTTTCCGCCGGGGAAACCGGAGAAATATCCACAAAAGCCTGGTTGTTCCGCACAAAACATTCATTCAGTCTGCATTCCCCGGTAAAAAGAGGAAGGGCTGAATAATCGGTGGAACCCAACAGAATTTCGCTGGTATAACAGGAAAGCCGTTCCGACGGATCTTCAGGACATTTTAAATAGCGGATTTCTGTAACCGGACGGGAAAAATCCCCGGTTTCCCCGGTAACAGCAGTTGCCTTGGGGAATAAAAAGACGGATCTATATCCACGGTCAATGAAAACAGCGGAAAATATCAGAGCCAGGGAAACCGCGACAAAACAAAGGGCGGAGACAGCCCTCATGGGAAAAGAGGAACTGCTCAAAAAGGCATCGATAAAGTCTTCCGGAGCATCCTCCATTAAGGTTTTATTGAGTTTTTTGGACAGGTTTTTAACAAATTTAATCATTTGAAGGACGGGAACCTCCGGAATTTTCAAAATATGAGATAAAATTTACCAGCCCATTGTATATTCCCGTTGCACATTTTTGCAAGTACCCGGTATCATCCAACAACCGTACCTCTGTTTCATTTGTAACAAAGCCCAGTTCAATAAGGACACTTGGCATACGGGCATTCCTGACCACAAACCAGGATTCAGCCTTAAGGCCTCGGTTTTTGCTTTTGTCCCCTATTTGGGATTCCATTCCGTCCAAAATGGATTTAGCGATTAAAATGCTTTCCGTAGTGAATTCCTCCTCCATCATAGAATTAAGGATCGGAAGTATTTCGGCGGAATCCACGGAACTTTCATCTATTACAGTTCTTCTGTAATCCGGGGAAAGGTACCATACCTCGAAGCCGGAGGAATTTTTGTTGAAAGCGGCGTTAGCATGTATTGAAATATAAAGGACTGCCTCGTGTTCGGACAACTCCACGGAATTCGCCATATCCACCCGTTCTTCCAGACTGGGGTAAGTGTCTCCGGATCTGGTCATCAGGATTTTTTTATCCGGATATTTAACCTTCAGTTTTTCATACAGATTTTTAGCCACAGAAAGTACAATATCCTTTTCCTTGACAGAAATATTTTTTCCTTCGCTTGTATAGGAACCAACGGCTCCAGGGTCCTTGCCTCCGTGACCGGGATCAATGAGAATAGCCCCCACCCGGTAGGAATATCTGGCTGAATATGAGGAAAAATAATCCTGCATTTTGGCAAAGACCTCTGATGGTACTGACAAGGGATCAAAGTACCCGTCATTTTCTATAAAAACGGGCTGGTTATCAAAAAGAACCACCGGGGAACCGGGTTTAAAATTGATAATCCGGTTGTTTTTCAGGAAATAAACCGCCCCAGATACCGGATCCATGAAAATCTCGGCTCCTAAAGAGTCCGCTGCCTGGGAAAAATCCAAAGGTCTTTCCTGGGGAAAAGCCGGGGAAGAGAAAAACAAAAACACCGGCACAATGAAAAAAACCAGGCGGCGGCATAAATTAAAGGCAGTCATACACATAAAGTAAACCTTGGATTCCTCCCCGAAGGAAGGCTGTCCAATATTTTATGGGAAGAAGTTTATCATTTTTTGCAGCCGGACGGAAAGCCCCCGTAAGGGCGGGTTCCAATACGAAAGCTTGGCACAAGGATGAAACAATGTCCCGGCCATGCCAATCGGAGGCTGTATCCCAAAAAGGTAAAAGTTTTTCAGGAATTTCAATTTCCACAGGCTCTGAAACGCATACGCTGCATTCATCCAGGATTTTTTTTGTCCAACCGGCAGAAAAAACAGACTGGAAAACCTTCCCCCGGGTTTCCATAAAAGGAAGATCAAAACAGGAAGGGGGGAAATCCAAGTCACAGGAAACCTTGTCAGTAATTTCTTCAAGCCCTCTCTCTCCTGCCCCCCTTGTATATCTAAAAAGGAAATCTTCTGTTTCCCTGTGACCGGGGGAAAGCCTTAATATGATTTTGCGGCAAGCCTCCTCAGCGGCAAAAACGGCCTTTTCCCTGGCAGACAAATACTCGTCTCCGGAAAAATCCACAGCTGATATGCAGTTTCCGCATTTTTCAACATTACTGCGGGGAAAAACCACATGGTCGCCGGATTTTTTCAATGGAAAAACATCTTTGACTCCCGGGATTTTTCCGGCAGCTTCCAGTCCTGAAACGGAAGCCACAATGCCAGGCACGGAAATCCAGGCTCTTTCAGCGGAAACTGTCTTTTTCATGCTTTCCAGGGATGACGGACGGATTCCGGTACATAAATCCAAGGCGGCGGAAGTTAAATCTATACCTGAAGAATAAGGGAAAGTCCATCCGGACATATACCCACCGGAAAGCCGCCCGGCGATTTCCCCCACCATTGGACCTTCAGCCGTTATTTTTATATCACCTTTTACGGCTCCATAATCCAAGCCCAAAGCAGCGACTCCGGATTTAAAAACCTCCCAGGCTGCCTTTTTTTGTTCACCGGGAAGTCCGGAAGGGATTGTATGACCGGTTTCAATAAAATACGGGGGGAAAAATATATGTCTATCGGCAAAACCTGTTTCATAGAACTTTCCGTCAAAAACCAGAGCCTCCAGGGAGAATTCCGGACCATCCATAAATTCCTCCACAACAGCCCTTCCACTTCGGGAAAAAGAAACAGCTTCCTCCAGGGCGGGGAGCAAATCCCTGCCGGATGAAACCTTTTTGCAGCCCCTGGCTCCCATGTTGTCGGCGGGTTTAGCCACCACGGGAAAGGATATCCCGGCGGCGGAGAGCATATTTTCAGCCTCTTTTATCCGGGAGCCGTACACCACAATAAATTTCGGGGAGGGAACGGAAGAAGCGGCGAATATTTCCCTCATTTTTACTTTATCACTGGCGGCGGCGGCGGACTCCACCGAATGGGACGGCAATCCGCATTTTTTTGCGGCCCAAGCCACAGAAAGGGAAAAATCAGTGGCGCAGGTGAAAATTCCGTCAAGTCCACCGTTTTCCTTTAATTCCAAGGCAAATGCCGCTATTTCTTCTTTATTTTTTAAGTCTATGGGTTTAAATACATCGGCTTTGGGAGCATAAACGGCATTAGGATTGCCGTCCACCACTGCAACCTTCCAACCTTTCCGGTGGGCGGCATCAATGGCCCTTCCCTGCATAAATCCGGCGCCTAAAATTAAAACACGCTTTTGCCCGTTGTTCATTTTGTTTTCTCCGTTTTCATTTTTTCCGCATAGATTTCAAAAGTATCACCCAGTTTGAAAACCCGGGAAACAAAACCACAAATCAAGGTATAAAAACCTTTCAAAAAACCAGGCACAAATCTTGACGGAAACCGTTCAGGATGATGTCCTGTAATAACTATTTTTACAACCCGGAACCCAAAGCCTTTGAGAAGTTTTTTTGCGGTTTTTGGACACCAAATTGAAAAATGGTCTTGGGGGCTTGCCAAAAAAAAGTCACGTTTATTTTTCCTGGCGGAAATTCCGGTGCAGGAAGGGGTTGAAATGGCAAGGATTCCTCCGGGAAGTAGAATTTCATTCACCTTTTTAAAAACTTCGGGAATATTTTCAAAATGCTCTATAACGTACCAGAAGGTGACAGAGTGGAAGGAAGAAGGGAAATCCGTGCCGGAAAAGTCAATAGCCGGGAAATTTGAGACAACAGCCGGGAAATGAAGGTTTTCCTTTACATATTTTACTGCTTCACTGGAAATATCTGTACCGAAGGGTTTCCAACCCATATCATTGGCCGCTGACAAAAAAGGACCGAAAGCGCACCCCACATCTAGAATTTTCTTTTCACCGTTGGATGAAATATACCGCATTGATTTTCCGACTGCCATTGAAATTTCCCTCATTCTGCGTATACCGGTACAGCGTATAGATTCAAAATCCTCCAAATAAGTTTTTCCGTATTGTTTTTCATATTCGGAAAAAAAATATTCACGCTGATAACTTTTTTTAGGGTGAAGAGAATAACGTATGCAGGGATTCCCGCAGCGGGGACAAAACATGACTGTCTTTTCAGGGAAACGAAATCCAGACGGCTTGTTTCTTTGCAGGTCTGTTTCCTTGCCGGAAAATTTATGTCCACAGCAAGCGCAGTCATAAGACTTACCTGTCAACAGGATTGAAAGGGCAGATGCATAATCTTCGCTTGCACGGTTTTTATTTATATATCCAGCACAGGCTCCCCGCACAGGCGGTACGGGAGACAAACTTTCCACAAACCGACGGAAAATTTCCGGTTTACCGGATAACTTCAAATCCGGCAAAAGAGGAAATCCATAGGCAACGGCAAGTTTTTTGTGATATCCGGAGGGAGCAAACAAAACCACCCGGCAACCGGAAGCCAAGGCTTCAAAAGCGGTAAAACCGAAATGGGTTGCAACCAAATCGTACTCTTTAAGTTTTTGGGAAAGGCACGGAATATTTCTTATGGTTTTTAAGCACTGGTTGGCAAAATCCACAGCGGAAACAACTGTTGTCGTAAAACCGCAGGAAGCGAACCATTTTCCGTATGGAAGCGATATTCCGGCCTCGTCGGCACCGCCGGCGACAACCAACACTGTTTTTACTTTTTCATTTGAAGACTGTTTGTTGTCCTGAGAAAGCGGTGGCAAGGGAACGCAGGAAGGAGAAAACCGATTGGCTTCAAAAATAGCTTTCCGGCTGTTCCCTGGGAATTTTTTTACTCCGGGAGCATTGCGTAATGAAGGGATTACATCAAAAACATAATCCGCCATGGCTCTTCCCTCCCCTCCTTCATCAACAGCAATGACAGGAGCTGTTTTTAAAAAGCGGAGCATCTCATCTTTTTTAGTGTTAAAATTATCCAGAACAATGCGGTAAATAACAACCGGGTCGTTTTCGGAGGGGAAATCAGCCCTTATTTTTTTTTCCAAAAAACGGCGGTCATCTTCCGGATAAGAAAACAGCACTGACAATACTTTTTCGTCAACCGTTTTTTTTTGCCCGTAATCCCGTATAAAAATAAAACAATTCCAGAAACGGCTTAATTTTAAAACAGCTGAAAAAGTACGCCTCAAATGACCGGTTCCGGAATTTTTATTGGCGGCTGGAATAAAAATCACAGGCCGCAATACAAAATCAAAAAGCCGGATTATGTCCGATGAAAAAACAGGAAACGGTTGGTTTTCTTCTGCAAGAAAACCGGCAACACGGGATGCCCGGGAATAATCGGCAGAAGTGTCTATTGTTGTACGCAAATCAGGGTAAAACCATTTTTCGGGGGCTTTTTCAAAAATACAGTTGTATTCGTTTTTATGTAAATACAAGGCGGGACCCACGTGTTCACGTTCATAAGCGGAAAAAGATTTTCCGGAAGCTTTTAAAACAGCAGAAGCTGACAATATTTCTACCCCGCTGCCGTGGGGCAACCCGGTGTAAGTAAAATAATCCACGGTTCCTTCCCTGCCCAATTCCTTAAAACGGGCAAGACTTTCTGCGGCTGCGTCGGAAAAAAGGAATGGATTATCTCCGGTGGCACGTACAATTATATCGGCTTTGATTGTGTTAATCACCAGAGCGAATCTTCCCAATACATCTTCTTTCGGGCCGGGGATACATTTAAAACCGGCTTCCCCTGCCAGGGGAGAAAGTTGTTGAAAGGAATCCCGGTCACAGGCAAGGACATATTCATCTACGGGTACATTCTTCAGGTTTTCCATTACCCGGAGGATTACAGGTTTCCCTCCCAAATCTAAAAGAGCCTTTCCAGGAAGTCTGGAAGAATCAAGCCTTGCCTGAAGGATAACCGCTGTCATGAAACAACAGGCTCCCAGGATTCAACGAGACTTGCGGCGTCTTTCTTAAACTTCATCCCATTTATGGAAATCCATTGGGACGCGCTGCGGAAATAGAGCCAGGAATCAAAAATATTCATCCGGGATTTGCAGGCAAAAGTGAAAAATCTCTGTAAAGGCAGAATCGCGCCATGGCTTTTTAAAACCGGTGCCAGATTTTTTAAATAGAATCTTAAATATGACACGTCTGCAATGACATTCTCCGCAGGAATTTCTGTCTCATAAAAAATTTTCAAATGATGGAATATCCGTATTTCCTCACCCCATAAATGGGTTCTAAATCCAAAATCAGCATTTTGCCAAAAGGGATTCTGGATGGAAGAATCGAATCCACCGAATTCAATGAATTTTGCCCTGTTGTATATGCCCGTAAAATCAAAAGGATATATTGTAGGCTCCAGATCCTTCAGACAGGGCAGAGGCTGAATTTGAAATTGTTTTTTATTTAATGACGGCATCATTTGAACAGGAAGAGAATCAAATTTATGTCCTGACAAAACCGGTGCAGCGCAAAACAGGGAATTTTTTGAAACATCACCGATTATTTTCTCTATGTTTGTGGTTGAATTTATCCGCTGATCGTTCCATAAAATGAAAACAAAATCGGAAGAAGCTTCGGCTACACCCGCATTTATCATTTCTCCGATTGAAAGTTTCTTTTGCGGGATAAGGAATTTCACTGATGGGAATCTGGGTGAAAGAACTTCAATATCGTAGGGTTCAGTATTATTTTCAACAGACATAATTGATGAAAAGCCTGCTTCGGTTAAAGAATGAAAAACAGACGAGCGGAAGTATTTGCCACCACGATTCAAAAGTACAATGGTCACCGGCGGCTTACCGGCAGAAGATACTGCGGTACCTCCTATCACTGAATAAGGAATTTCCCAACCGTTAAAAGTTAAAGGTATAGTATTCATCACAGGCTCCGCACAAACCTTTGTATTCACAGTTTATCTGGGAAGAATATAAAGGAGCGTTTTTCTCAATAATTTCCGCAATACTGTCCGTAAAAATATTCCCGCATATCATTGTACCATATATATCCTCCCTGCATAAAGGAACAGTTCCATCCAATAAAACAGAAAAATCCCGTTTTAAATGCCAGCAAGGATACCTTATGATTGGAGACAAATCAGCAGGCCTTCTGTCAGGTAACGAAGAACAGAAAGTATCGTATTTTTGAATGATAACATTTCCAAGAGAATCCTTCCAGTAACGGAAGAAATTTTCAAGCTCCTCCTCATTTTCCTTCATGCGCAAAAACTGAGGATATACACAACCCGGGAAAAGTTCTGACGCAAGTTTTACAAACTCCAGGCTTTTCCTGAAGGCGGCTTCGCCTTCACGCTCATCCAACCCGTGAATCCTGCTGTACATCCCCGGAGAAACAGCGTCGATGGAGACAATCCAGTTAACCTTACCATAAGGCCGGAAAGAAGATTTTGAATCCGCTGCGGCCGCAATTCTGCTGATTTCTTTTAATGTATCGGGATTCCAATCCGTACCGGTTGTTTCTATCAAAAGAGAAAGTCCCGGGTAACGCAAAACCGATTCAACGAACTGCGGCACTTCCGGATGGAAGGAGCATTCGCCCCAAAGGGAAAGGGAAACAACCGCATCTTCCGAATACCCGGATATTTTTTCAAGTGCAGTTTCAAAATCTTCTTTTTTCATGTAATCCTTGCGGGCGATGGCAGGGATGCCGGGACTTTTTCCGGTTCCCGATGAACAAAAGGCGGGATAAGGACAATGGGGGCATTCAAAAGGACAGCGGCCGCTGATTTGGAAAGCGTAAAAGGCAGGGCGGCTGCGTAAAGATGCCTGCCTGTCCCGGATAATTTCCCCATAGTTTGAAGCATTTATTCCGGAAAGAGCCTGACAAATTTCCAGGTTTCGTAAATTATTGCAGGCAAGTATGATACGCATCATGCGGACATCTTCGGAGGCCACATCCGTTTCAATGTCAAAAGAATTGATGTCTTTTTTTATCACATTGAATAAGGAATCCCTTCCGGCCGGAAAATTATTTCCCTCCGCCATTTTTGACAAAACAGAGAGGATTCCTGAAGCGAAAATTTCCGGGGCAAGACCCACAGGATAACAATCGGCAAACGTATATTCCGCACCGTAACGGATATGCCGTTGGTACAATTGTGAAGAAAAATCAATATCGATAAAAGGAGTATCCGCCCACATAAAGTAAAGGCTTTCATAACAGGAGGAAATTTTTTCCAACGCCTTGCATAAAAGGGCTTCAGTCCAAACCGATGTTCCCGGATTAAAATCACCGGGAGAGAAAAACTTTACAGGCTTTGATGTGGAACTTCCGGCCAAGGTTTCTATTTCTCCGGGAAGGGGGGATTCTGCCCCTGGGAGGAGGACAACAACACTTTCCACTGAGGGCAGCGAACCTGCGCAGATAACGGCACGCTCAAAGGCACATTTCCCGTCAAAAACAGCTTCAAAGGCGTGGCGGGAAATTCTCCCGGAAAAAACAACGGCGACAACCTTTCCGGCAGGGGTATCGGTCTTTATTTCACTCATATAATATGAATATCGGCCAAGGAAAGAACGGCTTGAGAAAAGTCTGGCGGCATGATAGGCTTATTTTATGTTTCCGGCCGAACCATTAACCATAAGTGAGCTAACTTCCCGTATAAAAGGGATTCTTGAAGAGAGTTTCTTCAATATTGAAGTTGAAGGTGAAATATCAAATTTCAGACCTTCAAGTTCCGGCCATTTATACTTTACCCTCAAAGATGACAGCAGCGCAATCTCCGCCGTAATGTTCCGGGGGAAGGCAAAAAACCTCGGCTTCATACCTAAAAACGGGGATTTGGTGAAAGTATCCGGTTCCGTTTCAGTCTACGAAGCCAGGGGAACCTACCAGATAATCGTGGAAACAATGGAGCCGTCAGGGGAAGGGGAAATCCTGAAAATGCTGGAGGCCAGGAAAAAGATTCTGGCCGCGGAAGGGCTTTTTGATGAAAGCAGGAAGAGGAAACCGAAACGCTATCCTGAAAGGGTGGCAGTCATAACAAGTCCCACAGGAGCCGCCATCAGAGACATTCTCCAGGTGCTTTCACGAAGGAATCCGGCTGTTTCCATTGTAATACTTCCGGCTCCTGTCCAGGGCGCGGAAGCCGCCGGAATGCTGAAATACTGTCTGGAAACAGCCAACAAATTCAAAATGGCAGAAACAATCATAATAGGAAGAGGCGGAGGTTCTTTGGAAGATTTGCTTCCCTTTTCGGACGAAGCCTTGGTACGCGCAGTGGCGGCTTCCGAAATACCTGTCATAAGTGCAGTGGGGCACGAAATTGACTGGTCCCTTTGCGACTATGCGGCGGATGTGCGGGCGCCTACACCTTCAGCGGCGGCGGAATTAGCCAGTGCCCCGCTTTCGGAAATTGAAAGTCTCCTGGGTGAATACCGGAGGTCAATCATCTCTGAAATTGAAAGGCGGATAGAAAACGCCAGAAATAAGACAGCCATCTTTTCGGCAGAAAGTATGGAAATGAGATTCAGGCACATTTCACAACCTATAATGCTTCGTTTCGACACAACAAAAGAAGAAATGATACAGGCAGTAAAAGAAAAAGTTTCAGGATTAAGGCATACCCTGTCCATACAAAAAGAAAAAATAAAAAGCGCCGATCCCAATTCGATATTAAGCAGGGGTTTTTCAATTGTAAAAAACACGGGTACAGGGAAAATCGTCACAAACGCTTCGATGGTAAAAACGGGCGATAATCTAACAATAATGCCTATGAATAACTCAGAAGAGCCTCCAAAACCATATATAGAAACAGCATCTATGATAGGCTTAGAATTAATATTTAAGCGAATGAAATCATATAGTAATAATACAAAATGTGAATGGTTTAAAATTTGTTCCAAAGC
>CASGBA010000002.1 GCA_949299755.1 uncultured Treponema sp. | reverse complement strand
CGGGTAAAAATTCACGGTTATTGATGACCCATCCGAAACCGACTTTGTCAAAAACGGCAATCCCGTCCACGTCCGTAAAAAAACGTTTTTTAGTCTCCGTATTGTTGTATAAGGCTTTTATCAAAGAAGCGTCCATCTGCATAGCCGCTTCGTAAACGGCATTCCGCAATAATTCCCCGTTTTCGGTAAAAAAACGTGAATCGCTTTTTAAAACTTCAAGAACGGTATTATAAAATGTCATGGAAAACTCCTCTCACCCTGTAAAAATATTATATTTTAATGCTATAAAATAGTGTAAATTGGATTATATCCCTTCCCTCCCCCCATTATACCACAAATCCCTGTTTTTTTTTAGGGAAAGGGGATGTTTATTTAGGGTTTTGGGGTTGGCTTTGGGGATTTGTCCTGAGGGGACTTTATGATTATTTTCTTACAAAAGATTTCTTAAAAATTGCCATCGTTTTCCCCTTGTACTTTCCAATATCCGTTTTTATCTGCTCCCACCCGGCGCACAAGACCGGCTTCCTGCAATTTTTTCATGTTTCTTATAATACTGCGAACAGAAACTCCTATCTTTTCAGCAAGCTCATTTTGAGTAATACAAGGATTTTCTCTGATTGCATTCAAAATAATGTGCATATTTTCACTGATTTTAATTCCGGCATTTGTATTTTCTTTTACACTGACAGTTACCCTGTCATTTACACTGACATTTACAGTGTCATTATAGGGAACACACCCACCATCCTCTACAGAGCAAGCTTCCCCTGATTGATACTTTTTTTTGTAGGCTATATGCATATACCGATTTTTTAATTCGTGATGGCCGCCAAAGAGCAGATTATCAAAGAAGTTTTCCAAGAAAACAGGCGTCTCTTGAATTCCCCGTTGAATATCCGAATAATTGGCTCTAACCAAGGCATTTCTAAAATACCAACTGTTTTGCTCAAAAGGTTCATTAGATACGGTAAAACCCAACGTCTGTAAATACTTTATGGTAAACACTGCCGTGGTTCTGGTATTACCTTCTCCAAAGGGATGAATCTGCCAAAGACGGGAAACAAAAAAAGAAATATGTTTTACAATTTCTAAGGAAGACAGATTTTTATAATTAAATTGACGTTCCTGCTCAAAATCATACTCTAAAGCAGTTTTTAACTCAAAAGAGGCACCATATAAAACAGTATTCCCCTGTAACACCCATTCTTTTTTGGTTATATCGTAATCTCTCAAAACACCGGCAAACCGGTAAATTCCGTAAAACAGTTCTTTATGCAAAGCAATTAGATAAGACGGAGAAAAACGGAAAGACTTTTCACCTAAAATCCGGGCAATCCGAGCTGCAACTTTATCAGCTTCTTCGGTTCGCTCCTCTTCCGCAGAACGGCTTGATTTTCTTTCGTAATAGCTGTCAATAAGCTGATTTGCTTCATCTATCGAAATTTCACCTTCGATATTCCGCCGTGCCGTCTCATACAGATATGGCGAAGGGACAAGCTTGTCAACTTGCTGCAAACCTATAGCAGCTGCCCAGGCTTTTCCCCTCTCCTTTTTTGACGGTTCTACCTGCCGAATATATTCATCAAAATCAAAACCGGCTGTACAGTCCGGTTTCTGAAATTCATCTGTCATTTTTTATATTCTCCCAATGAATCAACAAACCGTTCTGATTTATGCTTTTTCCAATTCATAATTTTGCAGTAAATATTGTAAATCACCTAGAGCATCATCTCCCAATAATGTTCCATTATACCACAAATCCCGGCATATTTTAAGGTAAAATCATGGCAGGAACGCACCCCACCCCGCACTAGTTACGTAAGGATTTCCCCTCAGGAGGTTGGATACGTTATCCATAAGCCTAGGATACGTTCTCCATAAGCTATGGATACGTTATCCATAAGCTATGGATACGTTATCCATAAGCTATGGAGAAATACGCAACATCTTGCAGCACGATGGACGCATACTTTGAAAACGGAAATACTGCTTCCCCGGTACGGTACAGATACTCCCCGGCACACATTCTAGCTAGACACAGCGTTCATTCAAGCCAGACACACCGGGTATTCTAGCTTGACACACTGTTGTGTCTAGGCGAATTCAAAGGTGTGTGCAGAATTATTGCTACCATATCCCTTTCGGAACAGCTGAATTTCATAAAATTATAAAAAAAACATAAAAAAAGCTTGACTTTTTTGATAAGCTCAATTATATTGTACTTATCAAGGCAAAATCCTTTGTTTTGATGTTAAGCATCGCCGTTGGCGAGATTGCTGCCCCATAATAAGAAAAAAGGAGTAATAATGATGGGTAATGCGGTGTTCCAACGCAGGGCGCGTGAGTTAAGAGAGAGGAGTGGACTGACCATGGAACAACTCGGAGAAAAACTAGGAGGTATAAAAAAAAGTCGCATCAATATGTGGGAATTTAACGGAACAGTTCCTCGGGAAGATGTTCTGATTAAATTGGCACAATTCTATCACGTTTCCACAGACTATCTTCTTGGAAATGAGAATTTGGAAGGCGTGCAAGCACACAGCAAAACAGCAATGATTTTGCAGAGAAAACTGTCCTATATGTCTCAAGCAGACTTGGAACAGCTCAACAATGTAACAAATGCATTATTTCCCAAATTACGGGAATTGGAGGAACCCGAAGATGATATATAAACCGGATTTCGAAAAAGCCTATATAAAAGCGACTGAATTCCTGATACAGATTGCAGACCATGATTTTCCCTTCAATCTCAGGAAGCTGTTCGCTGAGTTTACCGATTTCAAGCTGATTTCATTTGACCAGCTTAGAGAACAGGGTTGTGATCCAAAACTTTTTGGCAGTGAGGATGCTTTTATCATAGAAGATCCTCTCGGCTTTATATATCTATGCTATAACACCAAGTCCCCGGTCGAGCGCAAGAGGTTTTCTTTTGCCCACGAACTGGGGCATCATTGTTTAGGGCATAATACAGATTCCAGTTTGATGATATCCGACCGGAATCTATACGATAAACAGGAACTAGAGGCCAATTATTTTGCCGCTCAGCTTTTAATGCCGGAACAAATTTTCTCAACATTAAAGGGGCAAGGCATAAATCTGGCTGTTACTGACATAGCAACATACTTTAAAGTTTCAAAAGAAGCTGCACAAAAGCGACTCCAGACTTTAAACAAGAGAAATTCATTTAAATTCAGTAACAAGCAAAAAATGTGGGATGAAGTAATCAGCTTCGGATATAGAAATTTTATCAAGTCTATTACATCAAAACACTACCATGAAAAAACATGGCATGACGATGAAGCCATGGAACAAGAACGGCAACGCTGGATTGCCAACGGATGGTAAAAGGAGGTGAAAACGTGGAACCGGAATAGTCTGTCTTTCCGCAACCGGTTAAAGCGGAAAGACAAAAAAACCGCTCCCTACTGGTACTAGGGAACGGCTTAACAAAGGTGTGATACCTTCTTACGTTGTTTGACAGGATATCACGCCTGACCGCCGGGGTCAAGAGACGCGGATGCTCTGTAATGAGCTGTATTTATTTACTTACTTTATTTAGAGGTGTCCAAAATGGATAAAAGAATTAATTCTTTAACAGATTCTGTCAATGTCACAATTCATGCTTCAAAACTGGCAAATGCTTCCGGTTCATATGCACGGGTGCAACGCAACACGGCATATATCGGAAACATTGTTGAAAGGATAAGCAAAAATGCCGCTGTTCCCGGAGGAACGGAAACGCTCCTGTATGTGGCGGGGCTGCTGCGGGACGGAATACTCTCTTTGTTAAGTGAAGGGAAAGCTGTAGATTTGCTGGAAATGGGTATCCTGTATCTGAAACCGCAAAAAGGTATGGAAAGTACCAATCCGGAAATCAGCGATGTTCCCTCAATGACACTGGGATTTACACCCTCTACAATAGCCCTGGATGCCGTAAAGGACATTACTGTAGGGGCTGACATTACAAAATCAAATGAACCGGTGCCACGGTATCTGCTTGATTTGCATACGAATACATCGGGACAGGATATTACTTCCGGTTATACCGCCCGTGTGACCGGAACCGGATTGAAAGTTGCCGGAACAAACAGCGGTGTTTTTCTGGCACCCTGCGACGACGAGGGGGTCTACCAAATGGATGGATCAGACTGGGTTTCTGTATGTGATTCAGAGACATTGATTGACAACACCAACACCCGCCTTGAATTCAATATCCCGGCTGACACCACAGCGGGAACATACCGCCTTATCGTAAAAACAGCCAGTGGTTCCGGGAACCGTGTGAACAAGACGCTGCGTACCGGCATAATGGAAGAAGTTATTACTGTAACGACAGCGTAAAACCCTGGTTTTGCCCCGCCCGTTCCACCGGGTGCGGCGGTTGTCATGACGAGATTTTAAAAACAATTTCAGAAATTATGTCAAAGTAATTTTATCCGGGTTCCGAAAGGAATCCGTTTTTTTTTTCAGGATGGATATGTCAGTTTATTGCATTAAGGGCCTTACGGAGGGATTTTATATTCCGGCTTGTTCCTGAAACCAAAAGACTATCCCCTGATTTTAAAACTGTTTCGGGTTTTATTATTGCACGGGCTTTTCCGTCTATTATCATGGCAACAATATTTACTTCATATTTTTTTCTTAAATCCGCCTCTAAAACGGTTTTTCCGTCCAGTTCTTGGGGTACAAGGAACTGCATTATAAAAAAGTCGTCAGAAAAAGGCACTATATCCTGTACAAAATTATTGCAAAGTTTCATTGCCAATTTTTTTGCAGTCTGAACCTCCGGAAACACAACTTCTGCCCCGATTTTCTCCAAAATCCTCGCATGTTCCTCATTATTAGCCTTACTAAGAACTTTTTTTACCCCCAGCTCAAGGGAATCCATGGCAGCAAGAATATTAGCCTCTAAATCCCCCCCGATTCCGATAATTACAACATCACAGTCTGCAACACCTGATTCTCTAAGAGTTTCTACAGAAATATTTTCTATACAACACAACACTGCAGGTGTATTTTTAAGGGCTTTTAATTTTTCCATATCATTATCTATAACAATAACATCTTTGTCTTCTTCCAAAAGAGTTTGTGCCAGCGACATGCCAAATCTTCCAAGTCCAATTATTGCAAATGTATTTTTTTTCATCCTATGCAAACCCTCTCATCAGGATATTTTATCTCGGTGTGATTATAATTTATTGATGTGATTATTGAAATAGCCCCAACCCGTCCTATAAACATGACGCAAATTATAATTATTTTTCCCCACAAAGTTAGATTTGGCGTAACTCCCACTGTAAGTCCTACGGTTGCATAGGCACTGACCGTTTCAAAAAGAAGGGCTTCAAAAGATGCATTTTCTGTAGTAGTAAGGAAAAAGAAGGCACAGATAATTATTGCCAATGCCAGGGAGAACAATCCAAATGCTTTCGTAATTGAATCTTTTGATATTGTTCTATTGAACACTGTTGTATTTCCCCCCCCCCCCTGAAAATCTTTGTTGTTGAGAATAATATACTGTAAAATGTTGTGGTTTTAAGCCCTCCTCCCGTTGACCCGGGAGAAGCCCCGATAAACATCAAAAAAATCATAATGAGGATTCCCGGAGAGCTTAAAAGAGTTAAATCCGATGCAAAAAATCCGGCGGTACGGCAGGAAACAGAGTGAAAAAACGATATAAGCCAACTTTTATTTTCAGTTAATTTAAGAATTACTGTTCCTGTTACTAAAAGCAAGCCTGTCATCAAAAATACTATTTTTGAGTGCAAAGATAAATGCTTTTTCTTTCTATACATCAATAAATCATAATAAACGATGTATCCTATCCCTCCCAAAATAATCAAAACGGCAACTGTTATTAAAACCAAAGGATTTTGATTAAAGGAAACCAAAGAAGTTGAAAAAAGATCAAAGCCCGCATTGTTATAAGCCGAAATACTATGAAAGACTGAATTATATATAGCCTTCCCTAATGGGAAAATTTTACGGAAACTAAGGAATAAAAGAAGTGCGCCTATAAACTCGATAGTCAGTGTGGAAAGCAATGTATACTTTAGGATTCTGCCTATTTTTGCCGAAGGACTGAACCCCAAAGATTCCCTGACCAGATTTTTTACGGAAAAATTTGTAGAACTTACGGCATAAAGAACAAACACAACTATTACTGCAAATCCAAGCCCCCCTACCTGAAATAAAAACATGATAACAGTCTGACCGAATACTGAAAATACTTGAGATATGTCCACCGGAGTTAAACCGGTAACACAAACGGCGGAAGTTGCAACAAAGAACAAATCAACTATACTTACCGGTTCTTTTTGAGAAACAGGCATTAACAACAATAAAAACCCTAACAGGATAGTAAGGAAAAAACCCAAAACCATTACAGCTCCAACAGGAAGCCGAACAGGGATTTTTTTTTGTGTCATCATGGGGCAAGTATATCACCGGGAACAGATTATTGGAAGCCCCGGAAAAAAAGTAAAACAATCAGCTTTAATATTATCAAAATTAAAGTTTTTATTTCAAAGGAGCAGGCGGGGATTAAAAACCGGACACGGGTTTCCGCAGAAAATCCCGTTCTGTTCAGCATTTGAATTATTCCGGATTTTCTTTTATACTGCACCGGATGGAAACACAGAATTTTACGGATATTCCGCTGAAAGAGATTGGCAGGATACTGCGGGGAGTGGTCACCAAACCCTCGGACATCCGGGACAGGACATCCGATGAACCCACCGGCATTTTTTTTCTGACGGTTTCTGATATTCAGGAAAATTACCTTTCACCTTCCATGCGGTGCCTTAAAAATATAGAAGACCGGGAGCAAAAGCATTGCCTTTTGGAAAACGATATTGTCATCGCCAAAATGGGGCAGCCAAAGCTGGGGCTTGCCCGGAATGTGGGCAGCCGTAAAATCATTGTCTCCCAGAATCTTTACATTCTCCGGTTTGACTTTCAGAGAGTCAACCCCGTGTATATCCGGGCTTTTTTTGAAAGCCCCTTGGGAACCAGCCGCCTGGAAGCAGCCTACGTAAAGAGCACAATTCCTACGCTGCCGGTACGGAACCTTGAAAACCTGTTAATCCCACTGCCGGAACCAGAACACCAGCTGTCCGGTTTACAAAAACAGGCTCGTTTTGCAGAAGAATATCTTTTAATAGAAGAAAAAGAACAGGAATTCCGCTTTTTAGCAGAAGAAGAACGGAAGAAACGGACCGGTCTTTTTGCACAGAATCTTGCAGACTGACGGTTGCGGTTCCCGTATTGTTTTTATAAGTTTTCCATATATAGTGCTGTACTAGTGCTGTAACATACGCCGTATACTTTACGGACCCCGGTTTTGATAGTGCCCCGCAAGTCTGTCAAATAAAACGGTTATTTATAACCATTTTATTTGACATTCCGTTTATTATGTGGTATATTTTGGTTATTGATAACCGGTTTCTAATACATTTATTTAGGAGGTTATATGCCAAGTTCCAAAACATTACCCTGCACAATGTGTCCCGGTTGTGCCCACTATGAATTCAAAAAAGCTTCAAAGCGCCACTACTGCGACAATTCACTGTCTTTTACCAGTTCTTCAAAGTGCGGACAGAATCCCGATAAAGAGGGAACTTCTTCCAATACCTGCAGAAAATTTGAACCCCGGTAACTGACCGGCTCCCGGTAGAACGCAACCTGTTCTACCGGGTTTTGTTCCAGCTCCATTTTGATTAAGGAGAAAACATGAGTTTAATGGCGTTCGGATATAAAGTAAAAAAAATTACTGCGCTCATTACCGCCGGTACGCTTTCCGGCTTGGAATCCGTCATTGCACAGGCAAAGGAGATGAATCTTGCGGAAAGTTACGGTCTTACCCAGGATACAGAAAAACTGGATCTGTGGTATGCAAAATTAGCGGAAAACCTTCTCAATGCAAAAGAACCGGTTATTCCTGACGTGACCGACATTGGTTTTGGAGAAGAGCTTGTAGAAAAAACGTCCCAGCCCCTGCCGCAAAAAGAGCCACGGAAATTCCTTGTTACCAGAAAAAATGTTCCCGGCTGGCACGATGCGGTGGTTGTAAACACGTATACAAAAGAAGAAGCTTTGGCACTGCTGAAAGTCTACTATCAGGATTTTGAAGTTCATCACAGCAGTGAAAGAATGGGTTTTGAGTACCGGGAACCAGCACCGGAAACAGAAAAGAAATACAAGTGGCGGCAAATTGATGCCCGCAGGCCGGGAAGTTATGCCAACTACGTTAAAAATATTCAGCCGGCACAAAACTATGAAAAACCGGTACCCGGAGGGACAGAAACCCCGTTGACAGACAAAACATTCTTTCCCGCCCCACGGGACGGAGACCGGCGGTTTGAACTTTGCGGTTACCTTGTATTGGAAAGAGATTCCCAGGTTTTCCTGTATACCGGAAGCCCCATTTTTGGAAAAAGCGTTTTGCATATTTCCTTTGAAAAAGCCTGCGAGAATATCCGGAGACACGTCGATGCCGGAATGGAATAGGATTTGCAGCGGCAGAACGTATAACCGGTACCCGCTGCCGGAATAATGAAAAACTAAAATATGCACGGCAACAGCTGCCGTAAGATTCCCTGAAACAGACAGAAACGTAACCGGTAGAATTATAAAAACCGCAAGCCCCACGCCTGCGGTTTTATTCCGTGTTTTACATTACGTATACCGGAAAACAGTAAAAATATGTTATTTATTCATGGCGATTACAGGCCTATTGATAATTTTTTCTCCTTGTACCAGAATTTTCCTGTAATTCCCACCGGTATAATCCCGCTTTTTCGCAATAATTTTATACTTTCCACAATAGTGTGCAATACCTTATTTCTTACTATAATAGACATCACTATGGAAACAATGAAAAGAACCGTATTGCCCGTTGTTACCGGGATGAGGATGCCCGGGGCGACCGGCAGCCGGAATTCACCCAGATTGATATGGAAATGAGTTTTATTTCCAGAGATGACGTGCTTTCCATGACGGAAGGAATGATGGCGGCAGTGTTCAAGGACACTATGGGAATAGAATTGCGTACACCGTTCCCCCGGATTGCCTGTGATGACGCCATTGAATGGTACGGCAGCGACAAACCGGAACTCCGTTTTGATATGAAAATGCAGGACGGAACATTCCTGGCTGAATGCGGGTCTTTCCAGGCATTCAAAGATGCCTGTACAGCAGGCGGAACGGTAAAAGTGCTGGTTGTTCCCGGCGCCGCAGAAGCCTACAGCCGGAAAAAGATAGAAGAACTGGAATCAAAATCAATGCAAATTTTTGCGGAACTTATACCTGGGTATTTGCTTGGAAATGATTTTACTTCATCTTTCACAATCCGAATCAATGATAAAGTGCAAAAAACAAAAAATGATATTTTTAAAATAAATGAAAAAATAACTATGCAGGATATAGTAAAAGCTTGTAATTTTTTCTTTAAAAGACAATTTGAAGCAGAATATAATAAATTTTATGCAGAACCTGTCAATAATATTTCAAAAATATTAGAATTGAAGAAAATAATTGATTCAATTAAGATGGGTAATGAGAATCAATTTTTAATTCGAATGGGTAGATGGTCACAAGTTGAATATGTAATATTAGGTAACGACTTCAGAAATCCGAAGGTCCCTGTTGACAGAAGAACCGGCAGAGAAAAAGGGTTCGGAAATACAAGAACTTTATTGAACTATAAAGATGAATATATCCCTATGGGATGGTGTCTGTGTACTCTTGAACAATAGAGGTACAGTTGTAAATAAAGAGACTCCTCATGAATGATTACACTTTAATCACATCAATTGGTACTGGAATGTACAAAAAAGAAGGTGGATACAGAATTACCACATACCTCTTTAATAACGGCAAAACTTATGAATCAAGACTATTTTTTGATGCCATATTAAAAACAGAATTTAAACCTATAAAAAAAATCATTTTTATAGGTACGTATATTTCTTCATGGGATGTCCTTATAGACGATAAAAAAGATTCAAATTTATGGGCGGATGTCTATGAAGAAATCAATGAAAAAGGCTTGTCTCCTGATTCAGAACTTATTCCGAAAATCAAAGCTCATCTAAAAGAACAATATTCTGTAGAAATTGAGATCCTTGTTCACACAAATATAATTGACTCAGATACAACCGAAGAAATTTTTAATATATACAAATCTGTTGTTCCCTACATAAGAGAAGACAGCAACGTTCTCTTTGATATCACCCATGGTTTCCGATCAATGCCGATTCTTATGTACCAGGCATTGCAGTTTGCTTCAAACGGAAATACAAAATTGCAAAATGTTGAATTGATTTACGGAGAATATATCGAAAACGAAAAAATCTCTCGTGTCAGGGATTTAAGCAATTACTGGCATTATGCGCGGATAACAGACGCAATTTCTGTCTTCAAAGCAAAACTTGATGGGTTCGCTTTGGCGGGGTTACTGAAAAAAGAATATGAAAGTTATTCTAAAGTGATAAACAGAATTTCCGGCATAGTGCAGACAAATTTTTGTCTCCAGATAATCGAAGTTTTAAACCAATTGAAAAACGTTTTGACAGAAAATCATGAAACACCTCCTTTTTGGTTTAGTGACATAAAATCATTTCTCGCAGATTTTTATAAGAAAATCTACAGCCCAAAGAGTGGAGCAAGGACAATTTTTAATTTTGCAAAATACCTCCGGGAAAGAGACTTAAACACCCAAGCTATAATTTCCCTCCAGCTTACAGTGGAGACAGCCTGTGCCGAAAAATCAGATAATCCGGAAAAAAACAAAGGCAATTATGATTTTTGGCAGTCTGAAGGCAAAATAACAAGGAAAGAAGTTATTTCTTCTGACTGCGGCCTAAAAAGACAAATTTTGAATTTGGAAAGCTTTAGGAATCAGATTGCCCATGGCGGTGCAAAGGACAACAAAACGAATGCTTCCCCGAGTTCTGACAGTATTGCAAAAAATTTTGATAGCGGCGCAAAAGGAGTTGAGACTTTTTTGTCGAAATTGGGTTTATAATCTTCTGCAGTCGCCGGCAGTTGCTTCTCCCCTTGTCTGTGGCACTTCCCACGGTATATAATTAAACCGCAGTTTTCACTGCGCAAGGGAGGTGAACGATGCCTTTGAAAATAGTGTTCGATGACATCACAAAAATGAAGGTGGACGCAATAGTGAACGCCGCCAATTCTTCCCTGCTGGGTGGCGGCGGGGTTGACGGAGCCATACACCGGGCTGCCGGGCCAGAACTCCTTGCAGAATGCAGAACCTTGGGCGGCTGCGAAACCGGAAACGCAAAAATCACCGGCGCCTACAATCTGCCCTGCAAGTATGTAATACACACCGTCGGCCCCGTATGGCATGGCGGCACCCGTGGAGAAGAAGCTGCCCTCAAATCCTGTTACGCAAACTCCCTTTCACTTGCGGAAAAACAGGGTTGTACTTCTGTGGCCTTCCCATTGATTTCCTCCGGTGTGTACGGCTACCCAAAAGAAAGCGCCCTCCGTATCGCAGTCGCCGCGATAAAATCCTTTCTGGAAAAAAATGACATGACTGTTTATCTTGTTGCCTTTGACAGTGAGCTGTGCAAGTTGAGCGAAAAACTTTTCCCGGAATACATCCATCCGGGAACTTGAAAACAGATGGTTGAAGTTAAGGTTTGCAAACCGAATTCCGGAAACAATCCGCCCCCTTTACGGATTAAGTGCCTTTGCTTCTTTTGCCAGATAACCCAGTTTCCTGTACACTGTAAAATACATGGTCAAAAAGCAGGCTGTTCCCCCGATAAAGTTTGAAACCGGCTCCGCAAGAAATACCCCGTTTACCTCCAGTCCCGCCACATAGGGCAGAATGAAAGTGAGGGGCATAACGATGATAGCCTTTCTCAACAGGGAAAAGAAAATCGCCTGTTTTGAAAGTCCCAGGGCGGTAAAGGCTGTCTGGCCGGTGAACTGGAGGCTCATCATAAAGAAGCCGAAAAAGTAAATGTGCAGGGCCGGGACTCCGGCTTCCAGAAGTTCCGGGTGGCTGTTGAAAATGTGGAGAAAGGGTTCCGGAAAGGTCATGGTGAGAATCCATATAACCGTTGTGTACAGGGCGGAAGTTACCGCAAGGAATTTAATTCCCTGCTGCACCCGGCGGTATTCCTTTGCCCCGTAGTTGTACCCCAGAACCGGCTGGGCTCCCTGGGAAAGTCCCTGCACCGTTGTCCAGGAAATGTCCCGGACGGAACCCAGCACCGTCATTACGGCGATGTACAGGTCGCCTCCGAATTTTTTGAGCATGGTGTTGCAGGCTACCTGTGTCAGGGCGTTTGTGGCGGACATGATGAAGTTTGCCAATCCCAGACTGGTTATTCTGAAGATTACCGCCGGGTCCGGTTTGAGGCACCGGAGTCTCAGCCGGTAAACAGCCTTGCCGCTTAAAAGGAATCTCATTACAAAAAAAGCTGAAAGTCCCTGGGAAATCACGGTGGCAAGGGCGGCGCCCTGCACACCCATGCGGAAAATAAAGATAAAAACCGGGTCAAGGACAATGTTTGTCACCGCACCGATAAGGATTGTGGTCATTCCCTTTCTGCCGAATCCCTGGGAGTTGATGAAGCTGTTCATTCCCAGTCCTGCCATGGAAAAGAAGGTTCCCCAAAGGTAAATCCGCAGGTATTGGCTTGCCAAGGAATAGGTGTCCCCGCCGGCTCCTAAGGTGTAGAGAACCGGCTTCATGGTGAACTGTAGCACGGCTACAAGTAGTGCCCCTGTCACCATGAGCATTGCGAATGCGTTGCCCATTATTTTTTCCGCTTTTTCTATGTTGCCTTCTCCCCGGGCAATGGAGCAAAGGGGTGCACCTCCCATGCCGAACAGGTTGGTAAAGGCTGTTATAACCGTTATTACCGGAAAGGTAAGCCCCAGGGCTGTCAGGGGAACCGTGGAACCTCCCGGCAGATGTCCGATGTAAACCCGGTCAACGATGTTGTAGAGGAGCTGGATTACCTGGGCTATCATCATGGGAACCGCCATGGAAAGGATATTTTTCCACACTGCCCCTTTTGAGAAATCATTGGTTTGTATCTGTTGTGTTGCACTGTTGTCCATGTCTTGTCTCTTTGCGGCCGGGTTTTCTATTCTTTTATTATTGTACCATATTTTTTATCGTTTTTTCCTGCCATTGAACCAAGATAAATCCGGTGTTTTTTAAAGTATACCGGTAAGCGTCCTCTGAACTTTTATTGAATCAAGTGAATCAAGATAAACCCAGGCTTTTTAAGGCCCGCTCTTATGCTCCGGGTTATCAGGGTTTTACAGGAAAAGCTCGTTTTCTTTTCTGTCACTGCAAAGTTTTTCCAGCCGGGCAGCCAGGGGCTGTAATTTTTCCGGGGGAAGGCTCCGGGCTTTTCTGGTACAAATCCGGAGGCATCTCATGCAGGAAATACACTTTTTGCTGTCAACCTGTGCATAATTATCCCGGGAAATTGCCTTTACCGGGCAACGCCTTGCACAAGCCCCGCAAGAAGAACAGTCTCCGGTAAGTTCCGGAACCAGCGGCACCGGGTTAATTTCTTTGTAAGGAAAGTTTCCCGGCACATAAAAATCAAGGGTTTTGTCTGTACCGGTTCCGGAACCAGGGTTTCCTGCCTCCGGAGCCTGAAAACCCTGGTTTGAGGCTGTCCTGATTTTATCCTGAATCTTGTCAAAAAAGGCTGAAAGCTGTTCCGAATCCTGTAAATCCGGCCTGAAAGAAGCTATGCTGTCCACAATGGAGTGGCGGGCAACGGCGGCCACGGCCGCAATACACCGGAAACCCAGGCTGTTTACGGTGTTTTTCAACTCCAGGAGGGCGTCTTCGTAAGCCCGGTTCCCGTAAACCACAAGGGCAACTGCCGGGGTTTTCTTTCCTTTCAGGGCCTGTAAACGGTTTATCCCGGCAGGCGGCAGCCGTCCGGCATAAACAGGAAGGGCAAAAACCGCCAAGTCCCCCGGCTTAAAATCCACAACGGGGGATGTTTCTGTTGTTAAGTCAATGTTATTTTCTTTTCCGCCCCAGTTTCGGCAGAGAAAAGCGGCTGCCTTTTTTGTCCCGCCGGTGGGACTGAAAACAAACTTGTGGAGTGTCATTATTGGTTTCCTGCCCCGGCTTTCTCTTCAAAGCCTTCAAAGGTTACAGTAAAGTTCCTGTCTGTTCCCTCAATGTGGAACAGAGCCTTGTCTGTATGAAGCTCCGGATTGTACTCATCCCAGGGAATGGTAAAGAAGACTGTTTCCCGGAAATATGCGTGAGCCGGCTTAAAATAAAAAACCAGATATACTTTTGCCGATGTGTTGCCGGCACTTTTCGGAATAACATATAACTTATCATTGCCAACATAATAATCAATTCCAGCATCCTATTTGGCAATTGTCTGATTATAAGGACCATAAAAATCCTTTGAACCGCCGTACTTTACGATAAAACCGTATGGCCAGACATATCCTTTTGGATTATCATGATAAATCCCTTTTATTAGCTCCCCGGTTTGCAAACCAAAAGCTTCGTACTGGAATTCTATCCCTGAAATTCCAGAAGACAAATCTGTATTATAAAGGCCGCCTGAAGAATCGTGGAGGTCAAACCTTACCTGAATGTACACTTTTTCCGGCAAAGCAGGCTCTGCCGGCGGAGGGGTTTCACCGCTGCCGCCGGGATTCTCTGCCTCACCGGCAGCAGGGGAAAAACTGTTTTGGCAACAGACCAGAATACATAAATAAAGCAAATAAAACAGTAAAAATAGTCCGGTTGCGTTCTTATGCGCTATACCCATATACATGAATATAGCGCATATAACCTATGAATCCAATCCTTCCCCGAAAGTTATATGTTTATTTCCTTTTTTTGAGTCTTCCGTGTAATACTTGCTTACAACAATGACCAGAATAGTATAAAAAGCAAAAAGCACTATTACCACAATTTGGATGATAAACAACACTTTCTGCAATGAACCCGAGATTTTAAGCTTTACCACATCCAAAATCTGGGAAATGGAGGTTGTCCCCGTTGCCCTCATATCATCAGTGATAAGTCCCTGCAATGAACCGGATACAGAGTCAACTCCGTAAACAACCGGGAAAACCGACATGATCAGTCTTTTTACTACAGTTCTTTCCAGAGGGCCAAAGCCGGAAACCGCTTCATCTATTTTGGAACCCACGTTAATTTTTTCCAATATGCCGGTCAATTCGTTTGTGCTGAATTGCTTTTCCATTATATCAGGTATTTCAGGATATAATTCGGATGCCTGGGAAGATATTATATTGAAGCCTTGGTCAATTATGGACATTACGCTTAATTTAAATGATATACAAAAACCGAAAATGCCGAACAATACTATGTAGACCACAGCTGAAATAACACCTAAAATGGCTTTCGGTCCTGCTTGCATTTTTTTAGGGAAACATAAAAAAATCAAAACAAGGGATAATGCCAGGCCGATAACAGCAAATATACAAATCGGTATGATATTCATAGATAATCCTTATTGATATATACAATTGTTTTTTGAGGTGTGTTATTGCTTTTGACTGATTCCCGGAAACCCTTTTTGAATTTCACCAAGTCCCGGTACTTTTGCGGCATTTTCAAATCCTTCAGGACAGTTTTTACGAGAAGACGCCCGCAGGGAGCCTGCATGAATACCTCGAAGGTTTCTTCCCGGAATTCGTGCTGGTTTTTCGCCATTAACACAGCGTATTTCCGTTTTTTGTCATTCCATGTGGCAAAAAGTTTAACTGAATAATACAGGCAGATAATGCCGGCAGGAATTTGTAAAAACAGGAACAAAAAACTTATCCTGTACAACCGGACTGAAAAAGAAAAGACAGAGAGGAAAAGCAATAAAAAAGAATAAGCGTTCAGATATAAAAATCTGAACGCTCCCAATTCAGGCATACTTATTGTGCCCGGGCAATCGCTGTATAAAAGGAATCAACAACTTTCTGTGCTTCTGCATCATCCAATGCGGCAAGCAACACAGATCTTCTCTGAGTAAAAGCATCGTAGTACAAATGATAAGCGGGACAGAAAAATCCACAAGTAGCTGTTTTGTTGTAGCCAACTTCTTTTATACTGCTGGGCAACAGTGTGAAAAATAAGCGTTAATGTCATAAGCATAAGACTGATGTCTTATGCACGGGAAAAAAGAAAAAAAACAATGCACCGGCTGTTGCATTTTATCCGTGCGTGCAGCAGCCGGTGTTTTTTTTGCGCGGAGGGAAAAGAATGACGCTCACAAACAAAAAAGGGTTGCCGCACGGGTTTGTTGCCGCGTGCAGCACGGAGCAGCACAACAAGGCAGGGGAGCTGTCGGCAACGACCCTGTTAAAGGGGGTTAAGGAGATTATCCTCACCCGGAGATATTGGAACGATATCGAGGACGATGTGTCCAACCGGGTGTGGGCGGTTTTCGGGACAGCCGTCCATGCACTGCTGGAAAAAGAGGGAGATAATGAATTCACGGAAGAAACCCTCAAGACAGAGTTTTCCGGAGCCACGGTCACCGGCACCATCGACAACTACAATATGGCGACCGGAACGATAACGGACTACAAAACGGCGTCCGTATGGAAGGTCCAGTTCCGGGACTTTTCTGATTGGAAAAAACAAGGGCTTACTTACGCCTGGCTTCTCCGCAAGAACGGGTTCCCGGCAAATAAGTGCCGGTTTATCGCCCTGCTTAAAGACCACAGCAAGACACAGGCAAGGCGCAATCCGGAGTACCCGCAGGTGCCCGTCTACATCTACGAATTTGATGTGACGGACAAGGACATTTCAGAAACGGAAAAACGGATAAAGGAAAAGATAGATGAATTCTTTTCCTGCCTTCTTTTGGAAGAAGAGGACATCCCGGTATGCACCCCGGAAGAGAGGTGGGCAAAGGACGACACATGGGCGGTGATGAAGAAAGGGCGGAAGAGCGCCGTCCGGGTGTTCCCGTCCGAAGCGGAAGCGGAGGCCATGGCGGAAACGCTGGGCGCCGGGCATTACGTCGAGTTCCGTCAGGGCGTGTCCACAAAATGCCTTGATTACTGCCCGGTACGTGCGTTCTGCGACTTTGCACAAAAACTGCAAAAACAGGAGGCCGATGAATGACTTACGGCGAATATCTGGTGCGGATGAAGGACGCACAGGTACAGGAAGCAGTCCGTGCTGAAAAGGTGCGGGACTGGGCGTCCGCAGAGTTCCATTCAAAGGCGGCGGAGGGATTCAACCTCCGACTGCTCAACGAATCACTGGAAAATCTGATGAAAAAGATGGAGGACATGCTTTGAACAGCGTAACTCTTATCGGAAGGGTAACAAGGGACCAGAGTGACCGGGATTTCGGATACACGATATCCGGGACTGCAAAACTTTCTTTTTCGGTTGCGGTTAATGAGCGCAACGGAAAGGAAGACTACGTCAGCTTTTTTGACTGCGTGGTCTGGGGGAGGCTGGCGGAAGGTATCCGCCAGTACATAACAAAGGGGAAGCAGGTTTCCGTTACCGGCAGGCTGCGTCAAGAGAAGTGGACTGACAGGAACGGGGAAAACAGGAGCGCCGTGCGTATACACGTTGCGGAGCTTGACCTGCTTGGCGGGCAAGGACAGCCGTCCGGGTACGCCGTTCCGGATAACCCGGAAGAAAACATCCCGTTCTGACGGAGTATGACGGAGGAGGAGAAAATGGAAAGCGGAAAGGAAAAAAATACCAATATCTTCGCAAGGCTTTGCGCAGCGCAGAAGGAATTCTTCACGCTGCCAAAAGACAAGGAAGGGTACGGATACCGGTATACGGATTTTGACACCGTGGTATCCGCCGTCCGCCCCGTGCTGGCAAAACACGGGCTGGGGTTTTCCCAGTTTGTTACAGGGCATGACGGACGGCTTTGTATCCGGACGGTTATCTTTTCTGATGAGGGGGAATCAATCGAGGATTCCGCCCCGCTCCCGGAAGTTTCCGTCGGCAAGAGCAACGCCGCGCAGAATGTAGGGGCTGCCATTACCTACATGCGGAGGTACTGCCTTTGCGCGGCGCTCGGGCTTTCGTCGGACGAGGATACGGACGGGGTTCCCCCTCAGGAACACGCGGCAAAACCGTCCGCCGCCCCGCAACCCGGAAAGGCGCGGAACACATACCCGCCTAAAGGGGATCCCGTAGCGGAAGCCGAAAAAAAGAGGATTACGGACGAAATATCCGCCACCCTCAAATCAAACTGGCAGGGAGCTGCCGTCTTCACGGACGAAGACAGGAAGCGGTTCCGCAGTCTTTACGGGAAAATGCCCGTAAAAGAAATCCTTTCTAAGGTCAAGAAAGAATATGCGGAAAAGACGGAGGCTCTCAAGGCGTCCGTCCAGAAAGAACCGGAACAGATCCCGTTCCCGGAAGACGACATTTTCTGACGCCTTATGTCTGTCATGCGGATTATATCTTACAGGGACGGGGAGCTGGCTTTGGAGGTAAACACGCCGGAAGACGCGCTTACCGTAGCGGTGTGCATGGAAAAATGTGCGGGATTCATCCGTGCCGACCTCACGGCGCCGAAACGGAAGCGCAGTACCGGGAAGTACAGCCAGAACCACCACCTGAACGGGCATATCATGCAGATATGCAGGGAGACGGGGAACGACTTTGCCACGGTAAAGATGGCCGTAAAGGAAGCGGCAATGGAAACGGGGTATCCCTATGAAATGTTCCGGGGGAAGATGTACCCGGTGAGAGAGGCCCTGTCAAGTACGGACGAATGCGCCATACTCATTGAAGCGGCGCACCGTATTGCGGCGGAGCTCGGGATTTATCTTGTTGAGAGGAACGGAGAATGAAGAAAAGGCAAAGACAGGGAATAAAAATCATCGATGTCCAGCGGGAATTCAACGCCGCCATTGTCCGCAGGGACAGGATGTGCGTCGTCAGGGACGGGACACCGTGCAGCGGGATCTTGCAGTGCTCCCACTATTATTCCGTGGGTGCAAACGGTGTGCTCCGGTTTTTTCCCGACAACGCAAATACCATGTGTGCGCACCACCATGCGCAATACCACGCCGGGAAAAAGAAATTTTACACGGACTGGTACAAACAGGATCCCCTGCGGGAAGTTTCGCTTGAGCTTCTTGACGCATTCCGATGGAATACCGTCCGGTATACACAGCCCCTGCTGGAAGAGATTCTCCGTGCGTGCAGGGAAGACAGGCTGTACGATGTCGGGCTGATGATCCTTGCAATCCTCAAAGGACGGGATCCGGTTGCTTTTTCGGATGGGGAGGACTGAATGACACGGATCCATGACATTGCAATAAACGAAGCGGCATTCTTTCCGGAACCCCCGCCGTACTGGCGCGACATTTCGGATATGCTGGGCTGGGAGACCACGAAGGCATGGGAGAACAACGGGCTGTTCGTACTGGCTACGGCGGGGATTTACGGCGACGGGAAGGAATGGCTGCACGTTTCCTTTTCCCGCAAGTCGAGGATCCCGGACTACAGCGACCTGCAGCGCGTGAAGAGGGATTTTTTCGGGCCGGACAAGAAGGCCGTCATGGTTTTCCCGGCAGAGGCGGAATACGTGGACATACACAAAAACTGCCTGCATATGTTTTACAGCGCGGAAAACCCGCTGCCGGAGTTCGGCGGAGGGTGGACGATATAATGCTGACGCACTTGAGCCTTTTTACCGGCATAGGCGGGCTTGACCTTGCGGCGGAGTGGGCGGGGATCAGGACGGTAGGGCAGTGTGAATGGGCGGAATACCCGGCAAAGGTGCTGGAAAGGCACTGGCCGGATGTACCGCGGTGGAAGGATATAAGGACGCTTACAGGGGAAAGTTTTTATGCAAGGACAGGAAGAAGGACAGTTGACGTTGTTTCCGGAGGATTCCCCTGCCAGCCGTTCTCCGTTGCCGGGAAGCGCAGGGGCAAGGATGATGACCGCTATCTCTGGCCGGAAATGGTCAGGGTTATCCGGGAAATCAGGCCTGCTTGGGTTGTTGGAGAAAACGTTGCTGGAATCGTGCGGATGGCACTCCCCGGTATTCTTTCTGAACTGGAAGCCTGCGGATATAGGACAAGGGTATTTCTTATACCAGCTTGCGCTGTCGGAGCCTGGCACAGACGGTACAGGACCGCTATTGTGGGCTACGCCGAACACCATGGATCATCTTCCGCAGAGATCTCCGGCAGCCCTCATGCGGCAGGCGGAGGGGAGCCGGAAGGGAAGGAGCCGCCCCGCGAATTTACGGGAGCAGGTGGATCCGGCTACGGTGAAGGCGTGGGAGGAGCCCAGAATACAATGGAAAACGCCCGTTGCGTCGGATTCGGCAGGAAGGAAAATGCATGTGAACAGCCGCGGGGAACCAAGCCTGAGCGGACAGGTAAAACTCTTCCCTACGCCGAAAGCCCATATGCGCGGGGACTGTCCCGTAGAAAGAAGACGGAAGAGCCCGGACCTGCCGAGTGCCGTGAAGATGTACAACACGCCGACTGCACAGGACGCGAAGAACAGTACCCTGCCCCGGAGCCAGATCAAAAGGGATTCCCTGGTCGGGGACGTAATGAGGGGGTTGTACCCGACACCGACAACGGGTGCGTCAATGTGCGGGGGAACAGGGAGTTACCGACAGCTGGAGAAGCTGGAAGAGCTGGGCGTAATAACGGGGAACGAACGGCGGAACATGTCAGCGGGGAACGGCGGGCAGCTGAATCCGGAATGGGTGGAATGGCTGATGGGTTTTCCGCCGGGATGGACGGAGACTTAGATTTTATCATCAACCATTACTGGGATACGGAACCGGACATCCCGCGGCTTGCAGCAGGGACGGCACACAGGTCTGACAGGCTGAAATGCCTCGGGAATGCAGTGGTGCCGCAGCAGTTTTACCCGGTGTTCCGGGCAATCGTTGCGGCGGAGGAATACAGGAGGAAAAAATGAGAGAAGGAATGCAGGAAAACGAAGAAGACAAGATTAACCTGAATATCCTTGCAAGGGATGCTTATTCGGTTTGCGAGCAGTGCGGGAAAGACAGCGACGACATGCTGGACTTTTTAAAATACCTTGCGGGCGAAGTTGTGGAAGCAACGGAAGCATACAAGGGCAGCAAAAAGAAATTTGCGTCTGAGCTTGCAGACGTGATCATGGCGTGCCTGATCATCATGCACAAATGCGGCATGGACGCATGGTTGACGCTGATTGGATGTCACATAAAGAACATGGAGAAAATACAGGACGGGAAACAGGTATGGACGACGAATACACAGAAGAAGAAATGAAAGAGATGAATGAAATATCGCGGGAGCTTAAGAAAAAACGTATGTCGTGCGCACGGTCAGGCTGCGGCGCGTGGGATCAGGTAACGGGGGAATGCTGGCTTGCGGAAGATCCTATCCCGCCGTCACGGTGCCCGCATTATCTGATGACCGAGCTGCAAAGGAGGAAGAGGAATGCGTAATTTTACGGAAGAGGAAAGAAAACTTGCTGTTAAGATGTGGAAGAAAATCAAAAACAGTCCGTTCCGTTATACCTCATATATACGAAAGAAATTCGCAGAAAAACATGGATTAAGATGGCTCGGAGACAATTTTTTCTGTCATGTGTTTATCGACAAAAGCGATGGTTGCGATAAATGTCCACTCAGCACGGAGACAGGGAAATGTGGCGAAATTGGAGGCGTGTATTACGAATTGCAAACAATACATACACGGGCTAAAACTATGAAGAATAGGTGGAAGTCGTTATGCAGGGATGTCATAAACATAATCGAATCCATGACCCCGGACAACAAGGACAACAAAGAAGGAGGTGAAGAATGAAAATCTATATTTCCGGAAAAACGGATTACCGGGAAAAATTTAACGCGGCGGAAAAAAAACTTGTATCACAAGGGCACAGCGTGATGAATCCCGCATGGATTAAAGAGTACCCGGATTTTTTTTTGGGCGGATTATATGTATATCGCGCTTGCCATGCTGGACGTATGCGACGCCGTCTATATGCTTGCCAACTGGGAGGATTCGCGCGATGCAAAGATAGAACATGCGCACGCGAAGAAAGGGGGAAAGAAAATCATGTACGAAGAAGATGTACCGTCCGATTATACAAACATTAAGGCGGTAAAAAAGGAAAATGAAAAATGACGTTGCTAGATATAATCCGCATGGCAGACAGGGATGGAGCAAATATTGCAGACGGAGAAGTGTTTGTGCGGCTCGCTGACGGAAGGAAAATAACGCTGCTTGATGTTTATACCGACGGAGAGGAAAACATTATCCTGCTGGAGCTGGGGGGGGGAGGTGAAGAATGACGGTACTGGAGTTGATAGTGGATTTCATGCGGTATGGTGCAGACCCGGAAGACGAAGTCACTATAGGAAAAGAAGACATACCCATAGACAGCATTGAATTGGACTACGGGGAAAACGACCAATGGTTGCGTATAGTACCAAGACCGGAGGAAGCGGAATGATGTATAAGCGGGGGACATGCCCGGTATGCGGGAGGGAATCTGTACTTGTGCCCGTGCTGGTGTCCAAGGGGAGCCGCGGGAAGGTTGCGCACATGTGCGGCGGCTGCCTGCGGGATGTAAAGAAGGGGCTTCTGAAAAGCCGGGAAGTAATCGATACGTTGTATGACGGAGGGGAAAGGTGACGGAAGGGTTTGTTTTTTACCGCTCTTTTTATGAAGCGATAAAGTCCATGCCGGACAGGGAGGCAAAGTCCATGCTCTGCATGATATGCGAGTATGCGCTCAATGAAAAGGAACCGGACGAAGGTGCAGGATTGACGGAAAAGGCTATTTTTGCCCTTATCAAGCCGCAGATTGACGCAAACAACCGCCGGAAGAGAAACGGAAGAATGGGCGGAGCACCGGCAGGGAACCGGAATGCGGAAAAACAACCGGAAGTTGATTGTACAGAAGAAAAAAACAACCAAAAACAACCAAAAACAACCGGAAACAAAAGATAACGAGAAAGAGAAAGAGAAAGTTGTATCACCGGATGAATCCTCATCCGGTAAAAAAACACTGGGGGAGTACAACAATATCCGCCTTACGGAAACAGAGATGGACAGGCTCAAGGCTGATTTTGGCGGGGACGCAGACGAAGCCATACAGTATCTTTCCGCTTACAAGGCGGAAAAGGGATACAAGACTAAGTCCGACTACCTTACCATCCGGCGGTGGGTGATTGACGCGGTACGCAGGCAGCCTGCAATCCGGGGAAGCCCTGCCGCCGCCGTACCCACGCAGTATTTTTGACGCAAGGAGGATACCATGTTGCCGGCAGAAACAAAAGCCGCATGTTTTTTGACCCTGTCACACCTTAAAGGCTACCTGCGGGACGACGTCGTGGATGCCGAAATGCAGAGGAGGGAGAGGGAAGCGGCGGAACGGGCGGAGGCGGAAGCCATGCGGCGGATGAATATTGAGCCGGAATACCGGGACGCAACGCTTGACAACTACGTATGCCGGACGGAATCACAGGCGGAAGCGCTTGCGGCGGCAAGGGACATTGTGTCCGGGAAAATCCTCAAGCTTGTACTGCTTGGCGGTAACGGCGTTGGCAAAACGCACCTTGCGTCCGCCGTCATCCGGGCTACAGGGGGCGTGATACTCACGGCGTTTGAGATGGGGCTCCGGTTGCGGGACAGCTACAACACGCGCGGCGGGGAGGACACACTGCTTGACCGCTGGACGCATGTCCCGTGCCTTGCGGTTGACGAGTGGGAAAAAGTAAAGCAGACGGAGCACCTTGCGGCCACGCTGTCCTATGTGCTGGATAAAAGGCATACACGACGGCTCAAAACCGTGCTAATATCAAACCAGCACCTGCGGAGGGACTGCCCTTCCGGCGGCTGTCCGGGGTGTTTTGAGCTTTCGCTAAACGACGCGATTATATCAAGGTTCCGCCAGGACGCGCGGATTGTCCGGGTGGATGGAGAGGACTGGCGGAAGAAGGGGGCACGGGGTGGACATTGACCTTGAAGCGCTGGAGAGGATCCGGAAGGAAGGCACGGGATGGCTGGGTGGCGGGAAGCCGCTGACGGAAGAGGAATCGGACGGACTGTTCAGACAACTGTTCGGATGGGATAATATCCTGAAGCAGGGAGAGCCGGGACAGGATACGCGGGAAGAGAAACCCGCAGGAAAAGACGGAGGGGAAGAAGAAAAAGGATGAACGGGGAAGGGAATACGGAAAAACTGACATACAAGCAGAAGCGGTTTGTGCAGGAATACTGCACGAATCCGGAGAACTGGCTTGACGAGGAGAAAGCATACCGGGCTGCTTACGGCGGGGGGAAGCACGCAAAGAAATCGGCAAAAACGCTGATGGAAAAGCCGGAAATCCGCAAGGCCGTAGCGGACTGCCTTGCCGAGGCGCAGGACGGAAGGGACCTCAGGAACCGGCATGTCATCCTGCACGTGCTGGAGACAATCATCCGGACAAACCCTGCGGACCTGTTTACCGACGACGGCAGCCTCCGCCCGGTGTCGTCCCTTGGGGAGCGGGCGCACTGCATTGCGTCCGTGATACCGGGAGCAGGGGGTAAGGCGGTTGGCACGCTGGTGCCCAAGATAAAGGCAATAGAGCTGTACGCCAAGTACCTCAACCTTGTCCGCACGGAAGCGCCGCAGGTAAACATCCTCCCGGTTGTGGAGGTTGTGCCCAAGTCCGGGAGCGCGGAAGAGTGGAACGGGGAAAGTGGCGGACAGTAACGTGATATGGACGCCGCAGCCGAAGCAGGCGCTTGCCATGAGCTGCCCGGCGCAGGAACTTTTTTTCGGCGGGGCGGCAGGCGGGGGAAAGAGCGATTTCCTTTTGGGCGATTTCCTCGCCGGTGCAAAGCGGTACGGGGAAGGGTGGACGGGTATACTCTTCCGGCAGACGACGTCACAGCTGGAGGAGCTCCAGAAGCGCGCGCGTGAGATATACCGCCCGATCGGCGCGGAGTACAAGACGAGCGAAAGGACATGGCATTTTCCCAACGGCGCGGCGCTCAAAATGCGGTACCTCGAAAGCGACAGGGACGTGGAGCAGTACCAGGGGCACCAGTACACATGGGTAGGCTTTGACGAGCTGGGCAACTACCCGACCCCGTACTGCTGGGACTATATGTCGTCCCGCCTGAGGAGTGCAAAGGGGTATCCGTGCTACCAGAGGGGGACGGGCAACCCCGGCGGCGTAGGACATGCATGGATCAAGCAGCGGTTTATCGACGGCCACACACCAAACCGGATATGGACAAAAGAAGTAAAGCTGGCAGACGGCAGAATATCCGGCAAGACGGTTGTATTTATCCCGTCCCTGCTTGACGACAACCGGATACTGACGGCAAACGATCCGGGGTACGAGACGCGGCTCATGGCCATGCCGCCGCACCTTGTGCGTGCGCTGCGTTTCGGCGACTGGAACGTTTTTGAGGGGCAGGTTTTTTCAGAATTCCGGACAGACCTGCATGTTATCCGCCCGTTTCCGCTTGTGCCGGGGGAGTGGTTTAAATTCTGCTCCCTTGACTGGGGGTATTCCCGGCCTTACTCCCTTGGCTGGTGGGCTGTCAGCAGCACGGGCAGGCTTGTCCGCTACCGCGAGTGGTACGGCTGCGAGCAGGGGGAAGCAAACCGGGGCGTGCGCGAATCATCCGCCAGCCTTGCCCGCCGGAGCATGGAGCTTGCCATGCAAGAGGGTATCGTTGACATGGTTGCCGACCCGGCAATCTGGACAAAATCCGACGATACTCCGAGCGTTGCCGACAGCTTTATCCGCGAGGGGTGGCACATGCACAAGGCCAACAACGACCGGATAAACGGGCTTGCAAAAGTGCACGAAATGCTTACCGAGCGCGAGGACATGGCGGGAAGACCGCTTTTGACGGTGTTTGACTGCTGCCATGCCTTTATCCGGACTATCCCCATGCTTACGCCCGACCCCAACCACCCGGAGGACATTGACACCCGGCTGGAGGACCATGTGTACGATGAGACCCGTTATGCCGTAATGAGCGAGTTTGTACGGCACCCGGTGTCCCATTTGAGCCGCCAGAACGGGGACTGGCGCAAGCCTGCCATGTCAGACGGATTTGACCCGCTTGCCATGCTGTAATCAGCCGTCAAGTCCGTCCAGTACAAACCGGCTGACGGTTTTCCCGGCTTCCCGGGCCCTTTCCTTGAGCCGGGCTATTTCTTCCGGCGTCCCTGCTATGGTGGCAAAGGCATACACCTTGCGCACCTTGTCCGGGTCCCGCCGGTAACCTTCCGGGAACGTCATCCCCGGTTTCCGCCCTGCTCCGGGGCGGTATCCCCCGCGCCCCATGATTACATCCCCTGCCTTTCGAGTTCCGCGAGCATTTTTTTTGCCTGCTCATATTCTTCTTTTGGGGTTCTTGGGGGGATATATCCTTCTCCGCCTTCATTCATCATTTTGTTGTAATTTTTCCGCCATTCTTTGAGTTCTGCGCGGCTGAGGAGACTGCCATATTGTGCAATCTCTTTTTCCGCGTCCCTGACAGTCTCTTTATAAAGCATAATCTCTTTTTTACGTTCCCGCTCTTCCCGCGCAGCAAAAAAGGCGCGGGCTTCTTCTGTTGTTACTTCTTCCCGGAGTTCGTCTATTAAATTTTTTACCATGTCAGCATTCTCATCTGTCAGCATGATCCTTAATTTTTCGCCTTTCTCCGTTGACCCGATTATTTCTGCCTTTACGTTTTCCGGGTATCCGTTTTGCGGACAAGGAAACCGGGTATAACCGTTTTCTGCGCAGGACACCCACCCTTTAGGGGGCTCGACCCGCAGTCTCATCCCGTACCAGTAATTTTCTTCCCCCCTTATATCTGCAAGGGGGTTGCTTTCCTGCTTGTAATGGCGGAGCTCAATTTCTGCCTCCAGTTTTTTTCCGTTTCCCAGTGTTATGGTTTTCTTCATTTTTGTTTCCTCCGTGCCGGGCTTTCCGCCCCTTGATGTTTGCAGTATAGCACTGACAAAATATATTGTCAATAGATTTTAACAAAAAAAGTAAAATTTTTTCCGGCGGCAGAAACGCTTAATTGCACAATTTTGTCACATTTTTACCACATTTTTTGCCGCGGGCTTTTTGCCCGCCTGTTGTGCGGTACAATGTGCACGATGGACGAGGACAAGCTGGCAAGGGAGATACTGTTAAGGCTGGAGCAGATGTCATCCATACGGGACAAGTTTATCCCGCGGTGGAAGGACGCGCAGAGGTTTGTGGCGCCGGTGGTGTACAACTGGAGCAATCTTGACGCGGTGCCGGAGGTGCCAAAGCGCTATTCATCTGAGCCGTGCGACTATCTCAATACGCTTGTATCCGGGCTTGCCGGATACTCCATATCCCCAAATCTTAATTGGTTTAAATTGTCCCTGGAGGACACGGCGCTGTTGTCCCGCTACGGTGTCAAGGACTGGCTTGAGCAGGCGGAGGAGATACTGGCGGCGGAATTTAACCGCTCCAACCTGTACCGCGAGGTTATCCCCCTTTTGCAGGACGGTGCGGTTATCGGGCACGGCGTCATGCTGTGTACGGAGGACAGTGCAACGGGCAAACTGCGGTATGCCACGATACGCCCAAATGAGATATACCTTGACTGCAACGACCAGGGGGACGTGGACACCGTATTCCGCCGGTATGTCATGACGACGCACAATGCCGTGCTGTTTTTCGGCGAGGACAATGTCCCGGACCGGATACGGGAGGACAACAAGGACATGGATAAGTGGGGCAATCTCAACGAGTTTGTCCTTGCCGTCTACCCGGACACTGACAGTGCGTCCAGGTCATGGCTTGCCGTGCATATCGACGTCAACGAGCACAAGGTTATGCGGCATGACAGTTATGACGACAACCCGTTTGCCGTATTTTTGTGGGACCGTATCCCCGGACTGCCGTACAGCAACAGCCCTGCCGTCAACGCACTGCCGGACATCAAGGCGCTCAACATCATCAAGGAGACAAGCCTCAAGATATGCCAGACATCAGCTGAGCCGCCGCTTAGGGTGTCCGACACGCTGCGCAACATCAACCTTGTGCCGCGCGGGTACACGTATGTATCGTCCCCGGACGAGGTGATAGAGCCCATCCGGACGGGGGAAAACTACCCTATAACCTTGCAGATATTGGAGGACGTCAAACAGGACATCAAGCAGTGGTTTAACGTTGACTTTTTCCTCACGCTCCAGCAAAAGCAGGGCAAAATGACGGCGACGGAGGTAATGGAGCTGCAGGGCGAAAAAAGCGCGGTACTGTCCAGCCTTGTCGTCTCCCTCAACGATACGCTGCGCAAGATTATATCCCGGTCCTTTGACATCCTGAGCAAGTCCGGGCGGATCCCCCCGGCGCCGGAATCCATTGCAGGTACCGGCGCACCGATGAAGGTTGATTTTATCGGCCCGCTGGCGTACAGCCAGAAAAAATACCACACAATGGGCGGCATTGCGCAGGCATTGCAGCTTGCCGCGCCGATTATGCAGATATTCCCCAACGCCGGGGACTGGATTGACGCGGACGAGCTGATGAAGCGCGCAATGGAGGGACAGGGTATGCCGCAGGCGGTTATCCGCGAGGACGATGACGTCAAGGCAATAAGGCAGCAGAGGGCACAGCAGCAGGCACAACAGCAGGCTGCCGCAATGGCACAGCAGCAGGGGCAGGAGCTTATGCGCAATGCGGACAAGCTGGGGCATAAGGCGGAGCCGGGCTCCGTTATGGCGGAGCTCAACAGACAGCTTACAGGGGGTATGGATGGACAGGCTGCCGGGTGATACGCCGGAGGAGCAGGCACAGTACTTGCGGGACTGTTTCCGCGAGGTTTTTTCCGGCGGAAAGGGACAGGTTGTCTTTAACGTCCTTTTGACCGACCTGCGTTTTTTTGCGCCGTGCTACACGGAGGCGGACGTTGCACTGCGCAATTATGCGGTTGCGCTGGTTACCGAGCGTATGGGCATACGGGATACGGTAATGATAAGCGATTATATGGCACGGCACGCGGCAGAGTGTGCCGGGGATAACAATAACTGAGGAGTGTGTACATGGGCAGTGACAATGCAGTAGGGGGCCGGATACGCTGGACGGAGTGTTGGCCGGAGGGACCGGCGCGGAACCTGCCAAGGGGGACGGCAATGGGAGCCCGGCAAAATACCCGGCGTGGATGGAGCAGTTACCTGACGACATCAAGGGCAACCCGGACAAGGCGGCAAAGCTTGCGCAGTTTGCCAAGATCGGAGACCTGGCGGGACGGTATGCCGAGCTTGCCGAGGCGGCGGAAAGGAGCGTTGTCATCCCCGACGACAAGACAAGCGACGGGGACAGACAGGCATTCTGGCGCCGTCTCGGGCGGCCGGACAAACCGGACGGCTACAGCTTTGACGACGCGGACGGGAAGCTCAGACAGCTTGCCTATGACAGCAACCTGACGGACGAGCAGGCGAAAAAAATTTTCGGGGCCCTGAAGGACATGGGCGTGGATTATGTCCGCGGGCAGGAGGCGGCGAAGAAACAGCTGCTGGAAACCACGGACGCCGCATTGCGCAAGGAGTACGGGAGCAGGTACACGGAAAAAATCCGGATGCTCAAGAAAGGCATTGACGCGCACGGAGGGAACGAGCTTGGCAGGGTTTTGCAGGAATCCGGCGTGCTCTACCATCCGGCTGTAGTCAAGCTCTTTATCGCACTCGGCGAAAGCGGGAGCGAGCCCAGGCAGCCGCTTAAAAACGAGGGGCAGGCGGACACCTACGTACCGACGTCACAGGGCGGATCGTTTAAATTCAAAGGACTTACAGGAGCAAAGACATGACGCTTAACAGCAGCGACAGACTGACGGCCATCGAGGCAGTCAAGCGCGGCGGGGTATCAGACGACCAGCGGCGGATTATCGAGGAGCTCACGCTTTCCAACGAGATCCTGCTTGACGCGCCCGTAGTGGAGGCAAACGACCGTACCGTCAACACGGCGGTTGTGCGCACGGCACTGCCCAAGGGACAGCGGCGTATCTACAACCAGGGTGTGGGCACGTCCGCAAGCCAGACCAAGGTTATCCACGACGTGGTAGCCCAGCTGGCAATTTATTCCGAGGTTGACGCCTCCCTTGTGCGCAACCACGCAGACCCGCAGGGCTTTTTGATGAGCGAGCAGGTGGCATTCATCGACGGGCTGGCACAGGAGCAGGCTACAGACCTGTTTTACGGCAACCATTCGCTTGACCCCGCCTGCATTGACGGGCTGGCGGTACGGCGGGACAAACTCAACGGGGACAACTGTTTTTCCGCGGGCGGCAAGACGACAGGCAAGCAGACGTCCATCTACCTTGTCAAATGGGGGCAGCAGTTCGCCAAGTGCATTTACCCGCGCGGTGCGTCCGGGCTGGGTGTAAGCATGGAGGACAAGGGTATCCAGACGGTGGAGGCACCCAACGGCGGCAAAATGGAGGCGTACCGTATCTACTACCAGCTTGACTACGGGCTTGCGGTAGGACACAAGCAGTCCGTCATCCGGATCTGCAATGTGGACATCACGTCTGCCAGCCTCAACGGAGAGGAGCTGATCAAGCTCATCCTCAAGTACAAGTCCTTCCTTCCGCAGGGGGACGGGACGGTATCCGTATTGTGCAACCGCGACGTGATGAGCCTTTTTGATCTTGCCACGGTGGACAAGGCAAACGTGGTGTACACGTCCAAGGATCCGTGGGGACGCGACCTCAACATGATCCGCGACATGCGGATCCGCCGGTGTGATTCCATCCTCAACACGGAATCCGTTGTAGCATGACAGGGAAAGGGACAAGGAGGCAGACATGATCGGCAGAGCAGACAAAATGCTGGAGTTCGGCGCAGTGGACATTGCCCAGGCGGCCGGAACCTACTACAGCAAAAACGTGGTGAATCTGGGCAAGACTGACGCAGGCGGAATGTCCGTACATGCGGCCGTGACGGAAGCTGCTGCGGGAGGCACCAACGTTGTGATCCGCGTGGAGGCCGGTGTAGGTGACGCTGGGTACAAGGTGATTGCCAAGACGGAGGAAATCCCGCTTGCCGACCTTACGCTTGGCGCAGGATTCAACATCGGGATTCCGCGCGGGTACGAGGGAGACCATCTCAAGATTTCCGTGGTGACCACCGGGACATTCTCTTCCGGCGAGATCAAGGCTTGGATCGACCCCTACGTGGGCAAGTGACGGAGGTGCAGGTATGACGGACCTTGAGCCGGTAAAACAACCGGCGGCGGAAGCTGAAAAAGAAGCTGAAAAAGAAGCTGAAAAAGAAGCTGAAAAAGAAGCTGAAAAAGAAGCTGAAAAAGAAGCTGAAAAAGAAGCTGAAAAAGAAACCGGGAAGGTGACCAGGAAGAAGCTGGTACGCTACCGCACACGGACACGGTGCTTCTGGCACGGAATGTTCATCGATGAGGGCGACACCATCGAGCTCCCGGAAGGGACGGTTGTTCCGGATTATTTCCGGAAACTCTGACATGACCGCCTTCCCCCGTAAAAAGGGGAAGGCTTTTTGTACTTGTATGAACATAGACCGGGGAATTACGGACAGGGCGCTTGCAAAGGCAGGACAGGAACCCTTGTCCGATACGGACATCGAAAATGAATCCACTGTATGGCGGCTCATAAAGGCGTTTTACCTGCCGACCATACTCGAGACGTTGGCAAATACGGAGTGGACGAGCCAGACAAGGCGCGCACGGCTGGAAGCAGCAGAAGAAGAAAACCTGACGCGGTATGCGTATGTCTACCTTCTGCCGGAAGATTGCGCCAAGCCGGTTGAAATCCCCGGACGGAAGGACTTTATGACGGAAGGGCGCCTGCTTTACACGGACGAGCCTGACGCATGTCTTATCTATGTTTCCGACGGCAGGACATCCCCCTATGTCCGCGGATACCCGGACGAAGAAGGTTTTGCGGAAAAGGAGTACTACACAAAGGATCCGGAAACGGGGGATTTTGTTCCGGCGGAAGTGTTCGACCCGGACACAGAATACTGGTGCATATCCGGGGATGATTATCCCGGATACAGGGAGTTCCGCCCGGACGCAATATTGTCTGAATACATCGAAACGCGCCTTGCCGCCAAGATTGCGCTCAAGATAACGGGCGACAAGCAGCTCTATTCCATGCTCATACAGGAAAGCATGATTGCGGAAAACAAGGCCGTAAAGGCGTCCGTTGCGCACAGCCGCGCAAAGGAACGCCCGCACCCGTGGTGGGCTGAGCAGATCGGACTTGGGGAGGGCTTGTGATTATCACCAGCTTTGCCGCCGGGGAGCTTTCGCCTTCCCTCAACGGGCGCAGCGACATTGCACAGTATTTTTCCGGCGTATCCCGGATGGAAAACTTTGTCGTCATCCCTACAGGCGGCATAAAGCGCAGGACAGGGTTTGCACGAACCGGCAGGCTTTCCGGGCAGTGCAGGCTTATCCCCTTTATCCTTGACGCGGATACGTCCTTTATATTCGAGTTCCTTCCGGAACGGATATATATCTGGAAGAACGGCGTGCAGATGGTTGACATTGACGGGGAAAAAGTCGTCATCGAAACCGGATACAATTCCATTGCGGAAATCAACGAGATACAGTACGCGCAGAATTATGACACGATGATTTTCGTACAGCGCAACCACCCGCCGTTTTCCGTAAGGTGGGATTTTGCCACGGGTACATTCGAGTACGGCGACATGGCATTCAACTTCCACCCGGAAATACACATTGATGACGATTTCGGGTTTGTGCTCAAGCCGGAAGGGGAGCTTCCGGCCGCAGGCGTTGACGGACAGTTCTGCCTTTTCGAGGGGACGCTTTACCAGTTCAACGCGGAAAAACAGGAATGGGAGGCGGCAAAGGAACCGGAAGGCATTGAAACGGACACGGAAATGTTTGCGGCGGACGACAAGTATCCGGGTTGCGTGGCCTTTTTTAACAACCGGTTGTGGCTTGCGTCCACAAACCGGAACAGGCAGAAGGTATGGGCGAGCCGCGCGCCTGATTCGTCCGGCACAAAGTACAATGACTTTTCGACATATAACCGCTACATTACGACAAACAAGGTCCTGCGGGACGCGGACATACACCTTTTTTCCGCAGACATCAAGACGGGGGACATTTCCGACGGGAAGACGCTTCTGACCAACGTATCCCAGGACCTTACGCAGGTTATATCAGAGGACGAGACGGATTATTACGTCACGGGCACGTATATCCCGGTGGGCGCCAAAGTCATCACCATGACAAGCACCACAATCCAGATTGACAAGGCCGCAGTCATCACGGAAGACCAGCGGGCGCAGGTTATGTCCGTGCAGCTGTGGAAGACGGCGACCACGCCGAGCAGCGAGGACTACGAGACCACCACGGCGGACACATGCCTGACGACAAGCGACTGCGCGTTTTTCTTTGAAATCGCTAGCGACCAGAACGACGCAATCCGCTGGCTTGCCACAAACCGGAGCCTTGTCCTTGGCACGGAATCGTCCGTATGGTTCATCCCGCCTTCCGTTACGGCGCTTTCCATTGCGGCGGAGCTAAACGGGCGTTTCGGCTCCGACAGCGTGCAGGGGAGACCCGTTGACGCCGCAGTCATATTCCTTTCCCACGGCAGGAAGGGTATACGGGAATACTACTACAGCGGACAGTCCGACGGGTTCCGGACAAATGACATTGCCGTCCTTGCCGACCACCTGATGAGGGAAAGCCGTGCGGTGGACTTTGTGTATATGTCCAACCCGTACAGCCGGATAATCATTACCCGCGAAGACGGTACGGCGGCAGTCCTTCTGTACGACAAGACAAACGGGATTATGGCATGGGCGCGCCTTACGCACGGCAGGGGGAAAATCGAAAGCTGCGCCGTGACAAGGGGTACGGACGGCGTGGATCTTGTGTATGCGGCGGTACGGTACGGGGATGACTGGTTCCTCGAAGTGATGGACGAAAGCCGGGAAGTTTACCTTGACGGATGGGAAGTGCCGGAAAAGTCCGGGGAGGATATTCCCGGCGGAGGTACGGAAGAAACACCGGGGGACGGCGCCGGGGGAGATCCGGATGAAGACGGAGGGGAAATCCCGGATACACGGAATACGGAAGACGGAACGGAGGGAAGCGGGGAAGGGTTTGTGTTCCCGGATGAAGAGGCCGTCTTCTACAATGCTTCCACGGGGAAGACCCTGCGGCACGGGGAGGATCCGGAAGGGTTTGCGGAGGAAGGGGATACGGTTTACTGCGGGTGGGAGTATACAAGCATGGTGCGTTCCATGCCGGTTGTAAACTCCGTCCCGGATTCCAGGAAAAGGATTGTGGACCTTATTATCCGGTTCGAGGATTCCTTTTTCCCGGTTGTCAGGTGCGGCGACAGGCCGGATGAGCTTTTCTCCGGGGAGGAGCCTTTCTCCGGGGTAAAGAAAATCATATTCCCCGGCTCTTCCGAGCGGGATGTGTATTTTTCGTTTTATATCCGCAGGCCGGAGCGCTGCCGTGTGCTCTGCGTCAATGCGGAACTTTCGCAGGGGGGGTGAAAAATGGTTCCGTTGATAATTGCAGGCGTTTCCGCCGCGCTGGGGCTTTTAGGGGGCATATTCGGCAACAGCAGGAAGAAGAAGGCCGCAGAGGAAGCCAAAAGGCGGGCGGAGGAACAGAAGAAACGTGACCTTGAGCTGATGGACCTGCAGTTTGACATTGCGGAGAAAGAAGCAAACAAGAATTCGGACATACAGGATTCCCAGACGGACATGGGGGAAAACACTGCGTCCGAAAGCGTAAACAATGCGCTTGACCTTCTGCGGCTGGGGCAGGAACAGGACGTATTCAACTGGAACCTACAGGCGGCAGGCAATGACCGCGCGGAAGGGGAGGCGCTTTCCGCCATGGCCGCAAGCGGCGTGCGCTCCGGGAGCTCAGCCGGAGAAGCCGTGGATCTGGAAAGCGCGGTGAATGTGTTCCAGCTCCAGCTTGAGCAGGACGCGGCGCGGGAGCAGGGCGACATACAGGCGGCCGGTATCCTCAACGACCTTGCAGCCAGCCGCTTCAACCTGCAGCTTGGGCGGAACGCGGCAAACGACCTGCGGGACAGCTTTGCAGTAGGCGGAGACCAGTACAACCTTTACCAGAAGCAGAGGGCAAACCGGGAAGCGGGTTACAATGCGCAGATTGAAGCCTACCAGTCCGAAATCGACACGCTGAATGACCCTTGGTACAACCTTTTCTCCGGCATGTCCAGTATGTTCGGCGGGGCGGTACAGGGGTACAGCACCGGGCTGTCGCTTTCCCAGTTTGAGGCTGACCTTGGTCAAGACTACGACACTACGGGTAGTACCGGGCGGAAATATGCCCTGTTCGGGAACGTAGGCTAGGAGGGAGGATGGCGGACTTACAGCTTGACAGAAGCCTTTCATTTGTTGACGCGGCACAGTCCGGTATACGGGCGCTGGGACAGCTTGCCGGGATGGCTGACCGTGACCTGCGGCAGAAGGCGGACGCAGACCTCTATTACATAAGGGCTCAGTTTGAATCCGATTTCAATACGCAGATGAAATCCTTGGGCGAGCGCAACGACTGGCAGAACCTTCCCGCCGAGTTCGAGAAATTCATGTCAGACCAGTCCACGAAGTTAAAGGACCAAAGCCGGAACGGATACATGACACGGCAGATTGACCGGATGATTACCGGGTACGCCCTTTCCGGAATGCAGAGGATAGAAGGGATGGTTTCCGGCCTTAAGAGGGAAGACATACTTCTGACAGACGAGAGGGGAAGGAACCTTGTCCGGGAGAACAACACCGGGCAGGCGCGGATAAACAAGACGTCGGAAAGCTTTGACAGGGAGTACGCACAGGGGCTCATATCCAGGGAGGTGTACGAAGAAAGCCTTCTGAAAGAAGCCGGGGATACGTATGCAGATTATCTGTATACAGCCGGAATAGATGCTGTCAAGAACGCCATAACCGAAGGGAAGGGGTTTGACGCGGTAGCCAGTGCGCTTGAAGCGGACGGGACGGCTTTTTCCGTGCGTATGCTGCACTCTTCTTCCGCCAACGGGGAAACGCTGGAATCCGGGCAGGCGCAGTATACGGACATATCAAACGCCGTAGACAGGGACGGGATAAGGCAGGGCGTACTTGCAAAGCTTGAGGACAGGTACGACGGCATGATTGCCGACCTCCAGGCGCAGAATGCAAACTTCTGTTCCGAGTACAACCGGCAGATTTTCGACAACCGGAGCATAGAGGAACAGATTTCCATGTGCGAGGAAGGGATTGCCATGCTGGGGACGGAAGGCTTCTCCGGGTACAGGATGTCAGAGGACGACCGTAACAAGTACGTGCGCATGTGGACGGCGTACAGGGACGAGCTGAAAAAGGCACGGGGAAAGGGGGCGGCAGGGGGAAGCGGTTCCGGAGGGGGATCCCTTTCAAGCTTCCTTACCAATGCTGCGGTAAAGACAATGCCGGGAAACCTTCTGCGGGAAGTGCTGAACGGCACATTCACTGACTTTTACTCCGCCAAGGAAGCCTACACAGACAGGTTGTATGAAATATTCATGAGCGGGGAATGGAAGGAAACTGCGGGCATGACGCCGGAAGAAAAGGAAAGGTGGTTTGCCGAAAACATGTCAAGCCACCCGGAATCGCAGCTTCTTGACAACGATGTCCTGCGGGAAGTGCTGGAAAATGAACCGCGGTATGAAAGCATAAAAAATGCATACAATGCGGCAACGAAGGACATCGTCAAAAACGGGGAAAACTACACGCCGGAAGCGGCAAGAATCCTTTCTTCCTTCATCATTGACCTTGTGGCTTCCACGGGCGGGAACGTCACGGATGAAACGCTGAAAGAGCTGGAGAACAAAATCAACGCCGTCACGCTTGCCGGGGTTAAAGGGAGCTTCCGGCGGAAAACCTTATTGGGGTACAAGGATTTCGGCACGGACGAGAAGGGCATTGCACAGGCGGCACAGGCACTTTCACAGAATGACCTTGTGTTTACGGACACGAGGGGGAATGTCGTGTGGACGAGCCAGGAAGCCAGGGAGCAGGCGGAGAAGAACGCCAGGAACATGGCGGAGGTTGTCGGGAACGTCCTTGGCGTGGACACTGCGGACGTGGGCATTGACTTCAGGCGGACGGAAACGGACATAACGAACGAGCCGGTGTTTACCGTGGACGGGGACAAGTATGAAATCCGCGCCGTTGAGGACGGGGACGGGAAGGCCGAGCACTTTGTCATCACGAAGAACGGGGAAGATTTCTATGATTCCGCCGGGCAGGGAATGCCGATGTCCGCAAAGGAAAAGTTAAGGGAGCAGAGCGAGGAAGCAAAAGAGGCTTCCGAAGCCACAAAGAACGCAAGGTACCGGGCAATGGCAGAGGAAGCAGAAAAAACGGAAACAGTTCCTCCGGAAGTGGAAGAAATGGGTATCACGCAGGAGGAATGGGACCGGGCAGACAGGGCGCAGCGCCTTGCATGGTTGGGGATGTAAATGGAAAAAACGGCAGGCGTACAGGAAGGTCTTAAGGACAAGTGGCTCCGTCCGCTGGACGAGCAGGCGGTGGAAAGGCGGCAGGAGCAGAAGGAAGTATTCGACCGCTACCGCATTGAGATCCCGCCGGAAGTTGCCGCCGGGTTTGACAGGGTGATTGCAGGTTCATCCAACCCGGAAGACACGGCGTACCGTATCGGCACGGCGCTCCGCTATGCGGAAATGATTCCGGACATGTCGTTTGAAGAGGCATACGCAAGGCAGGACGAGTTAAACCGGGCGTATTTCGGAGGCGGAAGCCGGGACGCAAAGGGGAACTTTGAAGCCGTTTGTGACGCCTGGCGCACGGGCAACCTTTCCCTGCGGCAGGGCGACCTTGGCATGGAAATCATGAACGCGGAAGCCGCCGGGGATGAAGAGGCGCTCAAGGTTTACACGGCGGAACTGGAAGCAATCAATGCGGAGCTTGCGGAATTAGAGGACACAGTCCCGCGCGGGCTTCTTACAGAAGCCTTTAAAAACGGGCTTATGAGTGCACCTTTTACGCTCCGTTCAGCCGGGACAGGCATTGCGGTAGGGCTTTTAAACCCTGCGCTGGGTTCGTTTGCGTCCTTTATGTGTTCTTCCGCACAGATGGCGGGACAGGAGTACCTTAAACTCCGCGAAGAAGGAGCTTCCCCGGAAGCCGCTTCCAAGGCGGCGGCCATTTCCGGCGCGCTGCAGGGGTTGGTTGAAACGTCCCTGGGCGACGTTGCCGGTTTTGCAGGCGCAGGGCTAAAGGCTGCGGGTAAGGCCTTGAGACGGAACGCCGTAAAGAACATTGCACAGGGGGCTGCGAAGCGCTTTGCCCTTGGCGGCGGTGTGCGCCTTGCCGGACATATTGCCGGAAGGTATGCCCTTGAAGTCGGGACGGAAGGGCTGGAAGAAGCCGTGCAGGAGCTTGTTTCAATCGCCACTTCTTCCATAACGGCGGAAATTGAAGGGTACGATTTTGAAAAGCCGGAGGCGGATGAAATCATCCGGAGCGTTTCGGAGGCTTTCCGTGGCGGCGTCCTCGGAAGCCTTGTGCTTTCCGGCGTACCGATGGCCGTAAACACCGCAGTCAGCATTGCGGACTACAGGGCGGTACGGCAGACAGCCGTTGAGACGGATTCCGAAGAAGCGTTCAGGAAGTCCGTAGAGGACAGTCCGGTTTTCTCCGCCTACGAAGGGCGGAAAAAGGAAGACGTTATCCGGAACGTATGGGAAAGCTACCGGCGCCAGCGGGAAGAAAGGAACACGCGGGAAGCGCAGGATTTGGGCGAAGTTACCGGTGCTTCCGAAGGGATGGAGGGCAACACCACCGACGCGGAGACAGGGGACATAACGGCCGCCGGGGATGAATACCGGGAAGACGGAAGGCTTTTCACGCAGAACGACGTTACGGAGGACGGCGGGAGCTTCCGGACGGGCAACCCGGAAAAGGAATCGGATAACCTCTACGGCTATATCAATTACAGGCTTGACGGATCCGGGAACCGGGTTGAAATCACGGATTTCAAGATGACCGCAAGCCGGGAAGCGCTGCGGGAAGAATTCTATGATTCCTTTGCGGAAGAGTTTGCCGGATACGATATTGTCTGGAACCCGAAGGGGAAGACAGCACGGGACATCAAGGCACGGCTTGAAAAGGCAAGCCCTTCCGGGCAGGGGCTGAATTACTACACGTCCGTGGAATCCGTTGCCGACGCGAAGACGCGGGCAAGGGTTGCGGCGGATCTCAAAAAGTACATGCCCAGGCTGGACGACAGGCAGCGCGCGGGCGCCGTTTCCCTTCTGGAAGCCATGGCCGCAGGACAGGGGAAGAACATCAGCACATACGTGCATGATTCTTTCGGCGCGTCCATTTTCGGCAGGACGGAGGAGGCGGAATCCCTTGCGCAGGCGCAGGGAGACACATTCCGGGGAAAGGCAGGGGCGACAAGCTGGCGGGAGTTCGGCGACCAGGTGAAGGCCGTCATTTACGCCGGGGAAAAGGCGGATTTTTCCACGTGGGCGCACGAGCTGGCGCACGTATACCAGCGGCAGCTTGAAGGCGAAATGAAGGCGCAGGCGGAAAGCGCGTTCAACGTGAAGGACGGCGACTGGACGGGAAGCACGTATACTTTCTCCGACGGGAGGAGCATGTCTTCCGCGGAAGCCTTTGCCTACGGCTTCCAGGACTGGCTTGAAACCGGGAAGGCGCCCAATGAACAGCTGAAAGGCCTTTTCGAGCGGTTCGCGGAGTTCCTTGCCCGGTGTTACAACGCGCTGAAAAACCACTTCCAGCTTTCCGACGACGTGAGGCAGACGTATGAAAAAATACTTGCCGGGGACGGGAGCCTTATGGCAAAGGCTGAGGAAGCCGTCCGGCGGCAGAATATGGAGCAGCGGGCAAGGGAAAGGACGGAGGCGGTACGGGAAGCCGAAACGTCACGGCGGACGGAGGAAGCAAAGGCCGCGGAAACTGCGGAGACAACCGTACAGGAGGCGCAGGAGGAAGAAAGGGCGCCTGCTCCGGAAGCGGAACCGGCGGAAGACACGCGGGCGGAGGAAGCCAGGGCGGCAATGCCGGAGACGCCGGGGGCGGAAGCGCTTGCGGAGACAATCACTTCCCCGGATACAACGGTGGCGGAAAAGAACGGCGCCGTGATGGAAGGGGCGGGGACGGAACGGGCGTTTGAAGACATGCTCTTCCAGCTTGCCGGGCTCAAGGGCGTGAAGCAGATTGCACGGGCGGAGGAAAAGCAGAAGCGCCTTCTCAACCTGAAAACCGCCGTCATGATGGAGGAAAAATTCCGGAAACAGGGGCTTCCGGATGACGTTGCCGTGAGGCGGATAAAGCGGGACACAAACTGGGAGCGGAACGCTTCCGGACAGTGGGTGTACGAGACGGACGATTCCGCCGCAAGGATAAGGAACCGTGCGCAGCTGGACGGCTTCCTGCGGAAAGCACGGGCAGGGCACCCGCAGCAGACAATGCTCATAGGTGAAGTCCTTGACCACCCCGAACTCTTTGAAATGTACCCGTTGCTCCGGGATATCAACGTCATTTTCTTCAACGACAAGACGCCGTTCCGCAGCGGGATAGGCGAGCACGGGATTATGCTCAATACGCGCTACCTTACCGGCGCGGACGGGGAAACGGGCATAAAAGGCTCCCTGCTGCATGAAATGCAGCATATCGTGCAGTCCTTTGAGGTGAGCGGGAACGTTGAGATTGACGTGAACAATATCCGCTCTCTCTGGGAAGGATTGCAGGCGCTTGTGGCAGGAAGGAACACGCCCGCAACGGACGAAGTGCTGGGCGAAAGCCTTGGCGAATACATCCGCGACCCGGAGGAAGTGGACGCGCGCAACGTTGCCATGCGCCTTGCATACAACGCGGACAGGAGGCGCAACACGCCGCTCCCCGTTTCCGCGCAGGAGTACGAGGAAAGGAAGGGCAGCCGCGGGATCCTCTTCCAGAACACGGAAGAGGATGAAGTGCGGATGGAGTACGCGGGCTCGGACAGCTGGATGAAGGCCCCGAACGGGAAGGACACGAAGCTGACGGAGAAGCAGTGGCTGCAGGTGCGCACGCCGTCGTTCAAGGCGTGGTTCGGCGACTGGGAGGGCGACCCGGAGAACGCAAGCAAGGCCGTGGACGAAAACGGCGAACCGAAAGTGTTTTACCACAACACAAATGCACTTTTCGATATATTTGACAGCGGAAAAAACGGAAGCAGTACCGATGCAGGATGGCTTGGGGACGGGTTTTATTTTTACGGAGACGAGCAGGAAGGCAACGGGTATGGCAAAAACAAAATGGCTGTATTCCTTAATGTCCGGGAATGGTATTTTGCGACGGAAGAAGAAAACACAAGGCTTGCAGAACTTGACGACCGGGAAGCGTCCATAGAATTCCGGGAACAGGCAGAAGATGAAGGTTGTGACGGCGTTTATTACAACGGTGACCTTAGACAAGAAGCCGTCGTATTCTCCCCCGAACAGATAAAATCCGCGACGGACAACGCGGGGACGTTCGACCCGCGGAACCCGTCCATCCTCTTCCAGATTATCGGGCTGTCCGGTGCTTCCGGGCTTGACCTGCGGGAGGATTCCGCGGACAGGGCGTACCTGCGGCAATACAACCTTACCACGGCGCAGGAGATGGAGGCCGCGGGGAAGGACGCAAAGGCAATCCGGCTTGCCACAGGCTGGGAGAAGGGCGCCGACGGGAAATGGAAGTACGAAATCCCGGACGGGAAGCTGACCGGCGCACAGTTTCGGGATGAAGGCGGCGTCCTTACGGCAAAGCTTGGGGAACTCTACGACGCGCCGGAACTCTACAGGGCGTACCCGGAACTGCGGGACGTGACCGTCCGGTTTTTTGAAAAGGATTTCTCCACGCGGGGCTTTGTGTGGGAAGGGGAAATCGGGCTTTCCGGAATATTTTTACAGCGCGGCAACCCGGAAGAACTTGCCCGTGCGGAAGCACGGATAAAGGAAATCGAGGAATCCGCAGAGTGGAAGGAGCTCATGCGGAAAACGTTTGAGGATAAAGAAATCCCGGACGGGGAGCTGCGGCGGGCGGAGGATGAATTCCACGCTTCCCCGATGGGACAGGAGAGGGAGCGCCTTTACGACGTGCTGGCAGAAAAGAAGGGGTTTTACCTGAAACCGGAAGCGCTCCCCACGCTTGTGCATGAAATCCAGCACATGATACAGGACAGGGAAGGCTTTGCGAAGGGCGGGAACCCGGAACAGTTTGAACATGTTCCGACAAGGCAGAAAGTCCTTGAGGCCCTGAACGAAGCTACGGAAGGGAAGCTTCTGGAAGGCGGCCCCGTTGAAACCACACCGGAAGCCGTTTTTGCCGCACTGGGAAAGGAAAACAGCTACGGCACGCCCCTCATCCGGTACTACGGATCCGGGCTTGACAGTCTGGCGCAGTCCTACGGATATGAAACGGTGTTCGACCTTGTGCAGGGCCTGCCGGACTTCCCGGAATCACCGGAAAAGCTGTACCGGAGCCTTGCCGGGGAGACGGAGGCGCGCACCGCAGCGGCACGGCTTGGGCTTGGCGCGGAGGCAAGGCGCGGGACACTGCTTGCGGAAACGGCGGACGTTCCGCCGGAAGACCAGCTTATCCTCTTCCAGAAGGCGTACCACGGAAGCCCTTACGGGTTTGACAGCTTTTCCACGGACGCAATCGGCTCAGGGGAGGGACATCAGGCTTTCGGCTGGGGGCTGTACTTCACGGACAACAGGGGGATTGCCGAAGGATACGCGAAAAAGCTGGCAAAGCCAAAGGTGCGCTACAAAGGCGAGGACACCGAAACGGCAAAACGGCGGGCGCAGGGCACACGCACGGCAGAGGAACGCGAGGCGGGTGAGAAATCTGCCGAAGAATTTACGCTTGGGTTCATCGAACGCCTGGCGAGAAACAAAGCTTTGGGGCTAATATCTGACTACAAAGAGAATATAAAAAAACAGATCGAATTCCGGGAAAACTCTCTTGAGGGCAAGGGTTACCCTCTGAATGAGACTGAAAAAAGGATATACAGAAAACAAATAGAAGCGCTCCGGAACATTGACCCGGAGCAGATTGAAATACTGTCTGTCCCGCGCAACCTCTATACCGTGGACATCCCGGACGGCGACTACATCAAATGGGACGGGCCGCTGACGGAAGGGCAGAAGCGGAAAATCACGGAGCAGGCGCGGAAAGAGGGCGTCACCGACGGGAGGGGGAACCCGTTTGCCTATGAAGAGGCCGGGGAATGGCGGCTGAACACGGGAGCCTCCTCATCGGGGGAAATTTTCTACCGGATGGAACTGCAGGGTTACTTCCCCGATGACAAGGCGAAAAGCCTTTTCCTTGCCCGCGCCGGGATAAAGGGGATCGACTACCCGGCAGGAAGCCTGTCAGCCGGGGCGGAAGGCCGCAACTTTGTGGTCTTTGACGCCACGGACGTGCAGGTGCAGTCCCGTATCCTTTTCCAGATGGAACCGGTAGACGACGTACAGCTGCGCGAGGCAATCAGCAGCGTACCGCACACGGAGGCGCGCAGGCAGTACATCAGGGATATTTACGAAAGCCGGAAGGACAGCTACGAAACGCGGGAGTTTGTTTCGCGGGACGGGAAGCTGAAAGGCAGGCTGGAAGTCTATAAACAGCGGAGCTTTAAGGGCAAGGAACACGAGATTGACGACGCCCTTTTCTTTGCTGCCAAAGGAATTACCGTCACGCTTCTTGCAGAGGGGGAGGTTGAAGGGGAAAGCAACGTTGACGCGCTTTTCAACCATGAAACGCTTGCTGAGTTCAAAAGAGTTAAATCCGGGAACGCGAAGAACATAGCCCAGAACATCAAGGACGCCGCGAACAAGATGAACAGCGAGGTGATCACCGTATTCTTTGATGACCGGGCGGAAGGCGTAGGGTATGAAGACGTCCTTGAACGGCTGGAAGCCAAGCGGCGGAAGGGGGACCTCAAGGGAAGCTTTGACAGGCTGGTTTTTGTAAAGGACGGAAAGGCAAGCCTTTTAAAACAAAACGCGGCAAGCCCCGCTTTCGCAGATACCGACCGCACCAACAACATAGCACAGGACGGCGGGCCTGTCAACAGGGAAAGTGCGGAAGACACCACATTCCGTGAATCCCCGGAGGGAAGCACGCGCCTTCTGTTCCAGCAGACGGAAAAGGAGCTTCTGGACGACGCGGCTTCCTTTGACAGCTGGCAGGACTTCATGGAATTCTACGAATCTTTCAGCAAGCCGGAGGACAGCATTGTGCCTTCCGGCGCGGATGAGGCGTGGTACAGGACGGCGTGGGAGCTTGCCCGGAAGCGGAAGGCGGAAAGGGAAACGGGGATGACCGCGGAGGACAGGGACGCGCTTTTCATCCGGGAGATGGAGGACGGCGGACTTGAAGACTTCCTGACCGAAGCGGACAGGGTTGAGCGGGCGGAACTCTGGCAGCCTTCCACGGAAGAAGAGACAGCGGAAATTGAAAGCCTTTCGGAGCTGAAAGACCGCGTGCGGACAGTAATGGCACACGGCAGCTGGCTTTCCAATGCAAGGCGTGTTGCGGACGGGAAGGAACTCACACCGTCCACGCGGAAAAGGCTGATGACGCTACTGAAGGAAGGGGCGCGGGACTACCGTGCGCTTTATGCGGAGCTTTCCGGGCGGGAAGACCTTGCAGTCGGCGAAGGGGAAACGGTTGCGGCGGAAATCCGGAAGAAGTACCGCCTTGCAGACCCGGACGGAAGCCTTGAGAGGAGGAGCCCGGAGGAGAGGCGGCGGATTGCCGCGGAACTTGAAAACCGTGACGTGGCGGAGAGGATCCGCAGCGGGGAAATGCCGATGGACGGGGAGCTCCAGAGGTACATTGACAGTCTTGAAAAGGAAACCCGGAAGGCGGAAAAGGCATACAGGAAGCTGGAGGCGGAAACACAGGAAGACTGGGAAAGGATAAGCGGATGGGAAAGCCGCCAGCTTTTGAAAGAGCATGAAAAGCTGCTTGAAGCGCAGGAAAAAAGCGAAGGGATGTCGGCTGAAATCCGGCGGAAAGTCGAACGCGGAATCCGCATAACCGAAAGGGAGCGGCGGGAGGCTGACAGGCTCAAGGCTTCCTATGAGACGGTATTCCGGAAATTCGAGGCGCTGCGCCGGAGTATTTCCGTTACGGAAGAAGTGCGCGGCGCAATCGGAAGGCGGGAAGACCTTCTGAAACTGCGGGAAGAATTCCGGGCAAAGGAAAGGGAAAAAAGGCTTCTTGAAGAGGAGAAGCGGATACGTACAAGCCTTGTGAAGCGTGCCATGCGGAAAGTGGATTTCGGCACGGTGGACTATTCCAAGGGCAGGATTATATCCGCCATCCAGCAGCTTTTCGAGCCGAACCTTACCGGCGGCGTGAACCGCTGGCTGGGGACGGAAGGCGCGGGGCTTAGGGAAACGGCCATGCGCTGGAAGACGGACGCAGAGTGGAAGGAAGGGCAGGAAAGGATCCTTTCCCGCAGGAGGAACGGGAAGGCCGTCATTGCCGTCCTGAATGACAAGCCGTATGAAAAATGGACGAAGGGGGACCGTGAGGCCGTATGGCGGGCGTTCCCCCGGACGGACTGGGTGAAGGAGCTTGACCTTGAAGGCCTTGCGGAAGGGCGGATGAGGATTGACTTCACGGAACGGACGGAAGAGCGGGTGAATCCGGACGGGAGCAGGGAAACGCGGACGGAGCTTGTCCCTGACCCTGAACTTGAGGCGGAAATCCGGGAAGCGCTGGGGGACGGGCTTTACTCCATGCTTGCCGGACGGCCTTTTGCCGAATGGACGACTGCGGAAATGGAGCAGTTTGCCGTGCGGATGAACGGACTGTTTTCCGAAGGGAGGGAAGAGCTTCTTGCGAAGAACCTTCTGCGCAGGCAGAGGGCGGACAGGCTGAGGCGGGAAATCGACCGGGTATTGCAGGATACGGGCGTGGTGATCAACCCGGACGACCCTGAGCCGGTGAAGGAAAGGAAGCGGCGGAAGATTGCACGTATCCTCGGGGAAGACCCTTCCCTGAAAGGGACTGCGGCAGGTGCGGAAAGGAAGGACAGGGGCAGGGTGAACCGCCTTGTAAACGGCTACGGTGCGGCCAGGCTGCGCTCCGTCACCCGTATCCTTGACGGATGGAAGGACGGCGTGAATACGCGGGAACTGTACTTCCGGGAGAACGAAGCGTACAACAGTGAAATGCGCTCCGCCATGGCAAGGAAGAAGAAGGTTGCGCAGGTACTTGAGGAGCAGAAAATATCCATGCGGGAGCTTTTCCGCAAGGTTGAAATCCCCGGCCTTATCAACGGGCAGTCCGTATCATTCACGGTGGACGAACTGCTGTTTTTCCGGGAGGCGGCAAAGGACGAAAGGAGCCGTGCGGCGGTGGCATACGGGAACATCGGCTCATCGGAATTTTTCCTTGACCTGAAAATGCGGTGTGCGGCGATGGACGAAAACAACCCGCGCAGGCCGGGGACAAAGCTTTTCCGGGAAGTGTGCGACGGGGCGCTGGACAAAATCCTTGAGGCGGCGGACAGGCTGGATATAAAATTCACGAAGCTGGCGGAGGCAATCTCGGGGGATTATGCGGAGCAGTACGAGCGCATGAACCGTGTGAGTATCGAGGAGTGGAACCGCCCGGTGAACCGCGTTGACAACTATGTGCCGCTTGTCCGGCTTGAAAGCAACGGCGACACGAACGAGAACCGCGTGCGGGAAGACCTTCTTGGGATAAACGGCATGGGGCAGTCCGGCGTGGACAGGGGTATGACGAAGGGCCGGATTGACATTTCCCCCCTTCACCAGAAGCCCGTGGAGACAGGGCTTTACAAGACGTGGGCGGACAGCGTGGACAGGACGGAGCACTTTATCGCGTATTCCGGCTATGTGCGCGAGCTGAACCGGGTATACCGCTCCCGCGACGCACAGCTTTTGAGGCAGAGGATTGAAGGGCGGTTCGGGCGGAACATGCTGCGGTACATTGACGAGTACATAGACGAGACGGCAAATCCCGGCGCCGTGGGCACTGCGTCAGACCTTGACCGGATTATCCGCACGCTCCGGGGGAAGACGGCGCCCGCCTACCTTTCGTGGAAGCTTTCCACAATCCTGAAACAGATGGTTACTTCCCCGCCCCCGTTCTTCCAGTTTGTGAATCCGGTGCAGTACATGGCCGCCCTTTTCGACATCATCCGTTCCAAAGGCGGGCTTTTCGGCGCGGTAAGGGAAAAGAGCGTATTCATGGCAAGCCGCGTCATGGACCCGATGAACGAGCTTGTGGACGAGCAGCTGGAAAAGGCAAGAAGTTATCCTTCCTGGCTTGTGGGAAGGGCAAACAAGCTTGGCATGAAGGGGCTTGAAATGGCGGACTGGGTGTGCGTTGCGCCGGGATGGCTTGCGTGCTACAGGAAGAAACTGGCGGAGCTTGAGCAGTCAAAGACCGCGCGGTACGGTAAAATAAAGGCGGAGCTTGAGGAGGCGAACGGCGGGCGGGAGTACGGGGATCCCGGCTTTATGACGGCGGACATGATAGAGGCGGAAGCCGGGCGGATACTGGAGGAGGACACGGAAAGGCAGGCGGTGGACTGGGCGGACGACTGCGTGCGTATGTGCCAGCCTTCCGCGCGGGGTGCGGATATTGCGCCGCTTTTCAAGGGCAGGCAGTCCGGAAGCGAGCTTGCAAAAGCCTTCCTCCAGTTCCAGACGGCGCTGAATGTAATCTGGAACAATATCCGGTACGACATCCCGTTTGCCGTGCGGAACCGGAATTTCATGTCCGCGCTTTCCGTTATTGCAGCGTACACTGTTGCCGGGATACTTGTCGGGGCGGTGGCGGAAGGGCTTCCGGACGACGATGAGGACAAGGACGCGCTGAAACAGCTTGTGTTCTTCGGCACCACGCAGTTCACCGACGCCGTCCCGGTTATCGGCAGCGAGCTTACAAACCTGATGAGGAAGGGGATAACCGGGGAAAGCGGCTTCTTCCGGAACGGGACGGATCTCACGCCGATGGCGGGGAAATTCATACAGGCGGCGCAGAACATTTCCGCGGGGGAATGGGAGAAAGCCCTTTCGAGGGCGGCGGAAGGGGCTGCGCTTTTCACCGGGCTGCCCGTTTCCGGTGCAAAGGAGCTTACATACGTCCTTACCGGGGAACCTGGGATAAGCGCATTGTGGGGAAGGAGGGAATAGGTGCTCAAGCAGGACAACCGCGCGGAAAACCACCTTGTAGTCGGATCGCTTGAAGTCCTGGGCGAAATGAAGAGCGGGAACATTGCCGGGATATACCGCCAGATGGACACGCTTGTCAATTCACAGAACACCATCCGGGAGCAGCAGGAACAGTACTGGAAGGAGCTTTCCGACGACACGGTGATCACGCCGCTTGAGAAAAAGATTCTCAAAAAGCAGTGGGAAGAAATTACCAAAACGGCAGCCGCGCTCAATCAGGTTGCGGACGAGAAAGGCTTCGCGAATTACGCCGTCATGACGCTGTATAACGCGAGCTTCAACGCGCTTCACAAGTATCTGTTTGAGACACTGCGGCTGTTTGACAACATGAACGCGAACACGGACATTCCGAACGCGGAAGAATTCAACAAGAAGTTCGCGGATTATTACGAAAATCAAACCTACGCGCAGACGGTCTTTCAGGGCGACGCCCCGGCGTTTTTCAAAATGCAGTTGTCCAAAACCTCCGTGAAGTACGTCTATACAAACGGAAAGGACGATGAGGAAGGCGGAACGTATGTGCCGGACGAGATTACGGCGACAAAATACGGCGTGTTTACGGACGGACAGAAGGAAACCGACTACGGAGAAATTAAAGCGGTTGTCTTGCCGCAGAACATCGAGCTTGGCGTCGGAAACTGGTATCCGGTTGGAGAGAGCCCGTACATCGAGGACAGAATCTACGGCGTAAAACTTACGCCCATCTACATTATCACGGACGAAGGCGTGCCGATTTTGGCGGACAGCGACAACATCGGCATTGTGTATTTGAGGAGGGAGTAATGGCGACAGGAATTGAAATCAAGGATCTGCCGGAAATCCCGTTGACGTACGACACAAAGCTCTTGTGCCAGAATGTGGACGGAACGGGAAGCGCGACGTTCATGAACGCGCGGAGGGCAATCGGCGTATCGATTGATCGGGCGGAAGCCGCGGCGGAGGCCGTGGACGCGGGAAGCGAGCCGTCCGTTTCGCTTGCGATGACGGGAACGGATCAGAACAAGGAAATGGACTTTTCGTTCAGATTGCCGAAAGCGACGAAGATTAAATCGTTCGTGACGGAAACGAGAATTCTTGAGGCGAACGAGGAGCCGAGCGCGGAGATTGTCGAAGGCGGAGACGTGAACGAGCGGGAATACACGCTGAAACTCGCCCTTGGCAAGAGCACGGAAATCACCGGTGTGACGGCACAAGGCGTTGTGAAGGAAGCGGGAACCGAGCCAACCGTTTCGCTTGAGACGGGCGGAACGCCGAGCCAGCGGACATACGGCTTGACGTTCGGTTTGCCGCGCGCTATGGAATTGACAGACGTGACAGCGGAAGCCGCCGTTATCGACGCTCTTGAAAACGCGACGGCGGAAGTCACGCAAGGCGGAACGCCAAGCGAGCGGACGCTTCATTTTGCCTTTGGAATCCCGAAAGGCGATCCCGGCGTAATCGAAAACGTGACGGCGGAAATCGCGCGAGGCGCGCCCGACTCGGCAAGCACGGTAGAAATCACGCAGGGAGGCACGCCGTCCTCAAGGACGTATCACCTGAAATTCTCCCTGCCGGAAGTGCCCGCGATTGTTCCCGTCGGCTTTATTTATATCCAGTTTGCCGGGCAGTCAACGCCGGACGCGCTTTTCGGCGGAACGTGGGAAAATATATCTTCCCAATTTGCCGGGGAATTCTTCCGAGCGGAGGGCGGTAACGCAGTGGAATTTGGGAATTCCCAAAAAGAAGGGCTCCCCAACATTGTGGGGTATTATTCTGCATCAGAATTAACTGAAAAAGTCAAAGATGTTTATGCGACTGGATGTTTTTTTGATGCAGGAAATCATCCTTCCTCCCCGTACAACGCGGACGGAGAGAAAGATGGAGCTCCTGGAATGATAGGATTTGACGCATCTAGGTTCAACACGATCTATGGCGCAAGTAAACACGTGACGCCAGTAAACAGCACAATCAGAATCTGGAAAAGGACGGCTTAAAATGCAATACATTATTATCAAAGACGGAATCGTAACGGAACACGGTTGCGGCAGTACGCTTCCGGAAGGTGCACAGCAGGTTGTGGATTTTCCCGGCGTGGTTGGATTGCCGCTTGCTTACTACAAAGATGACTGGAGCATGAAATCACAAGCGGAGCTAATCCGGGAAGGGCTGGAAAGCGTACCGGAGGGATTCCGGTTTGACGGCGAGGAGCTCGTGGAGCTGACGTATGAGGAGAAAGTCGCCGCGGGTCTTGAGGAGCTTCCGCCCGGTATGAAGCTGGAAGACGGCAAACTCTTGCCCGCTACGGACGAGGAGCTTTTGGCAGCTGGCCGCATAACGCAAGAGGCTTACAACGAGCGGAAACGGGGCGCGATTGCGGCGGAGCTTGACGCGCTGGACGCGCGGACAGTCCGGCCTTTGCGCGCCATTCTCTCCGGCAACGGGACGGACGAGGACAAGTTCATGCTCGGGTCCCTTGAGGGGGAAGCGATTGCGCTTAGGGCAAAACTCGCGGAGTTTGAATAAAGGAGAATCCGATGCAGTACAGCGACGGCGTTGCTCATACGCTTACATTTTTCGAGGACACGTTCACGGAAATCCCGGTCACGGCGGAAACCTACGAGGCGGAGAAGGCGCTCGGGCTGTACTACACGGAAGGCTCGCTGAAAATCCCGCCGGGCACGGAGGAGATTGTCTTTACCTACTACACGCCCGCCGGAGCGTTTATCGAACGGCAGAACGTCTTTATCCTGAAAGACGGCATACAGGGCGCCGCCGGAAATCCTGCGCCGATGTATCTGGGGGCTTTCAGTGTGCCTCCCGCCGCCCGGAGCGACAACACCCCGCTCCAGAAGGGCGACACGTACCTGAACAAGACGGACAGGAAGCTCTACCGCTATGACGGGCTGGACTGGATTGCCGTACCGGACGAAGACCCCGGCTGGTGGGAGGCGCTGGGCGACGCGGTGAAGGAGGCAGCGGAAAGCGGCGTGCAGATAACCGCCGCCAATGCGTGGGTAGAGAAGCTTGTCGCCGGGACAGTCCTTGCGCAGAAGCTCTTTGCAAAGGAACTTGTCCTTACTGAAGGAGGAATAATAAGATCGCAAGATTATGATCCAAATAAGACAGGCTTTTTTATTTCTTCTTCAGGTGTTTTTATAGGAGGAGATGCTGTCTTTGCCGGTTTTATAGACAGTGGTCCTTTATTACTGGATAATGAAGATCCGTCAAACATAGAAAGCCAAAAAATATTTTCTTATACGGCAGATCTTTTATCCTATTATGATTCTTACATAAAGAATGAATACACTTTGTGTTCTGGATTATATGGAAGTACTGGTTTTTCTTATATAAGAAAGCGGTTTAATGGCCCATATACTCTATATCTTTTTTTTCTTGATAAGAAAAGAAACGAAATCGCTTCCTTTTTTGCAGCAACAACTAATAGTGGTGATATGAAGGATTATCACACATACATGCCACTTCCGGTTGTCGTAACTTTTAATGTTTATTCTCCGGGGGGTAAAACTTTTAAATTAAAAAATCTACCTACGAATCAGCCGAATATACAAGGAGCTGTTTGGCAAGACACTGAGGGATATCTACGAATTCGTCAATAGCACAAAACACCATCTGTTTTTTTCGTCACGGATGGCTTTTACCGCAGTCGGAAAAACTTCATCTTTTAAAATTCCTTTTTGCGAATCGAATTCAAACGTGTATATTGATAGCCCGTCGTTTTTTGTCACTGTCAAAACCTGCAAAACATAATCGCTGTTCCGCGTATATGGCGTTGGCGAACATTCATACAGAACCGTCTGCCAATCGCCTTCACCGACATCCAAGTCCGTTGTTCCGGAAAGATTCAGGCAAGTGATAAACTGATAAACATGTGTTCCGGCAGGGAAATAAAAACCGCCGTTTTCCCGGAATTGCTCAACATTCGTCGTAGGATAAGAATAGGGATCGGGGGCAACTTGCCAGGAATACCCTCCTTCACATCCTGCAAATACAAAAGATAAAAGTACAACAGACAGTAAAAGTTTTATGGAAGGCATCGTCTGTCTCTCTCCTTTTTGCCGCGAAATACTGCTCTAATACTGAAGCAACATCACGCCGAATGCTTTAAACCGTCCATCGTTTTCCGGATAAGAACGCCTGGACACACCATTGATTCCTTCTTTTTCCGTGGAATCAATGAAGGAAATATTCCCGTTTTTTTTCATCAAAAAGCGCGATATGACTGATATTGGATGAGCCGGGTTCTCCCATAAAAACAAGATCGCCTTTCCGCGCTTGCTCTAAGGGAATTAAACGGGATGCGTTTTCGTACATATATGCCGCCGACATATCATCCAGCAAAAGGAAATACTGTGTGTCAACCAGCGCATACTTATAACACATGACAACCAGTCCAGAGCAGTCAATCATGGGAACAGAACGCAACGGGGACTGTCCTCCAAATTCATATTCTGCACCGGAAGTTTCATAAAGTTCCGCAAATCGGAAGGCACGCTGTGCAATATCGTCCGGGCAGTCAGTAACCCGTTCTCCTGTGGTATCCCCGGAAAGATTGCAGGATATGGAGAGCGCGGGAAAGACAAGTGCCGCCAGCAGTGCGGCGGAGAAAAACGCTCCCTTCACGGTACACCCCCATACAGCGCATATTTTCCTCCAAAATACCCCACCCGGATGGTTTTGTCAAGCGGGATGTGGTATAATCCCCTCATGATACGAGAGGATACGCGCGCCATCCGGGAAATGCTGCGGATGATGGGCACGGACGACTGGGACCTGTTCCTTGCCTACTGCCCGCTTACCCGCAGGGAGCGCGAGATAGCGTATATGGTATACCGGGAGGGGCTTTCCGTGAAGGAAATCAGCCGGGAAACCGGGATGAGCTGCGGGAACGTCCAGCGGATACGCCGCGGCATATACGGCAAAATCCGCACGTTTGCCTCAGCCTCCGTCAGCCCGGACGTCCGGACGCTTCTCAGCCGCTATGCAGTAAAACTGGCTTAATTGTGTTTTTTTTGTGACATTATTGTGTCTTTCCGGCACTTCCATCCTGACGGAAAAGCTGTATCCTTGAAGGCAGACAAACCATATCAAGGAGGGGCATATGGCCATCAACTTTACGGCCGCAGACCGCGTGGGTGCAATCGGCGGGTACATCGGGGGTATCGGACAGATTCTTGGTACGCTTGGGGCGACGCTTGGCGGAGGGGCTTCCGGCGCAGTGTGCAGCGAGAACACGCCCGTATCCCGCTACGAACTCGAACAGGAAGGCAGGATTGCGGAACTGCGCAGCGAGCGCGACGCGCTTGTACTCGGCAAGGAGACGGACAGCAAGATCCTCGACCTGTACAAGGCAATGGACCAGCGGTTCAGTGCCCTCGGACAGGAGCTTGCCCAGCTTGCGGCAAACCAGGCGGTTGTCAACCAGAAGGTTACGGACAACCTTGCTTTTGTAGACAGCAAAATCGACGCGACGAAGAAGGAGACGCTCTGCTACGTCAACGCGACGTTTGTACCGGGCAAGCTGGTAATGCCGCTTGATTCGATCTGCCCGCCTGCACAGGCGGCTACGGGCACGGCCACAACGCCCGCAGCGTGACCGTTTTTCCGGAAGGGGAAGTGCCTTCCGGGAATGCAGAGGTAAAACGTGGTAGAGATTTCGGATTCCAAGGAAGTACTGAATGCGTGGGTTGAAAAGAACCTGACGCCGAAAATTCCCGGTGCGGCGAAACGCGCCGCCTTCACCGTCATTGTGCGCCGTCTCATCAACAACGCGGAACAGGCCGCGTCCGTTTTTGCAGGGACGGCGGCAGGACTTGCGCTTGCCGGAAGCGGGATTGTACAGGGGACAAAGATTGACGAATCGGTCCTGCCTGAATTCCGGAAGGAACTCGGGGCGGGAAAGATTGAGATTGACGTACCTGTTATCGGGCGTTTTGAACTTGACGGGGACGCCGTGGACAGCCTTTATGCGGCATTGTCCGCAAGGGCAGAAGGAGGAAAAGAATGAAGGAAGAAGGGAAGGTTTTTAAAATGCTTATCCGCTCCCAGGCGGATGACCTGCTGGCGGCTGAAAAGCTTGCAGGATGGGCGGAAAAGGCACGGGAGGCCGGGGACGAGCAGACGGCACGCCGCCTTTCCGGACGGGCACAGGCGCGTCTTTCGGAATTTGCGGAGGACGAGAAGGAAATGCGGGACCGGATCGAACGCGGGGACACGTCCGTACAGAAGGAGTGTCTGGAACTCATGATGGAGGCACAGCGCGAGCGTTACCGCGCCGTGAGGGCGAAGCTTGAATGACGGACACGCTGCTTTCCCTTGCAGGCATTGCCCTTACTGCCGTTTCCCTGATCGGCGTGCTTATCGGGTTCATCATCAAGATAAGCGTAAAAAGTACGAGGATAGACGTGCGCGTGGGGAGCCTTGAGGAAAAAATGCAGGAACACGAGGAATCCAACAGGGAGAAATTCCGCGAGCTGTTTTCCTTCAAGGGGGACACCATGCTGACGATGGTGAAAATCGACGTGAATACAGAGAACATCTCCGAAACGCTGCGGGGTATCCGGAAGGAACTGGACGTGATGAACAGGAGGATTGCGGAAAATGAGCGTGAGGATTGAGGACCTTGTGCCGGAAGTCGCGCGGAAGGTGCGTGCCGCACTGGACATGATGAAGAGGGACGAAAGGCTTGAAGGCGCCGGGGTGACGGTGTCCGTTGTGGAGACACGGCGGGAGCTTGTGACGCAGATGGCGTATTACAGCCGCGGCAGGATGAAGCCCGAAGACGTGCGGGCCATGTACAAGGCCGCCGGGCTCTACACGCCGACGGAGGAGGAATGCCGGACGCCGAACACATGGACGCTTGCGAGCAACCACATAGGCGGGCGGGCGGCTGACCTTGTGCCGGTGAAGGACGGAAAAATCTGGTGGACGGCGCCGGACAACATCTGGGAAATTATGGGTGAAATCGGCGAGGAAGCCGGGCTTTCGTGGGGCGGGAGATGGAAGGAACGTGACCTTCCGCATTTTGAAGCTTAATCGCATTTTGAAGCTTAATGGAGGATGATGATGGATTTTACACAGATTGCAGGAATGCTTCCGGCGGCCGTGGTTGTCGCCACGGTTGCGGTTATCGTGCTTGTCTACCTGACGGACAGGTTCCTGATCAAGCTGGAGAAAGCCATGGAGAAGAAGGCCGGGAAAGAAATTAAGATTTTCGATTCCAAGAAAATATGGATGAGCCTTTTCTGGTGTGCAGTGCTTTCCCTTGCGCTTGTCCTTGCGGAGTTTGTCGAGCCAAAGGAAGCGCCGTTTTATCTTTTTGTCATCATGGGGTTTTCCGGTTTCTTCTACAATGCTTTTATCTGGAAATTCCTCTACAAGAAGAAGGAAAAAGAAACGCAGGATGAGCTTTTGGTCTAAAGTCAGTGCGGCGGCTGCCGGTGTTTTCGGCGCCGCTGCCGCCGTCCTTGCCGTCCTGCTGGGGCGGGAAAAAAGGAAAAGGCTGGAAGGCGAACTCCGCCGGACGGAAGCGGAAAGGGACGCGGCGGAACAGGCCGCAGGTGCGTACAGTGAGGGGAAGCGGGAAAATGAAGAGGCTGTTATGGGTGTTGCTGGCGGCAGTTTTGACGATTCTGTCGCCCTGCTGCACAAGCTCTCCGGCAAGCGGAAGCGCGGGGACTGACGTCTACTTCCCTTCCGTCCCTGACCCGGAGGGATGGGACATCCGGGCGGTGGAGGACGGGAACGGGAACGTCTCCGCGGTTGTCGTGCCGTGGGGGTATTGGGCGCAGCTTGTCCTTTACATAGAGGGGGTGGAGGCTGCCGTGGGTGCGCTTCAGCCCGCCGCCCGGTGAATGTCCGCAAGCAGGTAGCGGCGGACAAGGTCCTTTTCTACTTCCGGCATGGAATCCGCCCCGCTTCCGAGCATGTCCGCAAGCCTTACCGGGTAATACTTCCCGCCTGAAAGCGCAAATATCCCGGACTGTTCCGAAAGGCAGAGCGTGAAGTCCCTGAATGCCGGGCGTTCCGCGCACAGGCGGAAAGTGTAGCCGTGGAACATAAACAGCCCGTTTTCCCCTGTCCTGCGCCGCACCTTTACGGAAAGGAGGTGTGCAAGGTTTATCCCTGCCGGTACGGGGGAAAACGCCGTGCGCCGGTCCTGCGGGCTTACGGCAAAACGGGCATTGAATGCGGCGATGAACGCGGTAAAAAAGGCGTTTGCCTTTTCCGGTGTCCTTATCCCTTTATAGCGGAAAATGAACGGGAGACGTCCCTGAAGCGTCTGCCACAGCCTTTCTATTCGCCCTTTTCCCTGCGGCGAAAGTGCAAGGATGGATTCCATTCCCAGGATCCGGAAAAGCCCGTTCCAGTGCGTCATGCTCTGCCTGTTGTAGTCCACAAGCTCTTCCGTTGTCTTCCCCTTTTTGCGCGTGTGCGAAACAAAGGAGGCGTGCCGGTCGGTATAGCACGCCTTCGGTACACCGTACTGCGTCAAAATCTGGCGCATGACTTCGTTGTACCCGAGGCGGCACTCGTTCCTGCACATCCATAATCCCAGTATCCGGTGGGTTGCGTCGTCAACGGCGCCGTGTATCGTGTACCGGCTCCCGTCAAGGAACCAGTCGTGGACAAGTTCCCCGGTACGCGCGCGTTCTTTCCTGCGCGGGTGCTTCCGCCGCCTGTTTTTGTGCTGCCTTGGGGACACAACGCCCGCGCCGCGCATGACTTTTGAAAGCGTCGTATAGGAAATACGCCATCCCGTTGCAAGAAGGAAGTCATGGAAGCAGGCGAAAGGGGAGCCGCGCCACAGCCTGTAATATGCATTCACGATATTACGCCTGACTTCTTTTGTGAAAAGCAGGTTTTTCGGGCGCATTCCCTTGTGCCCGTTTATGAATGCACTGTCGCCCCTTTTCCGCCATGCCGCCTTGAGACGGCACACCTGCCGCATACTCAGACCCGTTTTCTCTGCGCATATGCGGATGGAAATCTTACCGGAACAGGCAAGGGGGATATATTTTTTCTTGGCGCAAGTCTTTGTCATTGGAATGTTATCGGAAAAAAGAAGGATGGAAAGAACACAAAAAAGAGGTTTTTTGAAAAAAATGAAGAAAAAAGCTATGACATTAACAAAAAACTATTGACATACTGCTGGGCAACAGGTATTTCACCCGGCGGGCTGTATTGAAAACATAGCAGGAAATTTCATTGTAAACTTCCACAACCCGTTTGTTAGTGATAACAACGAATCCTTTGCACCGGAACCCAAAGATCATTGCAATTACCCGGCGGATTGTTCCCAATGCCTGGGCAATAGGATTTGAGCTCTCCGCCCACAGTTCCGCTTCCAATTCCATTACCAGTGTTTCTCCTTCCGATAACACAATACCGGATTTTGTGTCTGCCATCGCAGCCTCCTTATGATTTATGTTATAATTATACCCTACCCACCCTGTTTGTCAACTAATTTAATGCAATAAGCATGAAATATGTTTCATGTAACATATTTGGTTTGTCGCTATGTTACATAGTAGAAATAATGTTATGTGGAAATTAAAAATCGCAGAATTTTGTTATGTATGCCAAATAATACCGGAAAACTTTTGATCCGGCCATTTGTGTCCTGGAATATTTATGTGTAGCCATGCTTCATGTGTATTCGGGCTAAACGTCCGATGGCTTTCCTTCCAGCATTAAAGCCATCCGGCGCAGGGCTTCTTTAAGTTTTCCGATTTCCGTTGCATAGCAACATCGGACAAAACCTTCACCGCAGGCTCCGAAAGCGGTGCCTGGAACAACGGCCACCTTATGTTCCTTTATCAATTTTTCGGCGAATTTTTCTGATGACAATCCCGTCCCACGTATGTCCGGGAAAATATAAAAAGCCCCTTCCGGTTCTGTGACAGGCAGTCCCATTTCTTCAAAACTTTTCATCATCAGATTACGCCGTTGCTGGTATGAAACCCGCATTTTCTCAACTTCATTGAATCCATGCCGTAGTCCTTCCAGGGCGGCGTATTGGCTCATTATGGGGGCGCATATTGTTGAATACTGGTGTAGTTTGTGCATTTGTTCCACCAGTTCCCTGTCGCCTGCGACAAAGCCTATCCTCCAGCCTGTCATGGCAAAAGCTTTGGAGAAACCGTTAAGAATTACCGCATGCTCTTTCATGCCGGGGAAAGAACCTATGGAAACGTGCTTCCTCCCGTCATATACAAGCTCGCAGTATACTTCATCAGAGAGAACCCAAAGGTTGTTTTCCCGGACAAGGGCCGCAATCTTTTCCAACTCATCCGCAGGTATCATTCTTCCTGTGGGATTGCTGGGGGAACAAATCATCAGCACCTTTGTCGCCGGTGAAAGTTTTTCCCGTATTCTTTCCGCTGTGGGGATGAATCCGTCTTTGGATGTGTCGAGCCGCACAAGCTTGGCACCGCATAATTCGGCCAGCGGCTGGTAAGATACGTAGCATGGTTCCGCCACTATAATTTCATCGCCTGGATTCAGTATTGTCCTCAAAACGCTGTCTATCGCCTCGGAAACACCCACGGTGATAAGGATTTCCTTCTCCGGATTGTAATCCATGTCATAGCGTTTAAGATAATCCGCCACGGCGGAACGTAACTCAAGCAACCCCCAGTTTGAGGTGTAGGAGGTGTGACCCTGTTCCAGATGATAGTAAGCCTCTTCCCTCATGCACCAAGGGGTAGGGAAGTCCGGTTCTCCCACCCCCAGGGAAACAATGTCATCCCGTCCAATAATCAGGTCAAAGAATTTACGTATAGGAGACGGAGGTATCGCCGTCATTTTCGCAGAAAAACGTCCGCCCGTCATGCGGTCACCCCTTCGCGGCTGTCCTTCTTTCCGTCCACATAAACGATGTCGTTTTCCTTGTAGGTTTTGAGTACAAAATGGGTTTTCGTGCTTTTAACACCGTTCAGTGAAGCCAGCTTCCCTGAGACGAAATACGCCACATCCTGAAGAGAGCTTCCTTCTACAATAACCTGAAGGTCATACCCTCCGGACATAAGATACAGGGATTTAACCTGGGGAAACCGGTAAATACGTTCCGCCAGGGAATCAAAACCTCTTTCCCTTTCTGGTGCGCATTGTATCTCTATGACAGCCTGTACAATTCCCTTTTCAGCTTCTATTTTCGCCTGATTGACAACAGCCGTATATTTGAGGATAACCCCGTCTTTTTCGAGTTTTTCGATAACCGCTTTTACTTCTTCAACAGGTTTCTTTATCATTGTGGCTATATCTTCCGGTGAAAGCCGCGCGTCATTCTGCAAAAGATCTATAATTTCCTGCATATTTCCCCCGTAAACAATCGTTATCCGAGCATAGCATAAAAAACCCCGGCGGTAAAGCTGGATAAGACAGGCAAAGCCGGCGGATTCCCGGTTTTCACCTTTTCAAAGTCTTCTTGCAAAAAATATTTTTTTCGGTTACAATAAAAAAATCCTGCGGCTATCGTATATCGGTATTACACGACCTTCCCAAGGTTGATAGGGCGGTTCGACTCCGCTTAGCCGCTTTTTTTTCAAGTTTTTTTTGCACTTTTTTATCTTTTCTTTTTATGGTAAATTTTCCCTATGAATAATGAATATCTTAAAGCCCCTTGGCTTGAAAGTGTCTACAGTGACGGTTCCCGTTTTTTTGTCAGCAATCCCCTCCCTGCGAAGGGTGAAAAAGTGACAGTCTCTATCCGTATGGCAGAGGATGCCCCGGTCCGGGCGGTTTTTCTGCGGGCAAAAAAGAACGGCGTAGAGGAAAAAATCAGGATGAATCCGTCCGGCCGTTCCGATGGGATGGTTCGTTTTGAGGCTGATATTCATGTTTTTGAAAATGAGCTCAGGTACCAGTTTTACATAGTTTCAGAGGATTGTATCTACTATTATACTGAAGGTGGAATAACCACTTACATTCAGGATGAAAGCCGGGATTTCCGTCTTTTGACGGATTATCTCCAGCCCTCCTGGGTAAAGAACGCTGTTTTTTACCAGATTTTCCCGGAACGTTTCTGCAACGGTAATCCTGATAACGATGTCCGGGACGGAGAGTATGTTTTTGACGGTTCCCCCGCCAAACGGATCACCGACTGGAATGCGGTTCCCGAGGAATACGAAAAAGCCCGCTGTCTTGACTTTTACGGCGGCGACTTGGAAGGTGTTTCCCAAAAAATTCCCTATCTGAAAAAACTTGGGGTGACAGCGTTATACCTCAATCCCATTTTTTATGCGGCAACAGTGCATAAATATGATTGTCTTGACTATTTTCAGGTTGATCCCCATTTCGGAGGGGACAAGGCCTTCGCGGATTTAATGGAGAAAGCCCATGCTTTCGGTATACGGGTTATTCTGGATGTTTCCATAAACCACACGGGGATAGCAAACCGTTGGTTCAACCGGGACGGAACCTTTTTCCCGAAAAATGAGGGGGCATACAACAACCCCGGAGCCCCGGAGCGCAGTTATTATTTTTTCAATGAGGATAATACTTATAAAGCCTGGGCCGGAGTCCAAACCCTGCCAACCCTTAATTATACTTCCCCGGCACTCCGGGACAGGCTTTATCTTGCCCCGGATTCCCTGGTAAAAAAGTGGCTCCTGCCTCCCTTCTGTGCCGACGGATGGCGGTTTGACGTGGCTGATACAATGGCCAGAAACGACTGGATTCAGCTCCACCACCAGGTGTGGCCGGAAATCCGGCGCAGCATAAAGGATGTCAATCCCCAGGCTTATATTCTTGCGGAGGATTGGACTGATTGTTCCGAATACCTTAACGGGGATGAATGGGATTCCCAGATGAATTATTTCGGGAGTGCCCGTCCCATCCGCCAGTTTTGCGGTGAGCCGGATTTGTTTAACGGCCGCACTGAGGAGTTGTGTTTTTCAAGTTACAAAATGACAGCCCGGGATCTTTCCTGCCGGATAATGGAAAATCTGTCTAAACTTCCCTTCGCCGTCCGGCAAGTGCAGTTCAACCTGCTTGACAGCCACGATACCCCGCGCTTGCATAACAACCCCGATGTTTCCCCGGAAATGTACCGGGGAGCCGTAATCCTCCTTTTCACCCTTCCCGGATGTTGCAATGTATATTACGGGGATGAAGCCGGCATAGCCGGACGGCTGGGCTCAAACGAAGGCTGCCGCTATCCCATGCCTTGGAACAGCGGCTTTGAGGATTCCGCTGTATGGAAGCTTTATTCCACACTGGCGGGGATTAAAACCTCCTCCGAGGCTTTTTCTGACGGCGGCTTCAAGGTTGTCTGGGATTCCGGCTATGTTTTCGCTTTCGCCCGGTTTACGCCCTCCGAGTTATGGTTTTCCGTGTGCTCCGCTGACCCGGAACCCCGGGAGATAAACCTGCCCCTGAAAGCCTTCGGGGCCCGGTTCGCCGCCATGAAGGTTCCTCTCGCGGACGCCCTAGGTTCTCCTCTTAAAGCGGAGGTACGGGACGGCCGCCTGTTCCTTACGGTTCCCCCGGAAAAGGGTTTCCTGATAGCATTCAGATAGCGGCCGGCTTTCCTCCAAAATGTTTTTCCCGGCAAACTCTTTAATATTATTGCAGAAACTTTAGTTATATTGTATATTGCTTCCCATGGACGAGGGACAGTTTGCCGATATATTGAAAAACCGTCTGTCCGGCTATTTTGACATTCAAAATGACATTTGCTGGGACGGATCTCAATTTGCTTTCAAGGCGGATTTTTCCGCAAGGATGAATCAAACTGTGCTTACAAAGTCCAGGATAATGGATTTTTGTGAAAGCCGGGAAATACTTCTTTTCACCACGGAAAAAGACTTTTCCAGGGACAAAGCTTCTGCCGCCATGGATTTTTGCCGGGAAAAACTGGCCTCCATCGCGGAACCTTCCCGGCACCATAAATCCACCGTGATTACGAGGATTTTCGCGGTTTCCTCTTTCCTCTCGGAAGAAGAAAGGAAAGACGTTGTTTCCATGATAAAAAAATACCGTTATTCTAAATCCCATCTTTTCATGCTTCACGGTTTTTCCGAAGTGAAGTCGGTTCTGGCGGATTTCAGCGCCGTTTCTTCCGGCGGCGCCGTTAAATTAACCTTCAGCCCGGCAGCCCGTTCGTATAAAAAGCTTTTTCAATTCAACGATATAAATACAAAGGAGGAAGTATGAATTCGCTGGTTTTGCTTTTTGTCGGTCTTGCGGTTTTCTTTGTGGCTTACGTGTTGTACGGCGGATATCTGGCTAAAAAATGGGGCGTTTCCAAGGATAACATTACCCCTGCAAACAGATTCAACGACAACCGTGACTTTGTGCCCACCGACGCAAAAATCGTAATGGGGCATCATTTTTCTTCTATCGCCGGGGCCGGCCCGATAACAGGCCCGATCCTTGCGGCTATTTTCGGCTGGGTGCCGGTGTATTTGTGGATTCTTATCGGATGCACCTTTTTCGGCGGTGTCCATGATTTCGGCTCTTTGGTCGCGTCCCTGCGCAATGACGGGAAAAGCATCGGGGAGACAATAAACCTGAATATTTCTTCCAGGGCCAAGAAGATTTTCAACTGGTATGCATGGCTGACAATCGCCCTTGTTGTGGCTGCTTTCACAGACATCTGCGCTCAGACCTTTGCCTTTAATCCTGAGCTTCCCGACTCCCTTACCGGAGCCCGCGCCGGGACAGCCTCCGTGCTGTTTATTTTCCTCGCCGTCGGGTTCGGCGTGGTCAGGAACCGCCTCCATGCATCCCTGTTGATTTCCACCTTGGGGGGAATCATTTTCCTGACGGCGGCGATTGTTGCCGGGTATTTCTTTCCCTTCATCAAACTGGGGGTGAACGGCTGGCGCGTTCTTCTTGTCATTTACATAATATGCGCTTCAATTCTTCCCGTATGGTTCCTTCTTCAGCCGCGGGATTATCTGTGTTCCTTTTTGCTTTACGCCATGATAATAGGAGCCTTTATAGGGCTTGTTCTCCGCCGTCCCGATGTGGAAATGGCGCCTTTCATCGGTTTCCACGTGAACGGGCAGTACCTGTTCCCATTCCTTTTTGTTACGGTGGCCTGCGGCGCGATTTCCGGTTTCCACTCTCTGGTAAGCTCCGGCACAACGTCCAAGCAGCTTGAAAAGGAAGAACCCGATGCCAAGCTCATAGGCTACGGAAGTATGCTTGTTGAAGGTGTCCTCGCCATCATTGCCCTGATTGTGGTGGGCTATCTTTCCAAGGGAACCGAAGTGGTTTCCGGGGCTCCTGCCCAGATTTTCGCCAATGGTGTGGCTTGGTTTATGAGCAGCTTCGGCATCCCGGAATCCTTGGGGCAGGTGTTTATCACCCTGGCATATTCCGCCTTTGCCCTGACCAGCCTTGACTCCGCCACCAGAATCGGCCGTTATGTCATGCAGGAAATCGCCGCCCCTCCGGCTGGGAAAGAGGCGGGGAACAGCAAGAAAACCTTCGCCGGCTCCATCCGCGGCTTTGCCGCCAATATGTACGGTGCCACCTTCCTGACTGTCGGTCTGGGTGTTGTGCTGCTTATCGCCGGTTATACCCGGATATGGCCCATTTTCGGTTCCGCAAACCAGCTTCTGGCAGCCCTGGCCCTTCTCGCCATAACCTCCCACGTTGTCCGTTCCGGCAAGAAATCCTGGGAAACCGTGATTCCACTGGTTTTCATGTTCGCCGTAACCCTGACAGCCCTGTGCTTCATTATTGTACAGAATATCCCCGGAAGAAGTGCCAACGCCTTTCTGCCTCTGGCCTGTGTGGGGGTACTTCTTTTCGTCCTCGCGGTAATGCAGATTGTGGAAGCGGTCCGTGTGCTCTGCCTGAAAAAGAAGGCTTGACGGGTTCCCGCAATCCTTCGGTGATGAAAACATAGAAAAAGCCGGCTCAATGGGCCGGCTTTTTCTTGCAATAATATCGGTGCATGGAAAGCGGTATCCGTATGAATGGAATCAATAACCGTCGGACATTTCCCGGTTTAAATCCCGCTGGCACAGTTCCTGGTAAACGAGTGCCCTGGGTTTGAGTTTTTCCTTGACCTCTTTGGAGAAGGGCATGTACCGCCAGAAAATCCCCCGGACTTCTTTATCCAATTTTTGGATTCCCTCGCTTTCCTTCAGCATCCACAAAAGGTAGTCGTTGATGAAATATTCTTTCAAATCACCCTTCAGTTTTTTGGACTGGAACCACTGGTAGTAATTCCCCGTAAGCCCCTCTTCCATCCAGTAGTAGGAAGCCTTTTCCTTGGCCACCTGCCAGCGTAAATCCGCCACCGCCGACAGGACGGCGACCTTCAGGCTTTTGGCGTACATGGGCACGGCTATGCGTCCCCGGGAAGTGACCCGGTTGTATCTGTCAAAAGGCTCCCAGCAAAAGCCGATGTCCCCGTAGGAGGGGATAAGGATTACGAAGGGCGGAATTCTGTTCAGCTGGGATTTGTAAACACGGCAATAAGCTTCCACATCCACGCTTTCAATCCAGCGGAGGGTTTCCAGCACATTTTCCCTGGTGCCGATTTCCCTCTGGGATGAATGGAAATACTCCCTGGTTAAAACCGGGAAATGGTTCCCCTGTCTTCCGCAGGTCATTTTGGCCATCTGCCTTATGGTGTCGAATTCAGCGCTTACGCCGGAAAGGTTCGCCTGTCCGCCTCCGGATGAGTTAACCTTTTGCTGAAGGACACGCACATCGGCTTCCGCCGTCCGGCAGTCATCTATGAAGCCGTTCAGCTCTTTGTCCAAGGACATGAGCTTTTTCAGGTGCTCGCTCAAATCCCCCATGGCCCGTTTTTGCATTTCCGTGAAGCCGGCCCTTACGCCGGAAAACCCTGCCAGGGATTCATGCTGGAATATGGAATCAAGCCTTTTCCTTATGTCGTCCTCTGCCCGGAGCCTTTCCGAAGATTTTGCCCGGAGCAGGTTTTCAGCGCTCTGGAGTTTCCCTTCCGCCTTGCTTAAAAGCTGGACAAAGCGGGCGGAGTCGTCTTTCCTTGAGGTTTTCACCTCATCGGTGCTGGAAGGATTTATGCGTCCTTTCGCGATGGATTCAAACCATTCATCCAGGTAATAGACAGGCTCGCCGGAAACGTTCTTCTCTATAATGGTAGCAAAAAGTGTTTTTTGCTCTTCCGTCAGGAGGGAAGGCAGTAAAAGAGCATACCGGAGAGCCGCTTTTTTTTCAGCGCAGCAGGAGGGGGAGGACATTTTCAAAGCCACCGAGGACATGAAATCCCAGTAAGCTGATATAATCTGCTGCCGGAAAATCCCCCGGTCTTTTGGATCCTTACAGGACAGGTATTTTGAAAGGAGGCCGTGGAGCCGGTTGGAGGAATCCCCCTCGCCGGTTAAAACCTTCTTGTAATAATCCGGGCTATCGTAGATTTTTGAGGGCTTGTCTTCAAAAAATTTCTCAACGGGAGCGAATGAGGTGACGCTTAAATCAACGTTGCCTTCTTTTTCGCTTTCAGAACTCGCTTCAACGGAGGATGCAAAGAGATTTGAATGCCCCATTGCGGAAGAGTCATTTGTTATTTCTACCGGTGTGTCGTCCAGTAAGGCAGCAAGTTCCGGGTCTATGATTGCATCATCCATATTTTAAATCCAACAGTGGGAATATCCACCATTTTATGGAGGTGAGGGGAATTGAACCCCTGACCTCTTGCATGCCATGCAAGCGCTCTAGCCAACTGAGCTACACCCCCGGATGATTTGGCAGTATATCAGGATTTCATAATGATTGCAATATGATTTTTTAAAGGTTTTTAAATATATTTGTATATAAAAAGGCTCTTGTGTGTTTTACATTCTATATGTCTTAAATGTTTGTTATAATATAATAAATTGATAACCGGAGGATTTTATAATGAATCAGCACCGGCTCCGCCTCTGTGTCTTTATCCTTGTGGCGGCGCTTTCAGGGAGGGTTTTCGGCCAGTCCTTTTCGGAAGCTAAAAATGAACAAGGCCTTATTTGCCCCATAACCTTGGATGAAGCCCTTGTTTTGGCTTTGAGCGGTAATTTGGAGCTTAAACAAAAAAAACTTGAACTTTCATATACTGAAAAAGAAGCCTTGTCGTCTTGGAATGCTTTTTTGCCTTCCATTTCCCTGTCCGGCGGGTTGAGGAACAGCCACCGATTCATGCCGGACTCTTCCGCCGACACCTCCGTTTCAGTGTCAGGGGGAGTTACCCTGACTTTGGCCGCCGGTGTGGCGGAAACCCTCAACCAGGCTAAAATCGCCAAAAGCTCAGCCCTTGTTTCCTATGCCCAGGCGGAACTGGATTTAATGCTTTCCGTCAAGAAAAGTTTTTACAAGCTTTTGGCGGACAAGGAAGGACTTGTTCTTCTGGAAGAGAACCTTGCCCTGGCAAAAAGCCAGGAGGATTTCGTATACAGGAACTACCAGAACGGGCTGGCATCGGAGCTGGAATACCTGCGCAGCCGTTATGCCGCCGCTTCGGAGGAACCCCAGCTGTTGAATGCCAGAAGGCTGTACCGGCAGTCTATACGTGACTTTTGCGTGCTTTTGGGTATCCCTGAAGATACCCTGCTGGATCCCGCCGGGGATTTGGAAGTGTTCCTGCCGGATGTAAGGCTTCCGGCCGATACGGAAAATCTGATTGGCAAACGGGGCGATGTCGTTTTAGCTTCCCTTTCAGTGGAAAACGCTGAAAGCGAATTGCGGGCTGGAAAGCTCAACCGGTTCGGACCCTCCCTCTCCTTCGGGGAGAATATCTCCGTGGGTGATTTGACCTCCTCGAATATTTCCGGCGACGGGAGCTTTTCCGTGGCTGTTTCCATTCCGATAAGTAATTATATCCCGGGTTCTTCCGCTTCTGTTTTGTCTGAAAGGAATCGTACCACTTTGGAACAGTCGAAACTGGCTTTGGAGAATACCCGTATAGCGGCAGGGCAGGAGGTGCTTTCCCTTTTCAACACGCTTCAGGATATAATAGAGACCTTTGCCATCAATCAGATGAACGAGGAGATAACCGCCCGGGCATACGAGCTTTCCAGAATGGGCTTTGACGCCGGATTGGTTTCACAAACGGACTTGGAACTTGCAAGGCAGGATTACCTTACTGCCCGGTACAGTGTCCTTTCTGCGGTGACCGATTACCGGTCGTCTTTGGCGGAGCTTGCCCATGCCCTTAATGTATCCGAGGAGGTTCTATGCGTAGAAAACGGCACCAAAGAGTAAATATACAGGAAAGCCGGGAACAAAACCCTGTTCAACCTCCCAAGGAAGAGCGGTTTTGTCCGGAAAATAACGTTGGAAACGAAGAAGCCTCCGCCCCTGAAGCTGCCGGCGTACAGGAATTGAATAGTCCTCCGGTACCAGATTCTTCCGCCGGAACCGTTCCCTCCTGCAATACGGTTGTCCCGGAAAAGGTTGTGCAGGAAAAACCTGTTAAACATAAAATCTCTGTGGTTGAATTGATTATAAAAATAATTCTTCTTCTGATGACAGCTGTTTGTATGGCTGGAATTTTATATTCTGTGCTGATAAAGCATTCCGCATCCGGGAATGCAAATAAACCGGTAAAAACCTCTTCTTCCGGACAGAACGGGACAGTGATAACAGTGAATGCGGTTACAATAGAACCGGAAACAATGACCCAGACCGTAAAACTCAACGGGGACGTTACATCCCGTTCTGAGATTTCCCTTTACGCCGACACTTCCGGCAAACTGGTTTCATACACGGTTTCCGTGGGTTCCACGGTGGAGCAGGGGGATGTGGTGGCTTATGTGGACCCATCTAAACCGGGGGCTTCCTATTCGGTGAACCCGGTTCGTTCCACTATTGCGGGAACAATCATTTCCCTGCCTTATGCCCGGGGCGACACCCTTTCATCAACCTCCCCGGTGGCCACGGTGGGAAACCTGAACGACCTTCAGATTATCGCCTATGCTTCCGAAAAGTACGCGTCAATCCTAAAAGTGGGCGCTTCCGCCAAAATTTCCCTGGTGGCTTATCCCGAAAGAACATTTTACGCCTATGTTTCCCAAGTGAGTCCCGTTGTGGATTTGTCTTCCCGTTCCATAGAAATAAGGCTGAATATTTCCCCGGTACGAAGGGAAATAAAGCCGGGAATGTTTGCCGGTATAACCCTTGTGACCAGGCAGATTACGAATTCAAAAATTATTCCCAAAGCGGCCCTCCGTACCTATGACGACAAAACCGTCGTCTATGTGGTGGATTCTGAAAAACACGCCAGAAGGGTTGAGGTTTCCACCGGTCTTTCGAATGATACCCATATACAGATTGTTTCCGGGATTGAATTCGGCGACATTGTGATTACTTCCGGTTCCGTCACGGACGGAACCCCTGTAAGAATTGCAGGGGAGGAAGAACCTTCCAAGGATGAAGGAAGCGCCTGACAATGAAAATATCAGAAGTTTCCGTCCGCCGTCCGGTCACCACAGTAATGATTTATGTCCTCATATGTGTTGTGGCCGGCATCTTTGTTCCAAGGCTTGGGGTGGATTTGTATCCTGCCAGTACAGTTCCTGTTTTGTCTGTTTCCACCACCTATGAAAACATAGGTCCCCAGGAAATAGAGGAAAACGTGACAAAGCTTCTGGAATCCCGTTTGAGCGCGGTTTCCGGGCTTGATTCCATGACTTCCACCTCATCCACAGGAAGGAGCACTGTCAGGCTTCTTTTCGGTTATGATGTGGATTTGGACGAAGCGTACAATGATGTGCAGGAAATTCTTTCCAGGGCAACCAGGGCATTGCCGGACGGATGTGATGCCCCGGTTCTCCGGCGGTATGACAGTAACTCTTCCCCCATAATGCGCCTGACTGTTTCCGGGGATTTGCCCCTTCACGAAATCAGGACTTTGGCGGAGGATGACATAACACCTCTTTTGGAGCGTATCCCGGGAGTGGCTTCGGTTTCCGTATACGGTGGCGCTGAAAAAATCGTGAGGGTTGATGTTTCCGAAAACCGGTTGCGTGCCTATGATTTAACCCTTTCGGAAATCGCTTCCGCTTTGAATAGGCGGAACATAAAGGCTTCCGGCGGTACAATGACGGAAACCGGCATTGACTATCAAATTTACATTGATGAATCCTTTTTAACCCTGGATGATATACGCCGTTCTGTTGTTGCGGAAGTTTCCATTCCTGCTTCCGGGAATTTGACCAGGCGTACAAATGTAGTGCGTCTGGAGGATATTGCCGAAGTGTACGAAATGTATGATTATACCGGTTCCAGGGTATATATAGACGGAATTCCCGGGGTTTATGTTTCCATTTCCCGTGAGATAGACGCCAACAGCACCACTGTGTCGAAAGGAGTTCACAGAGCTTTGGACGGGATAAATGCCGCCCTTCCTTACGGGGTGAAGGTTTCCGTTCTCAGCGATGACACGACCATGATAGAAACAACCATGGCGGAGGTGTATTCCTCCACTCTTCAGGGAGGTCTCCTCGCCATGCTTATAATGCTCCTGTTTTTGCGCAGTTTCCGCAGCACCCTTGTCATCGCCTTTTCCATGCCCATCTCAATTTTGATTACGCTTTTGTGTATGAGCCTGATGGATTTGACGCTTAATGTTATGACCATGACAGGACTCATCCTCGGGATAGGAATGATTGTGGATGCGTCCATTGTGGTATTGGACAACATCCACCGGTACCGGGAGCAGGGGGAAAATTCCGCGGCGGCGGCAATCCTTGGTTCCACCGAAATGACAACAGCTATAACCGCTTCCACCCTTACAACCCTGTGTGTTTTTCTTCCGGTTATTATTTACAAGGCTGATTTGGAAGATTTGGGGCAAATGTTCGGCGACATGGTTGTGACAATCGTGGCCTCCCTTTCGGCTTCCCTGATTGTGGCTTTGACCCTTGTACCAGCCTTGTGCGGCAGCATCCTGCGTATTTCCTCCCGGGTTCAAAAACCCATACGTAACCGGATCCTGTGGTTTTTGGATTACATAATGGAACGGTCCCTCATAATGATGGAAAACGGTTATGCAAAAGCCGTGGCTTTTGTTTTGAAAAACAGGCTTTTAATCCTGACCCTCACCATCTCCCTCTGTGTCCTTTCGGTTTTGAAATTCATGGAGCTTGGGATCAGTTTTTCACCGGAAACAACCTCCGATGATGTCATGCGTATTTCCCTTACCATGCCCGTGGGTACCGATGATTTGGTTACCGAAAAGGTTCTGTTCCAGATGAAAGAGGAAATAGAGGAACGTATTTCAGGTTACGAGAATCTCATTGTGACTGTAGGCACCGGAAATACGGGAAATATCCAGATAAATCTGCCCCCTCTTGACCGGCAGACAATTTCTCCGGAAGAAATCGAGAAAATTATCCGTCCTGTTTTCGCAGGAATTCCTGATGCGGAATTAACCTACAGTTCAGGACGAAGTTTCAGGAGCGGCTCCCCCATCGATATTGAGCTGCTTTCCGATGACATGACCGCTGTAAATGCCTTGGCGGAGGAAATAATCGCCGTGTTGAAAACCCATGTCCCGGGCTTGGTTGATGTGACTTCGGATTTGGAATCGGGACTTCCCCAATACACGGTTGTTGTGGATCAAGACAGGGCCGCCGCCCTGGGGATTCCGGTCAGCGAAATCGCCTCTGAGCTAAGCGCGGCTTTAAACGGAGTGGAAGCCACAACCTGGATGGATGGAGACAACGAAGTTTCTGTTGAGGTTTACATCCCGGACTTTGAAGTTTCAACATTGAATGACCTGAACCGCATATATGTTTCCGGTTCCGCCGGCAAGGTTCCCCTGGATAACCTGGTACAGTTCAAGCGTACTGTAGCTCCCCAGTCAATACGCCGGGAAGAACGGGTACGCCTCACCCATGTTACTGCGGATTTGGAGACAGGGTTGGCGGTAAACAAAATCCAGCCCTTGGTGGAAGAGGCGATACAAAAGTATGTTGCCCTTCCTTCCACTGTGGAACTGCGTTACGCGGGAGAAGCGGCCGACATGGAGGAAACCGGCGGTATTATGGTTCTCGTGGTAGCTGTGGCCATTATACTTGTTTTTGCGGTTATGGCCGCCCAGTTTGAATCCCTGGCGGATCCATTCATCATCTTCTTTTCTATTCCTCTTTTGAGTATAGGCGTTGTTTGGCTGTACGTGCTTACCGGACAGATTTTCAGCCTTTTCTCCGCTGTCGGATTCGTGGCCCTTGTGGGTGTGGTTGTAAACAACGGTATTGTGCTTGTTGATTACACCAACTCTCTGGTGAAACGGAAAACCCCTGTCATCGAAGCCTGTGTCCAGGCGGCCCGGCAGAGACTCCGGCCGATTTTAATGACAACCCTGACCACAGTCATCGCAATGATTCCCGTGGCCTTTTTCCCGGGTGAGGGAAGCGAAATGCTTCAACCCATAACCCTGACAATGTTCGGAGGCTTGGTGTCCGGCTCTATTATGACGCTTTTCATAACCCCCATAATGTATTCAATCATTAATAAACGGAAAGAAAAACGTTTCGATGATCCGGAGTCCCTGGTTAATATGCTGGGGGATTTTGACAAAAAACAGGGTTCCCTCCCGAAATAGGGTTTCGGAAAACCTGAAATATTATATATTTTTCCACATTTTTTTCTGAAATCTTCACTTTTTAAACATATTTCAGTATCTTTAAGATAAGGATTAAAATATCTTGAGGAATTGAATGTCAGAGAAAGAAAAAAAACACAAAGAAAACCATGGTGAAACTGCTGAAAAAAATTCCGCCGGAAAAAATTCCGGTGAAAAGGTTGAATCCGGAGATGTGACTCCGGACAACGGTTCTGATACCGCGAAAGAAACGGAATCTGTAGCGGAAAAACAGGAAACCGGCGGAGACAAGGCTGCCGGTAATGATTGCGGGGATTCCGGAAAGGAAACCGAAGGAAGCGGTGAAGAACCTTCAGATAAAGACCGGATTGCTGAGCTGGAAAAGCAGAGCGCTGAATACAAGGATTTGTATATGCGCAAGGCCGCTGACTTTGAGAATTACCGCAAGCGGATGATTCGTGAAAAGCAGGAAGCCATTGACTTTGCCAACTCCGGATTGTTGGTGGATTTAATCCAGGTTCTGGATGATTTTGACCGGGCTATTTCGGCCGCCGGAGAGCAGGAGGCTGGAAGCCCTGCCGCCGCCTTTGTGGAAGGTGTTTTGATGATACGCCGTCAGATGGCTTCAATGCTCGAAAATAAATACGGGTTGGTTTATTATCCCTCTGTAGGTGAAGTATTCGACCCCAATATCCATGAAGCTATTGGGCGTGTTCCTGCGGAAGATGTAAGCGAGCCGGTTGTGCAGGAAGAATGCCGCAAGGGATACAAGCTTAAAGAGCGGGTTATAAGACTTGCTCAGGTTATAGTAAAAACTCCGCCGGAGAAATAACGGCTGTTGATATTTAAGGAGATATGGATTATGGGAAAAATTATTGGAATTGACTTAGGAACTACGAACTCATGCGTCGCTGTAATGGAAGGCGGCGAGCCTGTCGTTATTCAGAATTCTGAAGGCGGACGCACAACCCCGTCAATCGTAGGTTTTACTTCAAAAGGTGAACGTATTGTCGGTCAGCCTGCGAAAAACCAGATGATTACAAATCCCGAAAAAACTGTTTATTCTATTAAAAGGTTTATCGGACACCGTTATAATGAATTGACCGGGGAGGCGAAGCTTGTTCCCTACAAGGTTGTTCCCCAGGGTGACGATGTGCGTGTTGACATTGACGGCAAGCTTTATTCCCCCCAGGAAATCAGCGCCTTCATCCTCCAGAAGATGAAGAAAACCGCCGAGGACTATCTGGGCGAGGAAGTTACGGAAGCTGTCATCACGGTTCCCGCTTACTTTAATGATGCCCAGCGCCAGGCTACAAAGGACGCCGGAAAGATTGCCGGTTTGGAAGTGAAGCGCATTATAAACGAGCCGACCGCCGCATCCCTGGCCTTCGGTTTCAACAAGGATTCCAAAAAGGAAAAAACCATCGCCGTATACGACTTGGGCGGCGGTACCTTCGATATTTCAATCCTTGAATTGGGTGACGGCGTTTTTGAAGTAAAGTCCACCAACGGTGACACCCATCTGGGTGGTGATGACTTTGACCGCCGCATAATCAACTGGCTTGTGGATGAGTTCAAGGCTGACACCGGCATTGATCTTTCCCAGGACAGGATGGCTTTGCAGCGGCTCCGTGAAGCCGCCGAAAAGGCGAAAATCGAGCTGTCCGCTGTCACCAATGCCGAAATAAACCTTCCATTTATTACGGCGGATGCGAGCGGCCCGAAACATCTTCAGAAAACCCTTTCCAGGGCAAAATTTGAGCAGATGACAGATGACCTTTTTGAGCGCACCAAGGAACCCTGCCGCAAGGCGATTTCCGATGCCGGTATTTCCACCGATCAGATTGACGAAGTGCTTCTTGTCGGCGGTTCCACCCGTATGCCGAAGGTTCTCCAAATTGTAAAAGAGCTTTTCGGTAAAGAAGGTTCAAAGTCCGTCAACCCGGATGAAGCTGTGGCTGTGGGCGCTGCCATTCAGGGCGGTATCCTGGGAGGCGATGTGAAGGATGTCCTCCTTCTGGATGTTACCCCCCTGTCCTTGGGTATTGAAACCATGGGCGGTGTGTTCACCAGGCTTATAAACAGGAACACCACAATCCCTGCACGCAAGAGCCAGGTGTTCTCCACCGCTGCGGACGGACAGACTGCCGTTTCCATCCATGTCCTTCAGGGTGAACGTGAAATGGCGGCCCAGAACAGAACCCTCGGTAAATTCGATCTGGTGGGAATTCCTCCTGCACCCAGGGGTGTTCCTCAGATAGAAGTCACCTTCGATATTGACGCGAACGGTATTGTCCATGTTTCAGCCAAAGACCTGGGCACCGGAAAAGAACAGCATATACGCATTGAAAGCTCCAGCGGGCTCAGCGACAGCGAAATCGACCGCATGGTGAAAGAGGCCGAGGCCAATGCGGCTGCGGACAAGGCGGAACGGGAGAAGGTTGAAGTTCGCAACGAGGCTGACTCCATGATTTATCAAACCGAAAAAGCCCTCAAGGAAACCGGTGATAAAATTTCAGCCGCGGACAAGCAGGCTGTGGAAGATGCCGTTGCCGCCCTTAAACGGGAACTCGAAAGCGGCTCCGTGGAAAGCATCAAGGCAAAAACCGAAGAGCTGAAACAGGCTTCGTATAAGATTGCGGAGGAAATGTACAAGGCTCAGGCGGCTTCCGGCGCTGGGGCAGGTGCCGCCGGTGGAGCCGGACCGGATATGAATGCCGGTGCTGGCACTTCAGGAGGACAGGCTGATTCCAATCCTGGAAGCGGTCCGGAAGCAAAAAAAGGTTCCGCCGATGATGTAGACTACGAGATTGTGGACGACGATAAATAAAAGTCCGTGCGCAGACATGGTTCTGCGCGATGTCCCGTCCTGGAAGCGGAGGTTCCTTGAAGGAATTTCCGCTTTTATGGTATAGTCTCCATATCCTGATTTAATTGCGGCAGGAGTTGTTTGTGGCAAAACGTGACTATTACGAAGTTCTTGGCGTTCAAAAAACAGCGTCAAAAGATGAAATAAAAAAAGCATACAGAAAACTTGCGGTAAAATATCATCCGGACAAAAATCCAGGGGATAAAACTGCGGAGGAAAAATTCAAGGAAGCTTCAGAAGCTTACGAAGTCTTATCTGATGATCAAAAGCGTTCCATTTATGACCAGTACGGTCATGCCGGTCTTGAAGGTATGGGAGCCGGAGGCGGCGGAGGGTTTGATCCCAGCCATTTCCAGGGCTTTGAGGATATTTTCGGGGATTTCGGCGGTATTTTTGAAAACCTTTTCGGGGGAGGAAGAAAATCATCTTCCTCCCGGGGCGGCCCCGCCAGGGGAGCCAGTCTCCGTTACGACCTTTCCATTTCCTTTGAGGATGCGGTTTTCGGTACAAAGGCTGAAATCCAATACCAGTGCAATTCAACCTGTCCTACCTGTAAGGGATCCGGTTCCGCCGGAGGCGGCAGGAAAACCTGTTCAGCCTGTCAGGGAACCGGCCAGATAAGACGCAGTTCCGGCTTCTTCTCGATTGCGTCCCCCTGTCCGGCTTGTCACGGGGAAGGCACAATAATCGAGAATCCATGCAAGGACTGCGGCGGTTCTGGACTCCAACGCAAGCGGCAGAAAATCCTTGTGACCATTCCCGCCGGTGTGGAGGACGGAAAAAGAATCACAATTCCCAGACAGGGGGACGCCGGACCCAACGGCGGGCCGCCTGGAGATTTGTTGGTATTCATCCGTGTTCTCAAGCATCCGCTGTACGAGCGCTCCGGTCCGGATTTGTATTGCGCCATTCCCATTTCAATGACCCAGGCAGCCCTTGGTTCAGAAATTACAATAAGCTCTTTGGATAAGCGTCAGATAAAAATTAAAATTCCGGCTGGAACCCAAAACGGGAAACTCCTTCGCATAAAGGAAGAGGGTGTTCCTGTCGCAAATTCCCGACGGGGGGATTTATATATTAAAATTATTGTTCGTATTCCTTCAAAACTTTCTGCCCGCTCCAAAGCTCTTTTAACAGAGGTGTCGAAACTCGAAGGGGAAAATGTTGTCCCCGAGCCGATTCCATTGTCGGAATTGCAGTGATTGTCTCTGTTACCCTAAAATGGGCGGCTAAGGGATATAATACTTTTATTAATTCAATGAAAGGCGGATTTTCCTGTTGATGTTTCCGGGATTCCGCCTTTTATTTTTGTTTTTTCTTTCTAATTTTCATATTATGTGATATACTTGCCCGAAGTTATTTTCCATGCATATGTTCCTGTAATGGAGGAGAGGGTAATATTGTGCGGTGAAACTTCACATTGAATTCTGAGGGAGAGAAAATGATTCGATTTCAAAAATGTTTTTCGCGGATAGCGATTGATGTGGTCATCGGTTTATTCTTTTCACTTTTCATGGTCATTCTGCTGCCGGAATTTGAAAGCCTGGGGCAATACATTTCCGCGGCGGTGGTTTTCTTTGTGGCATCAATTACCGCGGTGCTTCTGGTTCGTACCGCCTGGCTAAGACTTGAGGTCAGGACATTCAAGGTAAAACATACAAGGTTGCTGGGGCGTTTTATAGACCGGTTGCGGTTTTCATACACATTGGATGATTTAATAGAGTCAATCCAGGATGTCCTTGAATATGAATCTGACTGCTCTGTTCTTTATATCAATTCTGAAAATAATTATGTGATTTATAATTCTTCCACAGAAATAGCAACAAATCCTTCGACCCTTAGCAAACTTCAACACAGGTTTTCTTCAGAATGGCCTGAGGGCTGGTTCTTGATGGATGATGATCTGGGACTTACCTCCGATTTTTTTAAGGGAAGAGGTTTTTTTCTTGTTTGCGGTAAACTCAGGTTTTATGTTTTTTGCCGTTACATGGTTGTTTTCGAAGAAGAAATTTTCCGGCGGATGTTTGATGAATTTAACGCTTTCCTGAAGCGTTCAAAAACAATCAGTAATCTGTCCGCTATTTCCGAGCTTTCCAAAGAGTGGGCGATGCTTGCGGAGACCCAGGTTTCATTTTTACCCAGGGAAATGCCCTCCGTGAAGGGATTGGAAGCCGCCGCTTATTTCCGTCCCCTGGTTAATGTTTCCGGTGATTTCTATGATGTCATCCCCATGGATGAGGACAGGACTTTTTTCCTGTTGGGGGATGTTTCCGGTAAAGGGCTTGCCTCTGCCCTGGTTATGGGGGTTGTGATGAATACGGTAAAAATCACCGGAAATAAGGAAGACCTTCCCGGTGTGATAAGAAGTGTTCATGCCGCCATAAAGTCAATGCATTTACAGGATAAATACGTTGTTATGTTTATCGGGATAATAGACACAAAAAAGCATACAATCAGGTATGTTAATGCTTCAATGGCGGATCCTCTCATCGTCACGAGAAAAACCACCGGGGAATATGAAATCAATCCCTTGGAATCCACCTGCAGCCTTGTGGGTATAATTGATTTGGATGATATTGAAGAGCGTGTTGTTTCCATCCATCCCGGCGATCTCCTGCTTATGGCTTCCGATGGAGTTTCAGAAGCCAAGGATGCAAAGGGTGTTGAACTCGGTGATACGGATTTGTATTTGAATACAATTAAAAACAGCGCCCATAAAAGTGCTGCCCATTTTGTGAACGATATCTCTGATCTTGTCCTTTCTTATTGCGGCGCCGCAGACGGAACCGGAAAATTGCGGGACGATGTTACAATGCTTGTGGCAAAAATGGGGGATCAATTATGAGCTTGCTTATTTTTAATTATATTATCGCCATTTTCTTTTTCGCTTATTCTTATTATCTCGATTCTTACACCGCCGCCGATAAATACTCAAATAACACTACCAATATGTCTGTTATTATCGCAATCGGTGTTTTGCTGATAGGTTTGTCAGTCCATGTGGCTTATTATGAAAATTTAAGGTTGTCAACGGTTTTGTTCCGTTTCTCCATCATATGTTTTGCTTACACTTCCTACTTGCTTTTAAAAGAGGCTTTCAGTGCCCCTTATTACGGTAAGTCCAAGGGGATTGCCTTTTTCGGTGTTGTCCTGATGGTCGCAGCCTTTATCCTTTCTTTTCTTTCAGTTCGCACAGTTTCTTTAATAGAAGTGGTGAGGGTCGGAGCCGGTTCGAAATATACCGTAAAAATAAATTCCATGGATATTTTTCCCGGGATTACTGTTTTCACTGTTTTCGCGGGTTTTTACTTTGTGGTTCTTCCCCTGTTTTCATTTCTTGTGATGTTTTTCCGTGGCATCGCCATGAGAAGCCGTATATACAGGCAGCGTCTGTTGTTTATGGCTTTGGTGTTGCTTGCAGGTTTAGGAATTTCAGCCGGTCTTGCATTCCTGTCTATCCGCTACATATGGGCGTTTTCCTTAATCCCCTTGGGATTGGCCTTTATCCATATTGCATTTAACCGCATCCGGGAAATAACTACAATTGTGGACCGTTCGATTTTCATGGCCGGATTGGTGAACTTTATCTGCATATGGCTGTTGTTTTCAGTCTTAGCGGCTTTCGGAATATGGATATCGTATAAATTCCTTCCCCATGGTGTTTTGCTGTTTCTGCTTTTTACGGTTATTTTTGTTGTGTTGGTTTATTTGCGGGAAATAGTGTCGGATTTTTTCAGCAGGATATTCAGGATAGGAACCGATTATGAATCTGACTTGGAACGCGAAATAGAAGGTATTGAATTTACCGGAGGCCGGGAAGAAATCCTTAAACATCTGGAAGGTGTTCTTGAGAAATACATTGATTGTTCAAGCTTTGATGTCCTCATGTCCGATGACAGGGGTTGTCTTAAAACAATTTATTCTAACCATGGGAAAAACGTTTCCTTTGATTTTGAGGACAACAATGCCATAAGATTTTTGCTTGTGCAAAACGAATCCGTGGTGCTTAAAACCCAGGCAGTTTCAAAACATCTTTTTGCGGATGTTAAATCCGAGTTGTTGGCAATATTTGATTTAACCGGAGCTGACGCCTTCCTTCTTTTGCGGGAAGGTCCACGCATTGTCGGAATGCTGATGTTCGGGCCGAAAAAGCGGGCCGCCGATTATTCTGATTATGATTATTCTTCATTCACAAGACTTTATTCCAATTTCTTCCTGATTATGTATTATTTGAAGAACATTGCCAATGAATCTGTTGTGCTTACTGTTGACAGGGAAATCGAATTCTCCGGACAGGTTATTGCCGGGATTCAGGAGAATGTGGACCGCATCAGGAACCCTAAGGTTGACTGCAATTTCATTACAAAGTCCGCCCGTAAACTTGGCGGTGATTTTATTGATTTTGTTAAACTTGGCGGTGAGAAATATTTGTTCGTTATGGGTGATGTTTCCGGGAAAGGACTTACCGCCAGTATGTCCATGGTTATCATGAAATCCGTTCTCCGGACTTTCTTGAATGAGACATCGGATTTCAAGCAGTTGGTGATAAAAATGAATTCCTTTGTCCGTGACAATTTGCCGAAGGGAACTTTTTTCGCCGGGGTTTTCGGTATATTTGATTTCAAACAGAATATCCTTTTTTATGTAAACTGTGGTATCCCTGCCATGTTCCTTTATACGGCGGGCTATAACAATGCCATAGAAATACAGGGTGAAGGCCATGTACTGGGTTTTGTCCGGAATATTTCCCCATACCTCCGGGTAAAGAAAATCAACTTGAATCCCGGTGACATTATTCTTGTTACCACAGATGGATTGATAAATTCCTTGAGTCTCCGTGGAGAACGCTACGGAAAAATACGGCTTCAAAAACAGCTGCTGGATAACCGTACCTATACAGCTGACCGGGTGGCAAAATTCATTTGCGAGGATGTTGACGCTTTTGTTTCCTCTGAGACAGAGGACGACATAACAATCCTTGTGTTTAAATATCTTAGCGGGCAGGAGTCATAAAAGTTATGGATACTATTTCCGTTTTAGAAAAGACCGGAGCGAATTATGTTCTGTTGGAAATCGCGGGGACAGTGAATTCTTACACATATACCGAATTCCAGAACAGGGCTTATTCCCTTGTAAAAAAAACAAATCTTGTCCTTGATATGTCAAAGGTTGTGAATATTTCTTCCGCCGGATTAGGCGTGTTGATAGCAGCCACCGAGGATGCCAAAGATTCAGGATTCAAGCTGTATTTGATGAATCCTTCGGAAATTGTCCGTACTGCCATTGAATCCACCGGGTTCCGTGAAATGTTTACGATAATTCACTCTTTGACTGAGGTTTTATAACCTGTTTTCAATTTGATGGGCAGAAGGTTTTTTTCCGCAGAATTTTCCACGGATGCCGGGGGACTTGCCGGGCTTGACTCTTTTATCCGATGCTGTGCTTCCAAGGCTTCTTTGCCTGACAGTCTGGTTTCTTCCCTTTTGATTACAGCCATTGAATGTTTTGAAAATATATCTGAGCATTCTTTTTCCGGGATAGATGCCGGGAACACAGTATCAGAAGGCTTTCCCCTCCGCTGTTTTTCTGTTACTGTTTTGTTAACTATTGCCCCTGGGAAGCCTTTTTGCCTGGCTTTTTGTTACAGGCCGGAAGGAAAGGCCGGAGCTTTCCGCTTCAGGAAAAAAAACATGGAAAACCTGCGGAAAATAACCGCAAAAGCCGGGGAGGCTCCGCCTGTTTATGATGAAAAAACGCGGCGTTGGCGGAATTTAGGCTTGAAGTTGTGCAAAAATCTTACAAAGGGTATAGAATATAGGTGCGGATTGTTCCGCAATAAGATAAGTTTTTATTTTTAAAACTCCGGCAAGTAAAATATGTTTGTTTGAGGTGATGATTTTATTATGACGGCTGCTGTAGAAAAAATAGCTTTTTTTGACGTGGATCATACGCTTACAAAAGGAGCCACTCCCTTGCCTTTTGCCCTTGCCTGTGCGCGCCGTAAAATGATAAAAAAGCGCTATTTTTTTCTGGTTCCGTTCCTATACATTTTTTACCGGTGTTTCAGTATAAAAATGGAAAACGTGTTTCAAATGATTTTGCCTTATTTGAAAGGTGTAACCCGGGGTGTTTTCCTGTCCGTGGGCGAAGAAGCTTTCAAAAGACACATCCAGAAAGAATTTTTTGAGGACGCAAAAAAGGAGTTGAAAAGTCTTCATGATAAAGGCGTCCGTGTTGTTTTGGCGACTTCATCACCCTTTGAGGCTGTTGTTTTTCTGGCCAGATATTGCGGGATTACTGACGAGAATATTATTTCCACCCGTTTCCAGTATAACGGGGATGTTTTTGAAGGCTGTTTGGAGGGTGTCCCGGTGTTTTCCAGGTATAAAAGGGATATTGTGCTGGGTTTTGCCCGCAGGGCGGGGGTAGATATTTCTGAATGTTCATTCTATTCTGATAGTATCCACGATTTACCCCTGCTTGCCGCCGTGGGCCGTCCTGTGGCTACAAATCCTGACCGGCGGCTCCGGAAAGAAGCAAAAAAACGGGGTTGGGAAATCAAATATTTTAAATAACTGGAGGACAGGTTTATATGAGACATAATATGAAGTATAAAATTTTTTTATTCGCTTTTATTTTTGTGATTACCTTTTTAGTTTCCTGTTCGGAACGTAATAACCAAAAGGATGGAACTGTTGTGGATGAAACTGAAACTGGACAGGCGGAACAGGATAAACGGGTGATTTTTGAGGCTCCGGCTTCAATCCCCGCCGAAATAATTGAAGGAATAAACAGGGATAAAACAACCTTCCTTGTTGAATTGGATGCGCTCCTTCAGTCCGAGCCCGGGGATCTTTTCCGGCTGATAGACAAGAAGCATTTCCTTGCCAGTGATTTTGTGCCGCCGGATTTGGTTCGCCTTACGGACACAGTAAACGAGGGGCGGTCTTACATGATTAACCGTAATGACCTTTCTCTCACAAAGGGAGCGGAGGCGTCTTTGGAAGAAATGGCCGCCGCCGCCATGGAAGACGGTGTTACCCTTTTGGTGAGTTCAACTTACCGTTCTTATGAATACCAGGATAATCTTTATAAAAGGAATGTGGCACAGTTGGGGCAAGAAGTCGCCGACCGTGAGTCTGCCCGGCCTGGAACAAGTCAGCATCAGTTTGGAACCGCCATTGACTTCGGTTCCATTACGGACGATTTCGCTGAAACCCGTGCGGGAAGATGGCTTACGGACAATGCCTTTAAATTCGGCTGGTCCCTTTCGTATCCTGATGGATATGAGAATGTCACCGGATACCGTTGGGAATGCTGGCATTACAGGTATCTGGGCCGGGCGGCCCTTGACTTTCAACGCAAATGGTTCGGGGATGTGCAGCAGTATATGTTGGAATTCATCCATGCCTGGAAGGAGTATTTAGCCGCGGAGGAAGAAGGCTTTCTCCCTGCTGCCCCCTAAGCCTCTAAGCCCTGTTTGCAGCCCTTTTATACTCTTTCAGAATCCGGTTCCTCCGCCAAGAGATGCTTCCTGATAAGTTCTTCGGCCTTTGCCACAAAATGGGCGCATGGACGCTTGGCATAATATTCCGCATTCCGCACAGAGGGATCCGGTTTCGGTATACAGGAAGCTTTCAGTAAAAGACTTTTACAGTCAGTGGTGCCGAACTCCTTCGTGAATTCGGATATGAGGAATTTCACCTGATCATAAAGCTTTTTTTTGCTTTGTATATCATCCGGGGCGTATTCTCCCATTGCCAGGCCGGAAAAGAAAACCATGGCGCTGACAGCGCCGCAGGTTATTCTGCTTCCTCCCATACCTCCGCCAAATCCCGCTCCTGCTTTAAGAAGGAAAGTTTCTTCCAGCTTAAAATCTTCAGCGAAGGCCGCCATCACTGACTGGCCGCAATTGTATCCCCGTGAAAAAAAATCCACGGCTTTTCCATTTTCCGCCATTTTCATATTTCCATATTCATCGCACGGCGGACTTCTTCCAGGGTTTCCGTGGCTATTTTTCTGGCTTTCTCCACTCCTGAAAGGAGAACCGAACGTATGTATTCCGGATTCTGCTCCAAAGCTTTCCGTTTTTCCCTCAGGGGCCGGAATTTTTCGTTCACCGCTTCCACAAGAACTTTTTTCAGGGTTCCGGCTCCTCCGTCACCGATTTTTTCCGCAATAGCTTCCGGAGTTTCATCTGTGCATAAAGATGCCAGGTTAAGCAGGTTTGCTATTTCCGGTCTGTTTTCCGGGTCATAGGTAATACGGCGCTCCGGATCAGTTTTCGCTTTTTTTATCAGGGCAGCCGTTTCATCTTCCGAGGCTCCCAGCATAATGGCGTTCCCGCGGCTTTTGCTCATTTTCTGGGTTCCATCCAATCCGGGGACATGAGGTGTTTTACTAAGCAGTGCCATAGGCTCAGGGAATACAGGATTTCTCGGTGAAAATTTTTCGTTGAATCTTCTGGCGATTGTTCTGGTCAATTCGAGGTGAGGCAACTGGTCTTTTCCTACAGGAACCACTGTTCCTTTGCAAAAGAGTATGTCGCAGGCTTGATGTACAGGGTATGTGTACATTCCCGCGTTAACACTTTTTAATCCGGCTGCCTGGATTTCTTCTTTCACCGTGGGATTCCTGTTTAATTCGGCATTTGTAACGAGCGTCAAAAAGGGAAGCATGAGCTGATTGGCTTCCGGAATGTAGCTGTGGGGAAAAATAGTAACATTTTCACCGGGTTCAATTCCTGCGGCGATGTAGTCAATTACAAGCTGTTTTGTGTTTTGGGAAATTTCAGAAAAGGCTTCATGGTCAGTTAAAACCTGGTAATCGGCAATCAATATAAAAGTGGGGACGCCGAGTTTTGAAAGTTTAACCCTGTTTTGAAGGGAACCAAAATAATGTCCGATATGGAGGCGTCCCGTAGGCCTGTCTCCTGTCAATACCCTGTATTTTTGGGGATTTACTGAAATGTCTTCTTCAAGTTTTTTACTGCGTTCCACAGCCGCAGCGTATGTCGCTGATTCACTCATCAGAATGCTCCAAATTCACTGTAATATTTATCGATAGAAGATTTTATTCTGTCTGTTATGATGATTTTTCCGTCGCAGGGTTCTTTCATAAGGAAGTCGACAGCTTCGGTCATTGTAATTATGGCGGCGGTCGGAAAACCGTATTTTTCCGATATTTCCTCCAAAGCGGACAAAGATTTGCCCCCTTCCTTTTTGTTTCCATCATCCGCAGTTTGTTCTTTGCCGGATTTTTCCTGTCTGTCCAGGGAAACCATCAAACCTGCTATTTTTATATTACCCTGGGCCCGCAAAATGGGAACGGTTTCATCTATTGATTTGCCGGAGGTTGTCACGTCTTCAATTAACATAACCCGGTCTCCGTCCTTCAGTTTTGTCCCCAAAAGGATTCCCGTTTCCCCGTGATCTTTTGCTTCCTTTCGGTTGGAACAATAGCGTATGTCCTTGCTAAAAAGCCGGTTGTAGGCTATTACAGTGGCCACCGACAGGGGAATCCCCTTGTAAGCGGGGCCGAACAGCACATCGAAGTCATCTCCGAACCTTTCGTGGATAGCCGTCGCATAAAATTCCCCCAGTGTGGCAAGCTGGCTGCCGGTTGTATAAGCGCCGGCATTCATAAAAAACGGGGAATGCCTGCCGCTTTTCAGTACAAAGTCGCCGAATGACAACGCTCCACAGGAAACCATAAATTTAATGAATTCGTCCTTATATTGTCTTGTCTCCATAAGACATCATTATACCAAAACCCTTGTCCTGATTCAATGTTGTTTCCGTTTCCAGGATTTATATTCGGTGACATGATTGACAGCTTTGCCTAAGCAGTATAGGCTTTTACGGTGTTTGCGGATTTTTTTCCGCGAATTCTGTTTTCGGGGGCTTTGTGCGGATTTTTCCGAAGTTTTTAATAAGTTTATTTATTTCTCTTTTTGTCGTAGGCGGACTAATAGTGGCGGCTTGTTTCGGTCTTTTTGATTCTTTTGAAATGAATCTTTACCAGCCGGCATTGGTTTCTTCCGTGGAAAAAAATCTGGATGCCCAGCTTTTGTCTTTCCGTCGCTGGAAGGAATCCGTGGACAATCTGTTTTTAGACTATACATTCAAAACATCCGTCAGGAAGAGTTTTTTGCAAACCCAGGAGGATTCCGATATTGCTGAGCGTGCCCTGTTGATGGAGATGCTTTTCTCTTCCGTAAAAGGACTTTCAGGGATACGCATTATCGGTTCCGGCGGTGATCTTCCGGATAAAGACGGCATTCCATTTCACAGAATTCATTTCAGTACCTTTGAAAGTGATGTGGCCGAACGGATAAATTCCGGAATCATTTATAAAAATTATGAGGATTCCGGGGCGGGGATTCCTTTCTCCGTGTTGGAATGCCCCAATGGCTCCAAAAATAAAGTGGCGGGAGATCCGGCTAACGGCGTGATGGTTTTTTCCTTTCCTCTTTACGATTCTTATTCAACCTGGAGAGGAACCATCGCTTTTTATGTTTCGCCCCGGGCTGTTGAGGATTATATGGTTGAAGCGAACCTTTTGAGAGTGGGTGATGTTTTTACCATCGTGGCTTCGGAAGATTATACCGTCAGCGGACTTGTACGGGGTATGCCGGAAGTATTATTGTCGGATACCCAGCGCCGGGTTTCCGGAAAAAAATCCCCTGTTTCTGTTGTGTCATCCGAAATTGTGTCCAGGTGGGAAGCAGGAAGAACCGGTGTGGAAAAAACCGCCGTTGTGAATGGAATTTCTTTTGTCCTCTTTTCCAAGAGAATCTCTCCGGGACTTTTCCTGTCTGTGTTAATTCCACAAACTTATTTTGAATTTTCCCCGGCGGCTAAGTTATTCTTTTTGTGCGCCGGATTCATCTCCGTTTTTCTCCTGCTTTTTTTCATTTTATGTATGAAGCAGGATCCTATGAGCGTTGCCAGGCGCAGGATACGCACCTTCCAGTTTCAGATGCTTCATGACGTTATTGCTTCAGGCCGTTTGGACGACAGTGATGGGATGGCTCGTTTTTGCGGGGAATTGGATTCGCACCGTCGTGAGCTTTCCTCGGAAATAAAAAAGGATTTCAGCGGAAAAATAAGGAAAAAATACTCCAAGGAAATAGATTCGCTTTTGGATAAAAGCTGGGACGAAATTCTCGCTGCTTTGGGAAGACTCCGTAAAAGCAAGGTCTCTTCTGTTGATACCGGTGTAATCCGGGAAATGGTGGAACAAGCTTTGCATTCCGCTAATATGAATGGATTCAAACAAGAAGCTGAAAAATGCTTCCTCTATCCATCGGATTCCAGTATGGAAGAATTCGGAAAATTTGAAAGGTTTTCCCGGAATGGTTCCGGAAACACCGGAGACACAAAGGATTCTGCCTCCATGGAACAGGAGCCTTCAGGTGTAATTGTTCCCGGTAATCAGTCTGAGACTGAAAATATTCCTGAGCTGGAATATCTGGGGGAATTTACGGAAAATCTTAAACCTCTGCCGCCTCAACCGGAGGCGGTTACTGGGCTTGATGTAGTCGGCGACACAAAACCCGCGGAACTTTTGCCTGCGGAACCTGAAAGTGTTTCCAGCGAAAATAGGGATGAGACCATTGTCAACCGGGACGGAATTTATGTCATAGATTCTGCGATTTCTGATACAACGGACAGTGAAAAGGGTAATGTGAATTCCGATTTTCAAAAACTTGTGGATTCTGTTCTTCTGTGATTGGATAAAGAACAACTTGAACAAAGAATTGTATTTTGGTATTATGTTTTCGTTACCGGGGTGTGCGCATTCCGCGCTCTGAGATTATACCCGTAGGAAACCGTATGGTTTCCCAACCTGATCCGGATAATACCGGCGGAGGAAGTATGAAAGCCCGTCTTTTTTTATTTTCCATTTTAACTGTCTTTGTTTTTTTTGCCTCTCCTGTTTTTGCGGGAGGTTCCAAGGATTCCGTTTCCCGTTCAGAAAAACTGGTGATTTACACTTATGATTCTTTTATAAGTGAATGGGGGGCAGGTCCTGAGTTGACACGCCTTTTTGAAAAGAAAACCGGGATAAAATGCACCATGATTGATGCGGGTGACGGTTCCCAGATTCTTTCCCGTGTTGTTATCGAAAAAGATAATCCCCAGGCTGATATTGTGCTTGGGATTGATAACAACCAAATGAAAGCTGTCCGGGAAGCCGGTGTTTTTGAGTCTTATAAGCCTGAAAATGCAGATGAAATAATCGCCGCCGATTTGCGCCTTGCCGATGACTGGCTGGTAACCCCCTATGATTGGAGTTATTTCGCCATGGTTTACGATACAGAGTCTTCTGTTCCAGCTCCATCATCCCTGGAAGAACTCGCCAATCCGGTTTATGCAAAAAAAATCATTTTAATGGATCCACGTACCAGTACTCCCGGTATGGGTTTTGTGGCTTGGACTCTTGCTGTTTTCGGAAACGGCTATGAGGATTATTGGAAAGCGCTTAAACCCAATATCCTTACCATGGCCCCCGGTTGGAGCACCGGTTACGGTTTGTTTACTTCCGGGGAAGCGCCGTTGGTGATAAGCTACACCACCAGCCCTGCCTACCATGTTGAATACGGTGAAGGGGAACGTTTCCAGGCATTGATTTTCGATGAAGGACATCCCCTGCAAATTGAAGGCGCCGCTGTTTTGAAGAATGCCCCCAATAAAGACGGTGCCCGCTTGTTCCTGGACTTCCTGATTTCTCCTGAAGCTCAGGCTGTTCTTCCGTTGACACAATGGATGTATCCTGTGAATACCGGAATCAAAATGCCGGATTCATACCGGGCGGCGCCCATGGCTTCTTCCGCCCTCACTGTGGACAATGATGAGCTTTCCGCCGCCATTGAAAATGTAATGGGTTTGTTGGCCGAATAGTTTTAAAATAGCTTTAATGCGTACCGCCCGGCCTCTTTTTGAAAAAACCGCAGCACTCTTTTCAGGGTTTATCTTCTTTTGTTTGTGCCTGTTTTTTTGTTGTGCCCTGGTTGCCGCTTTTTCTCCCTTAAAGGATGGGGGCGGGCTGTACATTGATTTTTCCATATTGCGTACAGCCCTTTTTACATTTAAGCAGGCTGCCTTATCAACTTTTCTTGCCATGATTCTAGGTATTGCCACCGCTTTTTTCTGCGCACGCAGGAATTTCCCTGGGAAGCGTTTTTTGCTTTCCCTTTCATCGGTTCCGTTGTGTGTACCGCCTCTTTTGCTTGCCTTGGGCTTTGTTATGTTTTACGGAATGAGGGGGACAGTTAATTCATTTCTGATGAGGGTTTTTTCCCTTGACGCTCCTCCCGTTGTTTTCCTGTATTCGTTTTACGGTGTGGTATTGGCCCAAGGTTTTTATAATTTTCCCATCGTCATGAGAACCTGTACAGATGCATGGTGTACTCTGACTACAGAACAATATGATGCCGCTGTTATGTTGGGAGCCGGAAAAATCCGGGTTTTCCGGACTATAACTTTAGTGCAGCTCCTCCCGGCGATTGCCTCATCCGGAATTGTTGTTTTTATTTACTGTTTTTTCAGTTTTGTGATTGTCCTGTTATTTGGAGGAATAGGTATTACAGTTTTGGAGGTTGAAATTTTCCAATCAATACGTTCTTCCCTGGATTTTTCGCGGGCCGCTTCTTTCGCTCTTGTGGAAATCCTTATAACAATGATTGTGGTAGCCTGCTATGCTATTTTGGAAAAAAAAAGCGCTTCTAGCAGGGGAATAGGTTTCGGCAATGATGTCAGACCTTGCAAAAATATTTCCCCTGCGGAAATGATACCGGCTTTTTTGTTTTTTGGGGCTGTCCTCTTGTTTTTATTGGGACCGATGCTCTGTATTTTTACCAATGCCTTCAGTGAAAGTGCTTCCGGTTATTTGAGTCATCGTATAGAAGGATTCCCTTTTTCCTTGAAGAACTTTTCCAGCCTTTTTTCCCGGCGTTCTTTTTGGCATTCTTTGGTAAACACTCTTTTTACGGCCGCTTCCTCCTCTTTCCTTTCCGTTACAGGGGCTTTTTTCTTTGCTTCACTGACAAGATCCCTCGATCCACGGAAAAAAAGCGTGTTTATACGTACTGTCCCTCTTTTGCCAATGGCTGTTTCTTCCATTGTCATCGGATTCGGTTTTATCAAATTATTTCCGGTGGCTAATCCTTTGATACTTGTCATAGCCCAAAGCTCTCTATCATGGCCATTCGCTTTAAAACAAATTTCAGCGGGGATGGATCGAATTCCCTTGGAAGTGACCGACGCTGCCTCCATGCTAGCCCCCTCCCGGTTGATTCCTGTTTTCAATATTTATGTACCGATGACATGGCGCAATATTATCTCAGCATTCGGATTTTGCTTTGCGGTGAGTTGCGGCGATACAAATCTTCCTTTGGTTTTTGCGCTTCCGGATTTTGAAACCTTGTCCCTGTACACATACAAACTTGCCGGATCCTATCATTTCCGGGAAGCCTGCGCCTGTGGCGTAATTCTTGCTTTGGTTACAATTCCGGTTTTTGTTTTAAGTGCTGTAAGCGGACAAAAATCCGATGGACGGAATCGTATATTATTCCCATTCAGGAAAGAAAAATGAATAAAGGTCCTTTTTATTTCAGCGTATCCGGTTTGTCAAAAACATGGACAGATGGAATTAACACCGGCTTTACGGTTAATTTTTCTTTTGAATGTGAAAAAAGTACAATGACCGCTATCATCGGTCCGTCAGGTTGCGGTAAATCCACTGTGCTCAAGATGATAGCAGGCTTAATTCCTTCCGACCCAGGAACAGGCGGTGACGGATCCTTGTCTTTTCCCTGTATAAAACTTGACGGACAGGATATAACCCGTACCCCTCCCGGGAAAAGAAATATAGGTTTGGTTTTCCAGCAACCGGCCCTTTTCCCTCATATGCGCACCGATGACAATGTAGCTTACGGTTTAAGATGCCGTGGAATCGGGAAAAAAGAAAGCCGTCGTCTTGCGGGTATATTTTTGGAGCGTGTGGGCTTGCATAATTTCGGTTCCCGCAACCCTGCGTCACTTTCAGGGGGCGAAGCCCAGCGTGTTTCTTTGGCAAGAACCCTGATTCTGTCGCCGAAGCTTGTACTCTTTGATGAACCCCTTTCTGCTTTGGATGCCCCCCTCCGTAGACGTCTTGCCGCTGACATTAAGGCAATGCAGGAACAGACGGGGTTTACCGGACTGTTTGTAACCCACGATATTGAAGAAGCAAAGGCTGTCGCTTCCCGCATCATAGAAATGAAGGACGGTGATATTGTCAGGGATTGTCCTGCTTTGGAATACGAAAACTGATAATATATGTCAGGTTTCTTTTTTATACGTAACTAATTTACATATTGTTTGTTGACTAATGTTCAACATTTGTTGATAAATTGTTAGAATAGACAAAAAGATTAATTTCAGGTTGGGGAATAATGATTGAAGCTTCTCATTTATGCCGGGATTTCGGCAGTTTCCGTGCAGTTGACGACGTAAGTTTTTCAATTAAAACGGGAGAGATTGTGGGTCTTTTAGGACCGAACGGAGCCGGTAAAACAACTACAATGCGTATGATAACCGGTTTTCTTGCCCCCACGTCGGGAACTGTAATTGTTGACGGCGAAAACATAGAGGGTAATGCAACATCTGTCAAACGGAAAATAGGCTATATGCCGGAATCCGCTCCTTTGTACGGGGATATGATTGTCGAGGATTATTTGACCTATGTGGCCCAAATGTATGGAAAAGATCCTGCGGAAAAACTTTCTCTCTATGCCCGGTTGTGCGGCATCGGGGAAGTAATGGATAAAAATATTTCCGACCTTTCCAGAGGATACAGGCAGCGGGTAGGTCTCGCCCATGCCCTTATGAATGATCCTGAAATACTGATTCTTGATGAACCCACCGGAGGACTGGATCCGAATCAAATCGGTGAGGTTAGGTCCCTCATCAAAGAAATAGGTAAAACCCGTACTGTAATTATTTCCACCCATATTTTAAGTGAAGTTGAAATGCTGTGTGACCGGGTGATTATCATTTCTAACGGAAAAATCACTGCGGACAGTCCTACAGAAGATTTGCAAACCCGTTTCCAGCAAGACAAGGTTATAAAGCTTACCGCCGGTGGTTGTTCTTCCTTCCAGGAATTATCCGGGATTCTTGCCGGAATACCAGGTCTTATTTCTCTAAAACAGGATGAGGAAGAGCCAGGCAACGGTTTGGTTTCAATCCTTCTTTCAGTTGAAAGGGGAAAGGAAATCCGTCCTGAAATTTTTTCCAGGCTTGCATCCGCAAACCGTCCGATTTACGAAATGACTTTAAGGCGTAATACCCTTGAGGATATTTTCAGAACCCTTACCATAGGAAGTGAAAACGATGCATAAAACTTCTCTCGTAATTGCGCGCAGGGAGCTGGGCGCTTATTTTTCCAGTCCCATTGTTTATATTGTGACCGGATTGTTTTTGGTTTTTTCCGGTTTTTTGTTTTTTTCGACTTTCTTTTTGATTAACCGGGCCGAAATGCGTTCCTTTTTTTCACAACTGCCGCTTATGTTTTCTTTTTTTATTCCTGCCTTGACCATGAGGCTGTTTGCGGAAGAAACCCGTAGTGGAAGTTTTGAAACATTGATGACCCTTCCAGTCAGTCCTTTTGAAATAACTTTAGGTAAATTTCTGGCTGCCTGGGCATCTTCGTGTATCCTTCTTGTCCCTACTTTACTTTATGCCGTTACAATTTGCTTTTTCGGAGATTTGGATTTTGGCCCTGTTGTAGGCGGCTACATCGGTGCGGTTCTTTTAGCCGCCGCATTTTCCGCCATAGGGATTTTTTCCTCCTCCCTGACTAAAAACCAGATAATAGCTTTTTTTGTAGCCTTTGCGGTTTGCGCTTTCCTTTCCTTGATACGCCAGCTGTCGGTTTTGCTTCCCTCCGGATTTGCCGGTATCGCCGATTTTATTTCTTCAGAGCGGCATTTCAGTTCCATAGCCAGGGGGATAATAGACAGCCGTGATTTAATTTATTTCTTTTCTGTTACCGCCTTGTTCTTTGTATTGACAGTCCGCTGTGTTGGACGCGGGAGGAGCAAATAATGAAAAAACTTATAGCATGGTTGAAATCCCCGTCCAGCGATTTGCTTCTTTTTATTTTAATCCTGGTGATGGTGAATTTGATAGGTGCGGGAATGTATTTTAGGATTGACTTGACATCCCAGAAATCCTTTTCTTTGTCCCGATTATCAAAGGAACTTGTGCGTTCTTTGGAAGAACCTTTGACCGTTAACGTTTTTTTCAGCGATAATTTGCCTGCCGTTTATAAATCCACCGGTCAATATTTGAATGATATTTTAACTGAATATGAGGGTGCCTCTTCCGGTAATTTTTCCTGCACTTTTTTTGACATGGATAAACCCGAGAACCAGGATTTGGCCGCCGGATACGGGATTACCCAGGTTCAAATTCAGGAATTCTCAAATAACGAGCTTGGATTTAAAAATGCGTATATGGGAATTGCCGTTACTTACAGGGATAGAATTGAAATAATAAATGAGATTTCCTCGGAAGAAGGTTTGGAATATAAACTTACTTCCTTGTTTTCACAGATGATAGCTGAAAGCAATGCCTTGGAAGGACTGGATGGCAAGATAGGAATGTGTCTTTATGCCACGAAAGCCCTGGGTTCTTTCAGTATTTCCGGATTTGATACGCTTGAATCAGAGGTTTTGCGGGCTTATACAAAATTGAATTCCGAAAACATGGACCGTATCTCTTTCCGTTCGGAAAGCCCCGGAGATGCCGATGCGGTTTCTGTGGCGGAACGCTATGGTCTTCAATATTTAACCTGGGAAAATCCTTCTGTTGCCGGCAAAACATCTTCCGGTGTTATAGGTTTGGTTTTGGAATACGGCGGGGAATTCAGGACTATTCCTCTCCGGTTGGCCAGATCTATTTTCGGTGGTTACGGTATAACCGGATTGGACAGTCTGGACGACAACCTGTCGGCCGCATTGAAAAGTCTTGTGTCGAAGACCATGACAGTGGGTTATATAACCGGGCACGGAGAAATTCCTCTTTCATCCCCTGCGGCCGGAAACTCTTTGATGAATAATGAATTGAATGCCGCAAATTTTGCCGCAAATGCTTCTGACCGTTATGAATTCGAAGAAATAACACTGGCGGAAAATGAAGTGCCTGCCGGCATTGACTGTCTTATTATTAACGGGCCGAAAACCCCGTTTACGGAAGAGGAGCTTTATAAGCTTGACCAGTTCTTAATGGCTGGAGGAAATCTCATGGTTTTCCTCGATCCCTTTGAGATTGTGAGTCCTCCGGGCGAACAGGCTTATTATACCCAGCCCCAGTTCCTGCCCATTCAAACCGGGTTAGAAACCATTCTGGCTAAATACGGTATTTCCATGGGGAATAATTACGTACTCGACTTGAAATGTTATGAAGACTTGAACATGAGGGGAGGTCCGGGTGCCTTCTTGTATTATATCCCTGTCGTGGAGCGGACGGGAATGAATCAAAAACATCCCATATCCGAGAACCTGAGTTATGTACTCTTCCTCCAGCCTTCTTCTATTGTTCTTGAGGAAAATGAAACAGATGAAAACGGAAAGCTTTTGAAAACTGTTTTGGCAAAAAGTTCCCCCGACTCCTGGTTGGCGGAAAATCCAGAAACATTCGGCTATGATCTTATGACACCTCCCTCCGGGGAAACGGATCTGGGCAGTAAAAATCTGGCGGTGCTCGTGGAAGGAGAATTCTCCAGCGCCTATGGTTCGGCTCCTGAAACCGGAACCTCCGGCGATTCCGGTCAACTTGCTGAAAAAGAAGAGGATGCCGGAATGAAGGCAACCCAGGTTCATTTGAGCGGCAGCATCCGTCCGGGAAAGATTTTTGCGGCCGGTTCTTCCGCTATAACAACCCAGCAAGTGGTGGATCAGGCCGGTTCCCAGCCCATAGCTGTTTTTTTGAGGAATGTCCTTGATTATATGAATGGAGCGGAAGATTTTTGTACAATGCGCACAAAGGGAATGTCTTTGAATACCTTGAATGTAAAACAAGGTGCATCCGTTCAAGCCGCAAAAATCTTCAATCAATACGGACTTCCAGTTTTGGTGGCTGTTTTCGGGCTTCTGGCTTGGAGACACCGTTCCCGCCGCCGTAAAATAATCCGAATCCGTTATGAAGAGCTCAAATCCGGGTGGAACTCCCAGAACGGGGCGGCCGGCGTAACAACCGTTGACAGCGGAAAAAATTTAACTGACAGAAAAGATGGAGCCGATAATGACCAAGCGTAAAATCACCCTAATCGCAGTTTTAGTTTTTTTATGTGTTGTGTATGTAATTCAGCTTGTTATATCCTCTGGGAATCGTATTAAAAATTTCAATCTGAAAGAATCCCCTGATGAAATAACCGTAATGTTCCCCGACAAGGAATCTTTCACTTTGCTGAAACAGACTGATTCATCTGGCAATGAAAAATGGATTATACATGGTAAAAATTATGAAGCAGATCCCGTGGCAGTAAAAGCCATGACCGACAGCCTTGAATCGATTAAATCTTTGGGAAAGGTGTCTTCCCAAACGGATGGAGCTCGTTTCGGCCTTGACAGTTCTTCCGCTTTAAGTGTGTCTGTCAGTGCCGGTGGCTCAGCTCTATGTTCAGTCAAAATAGGGAATGCATCCACAACCGGAACCCAAACCTATGGAGTTATAAACGGAACCGGTGGTGTCCAGCTTATTTCCGGCAATCTGCGGGATACCTTTGACAAAACCATTGAAGAACTTCGGAACCGCCTTATTTTTTCTGTGGATCAAGCCCTTGTGTCCAAAATTACAGTTGAAAACCAAAACGGAAATTTTGTGTTGGAAAAAACCGGAGAACCTCCTTTGTGGAATTTTAACCGGGATGGTGTTTCCGGTACTCCGGCCCAAGCTGATTCGGAAAAAGCGGCTTCCTGGGTTTCTTCTATTGTAAAGCTTACCGCCTTGTCTTTTGAAGAAGAAACAGCCCCGATTCCGGAAACCCCTGCGGCCGGAACTGTTTCGTTTACTTTGCCGGACGGGGAAATTTCCCTTACCCTTTACAAACCGGAAGAAGAGGGGAGCGTGTATACCGCTGTTTCTTCGGCTTCCCCCTGGATATTTAAGCTTTCTTCCTACACCGCAGAAAGATACTTGAAAAACCCGGAGGAATTAAAGGTTCAGGCCGGACAGTAGTCCAGCCGGGACAGTATTCTGTTCCGGTCTTCCAGGGCTTTGATTTCTATTACCGGGGGAAAATCCCCTGTGGTGATCAAAGCATAGGACGCTTCGCTGCCACCTTTCGGTATTGAAACCGAACCGGGATTAAGGAAAACCTTGTCTGCCCGCCTTTCAAGAAGCGGTATATGTGTGTGTCCGCTGACAACCACCGTACCGGGAATAAAGGGAGGCGTCTCTTTGTGGCCGTGGTGGAAAAACAGGGGAATAAAGCCCTCTTCTTTTTGCGGGACGGCTATTTGCAAGTATTCATTCATGCAGGGGAATTCAAGCATCATTTGGTCAACCTCGCTGTCACAGTTTCCCCGGACGCAGAGGAATTTTTCTTTGAATTTATTCATCAGGGAAGCTGTCCCTTTGGTGTCGTATCCCTCGGGCAGGTCGTTTCTGGGGCCGTGATTCAGAAAATCTCCGCAGCATACCAGAAAACCGGCTCCTTCCTCTTCAAAACGTAAAAGTGATTTTTCCAAAGCGGGAAGGCATCCGTGGATATCCGAGATAACAATAATTTTCATTGTGAACCCCTTGTGTAGTCCTTTATAAATTTCCCGTTATGAAGGCAGACGGGTTGCCGTCCGTTTCCGGATAAAAGCGGTCTTGTTTTAACTGAAGGCTTCCAGATCTTTTAACCGGGATAAACACTCCATGTATCCTTCCTGGTAGAGGGCTTCCAGTTTTTTTTGGTTTTTACAAAGTCTTCCAACATTTTTTTCCGCCGGAGGTCTGAAAACAAAAGCTTTTCCGGATTCTTCCAGTCCATCGATAAAGTCAAGGACTTCGTTATACCGTTGGACCCGGGACATATTCGTAGCAATAAAATCAGGATATTTTTTATAAAGTTTTTTTATAAGTTTTTCTTCAGCGGGTGAAAGCCTGTCCTTCCTGTACCCCTTTTCCCTGGTTAAAATTATCACGTGTTTTTCATGGCCGTCTTCACAGGCCTTTTTTACGGGTATGGAATCCGCGATGCCTCCGTCAAACCACTTTTCTCCGTTGATTTCCACCGGTTTTCCAATTACCGGCAGGGAAGAGGAAGCTTCCAGCCAGCGCATAGCTTCTTCCGGTGTTTCAGGGGTAACATAAGCCGCTTGTCCGGTTCTTGCGCTTGTGGCAGTGACAATGAATTTCCTGTGTTCATTTTGGTTCGCGAAAAAAGTTTTCCAGTCTATTCTATCCATGGAAGGGATTTTTTTGAAAATAAAATCAAAACCGAAAAAAGTCCCGTACCGGAGCAGACACCAAAATCCGGAATACCGGGCTTTTTTTACGTAATTAACATTTACCCGTCTTGCCCGGTCAAATTGGCGCGACATATATGAAAGGGCATGGCATGAACCGGCGCTTACGCAGTAAACATTATTCCAATAAAGATTAGCCTGAATGAAACCGTCAAGAACGCCGGCTGTATAAAGCCCGCGCATTCCTCCACCTTCAACAATCAAAGATATAGCCATGGGTTAAGTATACCATTTGCGGAAGGCTTTTGTCTCCATTCAGGAACCTGCCAGTTATGCCTTTTTACTTTCAAGCTCGCTTTTTATGCTTTTCAAAGAAGAAATCACCTGCCGAGAAATTTGTACCAACTGCTGGTATTTTTCCTCTTTTTCTTCCCTGCTCATGTTATGGGCGTTTTGAAACACCTGAATTATGAGGCCGTGAAGATTTTCATGCTCTTTCACTAATTGTTTGAAAACAGGAAGATTATAGGCTATTGTGTCCTTTGCCGGACCTTCGATCCACTGCCCTAACTGGCAGGTGTGATGATTCGGTACCTGGGTCCCCTCCGGTATTTTTTCCATGTTGATGATTTCCCGTACTTTTGTTACCCAGGACATATGCCCCAGTCCTATGGCGGCAAAAGGAAATCTGGAACGCCTTTCAAATTCCGTGGAAGAATCAGCCACCTTTCTGTCTATTTTCCGCACACAGGAAATCAGGTTATTCAAGTTGTTTATTTCCCCGCAGGCTAAAGCCGATATGTTTTTACTATGCTTTTGAATGGAATTTGCCTTCCCTTTTGCGTCTTCGATTGAAGAATCAAGGGAGTCCATGTGTTTTGAGGTTTCAAGTAACCTGTTGTTCAGGGAATCCGCGTTTTCAACGATTGTCTTTGCCGATTCTTTTATGTCTCCTGTAGCATGGGACAATTCCTGCATTTCATTTGTAATGAGGGAGAAAGATTCTGTGGTTTCCGAAACCTTTCCCCCTATCATTTTCATGGCTGTTCCGGCCTCAGCCGCTATCTGTCTGGCATCCGCAAGAGTTTCAATCATGCTTTTAAGGGTTTTTTCTATATTGGAAGAATCCGTTCTGGTAACGGCCGAAAGCTTCCTTATTTCCGCCGCAACAACGGCAAATCCCAGCCCCGCTTTTCCGGCATGGGCAGCCTCAATGGCCGCATTCATAGCCAGTAAATTTGTCTGTTCGCTTATATCATTAATTGCTGAAATAGCTTCTTTTATTGCGTCTACGTTTTTACTTAGTACGTCTATAACAGAAAGCACATCCTGTACTTTTTTTTTCCCCGCCGAAGCGGTTTCCGATAACTCTTCGGTGACTTTTGCCCTGTCTGAAACTATTTCCGCCGTATTGTTTATGGAAGAAGTAATTTGGGTAATCGCAACCCCAGTGGATTTTATTTGGTCGTCCAGGGAACCCATGAAAGAAGACATGTCTTTCAAGTTGTCATTTACGGAATTAATGGAAGAAAACGCGGCATTCATCTCCTCGGAAAAAGAATCGAATTTTTCTTCCTGGATTAAAGTTTTTGCTATGGTGTCAGATGAAGATTCTATCGAAGAGCCGATCATCAGAACCAATTCATCTAAAATTGCGGATAATTCCCCGCATTCTGACTTTTCCGCCGTGTGACTGTTACCGTTTATAACCGGAATTTCCGTGGAATTTCCCCGGTTTTTTTTGTTTTTCTGGGAGCCAAACATACCGTATTCTTGCACTAAAGGGAAATATAATCAAGTGGTGGAAATTTTAGTGGTTTAAGCATTAAAATTAATTGAAAAAAATCATAAAAAAGTTGTCTAGAGAAATAAAACGGTTTATACTATAACGGTTATAGTGGATAAAGAATTATATATGTGGGATGAAATATGAAAGATGTTAAATTTCCAATAGGCTTAAAATTAATTGTTGTGATTTCTTGTCTGCTGATTTTTTCATTGGGTGCGGCGACTACCGCTGTTACTTGGTATGTCAGTGATGAAACCAGACGTACCGCTGAGGAAAATAACTACACCATAAACTCCAGATCCGCTTCTTCCGCGACTAACCAAGTAACAATGCTCCGGGCAAATGTGTTCCTTCTGCTTGATATGATGAATTCCGCCGGTTCTTCTTCCGCCCTTTCACGCCAGATTTCCTCCCTGTTTTTTGAACGGAACGGGAACGTTGCGTCTGTTGTTGTGGGGAATGCCAATGGCGGTATTGACAGAAACCTTCTGAATAACCGTTTTTTCATTTCAAATGAGTTGGAAACTTCCTGTGTGCAGACTTTCCTGGAGGAGAAAAAAGAATATGTTATCCGCTCGGCTAGCGGTGAGACCTGCGTGTTGAACGCTTCCCCGGTGTTCGGGCAGGTTATTTTGGCTATGTTTTTCCCATATTATGAAAGCGGATTCAGCCAATGCGCGGTGGTTTTTTTCTCCGGGGAAGATTTGCTGACCGCCTTTGCCTCCGGCTCTGTCAACGAGTCTTTTATGATAAACCATGACGGTGATGTTCTTGTCCACAGCGATTATTCCCTGGTTATGGCTGGAGTAAACGCTTCCAATTCCCCCCTTGTTATCCAAATGAGGGAAAATGCTGACGAATCCCGGCAGGTTATGTTTACAGACGAAGATAATACGGATTTTTTCGGCGCCTATAACAATCTGGGAATAGCTGACCTTGCTGTTCTTACAACAGTCCCTTCGGCGGTGGTATTTGAGCCTGTTTACACCACATTACGGCGCAATCTTTATCTGACGGTGGCTGTACTTTTTATTTCCACCATGCTTGTATACTTTTTTTCTCGTACAATCAGTAATCCTGTCCGGGCCCTTGCCGAAGCTTCCGATGAGATTGAAAAAGGAAACTATATTCTGGATCTTAAGGCAAAAACCCGTGATGAAATAGGGCTTTTAACGGAACGGTTTGTCCGCATGGGCAAAGGTCTGGATGAGCGTGAAAAACTGAAAGATACTTTCGGCCGATTCATCAACAAAGAAATAGCGGAAAAAGCCATGAGGGGAGAGCTTGCCCTTGGTGGAGAAACAAAACGGGTCACGGTTTTTTTCTCCGATATCCGTTCTTTTACGGCTATTTCCGAGAAACTCCAGCCGTATGAGGTTGTTGAATTCCTTAATGATTACATGACCCGCATGGTTGAATGTGTAAACCATACCGGCGGTGTGGTTGATAAGTTTATCGGAGATGCTGTCATGGCGGTTTGGGGAGCTCCTGTTTCCGCCGGTTCCCCGGTAAAAGACGCTTATAACTGTGTTAAAACCGCTCTTATGATGCGTAGTGCCCTGATAGAATTCAATAAAGGCCGTGGCGGGGATAAAAAACCGATAATAAAAATCGGTTGCGGTATAAATACCGGTGATGTTGTTGCCGGCCAGATTGGTTCCGAATCCAGGATGGAATACACCGTTATAGGTGACGCCGTAAACCTGGCCTCCAGAACCGAATCCCTCAACAAACCCCTTGGAACTGATATCCTTATAACTGAAAATACTTATGAATTGATAAAAGAATTCGTTCTTGTGGAAGAAATGCCTTCCGTAAAGGTAAAGGGTAAAGAGGATCCGATTCGTATGTTCGGCGTTGTCAACATCCCGGAATTAACCGGGGTGCCTGGTGCCGGACCTGAAGGGCCTAAATCCCTTTCAGAGGTGCGTACATTGTTGGGTATTCCCGAGCCTGATTTTTCAAAGGTGAATGTGAATGAAGAAGAAAAGAAGTACAATCTCTAAGATTCGCGATTCGGCGGTTTTAGTAGTCTGCCTTCTTGGTTCTTTTTTGAGCCTTTTATTGTTTTGGAGGGATTTAAACCGCACTTTCTCAAAAATCGGGGAAACTCCGATAGCTACCATAACATATAAATATAGGGTGGCTCAGAGAAAATTTATAGACAGGCTTGTATGGGACAGATTGCGGCAAAGTGGTCCGATTTATAATGGTGACGTAATCCGTACCGCAGAACGGGCGGAAGCTTCCCTACGGTTCTCTGATGAAACGGAAATTTCCATAGGCGAAAATTCCATTATCCAGGTTTATTTTAATGAAGAGCAGGGTGCTTCCACCGTATTCGGTGGCGGAAGTATCCAAATTGACAGCTCTTCTTCCGGGCAGGGCATGGAACTGATTTCCGGCTCCTCGTCTGTTACTCTGGATGGCGGAGCGTCTGTGTCCGCCAGCGGTGCCAAGGAAGATTTGCCTTCGGAAGGTGTCTCCGGGGCTTTGTCGGCGGCGGCGAAATCTTCCGGCTTAAAAACCGCCAAGGAAGGCGGGGCATTAAGCGGAATACGTAATTTCTTCTCTTCTTTGGTGGGAAATGAACCATCTGTTTCCGTTTCCTCAGGTTCTTCTTCCGGAGAGAGCCCTTCAAAGACCTCTTCCCTTTTGGTGCAAGTTTTGGGCGGAAACGCTTCTTTTGTTTCTTCGGACGGTCAGTCAGTTTCCCTGAAAGAAGGAAGCCGTATTTCATCATCCTCGGATGGAATAAAAGAGGGGAGAATCCTGGTTTCATCTCCCAGACAGAATTCAAAATATTTTTCAAAGGATAATACATATCCCGTGGAATTTTCCTGGACTTCCGTGGATTTGCAGGCTGGAGAGCATCCGGTTTTGGAAATATCCATGTCCAAAAACTTTTCCGGGGACTTGAAGTCTTATAATTTGGAAAATACAAATGAAGGACGGATAGCTGTAAATCTTTCGGGAGGAACCTATTACTGGCGTATTAACATTGCTTCCGATGCGGCCGGCTATGCCGCCGGTTCCGATGATGAAATTTCAGGTCGTTTTTCTGTAATTCCTGTACGGGAAATAAAAACAGTGTCTCCCGATTACAGTGAGAATTTCGGATACCGGACAACAATTCCTTCCCTGCGGTTCGCATGGACAGAGGATCCTTCCGCTGTGTCTTATATATTGGAAATCGCTGATAATGAATCAATGTATAATTCTATTTTGAAGAAAAAGGTTCAAAATGCCTCTGCCGTGATTTCCTCCCTGACCGAAGGTGATTATTACTGGCGGGTAATCCCCGTTTATAAGGAAGGCTTGAATGTGGATGATTCCATCAATAATTTCGGTGAATACACTTCCGGAATTTCAAACTTCAGGATTTCACGGTTGGCGGAATTGCCGCCGCCTTATTTAACCTTTCCTCTGGATGGGGATTTTGTGGATATTTCTTCCCAGGTAACCTTTGCCTGGGCAAACAGCCAGGAAGCTGATTTTTATTCCCTTATCCTTGCCAAGAATCCTTCAATGACCGATTCCAGGAAGGAAATAAAATCCACGAACAGCTTTATAAGGATTGACCTTGAAGAGGCGGGCCTCACGGAAGGCACATGGTACTGGACGGTCACCCAGACTGACAGGGAGGGAACAGAATCCGCGTCCCCGGTGCCCAGGCCTTTCGCTGCCGTTCAGGGACAGGTTATTTTCGGCAGTTTATTCCCGGAAAACGGATACCGTATTTCTGAGACACTTATTTATGATACGAAATTTACCTGGAAAAACAATATTCCGGGTGATTTAACCTTGCAGATAGCCCGGGACAGCCTTTTCTCCGACATTGTTGTGGATAAAACCTATTCCGGAGAAATGACCGGTGTTTCCGGATTGAAGCTCGATACCGGTTATTATTACTGGCGTATTATCAGTCCCAGGATTTCTGAAACTATGGCTCCGTTAACTACTGAGCCTAAAATGTTCTATGTGCAGCCCCGTTTCCCGGAACCGGCGAATATTGTTCCTGTTAACAGTGATTTCCTCAGGGTTTTGATTGATACCGAAATTCCCTTCTCTTGGGATCGGGTTACCGGGGCGGAATATTATCAGGTTAGGATTACAAGTTCCACCGGACAAATTGTGTTTGAGGATACTTTTGCGGAAGAACCCCTCATTAATTTGAATTCCAGTTCCATAGATGACGGAATTTATTATTGGACTATCCAGGCCATGGCAACGGAAACACCTACTTCCACAAGGGTGGTGGGTCGTACCGCCAGCCAGAATTTCCGGCTTGTACATGTGAAGCCCGTAAACCTTGTGTCCCCCACGGATAATGCGGAAATAGACGGAGTGGATGCGATTCTTAATCCTCCGTCTGTGGAATGGAGCAGCCAGGATCCTGTTGTGGCTTCCCATTTCATTCTAAGCCGTTCCAAGGATACTTTGCCTAAATATTATGCTGGAAACAAAACCGGTAACTCTATTGTTGTAAGTACCGGTAACCCGGGCCGGACTGTCCAACTCCCTGTGTTGTCGCCCGGTACATATTGGTGGACGGTTGTAGCCCTCACGGATGATGCCATTGATATTTCCGCTCCTGCACCCAGATCTTTCAGGATTCTTCCATTGCCTAAATTGCCGGCTCCTGATATTTCAAGGCCTGTGGATGGAACTGTCTTTGATCCGGATTCCATGATGATGGCGTTTGCTTCTGGCGGGGATTCCGCCCTTGCCTCATTGTTTACATTCTCTTGGTTCCCCGTAAAAAATGCGGAAGAATACGAGTTAAAAATCTATACGGCTTCAAAAGACGGAAATTCGTTGATCTTGACGGAAACGCTTGAAGGAAACGCAAATACGACTTTCTCTTTGGAAGATCAGTCTGTTCTGGATGAAGGTGATTTCATCTGGACGGTGGAAGCAAAACGTTATTTTGTGGAGAATGTGATTCAAGGCGGCGAAGTAAAAGAGAATTCTTTTGAAATTGAATTACCGTCTATTCCTGATTTTACGCCGGAAAATCCGGGGGTACTTTATGGGCAATAGTCGATTGTTGAAAATTTTTTTCTTTTCGCTCTTTTCACTGGTTTTTGCTGCCTTTGTTTTTGCGCAGGAAGATTCTCCGATGCAGGAAACGAGCGGACTAGAGGAAAACACCTTGTCCGGGGATTCCTCCTCCGTGGAGCCGGAAAAGAATTATTCACTGCATAAAGACGAGGAAGGAGACTATTATTTTACCCAGAAATTTTCCTGGTCTGCCATAGAATATGCAAGGAAGTATATCCTGACTTTTGAAAAACAGGATGAAGATGGTGTTTTCCAGCCTTTAAGTGAACCTTATGAAACCAATGAGAATTTCATTGAGCTTTCTTTTTCTCCGGGTGTCTACCGGTATTTGGTTCAGGTTGTAAACCTTCTGGGAAAAGTACAGGTTTTGTCTGAATTCCGGGAATTTGTAATCAGGCAGGCATACCAGCCAGAGCTTCATTCTGTTTCCCCTGATGTGATTTATCTTGAGTATCCCCAAACCGGTGTTTTCTCCCTGAAAGGGGTGAATTTTTTTACAGAGAGCTCGATTTTTTTACAATCCGGCTCAAGAAAATTGTTACCCGAAGAAATTGCGCTTGACGAAAAGGGAACCGGGGCCACGGTAACATTCCCTGTGCGTTCCCTCAATCCTGGGGAATATCAGATGCAGGTGGTGGATCCCAGTGGGTTGTCAGCTTCCTGGCCGGTTAACATAAGCTTCCTTAAACCTTTTGAATATCTTCTTTCCCTTTCCTATAAACCCATGTTCATTTTGTACGACAATACTTTTAATGACTATTTGGGAAATACTTTCATGCCTTTGGGAGTGGAGCTTAACGGTACTTTCGTTTTTTACAAACGTGTTATATTCTATTTGGGATTATCGACACGGTTTTCATATGCTTATTTTTCCGGAAAAGAAAACACCTATGATGTCACGGCAAATATTTTCCAGGGCTTTTTGAATGTGGACACAATTTTCATGTTGTTCAAGAAAAGGCTCCTTATAGATTTATATTTGGGTCCGGGAGTTTCATTCCTTCATAATCTACAGCTCAGTTATGACCATGATCTTGTTTCAGACGATTTTACTTCCTGGTCAGTAGGTGTCAATGCCGGTTTTTCTGTTATATATTTCTTTACTGATAACCGCCATTTGTTTATGCAGTTAGGTTGCGAAGGCTTCTTTACTTTTTATGGAAGCGATGTTCTCCTTACAGGTGTGGCCCCGAAACTCGGTGTAGGCTGGCAGTTCTAAAGCCGTCCGGTTGTTTCCCGGATTATTTGTACCGGTAAGCCGGAAATTGCAAGATGGAGGGATTATGGAATTTGACAAAAAAAACATAGCCGCATATATAGACCAAACCCTTCTTTCTCCCGCTGCGACTGAAAATGATGTGGCGGCTTTTTGCGGAGAAGCCTCCGGTATGGGATTTGCCAGTGTTTGCGTGAATCCGTCATTTGTGTCTTTGGCGGCGGAGACTCTCAAGGGGTCAGGAATAAAAGTTTGTAGTGTGGTTGATTTCCCTTTCGGAGCCGGCGGCTTTTTGTCCAAAAAAGAACAGGCGGAAGCTGTTGTCAGGTACGGAGCCGGCGAGCTTGACTTTGTTGTGGATTTAGCCCTTGTTAAAGCCCATAAGTGGGATATTCTGGAAAAATTCTTGAAAACCCTGAACCGGGATATAAAGGATTTTTCCGCCTCTTTTTGGAAAGGGGAAGGCAGGGAAAATAAACCCGGGGATATTTCCGAAGTGGTGACAAAGCTTATATTGGAAACCTGTCTTCTTACAAATGACGAAATTGTTTCTGCCTGTGAATGCGCGAAATCGGCGGCTTTTGATTTCGTTAAAACCTCCACCGGTTTCGCTTCCGTCAAGGATTCTTCCGGCAAGGCCCTGCCGAACGGCGCCACGGTGGAAGCCGTTCGGCTTATGCGTGACACAGTGGGTCCCTCCATGGGTGTAAAAGCCAGCGGGGGAATAAGGACTGCCGCCGATGTTTTTACTATGCTTGAAGCCGGGGCAAACCGGATTGGCACCAGTTCCGGCATAAAAATACTCGGAGAAAATCCTTTTGGCTGATTTATTTGATTACATCAAGTGGCGCGGTGATATTTCTCTTTCTGTTTCCCCTTTTTGCGTCATTGATGCCCTGATTTTATGCCAGATTTCTTATGTGCGTTTTGACGGTGTTGTTCCCGGAAGGGAGGAACGGGCTTCAATCCGGGCTGATTCTGCTGTGGATAAATTCTTTTCCTTCCCGGATGTGGAAAAACGCAGCTATTCGGGTGTACTGATAAATCCCCGCACAACCGAATTGTTCCGGGAAGCCTTTAAATCCCCTCGGTTCCGGGATATCCTTATTTTTGCCTACGAAAATGACACGAAGGAAGAGTCCGTAAAACAATTTTCCGCTGTTTCCTTCCTTCTTCCTGATAAGACAAAAACTATTTTTTGTGCATTCAGGGGTACGGACGATACAATTGTGGGCTGGAAAGAGGATTTTACGATGGCATTCCTTCCTGTGGTTCCCGCTCAACAGTCGGCGGTGGATTACATCCAGTTTGTTTCTGAAAGCAAGATTGTTAAATGCAAGCGTTTGATTGCCGGCGGTCATTCCAAGGGAGGAAACCTGGCGGTTTATGCCTCTGCTTTTTGCCAGGATAAAACCCGCAGGAAAATAACTTCTGTATATAATTTTGACGGGCCGGGTTTTTCCAAGGAAAAATTGGAAAGCCCTCAGTTTAAGGAAATTGGGTCCAGGATTTCTTCTTACACTCCGGAGGTTTCCATTGTGGGCATGCTTTTTGAGCATACAGGAAAATTTGAAATTGTTGCCAGCACGGAAAAAGGGTTGACACAGCACGATCCCCTTTCCTGGAAACTTGACGGACCTGCATTTATGCTGTTGCAGGACACCTCCTCCTCCAGTAAATTCTTTGACCGAGCCATGAAAAAATTCCTTGAGGATATGGATGCGAATAAAAGGCGTTCTTTTGTGGATTCTTTTTTCAATGTCATAGAATCCAGCAATGCCAGAACCCTGACAGACTTGAAAAACGGAGGTTTTGAAACATCCAGGGCCATCCTTTCCGCAATAATAAAACAAACTGTTTCCGGAAACCGGAAAAAACATCCCGTCCGGGAATAAAACCGTATTTCTTTTTTCTTCTTTAAAAAAATTAGTGTCTCTTGGATGTCCATCTGTTGTTCTGTGCGTAATAAGTTGTATTTATTATATTGAAAAGATGTACTTAAAATACATTAAAATTAATATGAATTTTGATGTAAAAGTATTATTTTCATTAACAACATGTCATTAGCGTTGTATTATAAAATCATACTGGAAAGGATACCCTTTCCAAATTTTCAAGGAGAGTTTTATGAAAAAAATTTTTGTTGTCCTCTTAATGGCAACTGTTGCAGCTTCCCTTGTTTTCGCCGGCGGTGCCTCAGATAACAGCGGAAAGCAGGTTGTCGGTGTATTGATGCCAACCCAGTCTTCTGAAAGGTGGATCAATGACGGTGGAAACATGAAAAAAATGCTTGAATCCAAAGGTTATGCCGTTGAACTCCAGTGTGCGGAAGATGATGTGCAAATGCAGGTTTCACAGCTTGAAAATATGATAGCCAGCGGTGTGGATTGTCTTGTTATAGCCTCCATTGACTCCACCGCTCTTGTGAATGGCCTTGCAACAGCAAAGCAGAATAATATTCCTGTTATTGCTTACGACAGGCTTTTGATGGATACAGATGCTGTTTCCTATTATGCTACCTTTGACAACAAAGGGGTTGGAACCGCTATCGGTAAATACATTGAGGAAAAGAAAGGTCTTGCCACTGCAGCCGCTGAAGGAAGATCCTATACAATTGAGTTTTTCATGGGGTCTCCCGATGATAATAACGCCCTGTTCCTTTACAACGGATGCATGGAAGTGTTGAAGCCCTATCTTGACAACGGTGTTCTCCGCTGCAAAACGGGACGCACCTCTTTCCAGGACACCTGCATTCTGCGCTGGTCCCAGGAAACAGCCCAGCAGTGGTGCGAAAACTATCTGGCAGGATTTTACGCTGACGAAAAACTTGACATAGCCTGTTCCGCCTTTGACGGTTTTGCCTATGGAATCCGTTCCGTCCTTGAAGGCGCCGGATACAAAGTGGGTCAGGACTGGCCTCTTATCACCGGTCAGGACGCAGACCTCATGGCTGTCCGCAACATTATTTCCGGTCACCAGACCATGACCATTTACAAGGACACCAGGCTTCTGGCTTCAAAATGTGTGACAATGGTGGAAGCTGTTTTGAAAGGTTTCCAGCCGGAAATCAATGATACAACCCAGTACAATAACGGTGTAAATGTTGTTCCGTCCTATCTTTGTGAACCCGTTCCTGTGGATAAAGATAACTACGTTAAAGTAATTGTTGACGGCGGTTATTATACAAAAGAACAGCTTAAAATAAACTGATTTTCACCGACTTAATCCGGGATACAACCGTTACTCCATCTCCGGTTGTATCCCGTAAATATTTTCTGTTTTATTCAAAATAGGAGCTGGTGATGTCCGATACATCCGATACAATTCTTGAGATGAAGCACATCTCTAAATTATTCCCCGGTGTTCGTGCTTTGGACGATGTAAATTTGAAGGTAAAAAGAGGGGAAATACACGCACTTTGCGGAGAAAATGGAGCCGGAAAATCCACTTTGATGAATATTCTTTCCGGGGTTTATCCTTACGGTACATATTCCGGGGATATTTTTTATAACAGTCATTTATGTAAATTTAAAAATATAAAAAGCAGTGAAGAAAAAGGGATAGTTATTATATATCAGGAATTTTCCTTAAGCCCTTATCTTTCCATAGCAGAGAACATATTCATGGGTAATGAGCAGACTTCTTTCCGCGGTGTGATAAATTGGACAAAAACCCGCGCAAAAGCGAAGGAAGTTTTAAAGGCTGTGGGATTGGAAAACGAGGATGTAAATCTTCCTGTGAACAGCCTGGGTGTAGGCAAGCAACAGCTTGTTGAGATAGCCAGGGCTCTTTCCAAAAAGGTGGAACTCCTTATTTTGGATGAACCTACCGCCGCATTGAATGAAAAAGAGAGCGACCGCCTGCTTGATATTATGTTGGAATTAAAAGCGAAAGACGTTACTTGCATTATAATTTCACATAAATTGAATGAAATCCGACGTATAGCGGATTCCATAACGGTTTTGCGGGACGGGAAAACCATTGAAACCCTGGAAAGGGATACGGATGAGATTTCCGAGGAACGTATTATAAAAGGGATGGTAGGCCGGGAATTGAATAACCTGTGCCCGCCCAGGGAAAATTGTCCCATTGGAGAGGTTGTTTTTGAAGTGGATCACTGGAACGTTTTTCACCCGGATGATCCCCACCGGAAAATCATCAATGATGTTTCCTTCCATGTGCGGAAGGGTGAAGTTGTTGGTTTTGCCGGTCTTATGGGTGCAGGCCGCACTGAGCTTGCCATGAGCCTTTTCGGTAAGTCTTACGGGCGGAAAATTTCCGGTGACATGAAAATAAACGGTGTCCATGTGAACCTTAAAACCGTTAAAGACGCCGTTAACACAGGGCTTGCTTACACATCGGAAGACAGGAAAAACTATGGTTTGGTTCTAATCGATGATTTGAAGCACAATATGACCATGGCGGGTTTACCCCGGTTTTTTTCGGACAAGGGTGTTATTAACCGGAATAATGAAATCCTTGAATCGGAAGATTACAGAACAAAGATAAACATAAAGACTCCTTCCATCAATCAAACCGCGGGGAATCTTTCAGGGGGAAACCAGCAGAAAGTTGTTCTTGCCAAGTGGATGATGGCCCAGCCAGATGTCCTTATTTTGGATGAACCGACCAGAGGTATAGATGTGGGCGCCAAATACGAGATTTACGGCGTCATAAATTCCCTTGCCCAGAAAGGTAAAGCCGTCATCATGATTTCTTCCGAAATGCCGGAGATAATCGGTATGTGTGACAGGGTTTATGTCCTTTCTGACGGTGAAATTGTGGGCGAACTTCAAAAAGAAGAGCTTAGTCAGGAAAATATAATGAAATGCATTATGAGCCGTTCCGGAGTGACGGCCGGAAAAGGAGGAAATTGATATGGAATTAAATAAGGATACTGTTGAAAGCCCGAAAATAAATATCGATATAAAACAATATGCCATGGTTATAGCTCTTATCGCTATTTTCCTTCTTTTTTATCTGCTTTCCGGAGGGAAAAATGCCTCGCCGATAAACATTAACAACCTGGTTATGCAAAACGGCTATGTGATTATTCTGGCCGTGGGTATGCTTTTGTGTGTTTTAACCGGAAACATTGATCTTGGTGTAGGCTCCATTGTGGCTTTGTGCGGGGCTACCTCAGCTATTTTAGTTGTGGACATGGATTTACCCGTCATTCTTGCCTTTTTGATAGCCCTTTTGGTTGGAACAGCCAGCGGCGCTTTTGTGGGTTTCTTTGTCTCCCAGTTGAAGATACCTCCCTTCGTAGTAACTCTGGCCACAATGCTTATGGGGCGGGGGCTTACTTATACGATGCTTCAAGCCCAGACAAAGGGACCCACACCAGCCGCTTATAATTTGATAGGGGTTGGCTTTCTTACCACAGTTAAAGTTCCTTTTGCGAACGGAACAATCGACCTTGTGACCGTATTCATAGCTATTGCCGCATCCATTCTTATTATTTTTGCCGAATTCCGTTCTTACAGGACAAAACTGAAGTACAATTTTTCAGTTAATCCCTTGGGACAGATTATAGTGAAGGAAATTGTAATCCTGTTTGTCATGTGGTTTTTTATTTACAAATTGGCAAGGAATAATGGTATTCCCAATGTTCTTGTTTTGGTGGGAATCCTTGTGGGAATTTACCATTTCATAACCGGTTATACTGTCGCAGGACGGCAAATTTATGCCCTTGGGGGAAATGAAAAAGCCGCCCGTTTTTCCGGAGTGAACACTAAAAAGGTGTTTTTCTGGGTTTACACCAATATGGGCTTTTTGTCGGCTGTGGCCGGCATTGTGCTTTCCGCCAGAAATGGTTCCGCCACTCCCAAGGCCGGAGATGGTTTTGAGCTTGATGCAATCGCTTCCTGTTATATTGGTGGTGCCGCCGCTGCGGGTGGTGTAGGTACAATTATCGGGGCAGTTGTCGGTGCCTTCGTTATGGGAGTCCTTAACAACGGTATGTCCCTGATAGGATTGTCCACCGATATCCAGAAAGTGGTGAAAGGCGCAGTTCTTCTCGGGGCGGTTACCTTTGATATTTTGTCAAAACGGAAAAAGGGATAAAAAGACAGGTGTAAAGGTCTTTGCCCTTTACACTGTCTTGAATTTTTGCTATACTCGTTAAACTTATAGGAAATATTCCTGAGAAAGGTGGTAAATATGTCCCGTGTATGTGATTGTTGCGGAAAAGGGCCGATGACCGGAAATAAGGTTAGTAAAGCTTATAACCATACCCGCCGCATATGGAAACCGAATATTATCAAAGTAAAGACTGAAATTGACGGTACAACCCGTACCATTAAACTGTGCACCAGTTGTCTGCGCAGCGGTTTTGTTACTAAGAAAGTATCCGTTAAAAAAACTGAAAAATAATTCTGTATTCCGGTTTCTATGGAAAAACGGAAAGGGAAATCTGCCACGGCGGGTTTTCGCTTCCGTTTTTATTTTATCTCCACCGTGATTTCCATGCCGTCATAAGCTGGCAAAAGGTGTTTTTCTCCATTGTTTCCGGGAAAATTTTTTTCCAGCCATTCCGTGCACCACCTTATGCTGTCTTGGTGGCCGCATTCATGGCCAATATGGGTGAACCAGACGTTTTCCGCTCCGGTGGCAAACCCGTTTTCCGCGGCCTGTTCAAAATTAAAATGGGTGGGATGGGGTGTCAGCCTCAAGCCATCGATAATAAGGTTCTTTATACCCTTTAATAATGAAAAAGTTTCTGGAGGTATCCGGCTGCAATCAGTGATGTAGGCTGTGTCTCCGAAACGCCACCCCGTTATTTTCAATTTTCCGTGGAAAACGGGAACAGGAGTTATTGGAATTCCTGCAATGATCTCGGTTTTTCTGTGTGTCATCGGGCAAAGGGTGAATTTTGGTTTCCCGCCTCCTATTTGGGTTTCCTTAAATACATAATCGAACCGGATTCTAATATCGTTCAGGCAATCCTCATCCGAGAAAATTTTCAAGGGTTCTTTTTTGGAAAAAATCCGCAGGTCGTCCATTCCGTGGATATGGTCGGCGTGGGAATGGGTTACCAAAAGCGCATCCACCCGGGTTATTCCCGATCTTAAAGCCTGGAGTCTGAATTCCGGTCCGGCATCAATCAGTATCGAAATATTTTTTTCAATGTCTTTTAACAGGGCGCAGGCTCTCATTCTGTTGTCAGCCGGATCGACGGACCGGCAGATGTCACATCCGCAAGCGGGAACGGGGATCCCGGTACTTGTTCCGGAACCTAAAATTTCGAGTCTCATGTTTTTCAGAATAAATCCGAATACGGAAGAATTCAAGGGTTGTACCCGCTTGACGATAACATCCAACCGTTATATTTTTATAAAATGAAACGGAAAAAAAATGGAACTCCGGGAAAAATAGCATTATCCTTCTTTTGTCTCGGAGTGGCATTGTTTTTTCTTTATACCCTTACCTGCTGTACAGGCTGTGCCGAATCCAATAACCGGGATACCTCTGTTTCCGGGGATGGCGATGGTTCCGCCTCCTCCTCTATGAATTGGTTTTATTTTGATGATGAAGGGAATCTTACGGAAATAGAGAATCCTTCCATGATTCCTGCCGTTGAATTTAAGCCTTGGACTGAGGCCACCGCGGTTTTGGATTCCGGATTTTCCGGGCAGGAGCCTGTTCTCCTTGTCAATAAAAAAGGGTTGGTTTCTCCGGATATGCTTATCCCGGATACGCCCGTCCTGGAAACAGAAAGTGACGCTCTTCACCCTGCCACTGCAGACGGGATTTTCCCCTCTGCGGAAAAATTGTCCTCCGGTACCTCTGTCGCTCTCCTGACGGAAAATGGGAAAACCTTTATCCGCTTTTACCGCAATTCGGTGTTTTCCGGAAATACCTCTCTTCAGCCTGTTTCTTTGTATTCCTGTGAGGATGTGTCCCCCTTTGGGATTGGTGATGCCGTTTATGCCGCAGATTTCGGGGCAAAGGAAAATTCCCAGTGCGTTTCCCTGAATTATACCGGGGATCCCGGTGAACCCTGGATTGCCGCTTTTAAAAGTTCCTTGGATAAAGGTGGAGGCTTTTTGTTTGAATATCTGGCTTTGTCCTCCCTGCCTGTTTCCTCCGGTTTTAAATCCAGGGTTGTTTCCGCCGGGGACTTCCAGGCTTCAATTGAAAAGTCCACAAAAAAGCCTGTGCCTGAACCCTTTGAGGATTTCCTCGCATTGGTTCCTTCCTCTTATGGGGTTTCCCTTAAAATTTCCGGGAAGGACTTTCCCGCTTCCTGTACCTTTGTTTCCGGCGGGGATAAATCCCGGATTTTTGAGGGCTGCGGTTTTTTGACGGATGATACGGTGGCCACCTTGTTTTCGGACGGTACCCTTTATTTGGCTTCCAGAAACGGGAATTCCAGGTTAAGAACAATCAGGCTGCCTGTCTTGAACCGCGGTTATATTTATACATCCTTTGTTGTATCCGGACATAAAATTTTAGCCGGATGGGAGGAAAGACGTTTTTTTGAAACAGGCCGCAGCGGGATACTGGCTGTTTCCCTTAATACTGACTTACCCGCAAATTAGAATATGTCTGTATATAACAAGGTTAAATTGAAACGGACTTGGTCCGGATTTTGCCGGAAAGATATTCTGAGAATTCCTCCAGCTTCATAACCTTTTGCTCACCGCCCCTGAACCTGACAGCCACGGAATTTGTTTCCATTTCCTTTTCCCCCACAATCAGAAGATAGGGTATCCTCTGTCCCTGGTGTTTACGGATTTTTGCATTCATACGGTCGTTGTCAATGTCCGCATATGCACGGAAACCCGCGTCATCAAGTTTTGCCGCTATTTCCGAAGCGTATTTGTCAAAGGCAGGGGCCACCGGAATAACCATCACCTGTTTGGGACATAGCCAGGGGGGAAGGGCGCCTGCATAGTTTTCAATCAGGATGCCTAGGAAACGTTCCAGGGAACCGAGTACCGCCCTGTGGAGCATCACCGGATTATGTTTGGCGTTGTCTTCACCTATGTATTCCGCATTCAGTCTTTCTTTTGAAGGAAGCTGATAGTCCACCTGGATTGTACCGCACTGCCATTGCCGGCCCAGGGCATCCACCAGGGTGAATTCAAGTTTTGGGCCGTAAAAGGCTCCTTCTCCGGGGGAAATCTCGTATTCCAAACCGGCTTGTTTACAGGCATCTGCGAGTGCCGCCTCCGCCCTGTCCCAAATGGCATCGTCTCCCACCCGGAGTTCCGGTCTTGTTGAGAATTTTACAATGATGGAATCCGGACTGAAGCCGAAATCGCTGTAAATGTCTTTCAATAGGGCACAGAATTTCGCCACCTCCGAAGGTATCTGCTCTTCCGTACAAAAGATATGGGCATCGTCCTGGACAAAGCCCCTGACTCGCATTATCCCGTGGAGAGAACCGGAGGGTTCATTCCGTGTGCAGGAACCGAATTCAGCTATACGGAGGGGAAGGTCCCGGTAACTTTTGAGACCCTGTTTAAATATTTCTATGTGTCCGGGGCAGTTCATCGGTTTCAAGGCAAAGAGTCTTTTTTCGCTTTCTGTAATAAACATATAATTGCGGTATTTTGCCCAATGGCCGGATCTTTCCCACAGGGTTCTCGGCATTACGCTTGGAGTCCTCACTTCCTTGTAACCGTCCTTGCGGATTTTTTCACGGACATAATCCATTATCAGTCTGTATATGGTCCATCCGTCCGGATGCCAGAAAATCTGGCCGGGATTTTCATCATCAATATGGAATAAATCCATTTCACGGCCCAGTTTCCTGTGATCCCTGCGTTCCGCTTCTTCCAGCATTTTCAGGTAATCTTTCAGTTCTTCTGGTTTTTCCCATGCTGTCCCGTAAATGCGGGTGAGCATATCCCTTTTTTCATCGCCCCGCCAATAAGCGCCGGCCACCTTCATCAATTTAAAAGACTGGACATTGATTTCCTTTGAATTTTCAACATGAGGTCCGCGGCACAAATCCACAAAGTCACCAGATTTATAAACCGAAATAACAGCGTCTTCCGGCAAATCGTTTATCAGCTCCGTTTTAAATGGCTCATCTTTAAATAAACCGAGGGCTTCTTCCCTGCTTATTTCCCTGCGTTCAAAGGGAACACATGAAGAAGCTATTTTTCTCATTTCCTTTTCGATGGCGGGAAGATCTTCACTGGAAATTTGTTGCGGAAAAAGAAAATCGTAATAAAACCCGTTTTCAATTGAAGGCCCTATGGCAACTTTTGTTCCGGGGAATAATTTTACAACAGCTGCGGCCATAATATGCGCTGTACTGTGCCTGATAAGAGCCAGATGCGCGTTTTTTTCAGATGAATTTGACAACATAGTTTTTTCAGAATACTCTTTGAAGGCAACCTCGTCAATATGTACCCGTCCGGTGGAGAGGGACTTGTAAAAGAATGCTGTATTGTTAAAGGAAAAGGCTCCGGCAATCTTGCTTTTCTCAGCTTACTTGCCGATAATGGAAGGATATGGAAGGCATTCAGGAATTTGAAACAAAACTTCGGCAGGAACTGCAGGATAAAAAAAGGGAGTTGGATTCCACCCAGCTTCCCCGTATGCAGAAAGATGTCCAGCTAATGGTCAGTGCCTGTAATACGGTTTTATCGGCGCTGATAAAAAAATCTATCTTTCATAACAGCTCTTCCCACTATACGGAGCGTGTGGACGAAATAATCCCTCCTTCCACCGAACAATTCAACGACAAAGAAAGCGTTTATGTTTTGGGAAGCCGGCTGGGTCAATATTTGGCTATGTTGGATTTTGCTTCCCAATACTACCAGTATAACTGTGATTTTTTAGTTCCACAAAAAATCGCCAAACTGACGGGACTATTGAAAACTTTCAATTGGGATTCTTTGGTTGTGTCCTCTGAAAATCCCAATACAAGCGCCTTTGCTGCGATTATACAGAATTTCCGGCGGTGCGGGGATCCGCTTGCAATCAATATTGTTTTCGACGGTCTTTCCCAGCTTTCCAGGAGCCTTTCTTCGTCCATGCGGATATTGAAAGCCCTTTCCGTGTACCACCGGGAATTGTACAAGCTTTCCGTCAGGGACAAGGTTTTATCTAAAATGGATTTATCAGGACTTTCCCAGGATTCCGATAGTGCGTTGAAAGCTGTAAAGAAAGTCTTTTCCCAGAGTATGAAGGGGGAACCGTTTTATACGGATTTGATTAAAGAAATACTGGAAGAAAATTACAGTGACAACGCCGAAACCAGGCGGATGGAAGTTCTTGCCTCGCTGGAAAAAATCATAAAGAATGAAGAGCGCAAGGAAGAACCGGAAATTGATTACAGGGCAGAGCTTTTTAACGGAATAAAACTGCTCGGCAGTGTTTCCCAGCTTCTGGTGGTTTTAGTTAACAAACTGGTGGAAAACCAAAAAGCCATGCAGGCTGCCCATATGACTTTTTTTAAGAAATTGAAGGAAATTTTCAGAAAAGCCTTTAATCTTCCTGCCCCTGATTGTGAAATTACAATGGTTATTACGGATCCAGCTTCCCAGGTTCAAAAAAGGGAAACCATTTCCTTTAATGTATTTATCGAAGATTTGAGGCGTAAATCCCGGCTTTTTAACGGTTTTGCATTGAAGGGATCCGGAGTATGGCAGAAACTGGAAGGTATGAGTAATGTCCAGCTTCTGGATGTGCTGGCGAAAAATTTGACTGAAATGAATGTAATCATGAGGCAATGCGGAGGTCTTGATGATTATTATAAAAACCAGGCCAAGGGTGAATTGAAAACAAAAATCCGTGGCATTAAAATTGAGCTTTCGACAATGAAAAATACGATTCTGAAGGTCAACAGAATCCGCGCTGACTATTCTGCCAGAATCGAGGAGCAAGAACAATTAAAAAGGCTGGGTGTCTTAAATGAAAGGAAATAAAATGAATATTTGCAGACAGGTTGTTTTTTTTATTCTGACGATGTTTTTATTTGCGGTTCCTGGTACGGGTCTTTTTGCCCAGAAGCAGGGCAGGAATTATGATCCGATTTATACTTATCCACAGCAGGAATTTGTAGTGAATTTGTCCTCCTCTGTTCCTGATTTGGATGCCCACAGAGCTTATAATGCCGAGGAAGCCCAGATTCTTACGGCCCTTACGGAAGGCCTGTTCACGTATGATCCCTATACTCTTGAGCCTTTGCCTGCCCTTGCTTCTGCCTGGCGTATAAGTGAAAATGGTTTAAGCTGGACCTTTATAATCCGTGATAATGCGGCCTTTGAGGACGGCACACCGATAACTGCGCATACTATTGTTGACTCCTGGATTTCTCTTTTGTCCAAAGGGAAAGACGCTCCCTATGCCTCCATGTTTGACTGTATTGAAGGGGCAAAGGCTTTCCGTACCGGAAAGTCCGGCAAAAAGCCTGAAATTCACGCTGTGGATGACAGAACATTGTATGTAAAGCTGGTTTCCCCCACTTTTCATTTTTCCCAGATTTTATGTCACCATGCTTTTACAGCGGTTTTACCAGAAAAGGGCCGTGTCATGAAGATGGATGGAAAGGATGTTTTTGTACCCCTTTCATCAGGACCTTTTAAAGTTAGCTCAGTAAACGACGGGGAAATTGTGTTGGAAAGGAATTTAAATTACTGGGATGTAAGGAATGTGACCCTGCCTTCCATTAAGCTGGTTTTCTCTTCGGATGCTGAAAAAATGACCGCTTTATTTAATCAGGGGAAAATTCACTGGCTTTCAGGTGTTTTTTCTATAGATAAGATTATAGATTATTCTTCCCTCTATCTGACACCCATGTTTTCCACGGAATATTTTTTCTTCAGAACCACTTGGGGTGCAGGGAAGAATCCTGAAATCCGAAAAGCTCTCCTGAAGGCTGTTCCCTGGACAAAGTTAAGGGACGGTTATTTAATACCTGCTTCAACCCTTGTCCTTCCCATTGCCGGTTATCCTGAAGTGGAGGGACTTGTCACCTCTGATTTGGATGATGCCAGAAAAATTCTGGAAAAAGCTGGAATATCTGATCCTTCCAAAGAAGAGCCTCTCGTGATTTTTTATCCCGAATCATCTCTGTACGATGAAAAAGCCGATGTTTTGAAATCAGCATGGGAAAACCTGGGGTTTAAGGTGGAGAAAAAATCTGTCCCGGTTTTTTCGTATTATGATATGCTGGATGGTAATGACTACACAATAGGTTTAACTTCCTGGATAGGGGATTTCGCCAATCCCATAGCCTTTTTGGAAATATTCCGCCCTGAATCCAATTTGAATGATTCCGGATGGAAAAGCGGCGAATTTGAATCCCTTTTGGTGAAAGCTTCCGGGGAGGCTTCTCCTGAGGACGGGTACAAGATATTAGCCGAGGCGGAACAGCTTCTTTTGGATGAGGCTGTTATTATTCCCCTTTCCCATAACCCTGCCCTGAATGTAATAGACACAAACGGCCTCAGCGGATGGTATTCCAATGCCCTTGATATTCATCCCTTTAAATATATACGTTTTACACCCCGCCGGGCTCTTCCAGGCATTGCTCTCCGTGAATAAGTTTGGTAACTTATAAGCGGGAGTAAATATGCGTTTATACAGTGGAAGGCAGACAGCCGGAATTGTTGTGATTATATGTTCCGTTATTTTCCTGGTGTTTTTCGCCATTGAAAAAGCGGGCTTATCCTTTGAGGTTGTGTCGGATTCTTCCCGGGAACAGGAGCAGGTGCAAAGCCAGATAAACCCTGATTCTTCTCCTGTTGCAAACGGGGATTTATATGTGGCTCAAACATACCGGGCTGATTTTACCGGGGAGCCTTGGGTTGTGGAAACTGTTACCGGTGATGTGACATACACCCAGGATGAGCTTCAAAATATTTCTGTATATGAAAAAGCCAACGAGGCTGTTGTGAATATCACGACAGAAACCCTCGGTATTAACTGGTTTCTTGAACCTGTCCCCCAGGAAGGAGGCACAGGTTCAGGCTCGATTATAGATGAACGTGGGTATATCGTCACCAACCGTCATGTTATTTCCGATGCGGTTCGCATTAATGTTTCCCTGTCCGATGGCACCCAATATGAAGCCCAGGTTGTGGGTGTGGACAGTGAAAATGACATTGCGGTAATAAAATTTGATCCTCCTGCCGGTACCAAATTAAAGACCATACCTTTTGGCGATTCAACAACACTCAAAGTGGGGCAAAAGGTTCTCGCAATCGGGAATCCTTTCGGATTGGACAGGACTTTGACTACGGGCATTGTTTCCGCTTTGGGCCGGCCTATAAAAACGGAATCAAACACAATCATCAAAGATATGATTCAAACTGATACGGCCATAAACCCCGGTAATTCCGGCGGACCGTTGCTGGATACACGAGGCAGAATGATAGGCATAAACACCATGATTTATTCCACTTCAGGCAGTTCCGCCGGGATAGGCTTCGCCATTCCGGTAAACACTGCAAAGCGTGTTGTGTCCGAGTTAATCCGTTACGGCCAGGTGCGCCGGGGAAGCATCGACGCGGATCTTGTCCAGCTTAATTCTTCCATATCCCGTTATGCTGATTTACCGGTGGACAAGGGGCTTCTGGTTTCCAGGGTAGGGGCGGGAAGTAATGCGGAAAAAGCCGGATTGAAAGGTGGTGCCACTGCCGTCCGTTACGGTTCCCGGCGAAATTCAACGGTCTTTTATCTTGGTGGTGATATTATAACCGCCATTGACGGGCAGAAAATAGATTCGCTCGCGGATTATTATTCCGCTCTGGAAGCAAAAAAGCCCGGTGAGACAGTGACGCTGGAAGTTTTGCGGGGAAATAAAACACTTAAAATGGATATAGTTTTGGCCGAACGTTCCCCGTCCAATTAAGGCGATTCGCTTGGAAGTATACAATGAAGCCTTTTAAAGTTGTTGCCGATTACGAACCTGCCGGAGACCAGCCGGAAGCCATCGCTGCCCTTGTTTCGGGTGTTAAAAACGGAGATAAATTCCAAACACTTAAGGGTATAACCGGTTCCGGAAAGACCTTTACGATGGCGAAGATTATAGAGGCTGTCCAGCGTCCCACGCTTGTAATCAGCCACAACAAAACCTTGGCGGCCCAGCTTTACCGGGAGTTTAAAAACTTTTTTCCGGAAAATGCCGTGGAGTATTTTGTTTCCTATTATGATTATTACCAGCCGGAAGCCTATGTTCCTTCAAGGGATTTGTATATTGAAAAGGATGCCTCCATCAATGAAGAAATTGACAGGATGCGTCTCTCCGCCACATTCAGTTTGATGGAAAGGAGGGATGTGATTGTAATTTCCACGGTTTCCTGTATTTACGGGCTGGGACTTCCGGAAACTTACCGGGATATGAGAATTACTATCGAAAAAGGGAAGCCTCTTGACAGTGAAGATTTCAAAAAACGGTTAGTGTCGCTTCAGTACACAAGAAACGATGCGGTTTTGGAAAGAGGCACCTTCCGGGTCAGGGGTGATATCTTTGAGATTTTCCCTGCGTATATGGAAGAGGCTTACCGGGTTGATTTGGATTGGGAGACTGTGGCCGGGATAATTAAATTTAATCCTCTGACCGGGGAGACAATAATGGATTACGAGGAGCTTTCGATTTACCCGGCGAAACACTTTGTGTTAAAGGAGGATGCTGTTCCAAATGCGGTTTCACGTATAAAGGATGAACTTGAAGAACAACTTGCCCGGTTCCAAGCCCAAAATAAATTGCTGGAAGCGGAACGGCTTAAAACACGTACTGAATATGATATTGAAATGCTTCAGGAAATGGGATATTGTCCCGGTATAGAAAATTATTCAGCGCCCATTTCGGGACGTAATCCCGGTGAACCTCCCGCAACCCTTTTTCATTATTTTCCGAAAGACTTCCTGCTTTTTATGGATGAAAGCCATGTGACCTGGCCCCAGGTTGGCGCAATGTATGAAGGTGACCGTTCCAGGAAGCAGAATCTGGTGGATTTTGGATTCCGGCTTCCCTGTGCCCTGGATAACCGTCCCCTTAAAATCGATGAATTTGAAAGTATGCTTAACCAGGTCATTTTTGTTTCCGCAACTCCACGGGAAATAGAGTCAAAACGGTCTGCCAGGATTGTGGAACAAATTATCCGGCCCACAGGGCTTTTGGATCCGCTTATAAGTGTCCGTCCCACCGACGGACAAATGGAGGATATTTACCGGGAAGTAAAAAAACGCATAGAGAAAAACGAGCGAAGCTTAATACTTACCCTGACAAAGAGAATGGCGGAAGACTTGACCGATTACCTGGGCGGTTTGGGATTGAAGGTGAAATACATACATTCCGAAGTTGAAACCATCGAAAGGGTTGAAATCCTGAAAGGGCTCCGTTCCGGTGATTTTGATATTCTCATAGGTATAAATTTGCTCCGTGAAGGGATAGACTTGCCGGAGGTTTCTTTTATCGCTATCCTCGATGCCGACAAAATCGGGTTCCTCCGCTCTGCCACCAGTTTGTTCCAAATCGCCGGACGGGCAGCCAGGAATGCGAACGGGGAAGTCGTAATGTATGCCGATAAAATTTCTCCTGCCATGAAAGAAACAATTGATGAAACCGCCCGCCGGCGGCGTATTCAGGAGCAGTACAATGAAAAGCACGGTATTACTCCTAAAACAATAAAAAAGGCTGTCTCCGATATTTTGACCCGTGAAATTGAAATCAAGCAGGAAGCGGCGCAGACGGAAACAGCCGCCTTGATGAATAGCTTTAATATGTTTATTGAAAGTGACAGAAAAAAGCTGATAAAAGCCCTTGAAAAAGAAATGAATGAATACGCTGAGGAACTTCGCTTTGAAGAAGCGGCTGTTATCCGGGATAAAATAGAAGAAATCCGTGGTTATAAATCCTTTACAGGGAAAAAACAGTCCGGAACCGGTAAAAAAATTACAGGCTCCTGAGCTGTCCCTTTGATTTATTCTGTCCTTGTAAATCCAGATTAAACCACAATATTTACAAGTTTTCCCTGCACCACAATTATCTTCTTTGCGGGTTTCCCTTCCATGAATTTTTTTGCCCCTTCCGTTTCCAGGGCTGTTTTTTCAAGGAAACTGTTGGGAGCGTCAACCGCCGCCTCGAATTTATCCCGGACTTTTCCGTTTACCTGAACCACAACGGTTCTTACGTTGTCCGTGCAAAGGGCTTCATCATATTCAGGCCATTTTTCGTAGGCGATTGTTGTGTTGTTGCCCAGCTTTTGCCACAATTCTTCTCCCAAATGGGGGGCGTAGGGTGCCAGCAGTTTAATGAAATCCGTCCAAACTTCCTTCGGGAAGCTTTCACATTTTGCAAGCTCGTTCGTGAAAATCATCATCTGGCTTATGGCGGTATTGAAGTTCAGGGTTTTTGTGTCCTCCCCGACTTTCTTTATGGTTTTGTGCAGGAGCTTGTTCAAGGCGGTGTTTTCCTTGGCGGAACCGTCTGTCATGGTTTTTTCAGAAAGGTTCCAGATTCTCTCCAGGAACCGGTGGACACCGATTAATCCCTGGGTGCTCCATGGTTTTGAAATTTCCAGGGGTCCCATGAACATTTCGTAAACGCGGCATGAATCCGCGCCGTAATCCCTGATAATGTCATCGGGGTTTATTACGTTTTTCAGGCTTTTGGACATTTTGGCGATAACCCGTTCGAGTTTTTCACCTGTGGCTGTTTCCTCGAATTCACCGGAACTTCCGGGAATTTCCCGGACTTCGTCAGCGGGAACCAGGGTTTTATTTTTCCGTTGGAAAGCGAAGGAGGTTATCATCCCCTGGTTTACAAGACGCTGAAAAGGTTCCTTTGTGTTAACCAGTCCCAGGTCAAAGAGAACCTTGTGCCAGAACCGTGAATAAAGCAGATGGAGAACCGCGTGTTCCGCACCGCCGACGTACAGACTCACCGGCATCCAGTAGTCAATTTTGTCTTTTGCCGCAAATGCGGATGTATTTTTCGGATCAAGGTAACGCAGGTAATACCAGCAGGATCCGGCCCATTGGGGCATTGTGTTTGTTTCCCTTGTAGCCTTGCCACCGCATTTGGGGCAGGTGCATTCAACCCATTCTTTTATGCCGGCCAGAGGACTTTCCCCCGTTCCCGTGGGCTGATATGATTCCACGTCCGGAAGCCGCAGGGGAAGATCTTTTTCGTCAACAGGAACAATCCCGCATTTTTCACAATGAACCAGAGGAATAGGTTCTCCCCAATAACGTTGCCGGCTGAAAATCCAGTCCCTAAGCTTGTAGTTCTCTGTTTTTTTACCTACACCGATGGATTCAAGCCATTCCGTCATTTTAACAATGCAGTCTTTTGTGGGCGTTCCGTTGAACTGGCCGGAATTGACGGTGTATCCGTCCGCCGGGGTACATTCTTCAGGAACAGCGCTGTAATCCCCTTCCGGGCCTTTTTGCATCCATTCTTCTTCCCCGGCTACGGTTTTAATTATGGGAAGATTGAATTTTTTCGCAAAATCCCAGTCTCTTTCATCGTGGGCCGGTACAGCCATAATCGCGCCGGTTCCGTAGGAAACAAGAACATAGTCGGAAATCCATACCGGTATTTCAGCTCCGTTTACGGGATTTACCGCATATGCCCCGGTAAAAACCCCTGTTTTGTCCTTCGCCAAATCCGTCCGCTCCAGATCACTTTTTTTTGCGGCACTTTCAATATAGCTTTTCACGGCTTCCTTTTGCGCCTCTGTTGTTATTTCTTCCACAAGGGGATGTTCCGGGGCGAGAACCATGTAGGTGGCGCCGAAAAGGGTGTCCGGTCTGGTGGTGTATACAATTATTTTTTTTCCGGAATCCTTCAGCTGGAAGGAGACCTCCGCACCGGTGCTTTTCCCTATCCAGTTACGTTGCATGAGTTTCACGGATTCGGGCCAATCCAGGCTGTCCAGGTCTTCCAGAAGCCTTTCCGCATATGCCGTTATTTTCAAAACCCACTGGCGGATATTTTTCCTGGTGACTTCTGAACCGCACCTGTCGCAGCGTCCTTCCTTCACTTCCTCGTTTGCAAGGCCGGTTTTGCAGGAGGGACACCAGTTGATGGGTGTATGGGCTTCATAAGCCAGTCCACGCTTAAAAAGCTGGAGGAATATCCACTGGGTCCACCGGTAATAATCCTCGTCACAGGTTGAAATTTCCCTGTCCCAGTCATAGGAAAATCCGAAGGATTTTATCTGGCTCCGGAATTTGTCTATATTGGCGGTTGTGGTTGTTCTGGGGTGGGTTCCGGTTTTTATGGCATAGTTTTCAGCCGGAAGCCCGAAAGAATCGAATCCCATGGGATGAAGGACATTGTACCCGTTCATCCGCAGGTAACGGCAGTAAATATCTGTAGCCGTGTAACCTTCAGGGTGCCCCACATGGAGCCCCGCCGCCGACGGGTAGGGGAACATATCCAAAACATAGGCCCGTTTTTCCTTGGGAACTGAATTATCCTCCGTTGTACGGAAAATTTTGTTTTCTTCCCAAAATTTCTGCCATTTTGATTCGATTGAAGAAAATGGATATTTTCCCATTTTAAGCTCCTTTTGAGACGTTTACAGCATTATACTGATATTTGCTTTTAAGATAAAGTGGTGCCGGTTCCTTCTTGAAAGACATTTGCATTGAATTTCAAGTATAAATAAAATAATAATTAAAAATTTTGACATTATGATGGGAATTCCAGCCGAGAAGTGATATTATTTCTATATATGTTCAGTAAAATTCTTCAACTATACCGGCTGAGGGACTCAAAAAACCTTCTATCAATGGTGGATTTCCAATTATCCTTCCTGTTGTATTATGCTTGTATAGTTCATACCGGTTTGTTGATTCTTTCGGTGGTATTTTTAAAACCAGCAATATGTATGTATTACTTTGTGACACTGATGCTGTTTTTATTATCCGCCAGATTTATTGATTCAAAGAACTTCTTTATAATATATGGATTGATATATGTTGAAATTACACTACACGTGTATTTAATTTATGCGTTTTTCGGTGTATCCATTGATATAGAACTGTATTATATAATGCTTATCCCAGTGGGCTGTTATGTGCTTCTAATGTCCTATAACCGTAATTTCCAAAGGTTTTTTATATTTATAATTGTTGTAATCAACGCCATTTCCTACGCTACTTTTAAAATCATGATACAGGAGCGGACGGACGATTTGAATATTACCCCTGCCTACAAGGTTTTTTTGGTGTACAATATTTTTATGGCTTACGGTATGGCGACCTTGCAGTCTTATTTTTTTCTGAAGACAATCATGAGGAAATTCAGTAATCTGAAGGAAGAGAGCAATGAATTTAAACATCAGGCCAATTATGACGCATTGACTAATTTATACAGCCGGCGGAAAATAATCCGTTGCCTTGAAAATGCCCTGGACCAATATAAAAGCAATAAATTGCCTGTTTCCCTGTGTATGGGGGATATCGATAAATTCAAATCAATCAATGACACTTACGGACATAATGCCGGCGATTATGTACTTAAAACCATCGGGTCAATTTTGAAGGCAAATATCCGCAAAACTGATTGTGCCGGAAGATGGGGCGGTGAGGAGTTTGTGTTGCTTATCCATTCAGATTTGTCCGCTTGTTATTCCCGCGCTGAGTATTTGCGGAAAGCCATAGAGAATTGCAAATTCCAATTCGATGGGAAAGAAATTCCTGTGACAATAACTTTCGGAATAGCCGCTGTCGATGATGCCACATCTTCTGTCGGTTCAATTATAGAGAAGGCTGATAAAATGTTGTATATCGGAAAGGAGGGTGGCCGCAATCAAACCTCCGGTATTTGATTCTTCAGGGAAAAAATCCCGGGAATGCGGATCCTTCCTTTGGGTTGTCTCTTTTCTTTTTGCTTCCTTTCTGTTTTGTGTTTATGATGTTGTTCTGATTGCAATGTCTCCAGGAACCTTTTTAGACAATCTCACGTCCTTTTCGCACATATGGCTTTTGCCTGCCGGTTTTTGTGCCGGAAGCGCCATATATAAATTAAAAACAGGGCATTTCTGGTTTTCCCGTTTGCCCGGAAAGCTGAAGGCCGCCTCAATTTCCGCCGTTGTATTTACCGCCGTCATTTGCCTGGCATGTCTGGTTTTTATTTTTTCATCGGAATTTAACGGCGCAACCGCCCGGGATTTTTCCCCTGACTACCTTTTTCTTTTGGGTGGCGGCATCTCTGCGGATGGCAGGCTTCCTCCGGCGGTTCAAGCCCGGATACGGACAGCCTCCGTTTATCTTTCTTCCCATCCTGATGTTCCGGTTGTTGTCACCGGAGGAAGGTTGAAATTCCTGCCTTACCCTGAGGCTCCTGCCATTAAAGACGGATTATCTGCTGAGGGGATTCCTGAGGATAGAATCCTTATGGAAGACAGGGCATTGGATACAATCCAGAATTTTAAATACAGTGCTTTTTTGATATCCGGACAACAGGGGGTTCCACTCCCTGAGGTTCTTTCCGGCAATATTATTGTTGTTACAAGTCGTTTCCATATGTCAAGGGCTTTGTATATTGCCGCACGGTTAGGATTTTCTTCCGTGAAAGGAATATCCGTACCTACGCCGGTTTTTTATATTCCCCATCTTTATTTAAGGGAAATATGCGCTTGTTTAAAACTTTTTGCGCGGATTATTTTTACAGGTGAACCATCTCCAATGGTTTAAATATATCCGGGAGGTTAAATTATGAAAAAACAAATGCCGGTTAGATTCTTTTTTGTTCCGCTTGTTGTTCTGGCGGTTTTGATTTCCATAGGTTGTTCGGCAACTCCGGTGGCCAGAATACCGGGCGCAACTTATGAGCTGACAGTGCTCCATACCAATGACCACCATGGAACTGTTTTATCCAAAAACGGAGAGGCAGGACTTGCCGAACGAGCCGCCTTTGTTAAGTCTGTCCGTGATTCTTGTGGAAATGTATTGGTGCTTGATGCCGGGGACATTAACACAGGTTCAGCCTTGTCCAATATGTTTGCCGCAGAACCTGATATTATGGCTTATAACCTGATAGGATATGACGCAGTGACTTTCGGAAATCATGAGTTCGATAAAAGTCTTTCCGTCCTCCAGGGACAAATGCAGCAGTCCCGTTTTTCCTGGCTTTCCGCCAACATAAAAAAAGTGACGGTTCCTGGCTCGGATCCCCTTATTTAATAAAAGATTATGAAGGGTTCAGAGTAGGTGTCATCGGATTAACAACCTTACGGACAACAACAATCGCTTCCCCCGATAAAAATCTTGTATTTACTGATGAAATTAAGGCGGCCGCTGAAATGGTCAAAAAACTCCGTGATAAGGAGAAATGCGATGTTGTTATTGTCCTTTCCCATCTAGGGAGTGTAAAAGAGGCGGAAGGACAAAACACATCTGTTCTTCTTGCGGAAAGGGTTCCCGGCATAGACTTAATCATTGACGGCCACTCCCACACTTATTTTAGTGAGCCCGCAATAATAAACGGAACGCCCATTGTTTCGGCAAATGAATGGGGGAAAGTCATGGGGGAGGGGCATTTTTCCATTACAGATGGGGCGGTCACCGCCTTTGACTGGAATCCCGTGAAAATCACTTCCGCCATATTCCCTCCGGATGAAGAAATGACAGCCTTATTGGAACCTTATGTAAAAGCGGCGGAAGAAGGGTTGAAGGAAGTGGTTATGTGTACCGGCGCTGAATTTGAATTTGGTGACAGACTGAGCCGTTATAAGGAAATAGCCCTGGGTGATTTAGTGAGTGATGCGCAGGTGTGGTATGTGCGGCGGTCTGGAATTGATGTGGATTTCGGTTTTTGTAACGGTGGAAACATACGAGCTCCTTTGCCTGCCGGTGAAGTCACAAAAGAGAATTTGATGACGGTTCTTCCCTTCGACAATTATCTTTATGTATTGTCATTGAAAGGTTCCGATGTAATTGAATTGTTTAATTTTATCGGGACAATCAAGAGAGGTTCAGGAGCCTTTCCCCAGGTTTCCAGAGAGGTCAGGTATACCTTGTTTTATAATGATGACGGCTCAAGCGGTATTTCCGGAGTAACGGTGAACGGACTTCCGGTGGATCCGGAGCGGACATACCGGCTTGTTACAAATGATTATCTTGCCGGTGGCGGTGACGGATATGAGGTTTTAACACGTAGTGTGGAAACCTTCAATACGTCCATGCTTTTGTGCGATGTGGTTGTTGAATATGTAAAAACCCTTCCCCAGCCGGTTATGCCTGAAACCGACGGCCGCATAACTATTACCGGAAACATTTCCCCGTAAGCTTATTGCGCACTGGCTTCCGCCACGGATTAAAGGCTGCTGCTGTTATTTTAGGAACATCCTCAGCAGCCTTTTTTTTTCTGTATAGGGCTGGTAGCGGAGGGAGGTATCCATCCGGAGGCTTTTATTCACCACGCTTTTTATGTGGGAAAAGGTGTTGAATCCTGCTTCCCCGTGGTAACTTCCCATTCCGCTTTCACCTACGCCACCAAAGGGCAGATTTGTATTTGTTATATGCATGATTGTGTCGTTTATGCATCCGCCTCCGGATGGGATTTCCGCCATGATTTTCTCCCCTTCTTTTTTATTCCGGGTAAAAACATACAGGGCGAGGGGTTTTTCAAGATTTCTTATTTTTTCCATGGCTTCTTCTGTATTTTCAAAGGTAATGACCGGTAAAAGAGGACCGAAAATTTCTTCCAGCATGACAGGATCGCTGAAGGTCACCCTGTCCATAATGCATGGTTCTATTTTAAGGGAAGCTCCGTCTCTTTTGCCTCCATATACAATTTTATCTTCATCAATCAGCAGGCTTATACGGTTAAAATGTTTTTGGTTTATGATTTTCCCGTAACATGGATTTCCAAGAGGATTGTCAGTGAATTGCGTTTTTATTTCTTCTATTATGTTAGAAATGAGTTTGTCCTTTATGCTGCTGTGACAATAAATATAATCCGGGGCAATACAGGTCTGGCCGCAATTCAGGAATTTTCCGAAAACAATTCTCTTTGCGGTTACAGCCGTATCCGCGTCATGGAGAACAAGGCAGGGGCTTTTCCCTCCCAACTCCAGTGTAACGGGGATGAGTTTTTCCGCGGCATGACGCATAACCTCTTTGCCGACATTCTTGCTTCCGGTGAAAAACATATAGTCGAATTTTTGATTCAAAAGACCTGTGTTTTCTTCCCTGCCTCCCTGCACTACAGCCACATATTTTTTTTCAAAGCATTTTTCCAGTATACTGGATATTATTTTTGATGACCGGATAGAGTAAGCGCTGGGTTTTAGGATAACAGTATTTCCTGCGGCCAATGCATCCACCAGTGGCGATATTGAAAGCAAAAACGGGTAATTCCAGGGGCTGATAATCAGGACATTTCCGTAGGGGCAGGGTATTTTACAGCTTTTTGCTTTAAATAAAGTGGCGGGACTTGAAACCCTTTTCGGTTTGGCGAGGCGCTTTAAGTTTTTCAGCATAAATCGTATTTCTTCGAGGACGCCGTATATCTCACTTATATAGCTTTCGTAAGAGCTTTTTCCTAAATCTTCTTTTAAAGCATCTTCTATTTTTTCTTTGTCCTGCTGTATAGCAAAATAAAGCTTTTTCAGCATTTCCCTGCGGAAATTTAAATCCAAAGTTATTCCCTTATTGAAAAACTCCTTTTGCTCACGGCAAAGGTTTTCTATTTCCTGGTTTGTCATTCAATCCCTCCCCATTACAATTAAATTATTAAAAATGAAAATAAATGGTGCCGTTGGTCTTTAAAATCAGTATATTTATAACATACAAACGCCGCAAACATCCGGAGGTTACCGGTATGCGGGTATTATGCAGGAGGATATTATGAGTGATGCTGTTATTCATTTGAAAAAAGATACCTTTGATCAGGAAGTCATGAAGTCGGATAAACCTGTGTTGGTGGATTTTTGGGCCTCCTGGTGCGGGCCCTGCCGGATGCTTGGCCCTGTAATCGATGAAATCGCCGCGGAAAACCCCGGTATCAAGGTGTGTAAGGTTAATATTGACGAAGAACAGGATTTAGCCCAGCGTTTCGGCATTATGAGTATTCCTACGCTTATTGTGGTGAAAGACGGCAATATCGTTAACCAGGTTGTGGGCGGCCGGCCCAAATCTGAAATCCTTGCGATGTTAAACTAATAAACGGATTTGATTTTGCCGGCAAAGCCGGCAAAACACTTGCAGACCGTTTGTTCCCTTATTCCGCTTTGATGGTTGTGTTTTTTACGATAACATCGTGGGAAGCTCCTTCCGTTATCGAAGCGGAAGAAACAAGGGTTATTTTCGCGTTCTTTTGTAATTCGGGTATTGAAAGGGAACCGCAGTTACACATGGTATGCTTTATTTTGCTTAATGTGGCATTCACATTGTCATGGAGAGGTCCCGCATAGGGAACATAAGCGTCTACGCCTTCTTCAAAGGCAAGTTTTGTTCCACCTCCAAGATCATAGCGTTGCCAGTTCCTTGCCCGGTTGGAACCCTCCCCCCAGTATTCTTTGACGTAATTTCCGTTTACGTTAAGTTTGTTTGTGGGACTTTCATCAAAACGTGAAAAATACCGTCCGAGCATTACAAAATCGGCGCCCATGGCCAGAGCCAGGGTTATATGGTAATCGTAGACAATGCCGCCGTCGGAGCAAACCGGAATGAATACGCCGGTTTTTTTATAGTATTCGTCACGGGCTGCGGCCACCTCTATAAGTGCTGTCGCCTGTCCCCGGCCGATACCCTTCTGTTCCCGGGTAATGCATATGGAGCCGCCGCCTATACCGACTTTAACAAAGTCCGCACCGGCTTCCGCCAAAAACATGAATCCGTCCCGGTCCACTACATTCCCGGCTCCTACTTTTACGTTTTCACCCCATTTCCCGTGGATGTCTTTCAGGGCTCTGCGCTGCCATTCGGAGAAACCTTCGGAGGAATCCAGGCAGAGCACGTCCACCCCGGCTTCCAGCAGGGCGGGAACCCGTTCCATATAATCCCTTGTGTTTATTCCCGCACCGACTATATACCGCTTTTGGGAATCAAGGAGTTCCAAAGGATGTTCCTCATGTGTTGAATAGTCCTTCCTGAAAACAAGGTATTTCAACCTTTTTTCCGAATCAACAATGGGAAGTGTGTTGAGTTTATGCTGCCAGATTAAATCATGGGCTTGGGACAATGTTATCCCGTCCTGACCGTAAATCAAATCCTCAAACTTGGTCATGTAAGCCGAGACTTTTTCCTCAGGACTGACATGGGAGAGCCGGAAATCACGGCTCGTTATTATTCCCAAAAGTTTTCCATTTGGGGAACCATCTTCGGTGACCGCAATTGTGGAGTGGCCGGATTTTTCTTTCAAGGCAATTACATCTTTTAAGGGTTGATCAGGTTTTATGTTTGAATCTGAGGTTACAAAACCGGCTTTATAGGATTTCACCCGGGAAATCATGGCCGCTTCGTCCTGTATGGACTGGGAACCGTATATGAATGAAATGCCGCCTTCTTTTGCCAGTGCAATGGCCATGGTATCGTTAGATACAGACTGCATTATGGCGGAGACAAGAGGAATGTTTATCGTAAGGGGACAGGTTTCCCCTTTTGAAAATTTAACCAGCGGCGCCGATAAATTCACATTTTCAGGTATGCATTCCGGAGAAGTGTATCCGGGAACCAAAAGATATTCACCAAAAGTTCTGGAAGGTTCTTCATAGAAAAAAGCCATTGTATAAACCCCTTTGAAAGATTATATCAAAATAAGTTTTACAATGGCAATATGGGAGACTGAAGGAAGTCTTCTAGATTTCAATTTCTCCGGTATAAACCACTTCTGTAGCTCCCGTCAGGAAAACGGTTTCCCCGGTATAGCGCACGATTAAATCTCCTCCCCGCACTTTTACTGTGATGTTTTCGTCCAAAGGACAGAATCCGTTTAAAACTGCCGCCACAGCCGCGGCGCACGCTCCGGTTCCGCAGGCGGGTGTTTCACCGTTTCCCCTCTCCCAAACCCGCATTTTCAGGCTGTTACGTCCCGCAACGCGCACAAATTCGGTATTCACCCTGTTGGGGAAAACAGCATTGTTTTCAAAAAGGGGGCCGATTTTTTTCACGTCGATTTTGTCAACAAAATCACTGAAAAGTACACAATGGGGTGTGCTTACTGAAAGCACTGTAGCGGCGTAGGTTTTGTCACCGGCGGTAATTTCTCCGTTGACGATTGCTTCGGCGGGAAGTTTACCGGAACTGATGTTTTTTTCGCTGGCGCAGTTGTCTGGCATTACGGTAATGTCATTCTGTATGCCGTCTTCCCGGCAGTCATCTCCTTTTATGATTCTGAATCTGTCCGGGTTGCCTGTTACTTTGCCGGGTTTTAATTTTGTTGGTATTGAATCCGCCGTGAATTCCGGTTTCCCCATGTCGACTGTAACCGATGAAACCTTTCCACTCCGTTTGTAGGCGGTTAAATGTTTTATCCCGGAAGCTGTTTCTATTGATATTTGCGCCGTGTGTTCAGAAGAGTCTTTCCGGCCTTTGCCGGCGATTCCGTTTATGTTGTTGTCATAGAGATATTTTGCCACACAGCGGATTGCGTTTCCGGCCATCAATCCTTCGGAACCGTCCTGGTTGAAGAAGCGCATACCTGCATCCGCTTTTTCGGATTTTGTGATTAAAACCAGTGAGTCAGCGCCTATGCCTGTCCGCCTGTCGCACAATCGAACGCTTAATCCTTCCGGATTGATAATTTCCTGCTCCATTGCATTGAAAACAATAAAATCGTTGCCGGTGCTCTGCATTTTGGAGAATTTCAGTTTTATCTTTTCGTGGCTCAATTTGTTGATGTTCACGAGTTCAAGGCTTTCCGGACTGTACCGGCTGAGGAGACTGTTGGCGATGGCGTTGGCTGTGTCTATAGACGTGAGGCAGGGGATATCCCTTTCCACGGTTTTCCGCCTGAGCTTTACGCTGTCCGTGGTGGGAAGCCTTCCTTTTGCGGATGTGGAAATCACATAGTCGATTTTTCCCGTGTCGAGCAGGGTGAGGATATTGTCCCCGGGATTCTCGTGGATTTTATTCACGGTTTTCACATCCATGCCGAAACTTTTTATCACACGGGCTGTACCTTCCGTGGCGTAAAGCTTGAATCCCATTTCATAAAATTTACGCGCTGTGTCTACAATCTCAAACTGGTCGCTTTTGCGCACAGTTATCAAAACACCGCCGTTTTTTTTCATTTTGTATCCGGCTGCTATCAAACCCTTGTACAGGGCTTCGTCCAGGGTGCGTGCGATTCCCAGAACCTCGCCGGTGGATTTCATTTCCGGCCCCAGATGGGTGTCCACATCTATCAGTTTTTCAAAACTGAAAACAGGGACTTTTACAGCCACGTAAGGCGGAATCTTGTAAAGTCCCGTGCCGAAACCCATGTCCCGTAACTTTCCGCCGAGCATGGCCCGGACTGCAAGCTCCACCATGGGAACGCCGGTCACCTTGCTGATATATGGTATTGTGCGGCTTGAACGGGGATTCACTTCAATGATGTAAAGCTCATTATCGTAGATGAGGTATTGGATGTTCACCAATCCTTTTGTATTCAGGGCCAGCGCCAACTCTCTGGACTGGTTTATTATTTTTTCGGTTAGAATATCATTCAGGTTCCATGCAGGATAAACCGCGATTGAATCTCCGGAATGAATTCCGGTGCGTTCAATGTGTTCCATTATTCCGGGAATCAATATGTCTTCACCGTCGCAAATGGCATCCACTTCAAGCTCGGTCCCCATCAGGTACTTGTCCACAAGAACAGGGTTTTCAATGTTTTGGGACAGAATTATGGCCATGTATTCACGCACGTCATCTTCGTTGAATGCGATAATCATGTTCTGTCCGCCGAGGACATAGGAAGGTCGGAGAAGAACCGGATATCCGACCCTTTCCGCGGTTTGCAGCGCCTGTTCCAGCGTCAGCACTGACTCGCCTTTGGGCCGTTTGATGTGGAGCCGTTCAAGAAGGGCGTCGAATTTTTCCCTGTCTTCGGCTGTGTCTATGGATTCGGCGCTGGTGCCTAGAATCTTTATTCCCTGTTCGTGGAGGAATTTTGTGAGTTTTATGGCTGTTTGCCCGCCGAAGGCAACAACCACGCCGATGGGATTTTCCGTGCGGATTATTCCCATCACGTCTTCAGGTGTGAGCGGTTCGAAATAAAGCCTGTCCGCTGTATCAAAATCTGTGGACACAGTTTCCGGGTTATTGTTGACAATGGCCACCTCGTAACCAAGCTTTTTCAAAGCCCAGACGCATTGGACGGAAGCGTAGTCAAATTCTATACCCTGTCCTATCCTGATGGGGCCGGAGCCGAGAACGAGAATCCTGTTTGTCTTGTTCCTGCTGTGTTCTTCCAGGAAGGTGAGGGCCTCGTTTTCCAAGCCGTAGGAAGCGTAAAAATAGGGGGTTTCCGCTTTGAACTCCCCGGCGCAGGTGTCAACCATGCGGTACCCAGCCGGAATGTGTTCAGGAATGTCTCCTCCTGTTTTCCCTTTTTCCGTTTCGGGGAGAATTATGCCCGAGGCTCCGTGAACCGCTGTCCCGGAAAGCTCCTGGATGGTTTTATCCGTGTAGCCCAGAAGTTTCGCTTCCAGATAGAGTTCCCTGCTAAGAGTTTTCTCCGTGGAAAGATTTTTATCCATTTTTGTGAGCTTTTCAAGTTTGGATAAAAACCACATATCAATTTTTGTGATTCTGTTTATTTCTTCCGCGGAAAGAATGCCTCTTGTTAATGCTTCATAAACAGCGAAAAGTCTTTGGTCGGTGCATTCCCCAACCCGCTTCTTTATCTGTTCGTCGCTTTCCTTTGCGAATGCAGGGAAGCGGCAGGTGGACAGGGAGATTTCGGCGCCCCGCACCGCTTTCATCAGGGCTTGTTCAAAGGTGTCGCCGATGGCCATGACTTCGCCGGTTGCTTTCATTTGGGTTCCAAGAGTGCGCTTTGCGTAAACGAATTTGTCAAAGGGCCATTTCGGGAATTTCACAACCACATAATCCAGCACCGGCTCGAAGCAGGCTGCGGTTTTTCCCGTCACTGCGTTGGGTATTTCATCCAGGTTGTATCCCACCGCTATCAGGGCTGCAACCTTCGCTATCGGGTATCCGGTGGCCTTTGATGCCAGGGCTGAGGAGCGGGACACCCTCGGGTTCACTTCGATTACAGCGTATTCAAAGCTGTCCGGCTTCAAGGCGAACTGGCAGTTACATCCGCCTTCCACCTTCAAGGCTGAAATTATATTCAAGGCCGCCGAGCGGAGCATTTGGTATTCTTTGTCAGAAAGGGTCACTGTGGGTGCGATTACAATGCTGTCCCCGGTGTGCACTCCCACAGGGTCAAAGTTTTCCATCGAGCAGACGGTTATGACATTTCCCCGTCCGTCACGGATAACCTCAAACTCTATCTCCTTCCAGCCTGAAATACATTTTTCCACGAGGATTTGGTGGATTGGCGAGCGGTGCAGTCCGTTCTGGGCGATTTCCCGCAACTCCGCTTCTGTTTCCGCTATACCACCGCCGGTTCCGCCCAGGGTAAAAGCCGGACGGACGATTACCGGATAGGAAATTTCCGCCGCGAAATCCAGTGCGCTTTGTAAATCGGTTACAACTTTTGAAGGGATACAGGGTTCCCCTATGGATTCCATTGTGTCCTTGAACATCTGGCGGTCTTCAGCCTTGTCGATTGTGTCGGGACGGGCGCCAAGAAGACGCACGTTATTCTCAGCAAGGAATCCTTCCTTCGCCAATTGCATGGAAAGGGTCAGTCCCGTCTGGCCTCCGAGAGTGGACAGTAGGCTGTCAGGCTTTTCCTTTTCTATTATGCGTTTTATTGTTTCCGGGATAAGAGGCTCAATGTAGATTTCATCGGCCATTGTGTTGTCCGTCATCAATGTGGCCGGGTTGGAATTTACAAGCACAACTTCCAGCCCCTGTTCTTTCAGGGCTTTGCAAGCCTGTGTCCCCGCATAGTCAAATTCCGCTGCCTGTCCTATAACGATAGGGCCGGAGCCTATAACCATAACTTTGTGGATATCAGGATTTAACGGCATGTTTGTCTCCTGTGGAGTTCATTAAATCGATAAAGCGGTCAAAAAGGAAAGCTGTGTCCAAAGGACCTGCTGAAGCTTCGGGATGGAACTGCACTGAAAAACCAGGAAAATCCGAATACTGGATTCCCTCACAGGTTCCGTCGTTTGTGTTTATAAAGGAAAGGGTCGCGCCTCCGGGAAGGGAATCCGAGACAACGGCGTATCCGTGGTTCTGGCTTGAAATGTAAACCCGTCCCGTGGATAATTCCTTTACAGGCTGGTTTGCCCCCCGGTGGCCGTATTTCAGCTTTTCGGTTTTGCCTCCCCGGGCGAGGGCCAGAAGCTGGTGCCCGAGGCATATACCGAAAACGGGAATCCCCGAATCCGTGAGCTTTTTCAATTCACTGATAATGGCTGTGTTTTCCGCCGGATCCCCGGGACCGTTTGACAGGAGAACCCCGTCAGGTTTTTGCGCGGCGATTTCGGAACAGGTGCTTTGGGCTTTCATGGTGATGACTTCAAGGCCACGTTTTAAAAGTTCCCGGCGTATGTTCGCCTTTGCCCCGAAGTCCCAAAGCACAACCTTTTTCCCCCTGCCGGCTTCGGCGGCTTTTTCAGCGTCGTTGACTTTCAAGCCGTCTTCTGTCACCGGAACGGCCCTGTATGCGGCTGATTCCGCAAAAACCTGTCCGGCAGGTTTCTCTATTCCCGAGGCGCTTCCTGTGACGGAATAAACCGCGTCTTTTATCACAAAGGAGCGTATTTCTGAAATCAGGTTTTCAAAGGCGGAGGATTTTTCACCCTTTTCCAAAACATCCCGTACAATGTCCGCCTCTTTCGCCGACTCATGGTCTGATTCCCTGGGGGCGATGATTCTCGCATTCATAACCCCGGATTCACGTATGATTTTGGTCAGGGCCCGGGTATCCAAGCTGTGGATTCCGACAACTTTGTTTTTCTTGAGAAAAGCGTCTAAATCGCCTTCGCAACGAAAATTGGACGGAATCCGGCACCAGTCGTGTACTATATAACCCCGGACATGGGACCTGCTGCTTTCAAAATCCGCCGGAATTATCCCATAGTTTCCGATAAGCGGGAAGGTTTGCATTACTATTTGTCCGAAGTAGCTGGGATCCGTAAGAGTTTCAATATATCCTGTCATCCCGGTTGTAAAAACAGCTTCCCCTGTAACACAGCCGGTGGCGCCGAAATTTTTACCTTCAAATATGTGCCCGTCAGCGAGTACAATATACGCTTTGTTTTCCATATCGGGGAATCATTTTATCGGATTTATAAAAAAAAAGTAAGGGGGAAGGGGAGCGAAAAAGCTTTCCTTTCAGCTGTATGTTTTTATGAGGTTTGAGGCTATCACAGTTTTTTTCAGACATCTGTCCATGGCTTCTTTTTCAATGTATCTGTGGGCTTCCGGTTCGCTCATATTACGCTGTTGCATTAAAATCAGTTTTGCCCTGTTGACAAGGCGTATTTCTTCCATTTTTTCTTCCAGTTTGAGGTTCTTTTCCGTAAGCTTTTTTATTTTGTTTTGCATGGCGCAGGCAGCTTTCATCATCATGTAAAAAAAGAAGCGGTCAGGAGGTTTTGCAATTGAAATGATTCCGTAGGATTCACATTTGGCGGAGAATTCATCAAACTGGGCAGGTGGCGTCAAAAGGATGACAGTTCCCGTTGTTTCCGACAAGTCCACCGCAATGTCTGTTCCAGAACCGTTTCCTGCGTCTACTATGATGATGTCAACAGGTAAGTCCATGGTCATCCGCCTTGCTTCCTGGATGTCATCCAAAAAGACAACCGGTTCGAAAAGATACGGGGGAAGCATTTCAGAAATCAGGGATGAAATTTTTAAATCATCTGTGATAACCATTACTGAATAAACAGACGTTTTTTTTTGCTTTTCGTTTTTCATTTGTGCCTCTTGAAAGTGCATAAATGTAATTTTCACGATTTGTGTAAAAACACGTCTATAAAAGATTCAGGTATAATTGATTTTACGAAACTACTGTCCGCCGCTATTTTATATGCCTCCTCCAGTGTATCCGGAAGTTTTTCAGGCATTTTAAATCCGGTCTTTACCTCTCCGTTTAAATTCTGGGAAATATTTTCCGGCGGAAGGATTCCGTCTTTTATGCCTTCGCAAGCAGCGTTTATGATAAGGGCAAAAGCTGTATAGGGATTTGCCAGCGGATCCGGAGATCTCAGTTCAATGCGGCAGTCGGCTCCATTTGTTTCCGGTATGCGAATCAGGGCAGAACGGTTCGCTGTCCCCCAGCATATATAATCCGGAGCCTTGTGTCCGCCTTTCAATCTTATGTAAGATTCCGGCGAAGGGTTGAGGAACAATGTCATTTCCTTTATCCGGCGTAACAGGCCGGCTACAATTTGCGGTATAAAATCTTTCGGTTCACAGGAGTTACTGTTTTTTCTATCCAATTTGTGGGCGGAAATGTTTATATGGAACCCGTTGCCACTGGCATTCCCTATTGGCTTAGGTGAAAAATCAGCGTACAATCCGTTTACTGCGGCGGTTGAGCCTACTGCCCATTTAAATGTGGAACAGTCATCCGCTGCGGTCAATGCATCGCTGTACCGGAAGTCTATTTCATTTTGTCCCGGTCCCTCTTCATGATGGGAAGCTTCAAGGGTTATCCCCATTTCTTGTAGTGTAAAACATATATTACGGCGGATGTTTTCTCCTTTGTCCTTCGGGGATGTATCCATATATCCTGCATTGTCCAGAGGTTCTTTTGTGGGATTTCCCTTTTCATCGAGTTTGAAAAGATAGAATTCTATTTCCGAACCGAACATTAATTCCATTCCATAATCCGCAGCCTTTTGGACAGCCTGCCTTAAAATATTCCGGCAATCTTTTTCATATGGTTTGCCTCCGGAATATTTTATGTCGCAGTACATCCTTACAACCCGGCCATGGGATGGACGCCAAGGTAAAACCGCAATTGTAGATGGATCAGGATGGAGGAAGAGATCCGATTTTTCCGGACCTTCAAAACCGGCGATAGCACTTGCGTCAAAGGACACGCCGTTTTCAAAAGCGGCGGGAAGACTGTCAGGCATTATGGATATGTTTTTTTGTATACCGAAAGCGTCAAAAAAAGCCAGCTTGATGAATTTTACGTCTTCTTCTTTTATAAAATCAAGGACTTCGTCCCGTGTATAGTACATGGCAAACCTCCGATGTAACGAAATGAATTATACGGAAAATATTTTTGTTTGTCCATTCTGTTTCCTTGACGGAATTCGTGATTTTTTTTGCAAACGTATTGACATTTTTTTTAGAAAAGATTAAAACATTTTCATCGGCAAAGGAGTCGTAGATTATCAATGTATGGGATAATCTGCGGCTCCTTTTTTGTTTTTCGGGATGCAATGTTGTAACCGGAAAATATTTGACGGAATGTATTTTTAGCTGTGTAAAGGTTATTGTTTTACGCAGCCGGTTTTCACGGCAAAGAAGCCGGTCTCCGCTTTTTTGCCTTTTTTATTTTCAGGGGGTTTTTATGTGTAGCGATGTTACGGAGTTTTTCGGTGAAATGGTTTTCGGCGAATCTATGATGCGCGCCAGATTACCGAAAGAGACATTCCGGCAGTTGATGAAAACAATCCATGAAGGGCAGAAACTTGATTCTGGCGTGGCCAATGTGGTGGCTAACGCAATGAAGGAATGGGCTCTTGAGAAAGGAGCCACCCATTTCACCCACTGGTTTCAACCTCAAACCGGAGTTACTGCGGAGAAGCATGACAGTTTTATTACACCGGTGGACGGCGGAAAAGTCATTATGGAATTTTCCGGCAAGGAACTTGTGCAGGGTGAACCCGATGCTTCTTCTTTCCCTTCCGGCGGTTTGAGGGCGACTTTTGAAGCCAGAGGATATACTGCCTGGGATCCTACTTCCTATGCTTTCATTAAGGATGGTTGCCTGTGTATTCCCACTGCCTTTTGTTCTTACGGCGGAGAGGCTTTAGACAAAAAGACTCCCCTTTTACGGTCAATGCAAGCTCTCAACAAACAGGCTCTCCGGGTATTGCATCTTTTCGGAAACGAAGATGTTGCCTGTGTAAATACAACCGTTGGACCGGAACAGGAATATTTCCTTATTGATAAGGCAGCTTATGACAAGCGGGTGGATTTAATTTATACAGGCCGCACTCTTTTCGGGGCACGTCCTCCCAAGGGACAGGAATTAGACGATCATTATTTCGGTATAATTAAACCACGGGTTCAAGCTTTCATGAAGGATTTGAATAAAGAATTATGGAAACTCGGGGTTTATGCAAAAACCGAGCATAACGAGGTTGCGCCGGCCCAGCATGAGCTTGCCCCGGTTTTTTCCAGCACGAATATTGCCTGTGACCATAACCAGCTTACAATGGAAATGCTGCGTAAGGTGGCTTCTAAACACGGAATGGTATGCTTGCTTCATGAAAAACCTTTCGCTGGTGTGAATGGTTCCGGAAAACACAACAACTGGTCAATTTCCACCAACACGGGTAAAAACCTGCTTGATCCCGGTGCAACTCCGGAAGATAACGCCCAGTTCCTTTTGTTCCTGTGTGCTGTTATAAAGGCTGTTGATGAATACCAGGATTTACTCCGTATTTCCGTTGCAACGGCCGGTAACGATCACCGTCTTGGTGCAAATGAAGCTCCTCCCGCCATTGTTTCAATGTTTCTTGGTGATGAACTGACTGCGATACTTAAATGTCTTGAAGAGGGAACGCCATATGGGAAACATGAAAAAGAAAAAATGCAGATAGGTGTCACTGTTTTGCCGGAATTTAGTAAAGACACAACGGACAGGAACCGTACTTCACCATTCGCTTTCACCGGAAATAAATTTGAATTCCGAATGCTAGGTTCAAATGATTCAATAGCCTGTGCCAACATTATGCTCAATACAGCGGTGGCCGAAGAACTTTGTCAGTTTGCTGATTTACTGGAAGATTCAAAAAATTTCAAAGATGACCTTCAAAAACTTATCCTGAAAACTATAAGTGAACATAAAAGGATAATTTTTAACGGCAACGGATATGATGAAGAATGGGTGAAAGAAGCCGAGAAACGCGGTTTGTTGAATCTTCGTTCCACCCCTGAAGCGCTTGTTCACCTTGTAGCGAAAAAGAACCTGGAACTTTTCAGGAAACACGGTGTATTCAGTAAGGCGGAATTGAATTCACGTTTTGAAATTCAAAACGACAACTATATCAAGGTTATACATATTGAAGCTTTAACTATGATTGATATGGTTCACAAGGATATTCTTCCGGCTGGAAGCAAGTTTGCTCTCCGCCTTGCAAAAACCATAGCGGAAAAAAAGGCTGTCTTGGAGGATGTTGATATCGGTTATGAAGAAGAGGAACTAAAAACTGTTTCCTCATTAACAGGGGCAATTTACACTAAGGTGAAAAATCTTGAGAAATGTATTCTTGGTGTCAATGACGTGAAAGGCGGTACTTCTGAGCTTGCCATTTATTATCGGGAACGGGTATTCGCCGCAATGAATGAATTAAGGGTATCTGTGGATGAGCTTGAAGGTTCTGTTGGCAAAGATTTATGGCCATATCCTTCTTACGGAGAAATTCTTTTCAGTGTCAGGTAAAAACACTGTGCTGCCGTGGAAAATACGGCGGCACAGTTTATGTGTATATTTGTTTTACTTTAACTTTAACCGTTTTTTTTCCTTTTAATTAAGCTTAACGCCGCTGCGGATAAAAATACAGCTCCTGCTGTGACAACGGTCATTGCTCCTGCCGGAACATCAAATTGCCATCCAAGGAAAAGACCTGTAAAGGAAAAGATAACGGAGAAAATAACTCCCCATATCATCATTTGGGCTAAGTTTTTCGCCCTGTATCCTGCTGTTCCCGATGGTAGTGTGAGCATTGCGATTACCATTACAATACCTACAAATGTTTGTAATAATACCACTGCCACTGCTGTTATACTTAGGATAGCCAAAAAGAAAATATTTGTATTTACGCCTTTTATTTTTGCGAATTCCTCGTCAAAAGAACAAGCTTCAATTTGAGGATAAAATTTCCATGCTAAAAATACTGCGACTGCATCAAGAACAGCAAGAAGTTTTAAATCTCCTGTTGAAATAAGAAGTATATTGCCAAAAAGATAACTTGAAGGATCTGTGTAGCCTGTTGTTTTTGCCATAAAAAGAACGCCCGCGCTCATTCCCACCGCCCATATTGCCTGGATGACGGTATCTTCCCTTTGCTTTGCCTTTAACGATACAAATCCTATTATCATTGCGGAAATCACTGCAAAAATCATTGCCCCTGCTTGCGGCGGCATTCCCGGGATTATTCCCTCCGCAGAAAAAAATAATGCCATGCCGATTCCGCCTAAAGCTGCATGGGATATTGCACCTGCAAGGCCTGCGATTCTTTTTACTGTGACAACGGCCCCTAGTATGCCAAATAAAACCGATGACAATATTCCTGCAACAAGGGAATTCCTTAAAAAGATATATTGCGGATCTAAAAGTGAATAAAAAAATGAAGACATATTGTTATCCTTTGTCATCTATACAGTCAGGATTTTCACAGATGTGATTACCGCAACAGCAATCCGGTAACCTTGTGTCATGGTTTACTATTCTGGCATTTCCGACAGGCTCCGTTAAATGACGTACAACGGATGTAGCCGCTCCTTGACTGCCGTGATCTATGCACAAAACTTCGTCCGTCAGTGAGGATACAAAATCAGAATCGTGGGTTACAATTAAAATTGTGGATTTACCCTTTAAAGAGGCCAATACAGAGGACAGCTTGTTTTCGCTGTCTTCATCCATGTTTGCAGTAGGTTCATCCATAATCAAAAGCTCAGGTCGTGACGCCAATGCCCTTGCCACAAGCACACGCCGTCTTTGTCCTCCTGATAAAGCGGCATATGGCCGCTCCGCAATATCTTCAATTTCGGCCTGCCGCATGGCATCCTGTACCGCATCCCTGTCTTCCATGCTGTATTTACGGGATAAAGGTTTCACTCTCCCCATAAATACAACTTCTTTAACTGAAACAGGAAAGGCCGGATCATATAAAACTTGTTGGGGAACATATCCTACTTTTGCTCTTCCTTGAACTGCAGGTTTCCCAAAAAGAGATATTTCTCCGGCAGATGGTTTTTCTAATCCTAAAATAAGTTTGAGTATTGTTGTTTTTCCAGCGCCGTTTTTACCGGTTAAGGCTGTAACTTTCTTCTCATGGACATGAAAAGAAAGTTTATCAAGAACCTGGATTGCATCATATGCAAATGAAACTTTATAAAATTCAAGTATAGCCCTAGGGTGTCCTATGTTTTCAATTATCTGTTGCATAACTATTACTTGTTTTCTCCGGAATAATTGTACGTATAAGGGATTCTCCCATTGTTTTTATATTTCCCAGCCAGTCTTCAGCCAAAGGATCCAGTGGGACTGTCTCTGCCCCGATTGCCTGGGCCAGTGTAGTGGCTGCCGATACAGGAAATTGGGCTTGCACAAAAATTACCGGCGGTTTTTCTTTCAATGCTTTTTGTATCAATTCCGAAAGAACCTTCGGAGTAGGTTCCTTCCCACCTGTTTCAACCGCCTGTTGCTTGATTTCGAATTCATCCAGAAAATATCCGAATGAAGGATGAAAAACAAAAACAGAGCTTCCTGCCAGAGGTTTCAGTTTTTCCCGGAGCGAGTTGAATTCGCCTGATATTTTTGCAATAAGGTTATTTGTATTGTTTATGTATTCCTCAGCTTTTTCCGGATTGCTTGCGCACAGACCGTCCCGGATATGTTCCGCAAGAATTACCGCAGGTTTTTCTCCCAGCCATGTGTGTCTGTCGATGTTAGTGGAATGGTCGTGACCTGTCTTTTCTTCTTCTTCCTCAAGATGTCTGAAAACAACTCCTTCCGTTCCGTCTATTATTTTCAGGGAAGGGAACTGCTCCTCAATTTTCGGCCGCAGTCCAATTTCAAATTCCGTTCCTGATAAAATCCAAAAATCCGATTCTGCCAAAGCCTGTATTTGCTTTGTCGAAGGTTCATAGGAATGGGGATTTTGACCTTCTCCGGCAAGTACGTTTATTTTAATGTCTGTTTCGTTCCCTGCTATTTGTGAAACAAACCAACGTTGTGGAAGAATACTTACTGTAACAGTGATACCGTCTTTTTTCAAATTATTTTTCGTGCAGGAAGAAAAAAACAAAGCCGGAAGTAAAGCAAAAAACAAGAAAACACCGGAAAAGGGTGGCAGGGTTTTTGTGATCTTGGACAAAAACGTATTTTTTAATAATTTGTTTTTTAGAGGTTTCATATTAGATAATATATATCTATAATAGAAAAAAGCCTAGTGCTTTTTAATTTATAAGGCAGGTGCTATGACAGATCTTCAATGGCGTATTTTTTCCCGTTTCCGGGATGAATTCCGCAAAAAGTGCTTGGAATGGGAAAAAGTCTCTTCTCCATGGTTGCGTGATTTGCAAATGGAAGCTGCTTCGGCAGGAGGAACCCCTCCCTATCCGGTTGAAACATCTGTGGTTTATAACCGGGCTTTAGACGGATTTTCCGCGGAAAGTAAAATTTTACTCATAATTGTAAGCGATAATCCAGGAAAGGAAGAACAGCTGGCTGAGAATAATATGTATTTGGTGGGTCAGGCTGGGAAACTGGGAGCCGGTTTTTTTTCTAAACATCCCGAAATGGGCATAGATTTCAGGAAGAATGTTATCATCTTAAATAAAACTCCGGTGCATTCCGCCCGTACAAAACAACTGGAGTTTTTGTTGAAAAACGGCGGGCATGATTTTTCCATGGTATATGAAGAATCCCAGCGTTGGATGGCTGAAAAAGCGTCGGAGTTAAAGGAAATCTTTGATTGTCCGTTGTGGCTGGTGGGTTACGGAGAGCTCCGCCCCAAGGGGTTGTTTTCAAAATATGCTGAAACCTTGACAGGGATTTACACAGGTACAAAAATAATGAACACAAAAAAAAACGTGTATCTTTTCCAACATTTTTCCATGAATCGTTTTGCGATTGATTTGCGTGATTCAATTTATATAAAAGGGCATAAGGATCTTCCTGTAACTGAAAAATTGGCTCTCCTTGGGGAATCCCACCGGAAAGAGATTCTCGGATGGTAGATTTGGGAAATAAAATCTGGAAATTCTATTTATGATAAAGCCTCTATACAAAAGAATTTTCGATTCTTATTAGGCAACGGTAAGTGTCCCCCAGCTCTTTTTTCACCAGTGTGTCTATTTCACGGCGGAGGTCACTGTCATCCACCTCTGTGTTTTTCATTCCTTCCGGTCTGGTAACATCGAAAATGAGGTTTGTGTTTGTTTTATCCGGAACAATGTGCAAATCATGGAAGCTCAATTCTGGATTTATTGATGGAAGCACTTTTGCCAATATTTCCTTGGTTCGTATAAATTCGGCATTGTCCAAATCCACCGGATCCATATGAATTGTGGCGGCACATCCGGTTTGAATCATTATGTCATTTTCAACGTCATCTATTGTTTTATGCATTTCAAAAATATTGCTTTTGCCTGGGACTTCCGCATGAAGTGAAATCATAACCCTTCCGGGACCATAGTCGTGGATAATAAGATCATGCATTCCTGAAATGGGCTTGTGGCTTAAAACTATCTGCTCAATTTTCTTTGCAAACTCTGAATCCGCGGGAATTCCTAAAAGAGGATTTATTGTTTCTTTGGCAGAAGAAAATCCGTTGTATAAAATGAATAAAGCTATGAATATTCCCGCAATGCCGTCAAAAGGAAAAGTCGATGCGGGGAAAAAATATGTGAACAGAAAAGAAAGCAGCACCATCGAAGTTGAAACCGCATCAGCAAGGCTGTCCTTTGCGGCGGCGCTTAGTGCGGCGGAGGATATTTTTTTCGCTGTGGCTCTATTGTATATAGCCATATAACATTTTACCGCTATGGAAATTACAATTACAATGAGAGCTTTATTTTCAGGTGTATTTCTTCCTGGTGACATGGTTTCTAAAACCGATGCGCGTAAAAGTTCCGCACCTGCCAGCAGGGTAAAAAAAGAAACAGCCAGTCCTGCCAGGTATTCTATGCGTCCATGTCCGAAAGGATGGCCTGAATCCGCTTTTTTGTTTGACAACTTGAAACCTGCCAGCGTGGCGGTGGCCGCTATGGCATCCGTAAGGTTGTTCACAGCGTCAGCTGTCAGTGCCACCGAATTAGAGATAAATCCGGCGACAAACTTTCCCGCCGAAATGGACAGGTTGAAAAAAAGACCAACCGCCCCGCACAGTATTCCGTAGGCTTCCCGGACACTGTTGTTTTTTATATTGTCCCGGTCTTTTATGAAAATTTTTGCAAGCAATGAAACAAGCATAATAGCTTATTTTATCATATAAAAGCCGGTTTTACCAGACGTTATTTCATTATTTTAATTGTAGCATGCTTCATAAACTATTGGTTTTTGTTGATGGAAATTGATATATTTATATCATGGCTTTGATTAAATTAATGCATGGACTTGAAAAAAGTATAAAGTTTTCTCGTTTTTAAGTCCTCTCACTATGATAGGTGAAGTTGTTATGGAGACTTCAATTCCACTTATGATGGCACGGATTATTGACATTGGTGTGGCTGAGTCCGATTTATCCTACGTGTTACGGACAAGTATCATTATGATTTTAATGTCATGTTTTTCCCTTGCCTGCGGTGCCCTTGGAGGACGGTTTGCTGCCGTGGCTTCCTTGGGTTTTGCCAGGAATATCCGCCGCCGCCTTTTTTCCAAGGTACAGGAATTTTCTTTCAGCAATATTGACCGGTTTTCAACATCTTCTCTTGTAACCCGTCTTACTACTGATGTTACGAATGTCCAAAATACATATCAGATGTTCGTGCGTACCTGTGTGCGGGCTCCTTTTATGCTTGTCAGCGGAACAATTTTGGCTTTTTTTATCAATAAACAGCTTTCCATGATTTTTCTAATAGCCATACTTCTTCTCGCTTTGGCTTTGGCTGTGATTGGCCTGTCGGCTTATCCGCGTTTTCGGGTTATGCTTAAACATTATGACGGGATGAATGAAACCGTTCAGGAGAATTTAAGCGCTATACGTGTGGTCAAAAGTTATGTACGTGAAGATTTTGAAAATAAAAAATTTGATAATGCGGCAGGTAATGTCCGTAATACACAGGTTCGTGCTGAGCGGATTGTTATTCTGAATGGTCCGTTAATGCAGGCTGTTGTTTATCTGTGCATTATCGCAGCCTTATGGTTTGGCGGCAAAATGATTGTATTCGGCGGGATGAAAACCGGAGAGCTTGTAAGTTTTATAACTTATATTACCCAAATCCTTATGTCCCTCATGATGCTGTCAATGGTTTTTATTACTTTTGTTCTTGCTAGGGCAAGTATTTCCCGTATACTGGAAGTTCTTGAAGAAGAACCTGAAATAAAGAATCCCTGCAATGCTTTTTCTGAACCTGTTACTGAAGTAAAAGACGGATCAATTGATTTTAAGGATGTATCTTTCAGTTCACAAATGATATTTCAAACTGTGTGCTTAAGGATATAAACCTGCATATTAATAGTGGTCAGCTTGTAGGAATTCTTGGTGGTACCGGTTCTTCAAAATCCACCCTCGTATCCCTTATCCCCCGGTTGTATGATGTGACCCGTGGACAGGTATCTGTGGGGGGGGGGAGTTGATGTCTGCCGGTATGATTTAAAAACCCTCCGGGATTGTGTGGCCGTGGTTCTCCAAAAAAATGTGCTTTTCAGTGGTACAATACGGAGCAATCTTTTATGGGGTAATGAAAACGCCGGCGAAGAAGAAATAGTGGCGGCTTGCCGTGCCGCAGACGCCCATGGTTTTATATCTTCCCTTCCGGATGGTTACGAAACTGAACTGGGGCAGGGTGGTGTGAATTTATCCGGCGGACAAAAGCAACGTATTTGTATTGCCCGTGCTCTTCTTAAAAATCCGAAAGTATTAATTTTGGATGATAGTACAAGCGCTGTGGATACAGCGACGGATGCGAGGATAAAAGCGGCATTGCGTTCGTCCCACAATCATATAACAAAAATAATAATAGCGCAGCGTATTTCTTCTTTAAGGGATGCGGATGTTATTTATGTTATGGATAACGGAACCATAAGCGGTGTCGGTACCCATGAAGAGTTACTTGAAACAAATGGGATTTATCGTGAGATTTATGAGTCCCAACAGGCCAGAAATTAGCAATAGGAGAATGATATGCCTCCAGTAAAAATGAGTGGTACTGCAAAACCAATAAATGCGTCAAAAACTATATACCGCCTTTTAGGTTATATGGGTAAATATAAAGGCTTTTTAAGTCTTGTATTTATTGCTGTGATCATCAGTTCAGGGGCCGGTGTTGCCTGCGATTATTTATTAAAACCGGCGGTGAATAATTATATAATTCCTCTTTACAAAAGATTTGCTTCCGGTGAAAGTATTTCTGCTGCGGATTTTATTCCTTTTTTAAAACTTGTCACTTTAATGGCTTCTATATTCGCCGCCGGAGCTTTGTCCACTTGGATTAATAACCGTATCATGCTTCATATTTCCACCCGCACTCTTTATACTATCCGGACGGATTTGTTCCACAACATGGAAAAGCTTCCCCTGCGGTATTATGACAGTCATACCCACGGAGAGCTTATGTCTCTTTTTACCAATGATACCGATACATTGCGGGATATGCTGAGCCAGACAGTGCCTCAACTTTTTACCGGTATTGTTACCGTCACTTCTGTGTTTGTGATGATGCTGATTTTAAGCCCTCTGTTGACACTCGTTATGGTCATAACCATGAGTTTGATTTTAGTTATTGCCGGCCGTATAGGGAAACTCAGTGCGGAATCCTACAGACAACAACAGGAATCAATCGGTCGTTTGAATGGCTATATTGAGGAAATGACAGAGGGTCAAAAAGTTGTGAAAGTTTTTAATTACGAAGAAAAAGCGAAGGCAGAATTCGCTGTTCTTAATGACAGTCTTTGCGCCGCAGGTACAAGAGCCAATACCTTTGCTAATATTCTCATGCCGGTTATGGGTAATTTAAGCCATGTCCAATATGCCCTCATCGCAGTTGTGGGCGCTTTTCAGGTTATCTCCGGACGGCTGGATTTAGGATCTATCGCCGCTTTTCTGCAATATACCAGAAGTTTTAGTCGTCCAATAACAATGATGAGTCAACAGTTTAACAGTATTTTGAATGCCCTCGCCGGTGTTGAGCGTATTTTTGGAGTTATAGACGAAGAGCCTGAGACAGACAATGGTTCAGTTACCCTGGTGAATGCGGTCGAAACCCTTCCATCATCCAGAACAAGAAAATCCGGGATATTGGTGGAAGCCTTTAATTTTACCGGTCAATGGGCCTGGAAAACTGAAACTGGACTTGTAAAACTCTGCGGAGATGTTGAATTCAAGGACGTCAGTTTCGGTTATGTTAAAGAGAAGGAAGTTTTGCATTCCGTGAATCTTCATGCGGCACCTGGAAAGAAAATCGCCCTTGTAGGTTCCAAGGGCAGCGGAAAAACAACAATAACAAACCTTCTTACCCGTTTTTATGATATTGAGGAAGGGAAGGGGATTATAACCTATGACGGTATACCGCTGAAAAATATTTCAAAACAAGCTCTGCGCCGTTCTTTGGGCATGGTCCTCCAGGATACCCATCTTTTTACAGGCAGCATAAAAGATAATATCCGTTATGGAAACCCCGATGCCAGTGATGCCCAAGTGTACAAGGCGGCTCAGATTGCCAATGCAGACACCTTCATCAAACATCTTGAACAGGGGTACGATACTGTTATAACCGGTGATGGTGGAAATTTAAGTCAGGGACAGAGACAGCTCCTTTCCATTGCCCGGGCTGCTGTGGCTGATCCGCCTGTACTGATTTTGGACGAAGCCACAAGTTCAATTGATACCAGAACGGAAGCCCTCATAGAAAAGGGAATGAACCAACTGATGGAAGGCCGCACTGTTTTTATAATTGCACACCGTCTTTCAACTGTCCGTAACGCCGATGAAATCATTGTGCTGGAAAAGGGTAATATTATAGAACGTGGCAACCATGACACTCTTATGGCTTTGAAAGGACGGTATTATGACTTGTATACAGGAGCCTTCGACTTGGATTAAATAACCTGCTTACCCTGCGTTGTTTTTGTTTCCGTCTCCCGGGGTTTTCAAGTATGCCATGAAACTTTTTAAATATCCGGCAAAAGAGTAAACCGAAAGGATAACGGACAAAATGTATAAACATAAATTCGCGGTTTTCAGACCGGAAATAATATCCAGGAAGTTTTGGTTGGTGTTGAACTGTATAGCTTCGTTCAACCTTATTAAACTGACAATGAAAAGGGAAAAGCCGCCGGAAATAATATATACAACGGTTTTAAGTTTTCCCGGCATTTTTGCCGCGATTACAACGCCGTTGCTTATGGCCAGCATACGGACAAACTGCATTCCCATTTCCCGGAAGAGAATTATAAGAAAGAAAAACGGCGGCATATAGCCGGAAACGACAAAGGTCAGGAATACTGTCAGATTGGTTAAAACGTCCGCAAAGGGGTCAAAGAGTTTGCCGAAATCACTGACAATACCGTATTTCCGAGCGAAAAACCCGTCAAGAAAATCGGTGAATTCCATATAAATAAAAAGGGGAATCAAAATACATACAGATATGATTTCAGTCCCATTAACATAATTTGGAAGAAAAAACACAATAAAAAACACCGGCGCAAGGACGAGTCTATTCATCGAAAAGAAGTTGGCAATCTGCATACTCCATTATACCTTTGCTGAAAAACTCCTGTCAATCTGCATATAGGTTTTATCCAAATAATTGAAGATTCTTTTTTTTTGTGGTATAATATACAGTAATCATGAAAACCAAAACAAGATTCAGTGTAAACCAGAAAATTGTATACCCAAGTCAGGGCGTCGGAAAAATCATTGAGATTAAAGAAAAGCAGTTTAAGAATGAGCCGATTCTCTATTATGTTATTTATATTGCTGTTTCCGACATGACAATCATGGCTCCTGTGGAAAATGCGGAAGAGCTTGGAATCAGGGCGATTGTTTCCGCCGACGAGGCTAACAAGGCCCTTGAACTTATTTCCCAGGATTTTGAGCCTATCCCTTCCGATTGGAAATTAAGGTATCAGACTAATCTGGATTTACTGAAAAAAGGGAGTGTTTGTGACATTGCCACTATTGTGCGTTCCCTGTACCACCGGAGTAAAATAAAAGAGCTCCCTATTTTGGAAAGAAAACTTTATGATTCAGCCCAGAAACTTTTGGAGGATGAAATAAGTTACGCTTTGGATATCTCCAAGGAAGAGGCTGAAAGTTTAATACATACCCATCTTGAACCCTTCGGTGAATTTGAGTCCAATTCTGAAAAATCCCGTATGGATGATGAACAGGATGATGATTTTCTTGATGAAGATTCTGATTTGGAAGAAGATGAAGATCCCGATCAGGAAGAAGATTTTGACGATGATGATGACAACTGACCGCAAATTTCAAGGCCCCGCCGGCGGTTTGAGTCATTTGTAACAGTTGCAGTGGCAGAAAAAGCGGAAATTTGCGGTGAATGACGGGTTGGAAAGACAGGGAAACGGGGAAAATCATAAAATAACAGAAAAAATCATGCGGGTCGGGCTGGGAACCGACCGGCACCGCCTGGTTCCCGGCCGGCGTTTGATGCTTGGAGGCGTCCATATCCCCTTTGAATGCGGTGAAGCCGGCCACTCCGACGGCGATGCGTTGCTGCACGCCGTTACGGACGCCCTCCTGGGAGCTTCCGGCTCCGGCGATATCGGCGAAATGTTCCCGCCAGGGGATGCCCGCTGGAAAGACGCGGATTCCGCTGAATTGCTAAAGACAGCCTGGGAGAAAATAAAAGCTGATGGCTGGATTTTGGAAAATTTGGATTGCGTAGTCCATCTGGAGAGACCGAAACTCCTGCCCTGGCGGGAAAAAATCATAAATTCGATAGCGGGTATACTCTCATTGCCGCCGGAAGACTCCACAGGCCGTGTTTTTGTCAAGGCAAAAACCGCCGAAGGGTTGGGGGATGTGGGGGAAGGCAGGGCTGTGGACGCCCAGGTTGTCTGTCTTCTTTCTAAATCAGTCCGGCATTTCCAAGACTAATTCAACCTCACCCTTTGACAAATGAAGAGCCCGGGCGATTTGATCCGTTGTCCATCCTTCATGTTTAAGGGCCTTTATGTTTTCCCGGTCGCTGATGGCAGGGGCGCCCTTCTTTTTCTTCTGGGTGGGATCCTCCTCTTTTACCAGGGCATGGAACAACCCGATGGCTTTATCCGCTTCTTTCTTTAAATCCACAAGCCTTTTCTCTGTGTTTACAAAAGATTCCCTGTCCGCCTGTATCCGTTTGGAGCGTTTTTCCACGTCCGAAAGCTCGCTTTCCAATTGTGTGACCTTGCTTTCAACTTCCCCGGCCCGTTCAGAGGCGTCCAAAAGGGTATCAATTTTGTTTTTAATGGCTGCAATATCTTCCGGAAGAGCCGCTGTTTCCTCACGGTATGAGCGGAGGTTGTTTTCAAGCTCTTTAAGGGAGTTAAAGGCTTTATCCACACCGTCTATAGTCTGGTCAAGCACAAGCGCTTTTTTTGCCAGCCGTTCATACCGTGTGTTCACATCATTTATGCTGTCCTCAAACCGTCTGATTTTAACCTGATATTCCTGCACATCGTCGTTCGTGCGGGTAAGCTCGGAAATTCTTTCCGCGATTTTGGAGGAAAGACCCAACAGGTTGTTGAAATCCGCCTCCATGGCGTCTATGCGCTTTTTCTCCGAGGACATTTTTCCGAGTTTTTGTTCCGCCTCTTCCTCCAGACTGCGTATGTGCTTGTACTGGTTTTCAAGCCGTGACATCGTTTCCTGGTAAACGTTAAAGCTTCCAACTTCGATTTTGAGTTTTTCAATGCTCTCTTCAAGGTTTGTTTTAAGCTCGTCAGCTCTGGTGAAAATACGTGTTTGTTCCACGAAGTTTTTCTGTTTCGCTGTGATTTCATCCAGATTGTCTGAAATTGAATCCACATCGTTTTGAAGTTTTTTGAAAAGTTTTTGCTTTGTGTCTTCAAAAGATGCCCCGATTTCAACGGCCGATGTTTTGAATAAGCGCAGGGAATTATCAGCTTCTTTTTTGGTTTCCTCAATTTGTTCCGCTGTTTCCTTGGAAAGGGTTTCGAAGGTTTTGGCGAATTTATCCAGGGCCTCCCTGCTGCGCTCGTCCAAATCCTTGCCCGCATTGGTGATTTTTCCGCGCAAATCTTCCACGGAATTCTGTAGTTCAAGGGTATCCTGTCCGATTCGTTTAACCGCAGCGGAAAAATCTTCCTGGGTGGATACTTCCAGATTTTTAATCATTGCGGCAGTGGAATCTCGGAATTCGGAAATTTGTCCCTCCAGTTCGGAGGAAGCTGTTTCCATCAATCTTTCATTTTTACGCTGCCACTCGGAAACATTCTCTTTTATACCGTTTATCATGTTTTCCGAGTCTTCCCGGGCTGTTTCGATGGATGCCAACAAATCCCTGTATCTGGAATCCATCTCCAGCCGCTGTTTCCGCAGGGCTTCCTGCAACTCGATTGAATGGGTTTGCAATTCATTCCTGGCAAAGACATCCGCATTTTCCTTAGCCTGAAGGAATTCCGTCCGGTACTGTTCCGAAAAAGCCTGGATGGATGCGGCGCTGTTTGTGATACGGTTTCTTAAATCCAACTCAACTTCAGAAATCTGGTTTTCGATCTTATCGGTTTGAGCCCGGTAGCTTTCCGCCAGTTCAGAAAGCCTTTCTTTAAGTTTTTCTGTGTATTCATTTTCCGCATCCGTTCTTTCCGATTCATTTTTAGCGGAAAGGGCTTCCAGCCTTCCTTCAAGGTTATCCTGCCAGTTTTGTATTTCCGCAGCCATGGCGTTTCCGCGGTTTGTAAGATCCCTGAAAAAATCATCCTCAAAAGCTTTGAGTTTTTCCGAGACATTTGCATAGGCATGGGTTTTCAAATCATTGATTGAGTTTTCAAGATTCTGGATTTTGTTCATCAGGGATTCCGATCTGGAATTAAATGAGGCCTCAAAGCTGTCCCGTCTTGTGTTCTGATCCTGTACAAAAAGCTCGAAGGATGCGCTTGTTTTTTTCTCCAAATCCTGTAGAGACATACGGAGTTTCCCGTCCATGGAAGGAATTTCGTCCAGTATTGTGTTGAATTTGGAAAGTTGGTAGGAAGAGTCTTTTTCGAATCCCGCAAGTTTTTCCTCCAGTGCCGCCAATCTGGATTCAGAGGCGGCCGCCGAGGCTGAAATTTTCTCCGAAAGTCCCGCCGTTTCGTTTTTCAGTTTTTCAAAGAAAGATTTTTGGACAGCGGTTTGCTCGGCCACAAGGTTATGGGTATGGGTTTTTGATTCCCGGATGATTGTTTCGCTCTGGTTTTTCCATTCCGCCTTAAAATCTTTCAAGGACTGCTGGCTTTCTGAAAGTTTTTCCTTTGTCTGCTGGAGCATTTCGGAAGTGCGGGTTTCTATGGTTTCCTTGTATTTTTCAAGGCGTGCCAATGCCTGTCCCTGAAGTTTTTCAAATACATTTTCCTCGAGTTTTTCCGCCCTGTCGGAAGCTTTTTCAAAAAGGTTGTCATAGACCCTCTGGAGGTTTTCAAGGGCGGTGGCTTCCAACTTTTCACTTTCCCGGCGGATTTTTTCCACCCGGATGTTTATTTCCTCCACGTCCCCGGTGAATTTTGAAAAAACCTCTTCCCGGGCTGCGGACAGGGCGGCTGAATTTTCCCGGGCGAACCTTTGTTCAAGCTGGGAGAGGGACATGGATATCCCTTCCATTTCCTTTTTTGCGTTTTGGATTTTTACACCGATTGAGTCGGCGAAGTCCGATTCCTCCGCAATTTTAGCCAGATTTTTGTCCGCGGCGGCTATGGCCTCCATCAGTTTGGAAACAGTTTGTCCGGAAGCTTTTATCTGTAGGATAAAATCGGTGACTTCCTTCCGCCGTGCATAAAGCTCCTCTTCCTCTTTTTCCAGATTGCTTCTTGTCTCCTTCAGTTTCGCAATAGCTGCGCTTGCCCGATCCATCATAGTCCTTATGTCGATGGAAGCATTTTCCAACCCCTGGGTTTTAGTGGTGACATAAGCGGAAAAATCGTCTTTTTGCTTGTCATAAAACCGTTTCAGTTTTTCAAAAGAACGGTTGCTTTTATCAAAATGCCGGAATATTACGATGAGAATTAAACATATACCCAGCGTAATGATATTTCCTGTAGTAAACATCTACGACCACCCTTTTTGCGCTGTTATTCAAAGTTTACCACATCAGTCAAAAATTGACGATAGGAATAAAAATAAATATCACAGGCGCGTTTTTTTTTCATATTAAAAATATCAAAAGGCGAGAGTATAAGGGCTGTTTTCATTCCGGCGGCTGAAGCCCCTCTTATATCTGATTTCAAACTGTTTCCCACATATAAAATGCGGTCAGAAGGAACATCCAGTTTATCGGAAAGAAACTTGAAGGCTGTCGGGGAGGGTTTCAGCGCCCCGGATTCTTCCGAGGAAAGCACCGCATCGCAGTATGAACCAATTCCCCAGATATTGCCTTTTTGTTCCGGCGGAAAATCCGACAAAATCCCTGTTTTAAATCCTGCTTTTTTTAAACCGGAGAAAATCTCTTGCAGACAAGGGAAGGGCTTTAGTTCCAGAAAAAATGGTTTTAAGCCTTCGTACACAATATCCTTTACTTTTTTTCCGGCTTCTTCCGGGGAAATTCCCATTTCTGATGCCATCAGGTTTGCCTGTATTTCGTGGAAGGATTTTCCGCCGTTGTTTTCCGGGAGGTTTTCCGGCAGGTTTTTATGAAGAATTTTTCTAACCTTGTTAAAGGCAAGGAAAAAGGACATATTTTTCAGAAAGTATAAGGGGAGTTTACGGTAAAGTCTGGGCGCCGGATATAAGGTTCCGTCAATATCAAAGGCAACAGCGTCTATATCCCTGTGGGTAAAGGCTTTCTTCATCCTATAGTTATACTATAAGATACCGTTATCGTCCATTATTATTCATTTTGGAGCATGAATCTTCCAGCTTCCGGAACTTTTATTCTGGATAAATGTATAAAAGCGTCTTTGTTTCTTTCTATAAAAACAGGGATTCCTGTTTCCACAGCACTTTCAAAAACCAACACAGTGAAACCGGTTTCGCGTGAAAAATATGGGAAAAAGGCTGCGATATGGTGGTATTGTCTCAAGGGCGGATCCCCCCTGACCCGGTTTACAGCCCCCAAATAAAAGCATCCCGGCTCCCTTACTGCCAGATAATAGAGGAGTGGCAAAAGCTCTCTGACGGAATATCCGGCGTTTTTAAAATAACCTTCTCCGTCAGCGAAAACCGAATAAGTTACGTCTGCCCCGGATTCTGCCGGCATAATGGTTTTGCCTGCATTCAAGGTTACAACCGCCGCAGCCAGGTTCCTGCACCAGTCAAGGCCGAAAAAGAGATCCCGCTGTTCCTTGTAAGGGTTCGTAAAATGGGTTCCGGGATTATCCGTGGGTGTTTTCAACGGCGGTATGAACAACCCGTTCCCTGCCGCAGGCCTTATGATTCCGTCTACAATCCATTTTACGAAGCCGGAACAATTCACCCCTCCAATTATGTTTTCCCCCTCCATTTCCTTTTCTGTCTGGGGTGAAAGGTCTTTTATGTGTACCGGTTTCCCGTTTTCGTCAAAGGCTCCGTCTTCCGTGTAAACCAACCTGGGTAAAAGGTTCCTTATTGAAGCCGCAACCGATATGATGTCAACATAATTGCTTTCATCATGGGAAAAAATATACCAGGGAGTCAGGGTTTCGGTCATTTCATAAATATCCTTCAAGGGAAGGTGGTATAGATTTTCAAAAGAAACCCCTACAGGAATGTTTTCGCAGAGTTTCAAGCCGTATACTTCTATGGAAAGCACCGGTTTTTTTTGTGGTGATTCGGGCGGTTTGATGGATACGAAAACATTCCCATCATTTATGGGAAAAATCCTGATTTCTTCCGGAAGTCCGGTGGAAAAGGAACGGTACAATCTCCATTCCCCCTGGATTCCTTCGTTATTTTCCGGTTTTACCCGTATTATCAAGCTGCCGGAATTTTCCGAAAGGGAACAGGAGAATTCATATCCGAAACCCAGTTGATCCCTCATTATCTCCGGTTTACGGATTGAAATTCTGGATATTTCATCTTCCAGCCATTTCCCGGAAGCTTTTTTCCTTATTTCCGCTGTTTCCATAAAGCCCGCCGGCGGGAATATGGCTTCCGCCGTATAGGCGTGGACAAAGAGGGGGAATAAAATCCAGAGAAAATAAAAAAGCTTCCGGAATAGGGAAAACCCGGATACGGGGCGGAAAGATTTTTTTTTCACCTGCGGAAAGGCCATACCGTTTAAATATCGGCTCAAAAGCCCGCCGGATTTAGGCTTCCAGCCTTCCATGGGACGCCGTTTTCGTTTCATCCGGGTGGGAGCCGATGGGGGCGTTCGCCAGCATCAGTTTCAGTCTGTTAAGCTGGTTTACTTCGCTTGCGCCCGGGTCGTAGTCAATGGCGGCTATGTTCGCTTCCGGGAACCGGCGCCGGAGTTCCTTTATCATTCCCTTGCCTGTTACATGGTTCGGCAGACAGGCGAAGGGCTGGATGCAGGCTATGCTCGGCACTCCTGAGTGTATAAGCTCCACCATTTCCGCTGTAAGGAACCAGCCTTCACCGGTCATGTTTCCCAGCTGCACAATGTCGTCAACCCCTTTCTGGAGCTTGTAAATTGATTCCGGCGGAAGGAAACGCTTTGATTTTTCCAGCGCCTTGCGGATATCTTTCCTGAAGTATTCCATGACCTTGATGAGAATCCGTGAAATAATTTCCGCGCTTTTCGGTCTGGAAAGTTTCCTGTGCTGGTAAATGCCGCCGGAGAAAGAATAGAACAGGAAGTCAGCCAAATCCGGCACGACACATTCCGCACCCTCCCTTTCAATTACACCGAAAATATCATTGTTCGCCGTGGGATGGAATTTTACCAGGATTTCCCCCACAACACCGACCCTGGGCTTATGGATTTGCTTCAGTTCCAGGGTATCGAAGGAGCGGACGATTTCCTTAACCAGGGCCCTGTATTTTGACCAGGAAGGCTTTTCCATGAGCTTAATTGCCCTGGCGTTAAAATCCTCGTATAGTTTGTCCGCGGAGCCGGGCACTGCCTCGTAGGGGCGGGTCCTGTAAAGCACCCGCATGAGCAAATCCCCTATCATGAGGGCCATCATCGCCCGTTTCACCAGGGACAGGGTGATTTTGAATCCCGGGTTTTTCTCAAAGGACTGGGCGCTTAGGCTTATCACGGGAATATGTGACCAACCTATGTCGGTCAGTGCCCGGCGGATAAAGCCGATGTAGTTGGTGGCACGGCAGCCGCCTCCGGTCTGGGTTATCAAGAGGGCAACCCGGTTCAAATCGTATTTCCCGGACTTCAGGGCGGAAATCATCTGGCCGGCGACTATAATCGACGGATAACAGGCATCGTTGTTTACATATTGAAGCCCGATATCCACGGCAGCCGCATCGACTTCCGGAAGAATCACAAAATTGTATCCGGCGGAGGAAAAGGCTGACTGCAATATGCGGAAATGGATGGGCGACATCTGGGGAGCCAGTATCGTGTAGGTTTTCTTCATTTCCTTGGTGAAAACGGGCCTTTTCCTGTTGTAGCCGGATATCCTCACCTCTTCGGAATGGCGCTCCCTTTCTTTTATGGCTGCCAACAGGCTCCGTATCCTTATCCGGACAGCCCCCAGGTTCGAGCCTTCGTCTATCTTAATGAGGGTATACATTTTCCCCGCGGCTTCCAGTATTTCCTGCACCTGGTCGGCTGTGACCGCATCAAGGCCGCAGCCGAAGCTGGTGAGCTGGACAAGCTCAAGGTTTTTGCTGCGTGAAACAAATTCCCCGGCCCGGTAAAGCCTGTTGTGGTAAGACCATTGGTCAACAACCCGCAGGGGTCTTTTTACCTTTCCCAGATGGGCGACGGAATCTTCCGTCAAAACGGCGATTCCGAGACCCGCAATGAGTTCCGGAAGCCCGTGGTTTATTTCCGGATCCAGATGGTAGGGACGGCCTGCAAGGACAATCCCCTTCATGCCGGTTTTTTCGATTTCCTCCAGAACCTCTTCCCCTTTGCGGGCGGTTTCGTCCCGGAAAGAAGTCTGCTCGTCCCAGGCTGCATCCACCGCCGAGGTTATCTCATCCTTGGATATGTTGAATTTTTCGCAAAGTTCTTCCTGAAGCCTGACTGTCAGTCTTTCCTTGTCATCTATCGGCAGGAAGGGGTTCATGAATATGATGGATTCGTCCTGCCTGAGCTTGTCCACGTTATTGCGGAGGACTTCCGGGTAACTGGTGACGATGGGGCAGTTGTAATGGTTCCCCGCCGAGGGATCCTCTATGCGTTCATAGGGAGCGCAGGGATAAAAGATGAATTTAACCCCGGAGCGCAGCAGGGATTCAATGTGGCCGTGGGATATTTTACCAGGATAGCACACAGACTCCGAGGGGATTGTTTCGAGACCCATTTCATAAACAGCCCTGCTTGACCTGGGTGAAAGCCTAACCCGGAAGCCCAGCTTGGTGAAGAAGGTGAACCAGAACGGGTAGTTTTCGTACATATTCAGCACACGGAGTATCCCCACATCTCCCCGGGGCGCTTTTTCCGGTTCAAGGGGCGTGTATTTGAAAAGCCTGCCGTATTTCCAGGCAAAAAGGTTCGGCACCGGTTTTTTCGCCGGTTTTTCTATTCCGCTTAACCTTTTCTTTTTGTCTTCCGGTGTGTCCAGTTCAAGTCCCCTTTCGCACCTGTTGCCAGTGACAAACCGGCGGGGAGGAGCCACCATCTGTTCCACGGGACCCTCCGTGGAAATACCGGTTGTGAATGTGTTTATCGTCAGCTGGCAGTTGTTGGGGCATTTGCCGCAACGGCGCAATTCAAGCTGGACGGAGAAATTGTCAAGCTGATCGAGGGTTGCCAGGGAAGACTGGGCATCCGCAGGGGAACCGGCAGCCTTCCATTCGTCCAGGGCGATTAAGGCCGCCCCGTAAGCGCCCATAAGCCCCGCCACATCCGGCCGGAAAACGTTTCTGCCGGAAATCTTTTCAAAGGCACGCAATACGGCATCATTGTTGAAGGTTCCCCCCTGGACAACGATTTTATCTCCGATTGCGTTGGCATCCCTGAGTTTTATGACCTTGAACAGTGCGTTTTTTATGACTGAATAGGAGAGACCCGCGGAAATGTCGCCCACGGAAGCCCCTTCCTTTTGGGCTTGCTTTACGCGGCTGTTCATGAAAATTGTGCAGCGGGTTCCCAAATCCACCGGTTTTGAAGCCAGCAGGGCTTTGGATGAAAAGGTGTGGATGTCCATTCCCAGGGAGCGGGCAAAGTTGTCCAGGAAGCTTCCGCAGCCTGAGGAACAGGCTTCGTTAAGCTGGATGGAGGTTATGGCGCCGTCCTTTGTGCGGAGGCATTTCATGTCCTGTCCGCCTATGTCCAGTATGAAGTCCACTCCAGGGACAAAAAAGTTTGCCGCCCGGTAATGGGCTATTGTCTCCACTTCTCCTGAATCCACGCCCAATGCGGCTTGGAAAAGGGTTTCCCCGTAGCCGGTGGAACAGGAGCGGACAATCTTCATCCCCTGAGGCATACGCTTGTAAAGGTCTTTAAGAATACGGACTGCCAGATCCACCGGATTCCCCGCATTCACATCGTAAAACCTCCACAGGATTCTTCCCATGGAGTCAATCAGAACCGCCTTAGTGGTGGTTGAGCCGGCATCAAAACCCAGGAATACAGGTCCCTTCGCTGTGTCCAAATCAGCGCTGGCTGCCATTTCCTCCGCATGCCTCATCCTGAAGGAGTCCAGCTCCCGCTGATCCTTGAATAAAGGCTCTAGCCTCTGAACCTCTTCCATTTCGGCGTCTTTAAGGAGTTTAAGGCTTTCCCGGAATTCCTCCACGGCCAGCAGCTTGGCTTTTCTTGCCGGTTCCGTAGGCTCGCCCTGGTCGCAGGAAGAACAAGAGGAACAGGAAGAGCAGGAGGAATGCCCCTGGTTTTCTTCCACCCGGATAGTCTGGTTGTCCTGTTCCGAATCTTCGGACATGGTGGCGGAAAGAGCCGCCCCCCTGGCCACAAAGAGCTGGGAATCGTCCGGGACTATTATCTCTTCATCTTTTAAATTGAGGGTTTCTATGAATCGCTTCCTGAGCTGGTCCATAAAGTGGAGGGGGCCGCCCAAAAAGGCCACATTTCCCCTTATGGGGCGTCCGCAGGCAAGACCGGAAATTGTCTGGCTTACCACCGCCTGGAAAATACTTACGGCAATATCTTCCCGGCGTGCCCCCTCATTTATCAAGGGTTGTATATCCGTTTTCGCAAAAACGCCGCACCTGGCCGCTATGGGGTAAATTGTTTTGGCTTCCTTGGCTAATTCGTTAAGTCCGTTGGCATCTGTTTCCAAAAGAGCTGCCATCTGGTCAATAAAAGCCCCTGTACCACCCGCACAGGTTCCATTCATTCTTTGGTCAACGCCGTTTTTAAAATATGTGATTTTGGCGTCTTCACCGCCCAGTTCAATTACCACATCTGTCTGGGGAATTATTTTTTTTACCGCGGCAGTGGAAGCCACAACTTCCTGTATAAACGGAATGGAAAGCCAGTAAGACACTGCCAGTCCCCCGGAACCGGTTACAATTACACTGATTTTTGGCTGGGAACCTTTTTTTTCGCCATAAGCATTTACTGCGTCCAGAGTTTCATTCACAACGGCCACAATTGTGCTCTTTATATCAGCCCTGTGACGTTCGTATTTCCCGAAAATAATGTTATCATCCGGGTCAAGGGCCGCTGTTTTTACCGTTGTTGAACCGACATCAATCCCAATTCTAACAATCACATTTCCCATAATCATAATATGCCTATAAAATATGAAATTTTCAAGTCAAATACTGTTTATATATTTGTATAAAGTGTATACTTTCGTCCATGGCTTCTTCTTTGCTGAAAAGTGGCTCCATGCTGTCTGTTTTAACTTTGTTTTCCAGAATTCTGGGACTTATCAGGGAAATGGTGAAGGCCAGGTTTATGGGAACCAGCGCCTTGTCGGATGCCTTCACCGTTGCCTTTGTGATACCCAACCTTTTGCGCAGGCTTTTTGCGGAAAACAGTATTTCCGTGGCCTTTATCCCTACTTTCAGGGCTTATATCGCGGAAAAACCAAAAGACGAAATCCGCGACTTTCTTTCTTCCTGTTTTACCTTCATTTCCTTTGTGACAACCGTAACGGTTATCATCGGTATTGCCCTTACACCCCTGATTGTGCCCTTTTTTGGTACTGTTGAAAGTGAAACAGTTTTACTTACACGGATTATGTTCCCTTATCTGGCCGTTATTTCCATTGCGGCTTTTTTCCAGGGGATATTAAACGGGGTTAAAATTTTCCTTCCGTCCGGCTTTACGCCGATTTTATTCAATCTTTGTGTAATCGGCGGCACCTGGCTTTTAAAAGATGTGGCGGGGAATCCCGCCCGGGCCATGGCCATAGGGGTTACAGTAGGCGGATGCCTTCAAGCCGGCTTCCAGCTTCCCTTTGTTTTTAAAACCGGTTTTAAGTTTTCCTTTGCCCCTCTAAAACAGGCTTTTTCCAATCCGGGAACTCGGGCTGTTTTAAGGCTTGTAGGTTCTACTGTTTTGGGGATGGCCGCCTATCAGTTGAATGATTTGGTTTCCACGATTCTTGCGGGAAACGCAGGGGAAGGTGTTGTTTCCAGTCTTCAATATTCCCTGCGTCTCCAGGAATTGATTCTGGGAATTTTCGCTGTCTCCATTGGAACCGTTATCCTGCCGGACCTGTCAGGACTGGCGGAGGAAAAACGTTGGGATGACTTCAACCGGCTTTTACTTCAGGCTGTTAATTCAATATCCCTGATTTGTATCCCGGTAAGCGTGTTTTCATGGATTTCCGCGGAGGAACTTATACGCATCCTTTTTGAGGGGAAATCCTTTTTCGCGGATTCCGTTGCCCTGACTTTGGGTGCCTTCAGGCAACATACCCTTGGTCTTTATTTCATAGCATTGAATAGGGTTATTGCCCCGGCTTTTTACGCCCAAAAAGACACAAAGTCCCCCACCGCTGCCGGAGTGGCTTCCTTTGCCTGCAACATTATTTTTGCCTGTGCCCTGGTTTCTGCCCTTAAAGGTTCAGGGATTGCCCTGGCTTTAAGTTTAGCCAGCGCCGCAAACACAGTGTTTTTATTTTTCATGATGAGGAAAAACAAGACCTTCGAAATAAAATCCCTGCTTTGGGGGACAATAAAATATGCCCTGAAAATAACCCTGCTTTCCCTTGTCGCCGGATTTGTCATCGCTTACCTTCATGACGGCCTGTATTCGTTTTTTACGGATTTTGCCGGCGGGGTGAAAATTTTCAGCATAGGGATTCCCCTTGTCATTTCAGTCATTATTTTTTCCCTTATCGGAATATTGTCTCTTATCGCGGTAAGGGATAAATTTGTATTGTCGGTTTTTTCGGCAATCAGGAGAAGAATATGAAAAACAGTGTATATAAAAAGCGCCGGGCGGATTTTGCCACCTGGATGGCCCGGGAAGGGATTGCTGTGGCTGTTTTTGAGGATAACGAGCATAGAAGGGATCCTTCAATCCAGTATTTTACCGGACATCCCTGCGATGCGATTTTGTTTCTTTCAATAACCGGTTACGGTATTTTATGTGCCTGGGATGAAAACCTGGCATCAAAGGAAGCGGACGCGGATATTATACTTCCTTACACCAGATTTTCTCTCAATCCCATCCTGGCAGGAAAATATGTCGCCGAGAAAGCCGGTGTCCCTGTTCATTCTAAAATTGAAATTCCGGAAAACACCGCCTATCCTCAGTTTCTGGAATATGTGGACGCTTTCAGTGACTTTGACGTGGTTTGCAGGAAATCCGGGGCGGATACGGAAGTTTCTTCTATGAGAATGATAAAGGATGAAAGTGAAATCGCTTTGACCAGGCAAGCCTGCGCAATTGCTGATGGTATCGCTGTTTCCATCGAAAAAAAAATACGGTCAGGACATCTGAAAACTGAAACCGATGTGGCTCTTTTTATAGAAAAGGAATCGCGCCTTGCAGGGGCGGAAGGTACCAGTTTTTCAACCCTAGCTGCGGGTCCTTCCCGCAGCCATATGATACATTCCTATCCGCCTTTCGGTGCGGGGGATTTCGGGGTAAAGGGACTTTCAATTTTGGATTTCGGCATAAAATACAAAGGATATACCAGCGACATGACATTGACTTTCGCTTCCGGTGAATTGGATCCAGCCCAGGAAAGAATGATTTCCCTTGTGGAAAAGGCTTATGGTGAAGCATTGGAAATTTACAAGCCGGGTGTTTCTGTTCGGGAAGCGGCCCTGAAAGCTGACGGGGTTTTTTCCAAGGGTAAGAAAAAAATGCCCCATGGTCTTGGCCATGGCATAGGTCTCGCTGTACATGAAGCTCCTTTTGTAAGATCTAGGGACACAGGGGAAGAGCCTCAGGTTTTTCAGCCGGGAATGATTGTCACCTTGGAGCCTGGTTTATACGATGCGCGCCACGGAGGTGTGCGGCTGGAAAATGATGTGCTTATTACGGAAGGGGGAAATGAGGTTTTAACCCATTCCAAAATTGTAAGGCTTTGATTTTCCGTCCGGGTTATTGTTTGCCGTCTTCCTGGTTCTGGCTGTCAATATGGGTTTTTATATCATCAATGCGTTTTTTTAGCAGGGCGGAAAATCCCTTGTCCGGTAATTCTGACACAAGGGATTCCAGAAAGGAGAAAGTTCCGCTGAGTATATTTTCCCCGGACTGTTGTTTTTTCAAAAGTCCCCTTGCCTTGGCGTTTTCATAAACAGCCTTTGCCAGATTGTTGTATCTTATTCCCGGGTTCCCTGAAAGTTTGTAAATCATATATTCAAGGATTAACCTTTCGTCACTGACCAGATACGCTGAAAAAAGTTTGTCCGGCAGGAATTCTGTAATTCCTCTGATATATTTCAAAAGTTCCAAAAGATTTTTTCCCGGAATATTACTTAAAGCTATGTCCAATTCCGGAGAATCCAAAACCGGTGAACGCATGGGGAATCCGAAGGGAGGCATGGGGCCCAAATCATTCCGCGCCGCATGGTGTTTTTCTTCCTGCATATTTTTATCTTTATATATGCGGCTGAAAGGGAAATCAATGTCATCGGACAGCATACCCTTGTTAAGGTCTTGGTGATTCCCCGGGTTTTTTATGGAATCTTCTTTTTCTGTCAAATCCTTTTTTTCTGTCCGGTTGTCATCATTTTTGCTGTTTCCGGTGGAATTGTCCACTCCATTATTCCGGGAACGGTCTGTTCCGCCATTGACCTCTGGTTCCTCAAAGTTGTTTTGTCCCTGATTCCCTGTCTGGTTGCCGGAGTATGGATTTGAATCCCATGCCGGAGGGGTTTGCGGCATATATTGGGGAGGATATTGAGGGTATTGAGGGGGATATTGGGGGAACCCTTCCCGGGGTTTTTCTTCTTCGGAAGGAAGGATGAATGCCCCTTCGTCACTGGGGTGTGGTTCCTTTTCTTCGAAGGTTTCGGGCATCTCTTCCAGGAAGGGGTTCTCATCCTGTGAAATGATTTCTTCCTCTTCCCCGGATTCTTCAAGATTTTCCACATTATCCAGAATGTCATCCAGATTTTCATCGTATAATTCTTCTTCCAAAGACGGTTCTTCGTCTTCTATATCCAGAAGCATATCGTCTTCTTCCAAATCTTCGTTGTGGTCTTTTACTTCCGGGGAAGTTTTTTCCTCTTCCGGCTCTTTTTCAATCTGCGGTTCTTCCGGTTGCAGCATTTTCAGGTTTCTGGAAGCTGCTCCCGGGTTTGATATTTTATAATGGTTTACTGCCTGTTCATACAGGGAAAGACTTTCTTCCAAGGATGATAAATCCTTTTCATTTGCCCTCCCGCCCTGAAGATTTACAATTTCGTCTGCAAGCCTTACAGCTTCCGCGGTTTTACCTGTCCGTTGATATAGAAGGGACAGGGCGGAATTTGCCTGGATATTGTCTTTTTCCACGGCAATTACAGCCATATAACAGGCAGCCGCCTTTTCAAAATCCTTCATTTGTTCGTAAATGGCTCCGAGAAGAATCCTTGCGCCGTGGTCTTCCGGTTTTTCTTCCAGATAGGCTACAAGTTGTTCCTCAGCTTCCGGTAACAGTCCTGTTTCCGCCAGTTGTTCGGCAAATTCCAGCCGGAATTCCACCTTGCCCGGAGCTATGGTAAGGATTTTCGCCAAATAAAAGCGAGCCCTGTCCTGATCCCCCATGGCCACATATAATTTGCCTTTTAAGCTTAAAAGTTTCAGATTGTTTTCATCTATTTTGTCACATTCATTGAAAATTTCCCGGGCTTTCGGATACTGGAACAAGGTTAAATAAAGCTCTGCCAGATCGAGTAAAACCTCCATTGAACCAGGATAATCCTTGTTGAATTTTTCAAGGACGGAAGCCGCTTCGGTGGTTTGTCCCCGGGAATGGAGGAATCTGGCATATTCCATGGAAGGTTTCATGTCGGAACCTGCGGCTTTTACAGCCATTTCAAAAAAATTTTTCGCGCTTTCGTAATGTTCCTGGGTGCTTTCTATTTCCGCGTATTCAACCAGGGAAAAAACATCGTTTGCGTTTATGCTGAGGATTTTTTTCAGGGTTTCTTTCCGCTTGTCCGTTTCTCCGGTAATATCGTAAAGGGAAGCCAGTTCCTTTAAGACTTGAATCCATGCCGGCTGGTTTTTGATGGCGGTATTGTATTCTTTTTCCGCATCTGAGTTTTTTCCCTGCATCCTGTAAAGCCTTGCCAGGTTAAAATGGATAAACGGATGGTTGGGATCCCTCTGAAGGCCGTGTTTGTAAGCCTGCAGGGCTTTATCATAATTGGCATTTAAAAATTCGATTGTGCCCAGATGATTGTAAGCCAATACATCGGTGGGATCCATTTCAAGGACTTCCTGGAAGCATCTGGCCGCCTCGTCATAGGAATGCATTTCCTTGTAGGTGTTGCCCAAATTATACAAAAGGGTGGGGGAATTGTCCCCCGCATTCCTGGCTTTCAACAGGACAGATATGGATTTTTCATATTGCCGCAACTGACGGTAAATTATTCCCAGATTATTCAAAATCTCGATATTGTTCGGATCGATGGAGTGCAGTTTTTCAAAAACCGAAAGGGCCTTATTGAAATCTCCTGATTTGAGATAAAGGGAACCCAAGAGGAGCAAAACATCTTTATTATCTTCTCCCGTCAGAGACTTTGTTTTGGGGGATGTCAACAGTTTTTCGGCAAATTCAAAATCCCGTGATAATATCGCCTGTTTCGCCCTATTCAATATAAGCGCAAGCTGATTCATTTAAGGTTTACCCCTTCTATGTCGTTTTTTATGGCCAAGGGGCGAAGGCATATCTCAGGGGAACAAGGTCCCGGGAAGTCCTTGCCCGCCGCACCGTAAGAGGCGACACAAAAATAATACATTTTTCCGTTTTCCAGCCCTTGGATGACACATGAAAGGGAATTCCCCGCATCTATGGGCGAAGCAGGAGACAAATATTCCCCTGAACCTTCTCCATAATATACTAAATAACCTTTTATGTCGCTGTCTGCGGGAGCATTCCATGAAAGTTTAACGGTTTTATTTCCTTCATAACCCCTTACGTTAAGCGGAGGCCATGGGGCGTTTTCCCTTTCAAAATTGAGTGAAATCCAGGTTAAAACAGGAGTTTCCTGCCGGGAGCTGTCAGGATATAAACCTCCGGAAATCTGGAAATATCTGCCGGAAACCTTGCCGGAGGGTTTCCCGTCTATTATGGGAATCCACTGGGGATAGTCTTCAGTCCATGTGTAAAAATTATCCCCGCTTCTTATATAAAACTCGCTGCCGGTTCCCTCAGGTTCAATCAGGGAAATGTCAGCGGATAAAAAAATTGATTTACCCTGCCCGGTGTCCACCGGGGCAGTGACGAATTTTCCTCCGGTAGCAGGATAATATCCGGAAAGAGTCCTTAAAGTGTCTATATTTACTTCCGGCAGCGGTTCCCGGTTTATTCTTAATTCGTCTATTAATCCCGAATATTGGGAGGCAATGTCAATGTCTGAAGGATTACCGATAAGTCCTGTTACCGGACTTCCGGATGGCAATCGGTTTTCCGTGATGTAGGTAACGGCCTCAGTCAATCCGTCAACCCGGTATTCCAAAAGTCCTGTGATTGAATCATAGGATACTTGATGAAAAGACCATTTCCTGGGGACAATCATGCGGCTTGGTTCCAGCCTGGCCTTTAAAGCTGCGCCGGAAGATGTTATCCACATATCAGAAAATTCCCATACAAGTCTGTTTTTTTCAAAAGCCGCCCTGATGGTTTGGTAAAGGGGGGAATTTCCGTTTATGTCTTCCGGCATAACAGAAGACCGCCAGGAAAACACGGTTCCCCCTGTTTCCGTAACAGCCGGGTAAAGCCAGAAGCTTATGGTGAAGGATGGAAGTTCCCCCCGTTCCGAGAAAAATGCCCCCGCATTTCCCCTGAGGGATAAGCCTTCTCCGCTTGTGTTGCAAAGAGCCGCACCGGTTCCCTGACGTACAAGCCCCGGAGCCGAAAATTGTATCGTTGAAGACAATACCCGGTAATTTCCTGTTGAATCCCTGAAATCCGGGGTGTCGAAAGAAATATAAAGCTCTTCGGAATTTTGCCCGGTCACTTCCCCGGCAGGAGCTATACCCAAGGCCGGCCAGGAAAACCTGCCCTCTGTTTTAGTTAATCCTTCCGATGAAAGAATATTTTCCCATCCGTTTTTGCCGCCCAGAGTAATCGAAAAATTTTCAGCCCCAAAAATAAGAGCATTCTCTGTCACAGGAAAAAAAAGCAGGACGGTGCATATAACACGTAAAACCGCCGGGAAATTTATTTTAAGGAGGGATATTAATCTTCTAAAATTTTCCATATCGGATTCCTTATATAAACATCGGTAAAATGGTATAATTACTGTAATGAACTTTGATGATGAAATACACCGCCGGCTTCACGATGCCGCTTTGTCCGCACCAAAATCCCCCGGTGTTTATATGTGGAAATCCGAAGACGGTATCATCATTTATATCGGAAAAGCAAAATCCCTGAAAAACCGCCTTTCCTCGTATTTTAATTCCCTAAAGGATATAAAAACAAGGATACTTGTTTCCCGGGCCGCCCAGCTTGAATATATTACCACCGAAAATGAATATGAAGCCCTCATCCTGGAAAACAACCTGATAAAAAAACACAAACCCCGGTATAACATAAACCTGAAGGACGGCAAGACCTATCCTTTTATACGGGTGACGGACGAAGATTTCCCCCGGATATACAGGACAAGGCGTGTCCGGAATGACGGCTCAAGGTATTTCGGACCCTTCCCGGATGTGGGGGCGTTGGATTCCTTCCTGGATTTCATCGGGAAAAATTATCCCCTCAGAAAATGCAGGGTTTTAAGAAAACAGGAAGCTCCCTGCCTTTACTATCATATTCACCAATGTGCCGCTCCCTGTTGCGGTAAAATCACGAAGGAGGAATATAACAAATTCCTGGAAGAAGCCCTCCTTTATTTGAATCAGGATGAAAAAGGGGGGGGCGGTGTGGATTTTTTGACGGCGGAAATGAAGAAGGCCTCCGCCGCCCGTATGTTTGAAAAGGCCGCCAGAATCAGGGACGGAATCCGGGCGATTTTAACACTGAAGGAACCCAATTCCGTGGAGGACATGGATCCCCTGGGCAGGGACTACATAGCCTGGGCTGGTGAAGGCTCGATGATTTCCTTCGCGGTTCTCCGTATGCGTTCCGGGAAACTGGTGGGCAGGGAAATTTACCGGGCCAGGACTTTAAAGGAACCAGAGGAAATCCTTCCGGAGTTTTTGATGTCCTTTTATACCGGTAAAAACGAAGTCCCCCCTTATATCTTTGTGCCCGAACAGGAAAGCACCCCTTTGGCGGAGGAATGGCTCCGGCGCAGTCTGGGCAGCCCGGCGAAAATCACCGCGGTTAAACCCGAAGGCTGGGGGGATAATTCTCCGGCTGTCCCGCCCCGCCATGGAGGAACTCCAGCGGGTTCTCAACCTGCCTTCACTGCCGTCCAGAATCGAAGGTTTTGACATCGCCCACATAGGAGGAAGGCTTCCGGTGGCGAGCTTGATTTCCTTTAAGGACGGGAATCCTGATAAAAAGAATTACCGGTATTTCCGCCTGAAAACAACCGATGGTGTTATCGATGATTTCGCTTCAATCCGGGAAGCTGTCAGCCGCCGCTACACCAGGCTTTTAAATGAGCATTCTGAAATGCCAGACCTTGTGCTCATCGACGGCGGAATAGGGCAGGTGAATGCGGCCCGCGAAATACTTTCCGCTCTGGGTTTGGATTTGCCTGTGGCCGGGCTGGCAAAACAGGACGAGGAAATTTACCTGCCGGGGAATTCCACTCCCATGAAGCTTCCACGCCGCTCCGATGCCTTAAGATTATTGCAGCGGGTACGGGATGAAACCCACCGGTTCGCCACCGGGAAAAACCAACGGCTGCGTACAAAGGAAAATGTCCGGCTCGTTTTCGAGGAGCTACCTGGTGTCGGACCTGCCTTGTCCAGAAAAATGCTGGCTTTGTTCGGCGGTCTTGAAAAGGCGGCGGAATACGCCTCTGTCCCGGACGGAATCCGGCAGCTGTCTTCCCTGCTGAAAGTCCCGGAAGATAAGGCGGAAAAAATCGCAGCCGGTCTTCTTTCCCTGGTTTCGGAAAGGGAAAAAAGACAGCGGAATGCAGGGGAAAACAGCGGAGGAATTTCCCCTGCGGAGGAACTTGCCAGGCTTGCGGAGGAAGATGATTGAGAATGCGAATCCTGTGGATAAGTTCCGGCGGGGTGTTTCCAAAGTTATCTTGATTATTTCAGTTTAAAAAAGTAAATTCTGAAAATATGAGAGGAACCAGGGCTGTTATCCATTTGGATAACCTTGAACATAATATAAAAGAAATAAGAAAAAAGACTGGGAATAAAGTATTGATTTGTCTTCCCGTAAAAGCCGATGCATACGGACACGGGGCTGTCCCTGTGGCTAAGCGGGCTCTTGAATGCGGGGTGGACTTTCTGGCGGTTGCGACCGTTGGGGAAGGCGCGGAATTACGGGATGCCGGAATAAAGGCTCCCGTCCTGCTTTTTTCAATACCCGCCGATGAGGAGCTTGAATCCCTTGTCAGGAATAATTTAACGCCATTCGTTTCGGACGAGTCTTTTATCCTGAAACTTGAAAAAGCCGCTTCCTCCTTTTTTTCCGGAAAGACATCCGGCGGGAAAAACTTTTTGCCTGTCCATCTTAAAATTGAAACAGGAATGGGGCGGACTGGGTGCAGGCCGGAAGATGCCGTGAAACTGGCGGCTTTAATCGGAGAATGTCCTTCTCTTGAACTGAATGGTGCCGCCACCCATTTTGCGGTGTCCGATTCCTCCGCACCGGAGGATATCCTTTTCACTAAGAAACAGATAGAAGTGTTCTCCCGTACTGTGGGGAATTTGCGTTCCGCCGGTTTTGACCCGGGAATAGTCCATGCTTCTTCCTCCGGAGGAATCATCTTCCATGATGAGGCATGGTTTTCAATGGTAAGGCCTGGCATACTTGCCTACGGATATCCTCCGTCCAGGGACGCTGAAGGAAAGCTGGATTTAAAACCTGTAATGGAGCTACAGTCGGAGATTGTGTTCGTAAAGGATTGCCCGAAAGGGACTTCCATCTCTTACGGAAGAACCTGGATAAGCCAGGAGGATTGTAAAATAGCCACGGTTTGCGCCGGTTATGCGGACGGAATACGCAGGGATTTGTCCCCGGGCTTGTCCGTTGAAGCCGCAGGAAAATCCTGTCCTGTCAGAGGGAGGATTTGCATGGATCAATTTATGGTTGAGCTTCCCGCCGGTATGAACACACCCGTCCCGGGAACTCCGGTTGTTATTTTCGGTCCTCCGCCCTGTTTGTTTTCCGCGGCGGATTTGGCGGAAATTGCCGGTACAATTCCCTACGAGATTACCTGCGGTATCAGTTCCAGGGTTCCCCGGGTTTATGCCGGATGATTTTACAGCCTTTTAGGCTTTAACTTTATCCAGAATCCCGAAAAACTTAGAGGTTTCTTTTTTCGCAGTTTCAATGAATTTATTGTCTTCAAGTTTTCCGATAACAGCGTCCCTTTCCCTGGTGTTCCTGTAAGTTGTCAGCCTGTAAGGATTCTCGTAATCTTTTTTCTTTGTCAGGAAAACCTGCTCTTCTATATACATACGTATTTTTTTTGCGGAGTCTGCCAATTTGTTCCACATTTCACCGGTAATGTTCTGGGCGCCCGTTAATTTCCGCAGGATTCCGTAGGCGTTTTCAGCCTTATCCCGGGGATAAACATTCCACCAGTCGTCATATTGGGCGTGAATTTCTTCCCAAGACGAAAGAAGCCCTTGCCGTATTGAAGCACGGAGAGCGTCGACTTTTTCTTCCGGGACAAGCTGTCCTCCCATATTCACCCAGATTAAATTTATTTGGGGTGGAACCTGTGCGGCGAAATATTCGTAATGAATCCCGTACCGGTTAAGATAACAGGCTATGGTTTTTACCCCGTAAAATAAAAGCATATCCCGGTAAGCATTCCAAGCCTTGACCGTTTTTAAAATCCGTACAGGCCGTTTCCCCCTTTCCATCATTTCCCCTGAAACGAACAGGTCGTTGACTGTTTCCGGAGACGAGATTATCAGCTCTTTCCCCTTTTGTTCGCATTCACTGTCCGGTGGTATAAAGCTGTTGTTTTCTTTGAACCAGGCTTTACCCGTCCATCTTTCCAGCAGCGTTATTCCAGCTAAAATTTCCAGTGCGGTATCCGGTGCAAGATGGTCGCTTTCAATGTGCTGCACAGGGTTCTTCCTTTTGTCCCTTGTCCTGTATTTCCAGCTGTTCCGTTCCAGCGCATACATATTGTACATCCAATAGTAGGCTGGCATAACTTCCAGCTGGTCAAGGCGCCGGTTTTCCAGCACCATGCTGAAGGGAAGCATTATATTCAGCTCCGCCGGGTAGCTTCCTTTGGTAAGCAGGGTATAGCATGAAAAACGGCAGTTGTGTTTCAGGGTGGAGGAAAGACCCGGCCAGAACCCCCGGCCGGCTATGATTTCCCCGTCGTTTCCCCTGCTGTTGTGGTTTGAACCCACTGTGGCACCGGCCGCCATGTTGGATTGTCCCATCACAAGGGACGCTATTAAAAATGAATTATTGTGGTGCTGCTCGTGGCCGGGGAAAACCAGGTTGTTCAGAACTTCGCAGCAGGAAACCGTGGAATTGTCCCCCAGAATCGAATGGATGAGCCGGGCCCCGTATTTCAGGTTGGAGTTATCCCCCAAAACAAAACGCACCGCTTTCACCCCGTAGAAAATGTGGCATCCGAATCCGATTATGCCGTTTACCAGCTCCACTCCTTCGCCGATTTGGGTCACGTTGTCCAGTTTGGATTTTACTGTCAGATTTTTCAGTTTGTTGGCGCCTTTTATGTAAGCGCCTTCGCCTGCCTTCACGTCTTTTATAACCTGACAGCTTTTTATCACGCAGAAATCCCCGATGACCCCGTAATATCCCCGTCGGCTGTCCACTGATTTCTGGGTGATGTCTTTCAGTTTGTCCATTAACACACTGTCTTCCCTGTATACCGACCATAAATAAGCGTCGGCACAAATCATAGACTCAAAGGGAAGGACGGAACGCCCGCCGGCTTCGTTCAGCGGATCTATCCAGATTCGGACGGACTCATCCTCTCCGTCTTTGATGATTCCCTCCCCGAATTTGGCGTGGTTTGTGGTGACCATCTCGTCTATCCTGCACAGAATTACGGAATCCCCTATTATGTAGTGGGAAAGGCAAAGGCAGTCGTGGATGGCGCAGTTCCTTCCGATGTCGCAGGAATAAATACGCGAATTGGAAATACCTGTGGGAAGAAGGAAATCGTGGTATTCCAGGGTTCCTTGGACGGAGGATGCGATACGCACAAGTCCCGCAAAACTGTTGTTTTTGTAAATCGCAGGGTCGAAAGGATCTTCAACGAAAATCTGCCCCCAATCCAGGCAGGAATTCCCGTTTTTTTCCATCTGTGATATTTCCTGTTCCGATAGCCGCCTCCATTTGTAATTCCGGTCGGCTATCTGGGAATTCCTCAAGTAATATTCGTCTTTTCCTTCCGGCAGGAAAGAGGAATGCTCCTCCTGTCCGCCTATAAAATCAAACGCAGCCCTGTCTCCGGGCCGGAAAACTATCTCCCTCATGGCCTAATACTATGATTTATTTGCATATTCGGCAATTACCTGTTAAAATGATTTCCATGAGTACACATATTGCTGCAAAAGAAGGTCAAATTGCGGATGTGGTTCTGTTACCCGGGGATCCCCTGCGGGCGCAGTTCATCGCTGAGAATTATTTACAGAATGCTGAGTGTTACACCAAGACAAGGGGTATGCTCGGTTTTACCGGTACCTATAAGGGCAAAAAGGTTTCTGTCCAGGGAACCGGCATGGGGCAGCCCTCGCTGTCAATTTACGTGAATGAGCTTTTCAGGTTTTATGACGTGCAGAGGGCTATCAGGATTGGAACCTGCGGAGGGATACAGCCCGGCGTAAAACTCCGGGACGTGATTATCTCCATGACAGCTTCCTCCGATTCCGGTCTGCCGTTCCGCCGTTTCGGGCACAGGCATTTTGCCCCCCATGCGGATTATTCCCTTTTAAGCCGGGCTGTAAAAGCGGCGGAAGAGACAGGGGCTGTTTTCCACGTGGGACAGGTTGTTTCCAGTGATATGTTCTACGATGATGAATGCGACTGGAAGCTCTGGGCGGAATACGGTGTCCTGGGCGTGGAAATGGAAGCGGCGGAGCTTTATACCTTGGCCGCCAAATTCAAAAGGAAGGCTCTGGCTATTCTGACTGTCTCCGACCATATTGTAACCGGAGAAGCCAGCTCTCCGGAGGAAAGACAGACCACCTTCCGCACCATGATGGAAATTGCCCTGGAAACCGCGGTATCAACTTGAGTTTTACTCAGGTTGACAAAAATCCGCTTTTAAATGTAGTATTTATCCCGGCGGCGTTGCCCGTATATTCCCCGGATGGTGGAATTGGTAGACACGCTAGTTTCAGGTACTAGTGCCTTCACGGGCATGGAAGTTCAAGTCTTCTTCCGGGGACACAGCAGGCGAAAGCCTGCTTTTTTTTGCTTTCAGGGATGATTTATCGTGGTATTATAAAAAGAGGTTGTTATGAAAAAACTTGTAGCCGCCGTTTTTGTCGGGTTTATACTGGTTTCAGCTCTTTCCGCCCAAGTTACAGTGGGAGCCAGGGGTATCCTGGCTTTGAATCTGGGATCAAAAGGTGAAAAAGAATTTTTCGGGTCAAATCCGGATATGGAAGTCCTTGTTGGCGGAGGTGGCGGTGTTTTTATCCGCTATAATCTGCCTTCTCTGCCGGCCTTGGGTTTACAACTTGATATGTCTGTTCTGGCAAACAACGGAATAAAGGGAACCCTTCTTTCTTCGAGTTTGGATGTGGATGCGGAAGCGTCTTATACCTCCTTGAATTACCGGTTTTAATCACCTGTGATTTTCCGGTGGGCCCCGCAACATTGACTTTCATGGGCGGGCCGAATTTTTCATTCCCTTTGGGGAAAATGAAAGCGGAGTCATCTGTTTCCACCGAAATATTTAATTTTTCCACTTCTGAAAAAATGGATATCGATAGCACCGTATTGTTCGGTATAACAGTGGGCATGGAAGTTTCTTACCCCGTGGGTTCCGGGGCAATCGTAGGTGGTATCCGCTACATCAATGACTTTACAAAACTGAAAGTGAAGGATTTTTCCTCCGGGGAGTCGGTGGAAGCGTTGACCCGCAGGGCGCTGACCTTCTCTGCCGGTTACCAGATAAGTTTTTAATTTCCATGGCGGGAGCCTGTCTTTTTCAGGGAACGGATATAAAATCGGGCTTCCGCCTGTTTTTTGTTTCACAGGAAAAGGATTCCCCCCACAGCCCCCAATGCAATTAGAAGCAGGGGATGGACTCTCCCCACCCGGTAAATCAGGGCCGCGGCGGCCGCCATGAGCAGGGGCACCGGCGGAACCAGGACTGCCAGCGGTTTAAGGAGACCTTCCCGGGAAAAAAGGTTCCCGAATCCTCCTGCTGTTTCCGCCGCCGAAGTGAAAGCAGGAATGTCCACCAGGGACACCGCGATTACCTGCCAAACCGCAAAGGCAATCATACCGCAGCTTCCGGCCAGGAGCCCGTAGAAAATGGAGCGTGCCAGGGGTCTTTCCTGGAATTTGCCGAAAAACTTCGCTATCACTATGATGCATACAAGGGACGGCAGGACAACCCCTGCTGTCGTTATAAGGGAACCGCCGAAACCGAAAAGCTTGTAACCCACATATGTGGCCATGTTGATTCCCACGGGTCCCGGGGTTGATTCGGATATGGCTATCATGTTGAGGAATTCTTCCGGCGAAATAATGCCCCTGGCAACCAGCTGCTGCTGCATGAGGCTTATCGCCACGAGGCCGCCGCCTATGGTGAAGGCTCCCACGTAAACAAAAATAAAAAATAGTTGCAGGAGCGTCATTTTTCCGCCTCCCGGCTGTCCCCGGCTCCTTCATCTTCCTCCGGCGGAATTCCCCCCTCTTCCGCCTTTTCCTGCCGGTTCCCGGATTCGCTTTCCGCTGGAGGGCAGGCCGCCTTTATCTTTTTGTACTGGGCGATAATCCCTATCACCGATGAGGCTAAAACGATAAAAACCCCCTGCACATTGAAAACCAGCATAAGCAGGAAGGAAACCACGGCTATGCATACCGTAAGAATGTCTATACAGGATTTTTTCGCTATTTTTATGAGGGAGGCGGTGATTACAACCGAAACACTTATGTTTATCCCGGACAAGGCTTTTTGAATCCAGATTATGTGGGAAAAATTCTCAAAAAATGCCGCTATAAGCGTTATGATTATCAGGGCGGGGCAAACAATTCCCGTTGTGGCCACAATGGCGCCGGTAATCCCCCTGCGGACATAGCCGGTGAAGGTCGCCACGTTAACAGCGATTATTCCCGGGGTGGACTGGCCGATGGCGTAATAATCATAAAGCTGGGAAGAGGATATCCAACGGCGTTTTTCCACAACTTCACGCTCAAGAATGGGTAGCATGGCAAGCCCCCCGCCAAAGGTTCCCGCCCCTATCTTGAAAAAAGTTAAAAAAAGCTGGAATAAATCACGCATTATCTGCATACTTCATTATAGAAAATTTCTTCGGTTTGCGGTAGTATGATGCCACATTTTCTATTAAAAGGTGGAAGGCGGATGGACTTAACGGTTTACCGTTTGTTTGTGGAGCGCAAGCAAGGATTTGAAAATGAAGCCGGACGTATTTTTTCCGAATTGACGGAATTTCTGGGAATAAAATCCCTTGAAAAAGTACGGTATTTGAACCGTTATGATGTGGAAGGCCTGGATGAAGGAACCTTCCGCCGTGCCGCTCTCCAGGTTTTTTCCGATCCCCGCACCGATAACGTTTATTTTGAGTCCTTTGGCAAAGCCCCCGGCGAAAAGTCCCTGTCTGTGGAATATCTGCCGGGACAATATGACCAGAGGGCTGATTCCGCCTCCCAGTGCATAGTTCTTCTGGGCGGCTCCGAAAACACCATTGTCCGCACCGCAAGGGTTTACGTTTTCCAGGGAAACCTTTCAGAATCCGACATGGAAAAAATCCGTAATTATCTGATAAATCCCGTGGATTCCCGTCTGGCGGCGGAGGAAAAACCCCGGTCGCTGGTAACGGAGCCGGTTGAGCCTCCGGATATCCCTGTTTTGGAAGGATTCATCCTTTATGATGAAAAGGCCCTGGAAAATTTCCGGAAAGAAAAAGGCCTGGCGATGGACGGGGCTGATGTAAGGTTCCTTCAGGATTATTTCAAAAAAGAGGGAAGGGATCCCACGGAAACGGAGCTCAAAGTCCTCGACACCTATTGGTCGGATCACTGCCGGCACACCACCTTCAATACACTTTTGAAGGACATAAAGGTTGAGGACGGGCCCTACAAGGAAACCTTCATGGAAGCCCTGAAACTGTACTCGGAAATAAGGGCCGAGGTTTATTCCGGAAAGGACAAGCCCGTTTCCCTGATGGATATGGCGGTTATTGGTGCCAAGGTTTTGAAGAAGAGGGGCTTTTTGAGTGATATTGAAGAATCCGCTGAAATAAACGCCTGCTCAATTTTTATTACCGTTTCAATTTTGGATGATAAGGGACGGAAAACCGGGGAAGAGCCTTGGCTTTTGATGTTTAAAAATGAAACCCACAATCATCCCACTGAGATAGAGCCTTTCGGTGGCGCCGCCACCTGTATAGGCGGGGCTATAAGGGATCCCCTTTCGGGACGAGCCTGGGTTTACCAGGCTCTCCGGGTAACGGGGGCAGGGAATCCCACCGTTTCCGTTGAATCCACTGTCAAGGGGAAACTTCCCCAGATAAAGCTTACCAGGGAAGCCGCCGCCGGCTTCAGCTCTTACGGCAACCAAATCGGTTTAACGACCGGACAGGTGGTGGAATACTATCATCCGGGGTTTACCGCGAAAAGGATGGAGCTGGGTGCGGTTATAGCGGCGGCGCCCTGTTCCGCAGTGAAGAGGGAGGAGCCTGAACCGGGGGATGTGGTTATCCTCATCGGTGGCGGTACCGGCCGGGATGGTATCGGCGGTGCCACAGGTTCCTCAAAGGCCCACACTGAAAAATCAGTGACAACCGCCGGAGCGGAGGTGCAGAAGGGGAACGCCGTGGAAGAAAGGAAACTCCAGCGGCTTTTCCGTAACAGAACCGCCGCGGGAATGATACGCCGTTGCAATGACTTCGGTGCCGGCGGTGTGGCAGTGGCTGTCGGGGAGCTGGCTCCCGGCCTGGATATAGATTTGGACGCTGTTCCGAAAAAATACGCCGGGCTTAACGGTACGGAGCTGGCGGTTTCAGAATCCCAGGAAAGGATGGCCGTGGTTGTCCGGGCTGTCGATTGTGACGCTTTTTTGGCCGCCGCGGCGGAGGAAAACCTCGGCGGTGCGGTAATCGCCCGGGTGACGGATACAAACAGGCTTGTTATGAGATGGCGTGGTAAAACCATTGTGGACATTGACCGCGCCTTTTTGGATACCGCCGGTGCGGACAGGGAAGCTGAAGCTGTTGTGGGGCAACCCGGATCTATATGGGATTATGCGGGCCGCCAGGGGATCTCCGGAAAAACTACCGGTGGCGACTTGAAGGGCAGATGGCTTTCCGTTTTGAGGGATTTATCCGTTGCAGGACAGAGGGGGCTTTCGGAACGTTTTGACGGTTCAATCGGTTCAGCCTCGGTTTTATTCCCCATGGGCGGGAAATGGCAGTCCACCCCGGAAGTGGGTATGGCTGCCCGGATTCCGGTGGATCCCGGGAAGGAAACTTCCACCGTTTCCCTGATGACCCAGGGTTATGACCCTGTGGCCGCCGAATGGAGCCCCTTCCACGGCGCCCAGTTCGCTGTTTTGGATTCATTGGCGAAAATCCTTGCTTTGGGAGGGAATCCCTGTACCGCCCGTTTGACTTTTCAGGAATACTTTGAGCGTATGGTTTCCCCCGCATCTTGGGGAAAGCCGGCCGCCGCATTGCTGGGAGCCCTCCAAGCCCAGGTTTCCATGGGTGTTCCTGCAATTGGAGGCAAGGACAGTATGTCCGGTTCCTTTGAAAATATGAATGTTCCTCCCACCTTGGTTTCTTTTGCCGTTGCCGTATGCGGGGAAAATGATGTGCGTTCCGGGGCTTTCAAGGAAGCCGGGAATAAAATCCTTCTTGTCCATACTCCTTGGGGAAAAGATTCTGTGCCGGATTGGGAAGCTTTTAAGAAGAATGCGGAACTTATAAAAAAACTTCCTGTTTTGTCTGCCTACACTGTGGGCGCGGGTGGTATTGCCGCCGCTGTTACCAAGGCTTGTTTCGGCAACAGGATGGGAGCCAATATGGATGTGGCGGCTCTCCGGTCTTTCGTGCTTCCGGAAATTTTCCGTCTCCACGAAGCTTCCGGCGGATCGGAGGCAAACCTTGCGGCTTGCCTGTTCGCACCCCTTTACGGCTCCCTTATCCTTGAGGTGAAAGGCGCTTACGGTGACTGTGACTGCATAGCCGATGCCCGGAACGTGTATGTCATCGGGGAGACAACAGCGGAGCCGGTTGTTACCGCCGGTGACTGTATCCTTCCTCTGGATGAAGCCCAGCGGGAGTGGGAGAAACCGCTGGCGAAGGTGTTCCCGCCGGTTTCAGGTATAATACCCTGCCTGTCCATGCCGGACTGGGCTTCCGGGACTTGCCGCCGGGACGGTGAAAAAGGAAGCCGCCGGAAACCTGCCGGCCGGGCAAAACCTTTGGTTGTTCTGCCTGTGTTCCCGGGTACAAACTGCGAATACGATATGGCCCGGGCTTTCAGGTTGTCCGGGGCGGACACCCGGTTTGTTGTAATCCGCAACAGGAACAGGAGCGACCTTGAAAAATCCCTGGTGGAACTTCAGGAATGGATGGATAAGGCTGAAATCCTGGCTTTTTCCGGTGGTTTTTCCGCGGGGGATGAGCCTGACGGTTCCGCCAAATTCATTGCGAATGTTATCAGGGAACCGAGAATCGCGGACAGCATAATGGGGCTGGTGGATAGGGAAGGGTTGGTACTGGGTATTTGCAACGGTTTCCAGGCACTGATAAAAACAGGACTCGTTCCTTTCGGGAAAATACTCATGCCGTCCCAGGATGAAAATGTTCCGACCCTCACTTTCAACACAATAGGAAGGCATATTTCCCGTTTTGTCAGGACAAAAATAGTTTCGGATTTAAGCCCATGGAGCGGGTACGGGAAGGGTGACAACATCCTGTCAAACCTTGTTCCGGGAAGCATCCACGGAATTCCCGTTTCCCACGGGGAAGGGCGCCTGATTGTTTCAGAGGAATGTGCCCGCGGTCTTTTTGCGGCTGGACAGGTTTTTACCCAGTATGTGGATTCCCAGGGATATCCCACAATGGCCGAGCCGGATAATCCCAACGGTTCCTTTTATGCCATTGAAGGCTTGACCGACCCCACGGGCAGGATTCTCGGTAAAATGGGTCATTCGGAAAGGGCTGTGGACGGGGATCCTTCCCGGCATTCCCTTTTCAGGAATATTCCGGAGGATGTCTGCCAGAATATTTTCGCCGCCGGTGTTGAATTTTTTAAATGAAAGGGGTCTGGTCTTTGATTTTACATACAAAAGCCCTATACTATAGTTATAAAACTGCATGAAAACAAAAAGTTGTGGTTAAGGAGTTGAACCTTATGAGCGAAATGGAAAATGAGTCCCAGAAAGATTCTGAAGCCCTGCTACAGAATGAAAATCCCCGGAATGACAATGCCGTTCCGGAATCCCCTGCGAAAAAAAAGGGTTTGTCCCTCAAAATCGTTTCCATTGCCATTGTGGCGGTGATTCTTGTTGCCGGTGCAGCGGCATTTTATTTCGTCAGCCTGGCTCCCGGCTACCGGTGGCTGACTTCCTACCAGGAGGCCAGGGATTTGGCGAAAAGCACCGGAAAGGATGTGTTGTTTTGCTTCACCGGCTCAGACTGGGACGAGTCCAGCCGAAAGCTTCTTGATGTCATCCGGGAAAAAGGCTTTATAAAATCCGCCCGGGAAAAATATATCCTCTGCAATTTTGATATTATGCGTGACATTGAGGCAATGGCTCCCGATGAACTGGAGGCCAATTTCAAGCTGGCTTCCAAATACGGAGCGCAGGATTTCCCCTATTTTGTCCTTTTAACCAGTGAAGGTGATGTGTACGGAGCCGGAACATTTGGAATGCAGGACGGGGAATTTCCCGGAGACTTTTCCTCCGAAGGCCTTTTCGCCTTTTTCTCTTCTTTTGATGAAAGCCGAAAGGAAATAACAACTTTGAAGGATGCGATAAGAACCGCGGAAGGCGTTGAAAAAGCCAGGTGCATAGATGCATTCCTTTCAGTCGTGTATCCGTCCCAGTCTAATGAATATACCGGCATGATAAGGGCTGTTCCTGATTTGGATAAAAACAATGAGACAGGGTTGCGGGGTAAATATCTTTTGCAGATTGCTTTTCTGGACGCTACCGCCTTCCAGCAGAAAGGGCTTCTGAATGAAGCTGTTGCCTGCTTCACCGATATTGCGGATGATTCTGCCATGACTCCATCGCTAAAACAGGAGGCTCTATTGCTTGCGTCGGGTTTTTATTCTCTTGACAGGGAAGCGTCAACGGAGAAGATTCTTTCAATGATGGAGGATGCCATTGCGGCGGATCCGGGTAATGCCAATGTGGAAGGTATCCGGGATGCAATGGAAAGTGTAAAAAAAATGGCCCGGGACTAGGACGCGGCACAACATTGAATGTTCCTATGACTTGCGCCTGGGTAAAACAAAATCATCAAGGAGAATATTATGGGTGGGAAGAAAAGAGCACTTATCAGCGTTTTTTATAAAGACGGCATTTTGGATTTAGCCCGTTATTTGTCCGGTAACGGCTGGGAAATTTTATCCACCGGCGGTACGCAAAAATACCTGCTGGAAAACGGCGTCCCTGTGACCGATGTGTCATCCGTAACCGGTTTCCCTGAATGCCTCGACGGACGGGTAAAAACCCTCCATCCCCGCATTCACGCTGGTATTCTGGCGGTGAGGGATAATCCAAAGCACATGGACACCTTGAAGGAAATGGACATTACGCCCATCGATTTGGTCTGCGTGAATCTTTACCCATTCTTTGAAAAAGTCCAGTCAGGTCTTTCCTTCGATGAAACCGTTGAGTTTATAGATATAGGCGGCCCTTCAATGCTGAGGGCTGCGGCAAAAAACCGGCAGGATGTCCTTGTTCTTACAGATCCAGCGGATTACCAGGATGTGATTTCCGCTCTTACCGCATCCAGCCAGCAAGTGGGGAACATACCGGATGATTTTAAGCGCCGGCTTGCGGGAAAGGTTTTTAATTTGACTTCAGCCTATGATGCGGCTGTTTCAAGGTTTATGCTGGATGAAGAGATGCCGGAATATTTTACCGTTCCCCTCAAAAAAAGCCAGTCGCTGCGATACGGGGAAAACAGCCATCAGGCCGCAGCCCTGTATCTCACCGCTGACAGGGAAGGGGCTTTCGGCGGAATGACCCAGCTCCAGGGGAAAGAGCTTTCCTACAATAACATACGGGATTTGGATGTGGCGTGGAAGGCTGTCTGTTCTTTTGTAAGGAATTTGAAAAATCCCGTGGAGATTCAGGGCACGGATTTTTCTTCATACACAGGCATCATCGCAGGAAAGGATTTGTCCGGGAATCCCGCAAGTCCCAAGGGTGAACCGGTGACAGTCCGCTTCAATTCCTGCGGGGAAAAGGTTTTCACTGTAGCCTTGAAACACAATACTCCGTGCGGTGCCGCTCTGGGGAACTCCGTTCTGGATTCCTACACAAAAACATATAACTGTGACCCTGTGTCCATATTCGGGGGCATCATCGGATGCAGCGCCGAAATCGACAAGGCTGCCGCGGAGGAAATGGTGAAATGCTTCCTGGAAGTTATTGTGGCTCCGTCTTTTTCAGCTGAAGCCTTGGAAGTATTCAGCGGCAAGAAAAACCTCCGGCTCGTGCAGGCGAAAATCCCCGCTGATGACAACCTTGACTTTATGAGCGTGGACGGCGGCATTTTGGTGCAGAACCGGGATTCCCTGCTTTTCCAGCGCTGGGACATTGTTACCAAGGCAAAGCCGTCCCAGGCGCAGATGGAAGAGATGGCTTTCGGAATGACGGTGGCCATGTTCGCAAAATCCAACGCTGTTCTTGTGATAAAAGACAGCGCCGCCCTTGGAATAGGCTGCGGTCAGACAAACCGTATTTGGGCTGCGGAACAGGCTTTGTCGAGGGCAAAGGAAAAGGCTGCGGAACTGGGTGTTCCTGCCCCCGAGGTTTTAATAAGCGATGCATTTTTTCCCTTTGCGGATTGTGTGGAAAAGGCTGCGGAATACGGTATAAAGGCAATTGTCCAGCCTGGCGGATCAATAAGAGACCAGGATTCAATTGATGCTTGCAACAAGCACGGAATAGCAATGATATTTACCTGGGCACGTCACTTTAAGCATTAAATAAATTATTAAGGCGGTTTGTGTATGCTGTATTATTTGACATCATATTTTCAGCGGTGGTTCAGTCCATTCAGACTGTTCCGCTCTTATGCTGTTCTTATAGCACTTGCCTTGTATGCCGGTTTTTTCTTAACGGTATTCATCTTGCCGAAAACCTTTAGGTTTTTGCCTAAAGACCGGGGAAGGGAATTTACTCCGGGTGCCGGGGACGCAAAGGGAAAGCCTACCGGCGCAGGTGTGGTTTTTATCTCCATTTTTCTTTTTGTGTGTTTTTTCTTGATACCGCTTTCCCTGACACAAGTATGCATCCTTATTTTTACATGGCTTGTGATGCTTACCGGTTTTTTGGATGACCGTTCTGTCGCTTCATGGGGTGAATATCTGAAGGGTTCCTTGGATTTGATAATTTCCGTGGCCGCTTCCATCATAATTTTTTATTTGTTTTATAATGGATCGGTTTATTTCTGGCTTCCTTTTGTGACAAAATCCGTTCATGTTCATCCAGTTGTTTTTATTGTCACTTCTACTTTGATTCTGTGGATATCCATAAACACTACTAACTGTACTGACGGAGTAGACGGTCTTTCAGGAACTTTGACCTTGCTTGCTCTCGTTTCCATGGGATTGATTTTTTATTTCATTCTTGGTCATGTGGATGTGGCAAAATATCTTCTTGTTCCCCATCTGGCAAACGGTGCCCAGTGGGCTGTTTTGATTTTTGCACTGTGCGGGATATTGATGGGGTATCTCTGGTACAACGCCTTTCCCAGTAAGGTATTGATGGGTGACGCAGGTTCCAGGGCAATCGGATTTTTTCTTGGCATATGCATAATAGTTTCCGGAAACCCCTTCCTCATTGTAGTTACCAGCAGTGTGATGCTTGTAAATGGCGGTACCGGACTTTTAAAGGTGGCCTTGCTACGTTTTTTCAAAATCAGGATTTTACATTCGATTCGTTTTCCACTTCATGACCACATGAGAAAAAATTTAAATTGGTCTCCAACCCAGATACTGTTAAAGTTCATGATAATACAGATTCTCGTTACCATTGCGGTTCTGGGAGTCTTCTTTAAAATCCGGTAAAAGCCTGCGCCGGACTTTAAAACGGCTGCGGCAGAGATATGGTGATCCGCCGCAGCTTTGCTTAGATAAGGATGATGGTGAAAAGTTTTATTTGATTAGAGATTGAAGATAGGAATCAAAACTTTCCGCGAAATCAGATTCAATTTTTACGGCTAAAGAACGTAAAGCCCTGTTTTCAGCTTCCGGCAGTGAAGTGTGTCCCTCCCGTATCGAAGTGCTGTATGGCAGAAGAACCTCCCCTGATTCCATATCAATTAAACGTGCGTTTAATACAGCTCTGCTGAATTTGTTCGGGTTGGAAGGCAGAATGACTTCGGAAAAGCTTACCTCCGCATCAAGTTTGTACCTTTCTCCTTTTTGGGCTATCCGGAAATTCGAATTTGAAAACACAGAGGAAAAAGCCTGTGACAGTCTGTTCTCACTGTCGTTTATCACGGATACCGAAACAGGAATTGCGGCCGCTGCCGATGTGGCTTTTACCCTGTAAACATCCCCGGAAACCCTGGAAGAACGCATGGTCGCCGCCGATGCTGGGCTTACAACTGAAAGCACGTTTATAAAATGCTCGTTCGCATCGGCAGTATCCGTAGCCATCCGCATACGGCTGTATTCCGAAAATGTACCCTTGTCCTTCTGGGGTATATTCAATAATGATTCAATAAGATTATCATTTGATTTTATCAAATCTGTATAAAGCACAGCTGTCTTTGGTTTGTCCATAACCGCAATGGCGTAAGTATATTTTCCTGCCGTATCCGTCCATGTTTCTTTTATTTCAGCACCCACAAGGGTGTCCATGGCAACGGCTGTCGTTATGTTTTCATCGATTGAGTGGGAAGCGGAATTATCCTGAAGGATTCCGTCTTTCACGCTGTCCATGTAACGGGAACTTACTGTAGTGTCACTACTTATTGATTGCCCGAAAACAGCGGTTAATGCTGTAAGGGCGCTTTTTTCCGCGGCATCCCTGTCTGTCCCGGACCCTACAGCTGAAACATACCGGCTTGAGGAATAAGCTGCATCCGGATTTGAAAGCCAGATGGGAGGTATGGAAGTATCTGTCACATCGGTTTTATCTTTTGGTCCGGATGCACAGCCGGCAGCTAAAAGCAGGGCGAAAACTGCCGGCAGAATGGCAGAAAAAAACCGTAAATTGAAAATTCTGGAATTCGTGTTTTTCATCTTAAAACCCCGTTTGGTTTATTTTATGCATATACTTTCCGAAAGATTTAATCCTTCCGGTTTGATCAAAATGTTTTCAAACCTGTCCTCATGGATTGGTTTCCCTGATGCAGAATAATATACGACAGAATAAGAGTAAAGTCCCGGCTCCAGGGTAATTCCTCCAACCCATGCTGTGGCAGGAAAATAATGGGATATACGTAGATCCGCTTGTTCGCTCAAATCAGCATATAGCTGGGTTCCCAGACTAAGCAGGGAAAAAATCAACCCCATGTTTCCGTCACTTTGCATTTGCGACGCTTCGTTGAATATTATTGACGCTGTGGTTTTTGATGTTGCCCTTAAAATTGTTTTAAAGTAAGTCAAAGCCTCATTTTGTTTGATGGTTTCCGCCGCCACGTCTCCCATTTTTTCAATCACTTCAAGCTGGAATTCTTTCCCATTATCGAAAATAACTTTAACTGCCGAAACCACATCCGGCTTTTCAACGAGTACCGGAAGAGAAAATTTTATCCATCTGATTTGTGCATCAGCTCCGTATGTAATGGGTATTCGTATTTCTTCCGCTTCTTTTTCCGGGGATAACCCTGTAAAACCTATGACGTTCAACCTTGCTTTCCCCCTGGGTATTTCCAGCTCCTCATCCACTGAAGATGGTATGCGGAATTTATAAACCTCAGGTTGGTTGGCGAAAGCCAAGCGTATTTGGTCCCTGTCAATTCTTGCATCATCGTACAGTCCTTGGGCTCTGTAAAAAAGCATACCCAGGTATCTTGCCAGTGCTGAGTTTGAGAAATTAACTGAAGCTGTGTCACTGTCGTAAGGAACAGAAACCCCGTTGTCCAGCAATGCTTCTTGTGCGGCCGTTATTCCAGTCCCGTATTTTATTGTGAGGAACTTCAATTTTTCATCTATTCTTCTTATTTCCACAAGGGCGTCTTCTGTGGATCCTAAAAAATAATAATTCAATGCGTTAAAAATATTTATGTACACATCCTCGTAGTCTTCACCGGAATATTCCGTAACAGTGTCATTGGATAAATATGAGGCTGCGGTAAGTGAAATACTTTTTGCCTGGAGGTTTTCTATACTTCTTTCCGCTTCTGTCAAATAATCTTTGGAATCCTCGTATTTTTCCGCATAATGCGCAAGCATTCCCGCATCAAGTTGAAAAAGCAGAATATCGTTTTTTGAATAAGCAGATGGGGCTTCTTCTTTCAGTTTATTGAATGCCGTTTCAAAATTACCGTCTTTCACATCCCTGTCAATGTTTTTATAATGTTTCCCCACGGAGGCGCAGGACGTGCATAAAAAAACCGAAAATAAGAGACACCGGATAAAGAGAACTGTTCCGTCCTGGACGGAAGAAAAATTCCTCCGCTCCGGAAAAGTCCGGAGCGTGGTTATAGCGGCTGAATGGCATTGTTTTTTTGACATAGCCGGAAAATTACAATTTAACTGATGATGTCTTGATTATTTTTTTGATTTCATTATTCTCTCCAATCCATATTTTCTTGTTGGATTCGAGGTCAGTTAATTCCGCATATACATAGTAGGTTCTGACAGTGGTTTTATCCACTTTTTCAACGATGGTACGGATGGAACCTATCATCATGAAATCCGCGCCGGTTTCGTTGGCAAGGGATTTGGCGGTCTCTTCGCTGGCCCAGCCCTGTTGTTCGGTTCTCTCATCCCGGATTTCTCCCCGTTCGGAGGCAGAGGCTACGAAATCAGCCTGTCCGCTGTTCAATATGGCGGCTTCCATGCGTTTTGCGATGATGGCTGTATCGATATGTTCGGAACTGGCATTGGCAAAAGAACCCACGATGAATACAGGAAGACGGTTTTTTTGGGTTTGGAAAGCTTTTATTCTGGGTGAAGAAAGGCAGTCGGCAATCAAACTTTCACATACAATCCTTACGTCCGTATCATTCCAGTACCCGGTTAAATCCGTTTGTGTTTCAACGTCAACACGGGTAACATTAGGGGTGGAAGAGCAGGACACTGACAAAATGATAATAGAGACAGAAAATGCGAATAAATAGATAAAATTCCTGTTTTTCATAGTACTACCAGTATATATTATTCCTCTATAAAATCAAGCTCAATACCATTGGGATCAACCGCAGTCATTATTTTTTTCCCGTCTTTTATGGTTTTCGGCTCTGAAATAATCCTTACGTTTTTCGAAAGTAAGTATTCCCTTGCATCGGCTATTTGCTCCACTTCAAAGGTCAGTGAAACTCCTGCCGCGGGAGCCGGTTCCGCCCTGTCATTGTGCAGAAGCTCCAGCCTCATCCCGGACCCCTTGTCAGAAAGGAATGCTATCTGTTTGCCTGGTGCGGCGGATATCATGCTGTCGAAGGAAAAGCCCAAAACATTTTCATAAAAAGATACTGATTTCTGGATGTCAGATGTTCTGACAACCACACTCTTCATTTTCAAAGTAAACTCCTCATATTCCCAGATTTTCCACCGGGGAAAGTCCGCGGCGGAAAATCCTGTTTGTTTCAGAAATATAGAATACTATGAAAAGCTAAGCTTTGCAAATAAAACCGGCACCGGCTTTATTCATTTTTTCATAAAAGCCCGGGAAAGAGACGGCGCAGCACTCAGCGTCATTCACGGTCACAGTATCGTCCATTCCCAGTCCCATAACTGACAAGGCCATGGCAATACGGTGATCATGATAGCTTTCGCATATTCCTCCGTGGAGGTTTTTCCCTCCTTCTCCGTGTATAATCAGGTAATCCTTGCCTTCCTCTACGGATGCCCCCAATTTTGAGAGCTCTTTTTTCAGGATGCTGATTCTGTCTGTTTCCTTTAACCGGACGACACCAATATCCGTTAAAACCACGTCTCCTTCCGCAAAGCAAGCCGCCACGCTCAGGGCTGGCACAGCATCGGGGAAAGCCGAACAGTTGAATTCCCCGCCTTTGAGGGGAATTTTCCCGGCATCCCTTCCATTTACGTGCAACACGCCGTTTTTACCGTCAATTTCTATATCAGCTCCCATTTCTGAAAGTACATCCACTATGGCCGCGTCTCCCTGGCTTCCTGATAAATCGATAGAAGGAATTTGCATTTTTGAGCCGGTTATCACTGCCGCCACAATGGGGAAGGCCGCCGCCTCCCAGTCAGAGGGGATGACCCGGTCGAAAGCTTTGTAAGTCTGGGGCCCGGTCACTTCAAAGTGATTCATTTTTTCCTTGTCATAGGAGACCCTGACTCCAATGGAACTGAGCCAGTCAATTGTCATTTTAACGAAGGGTGTTTCTTTTGGGTTGCGCAAATCTATGGTTGTCAGTCCACGCAAGGTTGGGGCAACCATCAACAAGCCGCTTATCTGTTGGGAAAGGACGCCTTCATGTTCCACCTTTCCCGCCGAAATGGGGCCGGAAACTTCGATTGGCGGGGCATCAACTCCCGTACGGAGATACCGGCTGTTTCCTCCGAGGCTTTTTATTGCATCCATAAGCTGACCTATAGGTCTTGTCTGTATTGATTCATCGCCGGTGATAACAGTTTTGCTGGGAAAGGTAGCCGCCAGCGGAGTGATAAAGTAAAGAAGGGATCCGGAATTTCCCACGTTTATTTCTTTCTGCGGCGCTTTTAATCCCCCTTCAGGTGCTGTCAATGTCCACAAGCCCGGTTCTGTTTTCACGGTGGCCCCGAAAAGCTCCATTGTCCGCAGGGCAGAAAGGCAGTCTTCCCCTTCCAACGGATTGTGTATAAAGGATTTGCCCCCGGCCATGGCGGCAAGGATACATGCCCTGATTGTATGGCTTTTTGAACCTGGAACTTCTATGTTGCCAGCCAGTTTGTGGTGTTTTGCGTAAACTTTCATGGGGACTCCTTAAAACAGGTATTTTGAGACCGAGACTTTTACCGGAAGGAGTGTGCATGATTTTCATTAAAATTTCAACGGTTAGAAGGACATTGAAAAGAGCTGAAAGAATTTGACATTTTAAAATCAAAAAGATATAAGAATATACCGGCTTATATATTCGGGGTAATTGTTATGACAAAAACAGAAATGATTAGGGATGCAATCAGGTATATAAAACAGTTCAAGAACTCCACCGTTGTAATTCAAATTGATGACGGTCTTTTGGATTCTCCTTTTTTTGCCGGTCATATCCATGATCTGGCCCTTCTTTATGAAACGGGGATAAAAATAGTGATTGTTCCCGGCGCAAAAATGATGATATCCCGGGTTTTGGATTCTTACAAGGTAAAATGGAAATTTGAAAACGGCATCCGCATAACAGACAACGAAGGCATGGATTTTATAAAGATGGCTGCCTTTGATGTGTCCAACCGGATTATGTCACGGCTTGCCGCGGAAAGGCTTCATGGCGTTATCGGTAACTGGGTGTCTGCCAGAGGCAAAGGGGTTATAAACGGTGTGGATTTCGGAAGCGCCGGACTTATAACCCGCATAGACATTGAGCCTTTGAGGAGGGCTATCGATGACGGGTTTATTCCCATAATACCCTGTGTCGGATGGACTGCTGTCGGAAAGGCATACAACATATCTTCCATCGATTTGGCCGCGGAGACGGCAAAACTCCTTCATGCGGACAAACTGTTTTTTCTGGAAAAGGACTTGTCTGTTTCAGCTGAACTTTTGTCAGCTCCGGAAAATTCCGTGATTTCACCGGAAAAGAAAATAGCGGCTATTTCCGTGGATGATATCGAAACATTCATTTCGGAGAATAAACTTGATTCGGCCAAAGACAATTCAAAGCTAGCTTTTCTTTTGCGGAAGGGAAGGGATGCCTGTCTCAACGGTGTTTCCAGAGCCCATATTTTGAATGGTGATGAAGACGGTGCTATCCCCGGAGAAATTTTTTCCGAGATTGGTTCCGGAACCATGATATACCGCAGCAATTACGGAAACTTCCGCTCCATGACACAAAGCGATGTTCCTGCTGTCCTTTCCCTCATGCATCCGTTTATCGAAGCCGGCATACTTATTCCCAGAACCGAAGAAGAAATAAAAGGACAGGCTGACTTGTTTACCGTGTATGAAGTTGACGGCGGAATACGTGCCTGTGCGGCCTTAAAGCCTTATCAGAACCATTCCTGCGCTGAAATTGCAGCTGTAGCTGTTGACGATTCTTATTCCAATTCGGGGATTGGTCCCGCTTTGATGCGTCGGCTTATCAGTGAGGCAGAGCATACCGGTTATGATTTTGTGTTTGTGCTGACAACCCAGGCTTCCGACTGGTTTGAAAGATTCGGATTCAAATCCGCAGGAAAAGAAAATCTGCCGGAAGAAAGACTCCGGAAGATGGATCCTGCCAGAGGCTCAAGGATTTTAATTCTTCCTCTCAAATAAACTAAGGAAAAAGAATGAAACCCTACGGACATTTCGGCCCGCTTTCCTTTTACAAGAAAGCGGTTCTAATCGCCGTTCCTGTAATGTTCCAAGGTTTGATGCAAACCTTGGTATCCTTGGTGGATAATTTCATGGTCGCAGGTTTGGGCGACCTTAAAATGAGCGGTGTAAATGTAACAAACCAATTCATGTTCATCTTTTTTGTCGCCCTGAACACAGCGATGATTGCCGGCGGGATATTCATGTCCCAGTTTAATGGAGCCGGGGATTCCAAAGGAATGGGACAGGTTTTCAGGTTTAAGATTTTTGTGGGCTCATTTCTTGTGCTTATAATGTTGGTATGTGCCCTTGTTTTTCCTGATGAATTGCTTGGTTTGATTCTGAATAAAAACATCCAGAAAGAAGAGATTATCGTCGAAGGTGTTCCGTATTTTAAGCTTATGACCCTCACCTTCATCCCCATAATTATTTCCACTGCGATTGCCTCTTCCCTCCGGGAAATAGGAAGTGTTTTTGCTCCTCTGGTAATTTCAATTTGTGCCACCGGAGTCAATACTTTTTTTAACTGGGTTTTTATTTACGGGAATTTCGGGGCACCACGTCTGGAAATATGCGGAGCCGCCATTGCGACAATCATAGCCCGGGTTGTGGAGCTTGTTGCTTTCATTGTTTTTATTATAAAAACAAAGCCCGGTTTTTTTATAAAGATTTCAACCATATTCCAAATGAATTTCAGTTTGTTCTTCAAAATACTGAAAAAATCCGGTTTGATTTTAATTTCGGAATTATCCTGGGCTGTGACTGAAACAATTATGACTGCTGTTTATTATGGACGTGGCGGTGCAGGGATTGTCTCCGGTCTTTCCGCCGCTTGGGCCATTGCGAATATTTTCATGATTTCCTTTAACGGCATACATACCGCCACGGGAGTATTGGTGGGCGGAAGGCTTGGCCGCAATGAATTGAAGGAAGCGAAGGCGGAGGCACGGTGGATACAAAACGGCAGCTTGGTTTTCGGGTTCGGGATTTGTCTCCTGGAAATGTGCTCCACCGTCCTTATCCCCCTCGTTTTCGGAAACCTGTCGGAAAATGCCCGGAGCGTGTGCCGGATGATGATATTTGTCATAAGTGTTTATCTGCCTGTATGGTCATATTTAAATGCCCAGTTTGCGGTGGCTAGATCCGGAGGCGATGCGGTTATGGGAGCCTGGGTTGATTTGAGCATCAATTCCACCCTGTTTTTACCGGGCATTTTCCTTTTGGCGGTATTTACGGATCTCGGTCCCGTGGAGATGTACGCGATTGTTAAAATAACTGATTTCGTAAAAGTCGGAATAGCAATGTGGCAGCTCAAAAAAGAACGGTGGGTAAGGAATCTGACAAAATTGACTGACAACAGTAATCCAGCTTAATGCTTTCGGTATCGGTGTTTTTATTTTGTTTCTTTGGGTTCCTGATTCTTTGGGCATACCGAACAAAGAATACAAGTTTCACATTTTTGCGTCCTTGCCGTGCATACATACCTTCCGTGGAGAAGAAGAAGATGGTGTGCGTCTTTCAAATATTTTTCCGGGATTATTTTCATTAAGTCTTCCTCAACTCCCCGGGGCGTCCTGTTTTCACTCAGCCCAAGCCTGTAAGAAACCCGCAGGATATGCGTGTCAACGGGCATAACCGGTTTACCAAAGGCGCAATTTAAAATGACGTTTGCCGTCTTTCTTCCAACGCCGGGAAGGCTTTCCAAATCCTCGCGGGTTGAAGGTACCTCGCCGCCGAACCGCTCCGTCAATATTTTAGATGTTTCTATAATTCTTTTTGCCTTGGTTGGATATAAATTGACGGAGCTTATATAACCCTTTAATTTTTCTTCCCCCAGCGCTGTCATTTTCTCCGGACTATCAGCAATTGCAAAAAGTTCCGGTGTGGCTTTGTTAACACCTTTGTCAGTCATTTGTGCGGAAAGCATAACCGCCACAAGAAGTGTGTATGTGTTTACGCTTTTAAGCTCTGTTTTTGGTTCCGGGCAATTTTTTGAAAGGATTTCGAAAATTTTACGGATTGCTTTTGTATCGACTTTTACAAAATCTTCCGGTTTTTTATTTACTGTTTTTTCTTTTCTGTTTTGTTTTTTTCCATCTGCCATAGTCCACCTCATTCCCTGTAGGTTATTTTTAACCTCCGTTTAATTCTTCCGCCGTTTTTTTTACAGCCTCCGTCCCTCCCGACATAAGGGCTGAAACAAAAGGTCTTCCTATCATCACGGCTTTAGCCCCGAGCCCGACGGCGGCTTTTAAATGTGAAGTGGTCCTCAAACCTCCGTCAACCCACAATTCCCCGCATAATGGTGCGAACTCTTTTGCGTATGCGGCGAGAAAATCCGCAGTGGAGCCTTTCCGTGTTTCAACTCTTCCGCCGTGATTGGATATCACAGCGATGTCAGGGTTAAGCTCTTCCAGTAACTCCTTCTCCTCCGGAAAGAAAATTCCCTTGACAGCAAAAGGTAGACCGGATTCATGGACTTTTTCCTGTATCCTTTTCAGCGAAGCCGCGGTTTTCTTTTCCAGCTTGGCCAGGTTGCGCATTGTGATGATTGAATATGCGTCAATGTCTATTCCTATGAGGGTCGCCCTGTTCCCAGCTTTTTCCATACGTTCAAATATTTTTTCATCGCTGTACGGTTTTATGAAAACCCCGCCTTTAACGTTTTCTCTTTCCATCGCTTCCAGACCGAACAGAAGTTTTTCATCAGGCACGCCGTCACCGATGGAAATATTTATTCCCGCCAGGGAACAGGCTTTTATCATGTCAAAATAATAGTCCCTTTCGGAATGGTAGCCTATATTCTCCACAGCCCCGGTCATGGGTGCGAGCCATATTTCCGGGAAAAGCCCTCTGTCATTTTCTCCGTTTTTTGATGCTGTCTCCCACCCCTCATAATTGGCCACGAAGTTTGAATTCCCGTAAACCCCGCCCATTCCGGGAAGTTCCCCGGTGCAAGCCTTTCCGTTGCAACAGGGACAGAACCTGCACTTGGCGTCCGGGTTTTTCATCTTGGATTCTTTATAACTGTTGTCCATCCTCTGTCTCCGGATTGAAAATCACACTGCAAGAATATACTTCCTCTATGAAACTTGCAAGTTATTTGTTATCATATTGATCTATGACAAACATTGATAAATTTTTTTCCGATATTTCCGGAATTCTCAGTAGTACTTACAAAAAGGATTCTGCAACATTAAATGAAGCCCATTCCAAACTGATGAATCTTTTTACAAGGGATTTATCCCGGTGTCCAGGCATCACAAATGAATTGGCAGCGGAGCTTTGCGGTTATTGGGAGGAAAAGTATGGGAATCCGTTTTTGTCTGGAAAGGCAACAAGTGAACAAAATGAAGAAGCTGTCCGGTGGATGGGGAATGTGTTGGCTCTTTTCACAGGTTGTTTTGAAGACAACATGGATTTTTCACAGGAAGATTGGAATGAGTTGAAGGAGGCCGTTTCCGCAGAATCAGTCTCCATGGATATGCAGGTTCTTTCTGAAATTATGTCCGTTTTTGTAAGCAGGGGAATTTTGACGTAGATAAAACAATTTTATCCCGGGACTTGAGGACAGAAGTCTTTTTGTTTATACTCATATAATTGAATAATAATATAGAATATTCATCAATTATATGGTAATTTTTTAGAACAATGTGTGTTTTAATTTAAAAGGAGAGATTGAATGAAGCGCCTTTGTTTTTTTACTATCTTGACGTTTATTTTCTGTGTCGGTGGATTCGCACAAACGCCTTCTGATTCCGCTGATTCCGGGGAGATAGTTGAGTGTGTGGGAATCACGGACGATGATATTAAAAATTTCTGTAAAAATCACGAAGCGATTTTAGTCGAAATGGAGAATTACGATCTTCTTGATTATGATGCCGACAGCAATCTTTTGATGACCGATGACAGCCAAGTAAAAAATGATGTTGAAAATATGTTGGATAAATATGGTCTTTCCGGTCCTTCCAGAATGAAAAAAATTGAAGTGATTTCCTTGGGCTATGCCTATGCGTTGGCGCTTCAGGAATATGAGGCTGATCCCCAGACAGCTGATGCCCTTATGCAAATGGGCATGGTTCCGGATACAATGTTCCAGATAAAAGTCCATCCTGATGATTTGGCTGTCATAAAGCGTAATTTTAATGTGTTGAATGAAACTTTCAAAATGTAAAATCCTGTCATGCCTTTTATGGACGGAACAGCGGGATGCAGAATTTTAAATTCGTTTCCAGGATTTCATGGCTTAATCCCTCTGTTCCACCCATGAGCAGGACTTTTATGTAGCCGGGTATCACTCTGCTAATTTTTTTCCGTCGCTGAAAGCGTTTCCCTCCTTTTCCCCAAGACTTACATAGTGGTGGTTTACGGAATCAAAAGTAATCGGTTTGAATTTATTCAAGTCGACTTTGTCATCGGTGAGTATTGTTTCATCGATTAATGTGTTAACCACTTCTCCTATAACCCTTTCTGTTTTTTCATCGTAACTGATTAATTCACATTCCAGAGTAAGGGGGAACTCTTCTATGACAGGAGCATCCACCATGGAACTCTTTGTATATGACAGGCCCGCTTTTTTCACCTTGTCCGGCGTATCGTTCCCGGAGGCAATTCCGAAATAATCAGCCTGTATCATCCGTGGTAGGTCAGCTATGCTTACCGTGAAAGCCTTCCGCTTTAAAATGTTTTTAACGGTTTTATGATTTTTATCCAGTATCATGGAAATCTTGGAGTAGTCACACACACCACCCCAGGCGGCATTCATTGCGTTGGCTGTACCGTCCTCGTTATATGTGGCGATGATTAATACAGGCTGAGGGTAAATATAAGGTTTGGGACCGAAGCTTTTTTTCATGGATAACCTCCTTGCCGGTGAACCGGCTTTTGTATTATAAGCTTAAAACAATGGTGATGTAAATGTTTGTTCCCTCGGACGTAAAACAAAGGGAGCCGAAAATAAAAGCCTGGAGATTCTTTCCTTTAAAGGTGAATCCCCAGGCCTTGGCCGGTATTTCAGCCTTTTGTCAGGGCAAGCCCTGCACGTTCACTTAGAATTCATTTCCGGGAAATTTTGGAATTCCGTCAAAGCCCTTCTTTAAATCCGCATCGCTTGGAATATAATCCGCCATTTTACCATCGTTGAAAGACTGGTATGCGAGCATATCGAAGTAGCCGGTTCCTGTCAGTCCGAACAGGATGGTTTTTTCTTCACCGGTTTCCTTGCATTTTAATGCCTCGTCTATGGCGGCTTTAATCGCATGACTGGATTCCGGGGCGGGCAGTATACCTTCTATCCGGGCAAAGTCCTCCGCCGCTTTGAATACCGCAGTTTGTTCCACAGTCATCGCTTCCATGTAACCATCGTGGTAGAGCTGTGACAGAACGGAACTCATTCCGTGGTATCTTAAGCCGCCGGCGTGATTTGCCGAAGGAATGAATGATGAACCCAGGGTGTACATTTTTGCCAGAGGACAAACTTTTCCGGTGTCACAAAAATCGTAAGCAAAAACACCGCGGGTAAGGCTGGGACAGGAGGCGGGTTCAACCGCTATTATCCTGTAATCCTGTTCACCCCGTAGTTTTTCCCCCATAAACGGGGAAATGAGGCCTCCCAGATTCGATCCTCCGCCTGCGCAGCCGATGATGATGTCCGGCTTGATTCCGTATTTATCAAGGGCTGTTTTGCATTCCATTCCTATTATTGACTGATGGAGCAAAACCTGGGACAATACGCTTCCCAGAACATATCTGTATCCTTTTTGGGTGACAGCGGCTTCAACCGCTTCGGAAATGGCGCATCCAAGGCTTCCTGTTGTTCCGGGGAATTCCGCAAGCATTTTCCGTCCGACTTCTGTTTTATCGGAAGGCGATGGGGTTACGTCCGCCCCGTAAGTACGCATCACTTCCCGTCTGAATGGTTTTTGTTCATAGGAACATTTTACCATAAAAACTTTACAGTCAAGACCCAGGTAAGCGCAGGCCATTGAGAGGGCGGTTCCCCACTGTCCGGCACCGGTTTCTGTTGTTACTCCCTTTAAGCCCTGTTCCTTTGCATAATAAGCCTGTGCAATGGCAGAATTGAGTTTGTGGCTTCCACTTGTATTGTTGCCTTCAAATTTATAGTAAATTTTAGCCGGTGTATCCAGTTTTTTCTCCAGGCAATAGGCCCTTACAAGGGGAGAAGGCCTGTACATCTTGTAAAAATCCCGTATTTCCTTTGGAATCGGAATCCGGCGGTTTGTGTCATCCAGTTCCTGTTTTACCAGCTCTGAACAAAAAACGCCTTCCAGTTCCTCCGCCGTCATTGGTTTATGGGTTCCCGGATTCAAAAGTGGTGCGGGTTTATTTTTCATGTCTGCACGGACATTATACCAATATTCGGGCATCTCATTTTCATTTAAATAGATTTTGTAAGGGATTTCTTTGGTACTCATTGGTTCCTCCTGTTATTGTTTATAGAAACATCATATATGTTTCTATAAAAAGAATCAAGATGGTTTGGCTGTTTTCTTTTATTTTTTTACCTGAATTTTTACTTGTCCGTTCCTCTTCCTATGTGGTAAACTTTCGCATAACGCTTGAATTTTGTTAAAGCAGTGATATCCGGGGGATACTTGCATGGGAAAATCAATCGTGCCATTTGTGGTGTGTGCGCTTTTAATGTTTCCGGGATGCTTCGCCCAAAAGGCTCAGGGCGGATTCAAGAGCATTTCTATGGAAGAAGCGGAAAAACTTATGCGGACAGAAAAGGGTTTTATCCTTCTTGATGTGCGCACAAAGGCAGAATATGACAGCGGTCATATTCCCGGTGCTGTGCTTCTTCCCAATGAAGAAATAAAGGGAGGCGGGGATCCAGGTGCGGCCGTTTCTTCCCTTTTGCCGGGCAAAGCCGGGAAAATTTTTGTGTATTGCCGCAGCGGTAACCGGAGCAAACAGGCTTCCTCAAAACTTGCGCAAGCCGGCTATACCAATATTGTGGAAATAGGCGGTATAAACAGCTGGACAGGCCCTCTCGAAAAATAAAACCCTTTGATTTTAAGGAGTCCCGGACATGAGAAAGAAACTTTCCGTCAATGTGGCAGCCCCCCAGTATACTGCAATCACCGGTGTTACCTTTGCCCAGGTTGATTCCTGGTTTGGTCATACACGGAAAGACCTTAAAATGGACATTATTTATCCTGAAAAAACTCCTTCATTGTCCGGAAAGGATTCAGGTTATCCCTGTATATTATGGATTTGCGGAGGAGCCTGGCTGTCCTTGGACCGTTCCGCCCATTTAGCCTATCTTGCGGGTCTTGCCAGAAAAGGATTTGCCGTTGCGAGCGCAGAATACCGTACCAGCAATGAAGTAAAGTATCCTGTCCCCATTCAGGACATAAAAGCCGCAGTGCGCTACCTGCGGGCCTACGCCGGACGATACAACATAGACGGCGGGAAAATAGGGGTTATGGGGGAATCCGCCGGCGGGTATCTGGCTGCCATGGTTGCCCTTTCCGATTGCCGGGAATTCAATTGCGGCAGCTTCACGGAGTATCCTGGTTCCGTCCAAGCCGCCTGCTGCTGGTATCCTCCTACAGATTTTTCATTGATGGAAAAACGTCCCAGGGAAGAAGTTGCCGTTTCCCCCGAATCCCTGTTCCTGGGAAAAAACGCCGCCGATAACGTGGAGGAAACCCTCGCAGCGTGTCCTGTGAATTTTGTAACCGGCGATGCGCCTCCATTCCTGATTATCCACGGAAACAAAGATACAACCGTTCCCTTTCCCTGCGGCGAAGCTTTGTACGATAAGCTGGAGCAAGCCGGCGTTGATGCTTCCCTTGTGGAAATCGAAGGCGCAGGCCATGCGGACATAAGGTTTTTCCAGGAAGAAGTCTGGGATATAATAGCGGAGTTTTTCAAGGAAAAACTGGGATAGTCCCGCGGTCACGGGCATCCACTGTTTTCACCCGTACCCCTGCTGTTCCGTTCCCAGAACACGCCGTCACTGTATCCTTGGATTGTTTTATCGCTTTCTGCCGTGTATAGGCGTTTTTGTGCCCATAGGCAGTATTCCTCATTCATTTCAATGCCGCAGAAATTCCTTCCTAGTTTTTTCGCTGCCACCGCCGTGCTTCCCGAACCTGCAAAAGGATCGAAAACCATCGCACCTTCCGGACTGCTGGCTAAAATAAGTTTGGCTAAAAGTTTTTCGCTTTTCTGTGTGGGATGGTCTGTGTTCTCCCGCATAGACCAATAGGGAACCGAAATGTCATCCCAGAAGTTCCCGGGATGGGTCATGCGGAATTTTCCATCCGCCGTTTCCTCCCAGTCCTTCGGCTGTCCGTCTTGCCGGTAAGGGGCGAGTACTTTCCGCCTTTGCTTTACCGCATCAACATTAAAATAATAGTCCTTCGAAACAGTCGCAAACCAAATGTCTTCGCAGGAGTTTTTCCAGTTTCTTTTTGATCCCCGCCCTTTTTCCCGTTGCCATGTTATACGGTTTCGCACAATAAAAAATTCTTTCAGAAGGTTGTAGACACAGCAGGAATTTTTCCAGTCGCAGCAAATGTAAATTGAAGCTGTTTTTTTCAAAGTTTTCAAAAGGGGAGGGAACCAGCTTTTCAGGTATTCAAAATATCCTTCGTCGCTTTGTCTGGAGAATTTAAAATCCCCGAAATCCTTATTCAAGTTATACGGCGGATCTATTATCAGCAAATCAACGAAGGCTTCGGGAAGTTTGTCGGAAACGGAGGACAAATCGGCGCAAATTATTTTGTTTTGAATGCAGGCGGTATCCGGGATTAAGTTTTCCGCGTAAATCAATTTTTTTTTATATTCTGCTTTTTCGTTTTCCGTCAAAACCAGGGTTCTGTTTCCAGGCGCCCGGATTTTCTTTGCTTTTTCCATACCGGATATCTTACCGGTGCCGCCGGAAAAAGTATACAGGTTCCCTTGTTTTTGATAAAATGGACACATGAATAATCCTGTGAATGAAGAGCTTTTGAAATTTTCCAAGGAAGAACTCATTGAATTGATTTCCATTTATTCAAAAAATTCCCTGGCTTTGGACGGAGTATGGTTCCAGTCTGTGGAACACAAGCTGGGGATGGACGAAGCCATGTTCCATGATGCGGAAGCTTGGAAACGGTTTACCGTGACGGAAGCCCGCCGGATAAAGGCCTTTCTCAAGTTGCCGGAAAATCCAGGACTGGAAGGTTTGGCCGCCGCCTTGAAGCTGAGGTTCAACGCAAACATAAACCGCCACGAGATTATTCTTCAGGACGGGAAGCTTGTTTTCAGGAATACGGAATGCTCCGTGCAAAAAGCCAGGAAAAAAAAGGGCATGGAATTGCACCCCTGCAAACCTGTGGGCTTGATAGAATACGCGGGCTTTGCGGCGGAAATAGACAACAGGATTTCATGCCGCTGCATAAGCTGCTTCCCTGATTCCACCGGAGACGGAACCGGCTGTGCCTGGGAATTTTATTTAACCCGGTAAGCTTCCGCGGCAAGTCCCTGTTTTACGAATCCTTTTTCCACCAGCCACTGCCACATACTTTCCCTCCACCTGGTTTCTTCCGCGAATTTATTATTCTTCATTCCGAATCCGTGCCCGCCTGTTTCATACAAGGCAAAACGGCATTCAATCCCCTTTTCCGTCAAAGCCTTGTACAAGACTTCGCTGTTCCTGTAGTCAACTACAGTGTCATCCTTTGCGGCTACGATGTAAACAGGAGGCATATCAGCGGGTATTTGCTTTTCCATGGAAAAAGCTTCTTTCATCTCTTCTGTGGGTTTCTTCCACAAAAGTGAACGCCTGGAACGCTCGTGGGCCAGGCCGTCCATCATTGAAACAACAGGATAAACCGGAATTACAAAGTCGGGGCGGAGGGAAACGGTGTGTTCTATCCCCAGTTTTTGCAATTCGTCCCGGGAGGAAAAAAAAGCGCCTGCCATAAGAGCCAGATGTCCGCCTGCAGAAAACCCGATGACACCGATTTTCCCTGGATTTATACCGTATTCCTCCGCGTTTTCACGGACAAGCTGAATGGCTCTCTGTACATCCTGAAGCATCGCCGGATGGTGCCATCCGGCGCCTGCCACGCGGTAGCGCAGGGTAAAAGCTGTAACGCCTCTTTTTGCGAACCAGCTGGAAGTTTTATGTCCTTCGCTGATTATTCCCAGATGGTGGTAACTTCCTCCCGGACACACAATAACAGCTGCTCCTGTGTTTTCGGATCCGTCAGCTTTGCGCATATACATTTCCGTTGTTATTTCTTTCATTCCGGAAATGGTTTTCCATAATTTTATGGGTTTCCCTATCCAAGACCAGGCTGGATGGGCTGTTCCGGCAATAAAAAGAATAATTGCGACAGGAAAAAGTATGTTTTTTTTCATGAATTTTCTCTTCACTTCCTTTTTGTCAGGGGAAATTTTAATCAGATTCAGGATACGGATTCTGGGGAATTCAATCATCGTCTTTCCATGGTCTCCAGAATATTTTGAATTTAATGCCCATCCGGAAACCATTGCGTATATAGTTTTCAACATTCCTCAACCTTTGGGAATTGAGCACTAGAATACTGTAATTCGCGTAAAAATCAAGCATTACCAGATTCAGGACATTCTGTTTCCATCCTACGGCCGGCGCAAAGGAAATAAGAACATCCGCAGGCGGCTCCGGGAGAGTGGCGCTTCCGAAATAGTTCAGGTAGTCTATGGTTTGTCCGACTCCCACATAAAATTTATCCAGCGTATCTGAAAAAGGATAATAATTCACAAAGACTGAAGTCGTGAATGCGGCGGAATAAATGTCCTTCTCTTTTGTTTCAAAAATCATTGCGCCCGCCATTACCCTGAATGAAAAATGGTCTACGAAAAGCCTTTCATAATTCATTCCAAACGCAAGCCCCTTGTTTGAAAGACCCATGAGAATATATCCTAAATCAAAGGACAAAACGCTTGTGATTTCCTTTTTTTTCTCTGCGGCAGGTAATTGAAACAGCATCATTCCCAGAAGAAGAAGGATTACGCTGATTTTTTTAGTATTTTTCATTTTGGAAAAATCGGGATTCCGGCTGTCTGGGAAGAGGATTTCGCCGTATTTGTTTCAATCTGCATACCGGAGTCTGCTACCATATATTCCATGCCGAAAATATAGCTTAAAAATAATATTTCCGCAATGAGCTTCATTTTAAATACCGGATTTGGATATCAGACAAAAATCTTAAAATAGAAAGAAAACCAAGTTTTGTATCAGTCTTTTTGACAAGGATTTAAGAGTGGGATATACTTCTTACTTATCGGGTAGCTTTCTTCCTCCCGTTTTAGATGATGAATCCAATATGAATAAGATAAATACGGCTGTCGGATACCAGCTTTTGAATGACTCCACAAAAATTCTTTTTGTCTTTGACCCTAAGGCTGGCGGAATTAAAAATCCGTCAAAAGTGTTTGTTCAGGGTATATTTAATTCCTGGGCAAAGGGGACTTCTCCGGAGTGGGAATTGGCAAAACTAAACGATACTGCATGGACTTTGGAATGTGATTCTGCCCTGGTGAAGATTCCCGGAAATTCCGGTTTCCCTGAATTCAAATTCTATGTCCTGACTTCTGACGGAAAGGCCATGGAACCTGATGCTGATTCCAATGCATCAGGATATCAGATGGCAACAAACAATCTGATTCTTTTCCCCGGAGATGAACCTGAAACCGTGGTTGAAAATATAAAGACTTCCCGGACATTAAAAAAGCTTTCTGACTTTGATTTGGATAACCCCTGGGACAGAAGCATTCTTTCCAATGTAAGATTGGTTCCCGGAACCACAAAGCTTTACAGAGGTTATCATCCTTAACAAAATTTCTTTCAGCCAGTATGATACGGAAGAAGTCAGGATTACCCTTGTAAAAAAAGCTCTGGAAGAAAACGGAATTAAATCCATCATTACCCTTTCAGGAGAGGAAGACCCCATAGAAGGAAAGGAAGAAGTTTCCCCTTATCATCTTGCAATAAGGGAGGCGGGAAACCAGCTTTATGTAAATACAAGTTACAATACTGTTTATTTCAGGTCTAACGGTCCTGAATTTGCGAAGGTTATTGAAGATATCGTCATGTTCATAAATACCCACCCCGGCCCTTATTATATCCACTGTCGTCTGGGAACAGACAGAACCGGCACAACCTCCGCTGTAATGGCTGCCCTTTGCGGTGCTTCCTGGGAGGATATTTGTGCCGATTATCAGCGGACAAATCTCATGGGAATCAGGGAATTCAGGGATTACAGGCTTTTGCAGTACAGTTTCGGACGGATTTTAGGAAAGCCGGTGTCGGAAGCGGAAAACCTTTCTAAAGAGCTGGGGAATTATTTTATCGCAAACACTTCTTTGAGCCGGAAGGATATTGATAGCCTTTTGGTTAATTTGAAATAACGGTTTTCTTTTTTTAACCCGGACGGAGTTTTTGTCCTTTTTTATCCCTCTTTTATAATACATATTTTAACTGGTAGAAGAAATTTTAAGCATAAATCTGTTTTTTTGTTTACAAATTTATGTTGTGCCTAGTATAATTTATAGTTAAGCTGAGGGATATTTGTATTCCTCAGGGAGAGGGGAAAAAATGAAGGAAATGCCTGTCTGGCACGGGATTCATTCTCCATAACGGCAGCCGGTTGAATGCCGCCGGAAATTGGAAATATTGCGGCGGGGACCGGTTTTGTTATTAAGAAATAAAGCCTTGTTTTGCGGGCTTGATGTATGCCCGCAAATAAGTTTTTCGTCTGTTTTGTGCCGTTATCTCAAGGAGAAATGTTGTGCCTGAAAAAATCCTGAAAATGAAAGAAATTACAAAAATATTCCCGGGAATAAAAGCCTTGGACAATGTTGATATTGAGGTTGAAAAAGGGGAAATCCATGCCCTGCTCGGTGAAAACGGTGCGGGAAAATCCACGTTGATGAATGTTTTGAGTGGCGGATTCCCCTACGGTTCATATACAGGTGAAATTTATTTTGAGGGGGAATTGTGCAAATTCCACAACGTTAAAGACAGTGACGGAAAAGGTATTGCAATAATCCATCAGGAACCCACTTTAATCCCTGAGCTTTCTATTGCTGAAAACGTTTTCATCGGAAACGAGCGTAAGGGACTGTTTGGCATAAGCTGGCTTGAAACCTTCCGTTCCGCCTCCACCCTGTTGAAAATGGTAGGCTTTGACGAAAATCTGTCTGTGCCTGTGGGGGACATAAGCCCGGGAAAGCAACAGCTGGTTGAAATAGCCAAGGCTCTGGGAAAAAATGTCAAATTGTTGATTCTTGATGAACCCACTTCTTCCCTTAATGAAACAGAAACCGAGCATTTGCTTAATCTTCTTGCTATTTTAAAAGCGGAGGGAATTACCAGTGTTTTAATTTCCCATAAGGTGAAGGATGTTGCCGCTGTAGCGGATAAAATCACTGTCCTCCGGGATGGCCGCACAATTGAAACATTCATAAAGGATGGTAAAACCGGTAATTTTAACGAGGACAGCATTATGAATGCCATGGTGGGCCGCAGCCTTACGGAAAGGTTCCCTCCCCGGAAAAAGGAAATAGGGGATGTGGTGCTGGAAGTCAGGGACTGGACAGTTTACCATCCCAATTTTGAAGCCCGGAAGGTTTGCGATGGTGTAAATCTTACGGTGCGGAAAGGTGAAATTGTGGGTTTGGCAGGTTTGATTGGTTCCGGTCGTTCAGAACTGGCGATGAGTATTTTTGGTAAAAGCTGGGGGAAAAATATTTCAGGCGCCATTTTCCTTAACGGAAAGCAGGTTAAGCTTAACTCGGTGAGAGCCGCCATCGCCCACCATCTGGCTTATGTTTCCGAGGATAGGCATGGTAACGGGCTTCTTCTAAATGACTCCATCGCCGCAAACACAACCCTTGCCAATATGAAACGTATAAGCAAGTTTATGATTATCCGCAATGAAAAGGAAAGGGTGATAGCGGAAAAATTTCGCCGGAAACTAGGCATAAAGAGTTTCGGTATTTCCCAGAAGGTGGGAACCCTTTCAGGAGGAAACCAGCAGAAAGTCCTTTTAGGGAAATGGTTGTTCACCGAACCGGACATTCTTATTCTGGATGAACCCACGAGTGGTATTGACGTGGGGGCAAAATACGAGATTTATACGATAATAAATAATCTTGTCGCAAAGGGACAGAGTGTTATGCTCATATCTTCAGAAATGCCTGAGCTTTTGGGGATGTGTGACCGTATTTATGTGATGAATGAAGGCCGTATTGTCGGGGAATTGGCACAGGAAGAAGCATCCCAGGAAGCGATTATGAATTGTATTCTTCAATCCGGAAAATCAGCATATTGAGGGGTTTTATATGATTGGAATAACAGCGATAAAAAAATCCATGAAAAAACACAGCGCAATTGTGGCGCTGGTTTTTGTCATTTTAGTGTTTCAAACTTTGTTGACGGTTTCCCACAGGGGATCATTGTTCAATCCGATGAATATTTCCAACCTGATCAGACAGAATGCCTATGTGGTGATTCTGGCTATAGGAATGCTTATTTGTATTTTGACGGGAGGGAACATCGATCTGTCTGTAGGTTCCGCGGTAGGAATGCTTACAGCCATGGCCTCCATTATTATGGCTGACTTAAAGCTGAATGTATTTCTTTCGATTTTTCTTCTGCTGATTACGGGAATTGTTATAGGAATATGGCAGGGTTTTTGGATTGCCTTTGTGCGTATACCCGCATTTATTGTCACCTTAACTGGAATGCTCATGTGGAGGGGTATCTCCCTGCTGCTTCTCAAGGGACAGACAATTTCAATGGTACCGGATGCCTATGTGGGATTCCTGTCATCCTTTGTGCCTGCAACCGGATCTTCTTCCCGGATTATGGCCATCTGTCTTAGTGCCGGTGTTGTTTTTTGTCTGATATTCATAATAATTTCTGTTCTTGAAAGAATCCAGCGTGCAAAGATGGGGGGCGTTTTTCTTCTTGAATCCAAATTCGCTTTTTTCCTGAAGGTTACGGTAGGATGCATCATTATGATGATGGTTTGCTATATTCTTGGTTTAACCCGTGGATTCCCCTTCGTCTTTATTCTTTTGATTCTTATTGTTTTAGCTTATAGCTTTTGCACACAGAAAACAGTTCCTGGAAGATACCTTTATGCAATGGGTGGGAATGAAAAGGCTGCCCGCCTGTCAGGTATTAATACCGGTAAGATACTTTTTTTCGCCTATGTAAATATGGGCTTTCTGACCGCGGTGGCGGCCATCCTTTCTATAGGACGTTTTAACTCGGCTTCTTCCGCAGATGAGCCACTCATAACAGCTTTGGGTGCTTGTTATGTGGGAGGTGCTTCCGCTTACGGTGGTGTCGGTACTGTTTCCGGTGTTGTTGTTGGTGGTATTTTTATGGCTCTTTTGAATAACGGAATGTCCATAATGGGTATAACAACAAATTGGCAAAGAGTTGTTCAGGGTCTGGTCCTGCTCTTTGCGGTTGCCCTTGACATTGTTTTCAAAAAACGTTCCCGCAGGTAAATCCGCACCAGTTAACCTGCCCTCCGGTTAAACATACCGTTGTATTGTACCGTTAAAAAAATGATAAAAAAATCCGCCGTTTCCCGTATATCAACAGAAACGGCGGATTCCGGTATGTCCCCCGTAAAAGCGGCGGACCTTTGGGGTTTTATTTCGCTGTTTTTTTCCGGCGGTTTGACTCCGCTGTTTTTGTTTTGCCTGCAGGTTTTTTAGCCGCCGTTTTTTTCGGGGTATTTACCTTATCGGAGGTTTTTGCGGAGGATGTTTTCTTTTGGGGATTGTCGGCCGGCTTTTCAATTTCATTCCTTAAATTTATGTACAGCCGTTGGAGCATTGTTTCAAGCTGTTCTGTTTCAGCTTTTGTAAAACCTTTCAACAGGATTTTTTTTGAAGCATTTTTTTGCTGTTCTGCCAGTAAAAAATTTTTTTCTCCCTTGGCGGCCAGTGTCACTTGCTTGGAAGTCCGGCCTTCGTGCAGGAATTTGGTGGTAATCATTCCTTTTTGTTCCATCCTTTTTAATATTCCGCTTATTGTGGGATGGGAAACTTCAAAGAATATTTCCATTTCTTTTTGTGTGGCTGTTTTGCCCGGTTTTGAATGCAGGAAATTCAAAACTTTCGCCTGGGCCATTGTCATGCCCACTGCCTTAAAATTTTCGTTAGCCATTTTATATAAGCTTTCATCGATTCGTTTAAGATAAAATCCTAAATCCTGTTTCATTGGAACCTCCTGATGTCTGGAATATACCAGAATATTTTTCTAAAGTGAAGCCTGATAATAAAATATTATTATGTAATCCTCATGAAACACTTTTTGAAGGATGTTTGTTACAGGTAATTGTTCTGTTATTGTTTCTTTCCCGGTGTTATTGTAAATTCGTTCTTCCTGTAAGATATAAGCCCCTCTTTTTTCATTTTGGATAGTTCTGCGCACATGGCGCTTCTGTCCGTGTTCAGGTAATCCGCCAACTGCTGTCTGTTAAAGGGAATTGAAAAAGAATTCCCTGAAAATTTCATCTGTTCAGAAAAATAGGATAACAGCTTTCCTCTGATTGTTTTCGCCGATGTATGCAGGATTCTTCTGGAAAGAGCCAGGTTTTTCCTGGCGGTCATTACCATCAGGTTTTTTATTATTTTATTCCGGATTCCTTTATCCTCAACTTTTATTTTTCCGGTAAAAATATCAATGATGGGGAAAAACAATATGCTGGTTTTTTCTATGGCGGAAACATTTATCATCAACGGAGAGCCGCATATTGCGTATGCTTCTCCGAAAATCTCCCCCGGGGGTATGCGGCTCAGTGTGGTTTTATTTCCCGGAAAGCCGCTGTTTTCAATTATCAGGCAGCCGGATAGGACAATTCCGATTTTGTTTATTGTGTCACCCTGACGGAAAATCATATTTCCTTTTTCGTAGTGTTTGATGCCGGCATGGGTATGCAAAATAAGTTCTTGCATTTTCTCCGGTTCAATCCCGGAAAAGAGTTTCACCTTTGTTAAAAGCAAAAAATCATTTTTTTTCATATTTTGTTGTAAAAACAACAGAATTTGTATTCCGGTTATATTATTATTTGATGACTTTAGTCAATAGGCTTAACCGGTGGAGGAAATCATGTTAAGACGTATAATCCAAATTGATGAGGAAAAATGTGATGGTTGTGGTATATGCGCAAAGGCTTGTCATGAGGGTGCCATAGGGATTGTTAACGGAAAAGCCCGCCTTTTGCGGGATGATTATTGTGACGGTCTTGGAGATTGTCTTCCCGCTTGTCCCAGGCAGGCAATTTCTTTTGTGGAAAGGGAAGCCGCCGCTTATGATGAAACCGCTGTCCTGAGTCATAAGCGGAAGAAAGAAGATGGTGCCCAATACGGTTCACCCTGCGGCTGTCCGGGTAGTGCACCGAAGGTGATGAAACCTGTGGTTGCGGATACTTCTGTAAATTCCATGGAAAGCCAGTTAAGCCAGTGGCCGGTACAAATAAAACTTGCCCCCGTAAACGCCCCTTACTTCAGCAATGCCCAGCTTTTGGTGGCGGCTGACTGTTCCGCTTATGCTTATGCCGCATTTCACGGTGATTTTATACGGGGCAGGGTTACATTGATAGGATGTCCGAAATTGGACGGGATTGATTATTCCGGCAAACTTTTTGAGATTATTTCCGCCGGCAATATAAAGGATATAACAGTGGTCCGTATGGAGGTCCCCTGTTGTGGAGGCATTGAAGCCGCCGTAAAGGATGCGGTTTCAGCCACTGGCAGAGACATCGCTGTCAAAGTTGTAATAATTTCAATTGACGGTAAAATCATCCGTTAATTTATCCGGTTTTCAGGCGTTATACCATACCAGAGTATGGCATAACGCCTGTCACCGTCCGATATTTTCAGGACAAGGATCCTCCGTTTGTTTTTATGACTTCACTGTACCAATAAGCGGAATCCTTCGGAATACGTTTTTGGGTTTTATAGTCCACATAAACAAGACCAAACCTGTCCCGGTAACCGAGGGCCCACTCAAAATTGTCCAACAGGCTCCAGCAAAAGTATCCGGTTGCTTCGATTTTATCCACTGATATTGCCTTTTCAAGCCCTGAAAGACATCTGTCCAAATAGTCTGTCCTGGGCGCATCGTGTATTTTCTGATCCCGGCTGACCCAGTCGGTGCCGGCCATTCCGTTTTCAGAAATAACAATGGGTTTTTTGTACCGTTCGTAGAGGAATTTCGGGCCCCACCTCAGTACATCAGGTTGAAAGTCCCACAGGTTGGCTGTATGTGCTTCCCCTGTCGTTGGAGGCACGTAAATCGGCAAACCGTCTTTTCCGGCGCGTATTTTATATCCGGAGTATATGTTGATACCGTAAAAATCCAAGGGCCGGTTGATTAACGGCATATCCTGTTCCCAATTTTCAGGAAGACTCTTTTCCAAGTCACCTATCATGTCTGAAGGATATTCCCCAAGATACAGCGGATCCGAAATTAGGGATATGTTCCATATTAACGGTTTTTCTTTTTGCCGGCAAAAAAGGGAAAGCCTGGCTGTCGCGATACATTCTTCGTTGTCTTCTGCAGGGATGGGTGACTGTATTGTGGACACGTATCCTATATTGAAGTTTGAGCCACCGGCAGCTCTCAAGACATCAACCGCTTTTCCGTGTGCAACCAGGGAATTGTGCACGCAACTTATTATTTCAGCTTCCGGCAGACGGTATCCCGGGGCGTGTTCCCCTGTGCCGTATCCTAGCCCGATAAAACATTGGGGTTCATTGAAAGTAATCCAGTTCTTTATCCTGTCCCCGAGCTTTTTTACAACCGCTTCCGTATAATCGGCGAACCATCCGCTTATATCAGGATTAAGCCACCCGCCCCGTAAAGCCAAGCTTTGGGGAAGATCCCAGTGATAAAGGGTTATCCACGGTGTTATTCCTGCTTCCAGCAATTCGTCTGTCAGCCTTGAATAAAAATCCAATCCCTTTTCATTTATTTGCCCTGTTCCGTCCGGTATTATTCTTGGCCATGCGGTGGAAAATCTGTAAGCCTTTAGACCAAGGGATTTCATTAAAGCTACGTCCTCCCTGTACAGGTGGTAATGGTCACAGGCGGTTTCCCCTGTGTCTCCGTTAAAAACATTTCCTTTCGTGGCGGAAAATACATCCCATATGGAAGGTTTCCTTCCGTCTTCGTTCCATGCGCCTTCAATCTGATAAGATGCGGTGGCTGCGCCCCAGGTAAAATCAACAGGAAAAGCCATAAATATCCCTCCGGATGAAATATAGAAGAAGTATACAATGGAAAAATAAAAAGTAAATACTTTATTATAAAATAATTGATTTTTCCAACAAAATAAAGACTCCCGTTCGTGCCCCTTCGTTAATTATTCATGTTATCTGTATTGAGGGAAATTATTTTTCCTCCCTGTATTTGGACTGAGAACCAGTTTGCGGGTTTTTCTTTTCCTGTGGAAAGGAAAAACCAGTGACCGTCCGGTATTTGTATTGTAAGGCTTGTAATTCCTCCGTTACCATCAGGATTTTCCGCTGTTTCGGAAAGTACGTGGTCAGGATACATCTGGAGAAGAATGATTTTTCTGCCCTCAGCCTGGAAGTTTTTCTCTGGAATATTTACCGTAACCGAATTGGTTTCCCTCGTCTTTATTTTCCAATACATATTTGTATTTTTTTCAAAGAAGGATTTCAGGAAAAGATTCATATCCAAAAGCAGTGGATAAGGTACAGGTTTTTTCCTTTCACGTAGTTGGGCATCAAATTTACTCCAGTTGAAGGACCTGATTGTCCGTAAACTGTTTTCTGAACCATAAGCCGATCCATGTAAAATATTCTTGATGGCTTCCGCCGCAAGGGCTTTAATAAAGTCTGCTTCCATGTGTCCTTTCTGTTTGATAATTCCATCTTCCAGGCCGCAATGAAAAGGGTAAACAGCCCCCGCTGGGGGAAGGGCACTCTGGGGTAACCCTGGGGGAGTTTTAACTATCGGTCTTATCAATACTACGGATATTTCATTGCTGTCAAAATTCAAGCTGAAATTCCCTGTCCTGGAGGTTTCCGATGTTCTGTCTCCGGAAGATGATATGCAGGTTAATTCCCATCCTTCAGGAAAAACCCCCGCTTCCGAAAAAATCCCTGTAACTTCCGGTGAAAGTGAAATTTCAACCTTGTCTTTCCCGGAAAAATCCGGGGAAAGAACTTGACTGCATCCGCAGAAAAAGACGGCTGAAAGTATGCATATCACTGTGTTGGCTGTCATCGAAAAAAAAACTGTTAAAGCTATTGAGACATATTCTTTATTTTTCATTTTTTCCCCTTGAATAGATATCCGGGAAAACAAATCTTTTGCATTCAAATAAATAGGGTTATATGAAGCGCCTTGAATAAAGCCTTGCTTTTCCCCGTGTCATTCTGTTACAATGGCAGGGATATATGGGGAATTTTTTTCGTTACATAAAAAAAAGACCGGCCGCCGCTGTTTCAGTCCTGATACTTGCAGTGCTTTATGTCCTTATGCTTTTTGCCGAGTTTTTCGCTCCCTATTCCCAGACAACAGCCTTTGAAAAACTAACCTATCATCCACCGAACCTCCGTTTTGCCGGCGGACTGAAAGCCCAGGAAGCCAGGGTCATAAATCCTGTGAGGTGGTCTTACGCTTTCGTAAAAGACCGGTATGAGGATGTGGATTTTTTTGTCCGTGGGGAACCCTACAAACTTTTCGGGCTGATTCCTTCCGACATCCATTTTTTCGGTGTAAAATCCGGCTCCTATCCTGTGTTCTTATTCGGAGCTGACAATCTTGGGCGTGACATTTTTTCCCGGATAGTTTACGGTGCGCGCATTTCCCTGACTATAGGTTTTATAGCCACCGGGATTTCCTTTTTCCTTGCGGTTGTTTTCGGAGGTATTTCAGGATATTTTGGCGGATTAACGGACTGGTCAATAATGAGGGTTTCAGAGTTTTTCATGCTTATTCCCGGTTTGTATTTGATTTTGTTTTTGCGCTCCCTTCTTTCAACCTCGATGGATTCCGGCAGCTCCTACCTCATAATAACGATGATTCTTGCCCTTGTGGGTTGGCCTGGTTCAGCCCGTACAATCCGCGGTTTGGTTCATGCCGTTAAACGGGAAGAATTCGTGATGAATGCTTCTTTGGAGGGAGTTCCTTCCTTTGTGATTATTTTCCGCCACATTATTCCCCAGATGGCCAGTTTGATTATTGTAAGTGTGGCTTTAAGCATACCCGGATTCATAATGAGCGAAACAACCCTTTCTTATCTGGGATTGGGAATTGTGGATCCTGCCGTAAGCTGGGGTTCTTTGATAAAGAGGGATATTTCCACGCTCAGCAATTTGCGGAATTATCCCTGGCTCCTTTCCCCGGTTTGGTTTCTTCTTGCAGTCACCCTTTCCTTCAATTTTTTGGGTGACGCTCTTCGTGATTTCTATGATCCTTACCATACTATTTTCCGGCCTTCGTTTTTGAATAGAAAAAAAAGACAAGCCGGAAAAACTTCCCCCGCAAAGGCGGATACGTATGGGGAATAAAAACACTGTCCGGAGTAAAAAATCACCCCTTCTCGAAATTGAAAATCTGAAAGTATCCTTTCCGGTTTTTCGTGGCGGAGCTGTAATGAAAATCAAAGCGGTCCGAGGGGTTTCCTTCTCCATGGAAAAAGGAGATTCTCTGGCAGTTGTCGGTGAAAGCGGTTCAGGTAAAACCGTCACCACATCGGCTATCCCCGGCTTGTTGCCTGCCCACGGAGAATGTTCCGGTTCAATAAAATATGAGGGCATGGAGCTTTTGGGAATGCCTTTGGAAGAATTGCGCTGTTATCGGGGAAGCAGGATAGGCATGATTTTCCAGGAACCGGGACGTTCTTTTGACCCCTTGCAGAATATAGGGAGTGTGTTCGCGGAAACCCTGCGTAATTCTTTCCATGATATTTCTCCTGAAGAAATACATTCCCGTTCTGTTTCGCTGTTGGAGGAAGTTGGGTTACAAAACGCTTCCGCAAGGTTGGTTAATTTTCCCCACCAGTTTTCCGGCGGGCAGCTCCAGCGGATAAGCATAGCATTGGCTCTTGCCCAGGGATGCAGCCTTCTGATAGCCGATGAGCCTACCACCGCTCTTGATGTGACAATACAGGCGCAGATTGTGGATTTGCTTAAACGCTTGAAACAGCAGCGTTCCCTTTCAGTGATTTTCATCAGCCACAATATAGAGCTGGCCGCAGATGTATGCGGCAGGATGATGGTTTTATACGGCGGGTTGGTTATGGAAAGCGGTTCTTCCATGGATATCATGGAAAACTCCCTGCATCCCTATTCAAAGGCCCTGCTGGCGGCTTCCCCGGCTTTTGGCAGTCATTATACAAATAGCCGGCTGTCCGCTATTCCAGGTCGGGTCACGGATCCCGCTTCCCCTGAGCCGGGATGTCCCTTTGCCCCCAGGTGTGGATTTGCCTCCGGGAATTGTTCCCGGACTGTCCCTCCGTTAAAAGAAGTTTCGCCCGGACATTTGGTGCGTTGTATTCATTGTTCTCCTTCCAAGGAGGAAGTAAATGGATGAAGTGAAAATGCCGGTTGAAAATATTATAGAGATGAAAAACATCTGCAAGCGTTTTAATCTGGAAGCCGGTTTTTTTTCATCATTCGGAAAATTTGTTTACGCTGTGAATGATGTCTCCATCTCCATAAGGAGAAATTCCTCTTTCGGCCTTGTGGGTGAATCAGGTTGCGGAAAAACAACCACCGCCAGACTTGCGGTAAGGATGTATAATCCCGATAGCGGAAGTATAATTTTCAACGGAGTGAAAAATAACCGGATGGATGTGCTTACCCTGAAGGGTCCTGAGTTAAAATCATACCGTAGGAGGGTAAGGTATGTATTCCAAGATCCCGCCAGATCCCTTAATCCCCGCATGAACATTTACCGCATTTTGACGGACGGCTGGCGGTGGTCTGATGTCTGGCCCGGGGAAAAAAAAGCCAGGGAGAAAGCCGCCGCCATCCTTGAGGAAGTGGGTTTATCCCCTGATAACCTTGACCGGCGTCCGGCGGATTTTTCCGGAGGGCAACGACAGAGAATTTCCATCGCACGGGGTCTTTTAATGGAACCGGAACTGCTGATTTGCGATGAAATTATTTCCGCCCTTGATGTTTCGATACAGGGACAGATACTGAATCTTCTTATAGACATACGGGAAAAGAGGGGTTTGTCCTTCTTGTTTATCGCCCACGATTTGCGGGCGGCTTGTTATTTCTGTGACAGGATCGCGGTGATGTACCGCGGCGAAATAATGGAGGAAGCCCCCGCTTCGGATTTGTATCTTACCGCCGTCCATCCGTACACAAAAATGCTTTTCGCCGCGGCCGCGGGTAAAACGTCCGCAGGAGCCGGGGAGGGTCAGGGGTCTTCCGCCCGTCATTCCGGGTCTGAGGATTTTGAATCCTCCGGTGCAGGTTGTGCTTTTGCCGGCAGATGTCCAGGAGCTTGCGGAAAATGTTTTGCGGAAAAACCTCCGCTCGTAAATCTTCCGGCCGCTTCCCTTGCCAACGGAAGTCATCTTGTGCGGTGCCATTTTACCGGACCCGGCTTATAACACCTCCTCCGATGACTTTTTCCCCATCGTAGAAAACAGCGGATTGGCCGGTTGTCAGAGCTCTTTGTGGTTCGTCAAAAATAATTATTACACCATCATCTTCCGGATATAAGGTTGCCGCTTTCGAGATTTGTGAGTATCTGGTTTTTACGGAAGCCCTCATACCGGGGACAATGGCGGCCACGGAAATCAAATTCAACCTTTCAGCTGTCAGTTCACTGGAAAAAAGGGCTTCCTCCTCCGCCAGAGTCACGGTATTCGTGGCGGGATTTTTCGCTGTCACATAAAAGGGTTTCCCGAAGGCGCAGGCTATACCCCTCCGCTGTCCTATTGTGTAGCAGGGTACACCTTTGTGGCGGCCTATTATTGTACCGTCAGGGGCGGTGAAGTCACCAGGCTTTATTTCCCCGGGTCGTTTCCTGTTTATGAAATTAATATAATCCCCGTCGGGAATAAAGCAAATGTCCTGGCTTTCAGCCTTCTCCAGCGTCCTGGTGAATCCCGCCTGTGACGCAATGGAACGTACCTCGTCCTTTGTCAAATCCCCCAGGGGAAACAGAATCCTTCCCAGCTCTTCCTGTTTAAGATTGTACAGCACATAACTTTGGTCTTTTTTTGTATCAATTCCGCATAAAAGAAGATTCCTTCCGGAAGTGCTGTCAATTCCAGTTCGTGCGTAATGTCCGGTTGCCACATAATCAAAACCCATTTCATTTGCTCTGTTAAAGAGTTCCGGGATTTTTGTGGTTTTATTACAGTCAATGCATGGATTCGGTGTTTCACCTGAAAGATATGAATCAATGAAAGGTTCAATAACCCTTTGTGAAAAATCATTGCGCACATCAAAGATAAAATGCTCTATTCCAAGTTTAGCGCAGACTTCAGCGGCATCTTCAGCGGCCTGCCCCGGATACTCTGTTCCTCCGGAAATGAAAAAAACAAAAGTCGCTCCGGAAACCTCATATCCCCTGTCCAGCAATATTTTTGCGGAAACCGCACTGTCAACCCCGCCACTCATTCCAAGCAGAACTTTCTTTTTCATTGTTCCCTGCCTCCTGGAAGCAGTTTTTCCAGGAAAGGTTCAGCCCCCAAAAACATTTTCATTTTCCGGTACTCTTCCTTGGCTGCCAATTGTTTTTCGTTGTCTTCTATCCGGGATTTTTTTACTGCCCGAATTAAAATATTTTTTGGAGTGTGCTGCATATCTATGAATTCAAGTACCTGTACATTATATCCGTTGGCCGCTAAAAGAGAGGCACGCAAGGCGTCCGTGAAAATCGCGGCGGCTCTTTCCCGCAAAATGCCGTATTTCAGCACCGGCTGTAGGATGTCCCCTTCCTGGTTGCTTCTGATGTTTTTTTCAATCTGAGCATTTAATTCGTGTTGGCAGCAGGGCACAGATAGAATTATTTCCGTACCGCCAATGACAGCTTTTGCGAGGGCTGCGTCTGTCGCTGTGTCGCAGGCATGTAAGGTTATCATCATGTCAAAGTAATTGTTTTGGGAAAAATTTTCTATATCGCCCCATTGGAATTTTAAAGAAGTGTATCCGTATTTTTCGGCCAGTGAATTGCATTCTTGTATGATCTCTTTTTTTAAGTCAAGGCCTGTGATTTCAACCGGCAAATTCTCTTTTATTTTCAAAAAATGATAGATGGCAAATGTAAGATATGATTTTCCGCAACCGAAATCCGCAATAAAAAACTTGCCCTTTTTTTTTATAATCTTTTTTATTTGTGGAAGAATGTCATTTATGAATTCCAGAAATCTGTTTATTTGCCTGAATTTGTTGTTTTTTGATTTAATGATGGTTCCTTCTTTGGTCATTATTCCCAAATCAACCAAAAAGGGGGCGACTTCGTTTTCAGGCAGCAGATATTTTTTCATTTTGTCGTGGGTTGTGCATCCGGTTTTTGTGTTCACGCTGTTTTTGGAGTAGAGGAGGGATATTTCATCCCTCTTGTTTTTTTTAAGGGACATGGTTCCCTCAGCGGAGAAAAACTCTCCGGCGGAACATTCCGGAAGCAGCTCCGCCTTCAGGACTTTTTCAAATTCGTGTAAGGAATAATTCCGGTGAACGGCTTTTTTGTCTATTATTTCTTCAGCTTGGATAAATAAATCTGAACCGTACTTTTCCCCGGAAATACGCCTGAACCTGACGCGTCGTTTTTCCTTTTTGCCGGATTTGCAGGCATTTTGCTTGAAGGATAAAACCGCTTCCGTCCAGCTGAAGTCCATGATATTACGCAAAGCCACGTTAATGCTGGTTTTACTGATTGTACGCATAATTATCAGTATTTATTTCCAGTTTACTTCCATGCTGAGCGGATGGAAAAGGGACAGCATTTTGGAAACAGGTATTGTGAATACCACAGTGTTCCCCTTTACTTCTTCCTGTATCCGGCTTCCGTCCCCGCCATCGCTTCCGGAATGTTCCAGTGCAGTTGCCTTGATGACTTGTCCGGGGCATTCAACCTCCATCCTGAAAAATGAAGCCTGTAATTCCTGCCCGGCTGACATTCCGTATGCTGAGGAAATAAGGTCAACGTATTCCTGCTCGGAAATATTTTCCCCGGTCAGGATGGGCGCCATCATTAAATCGGAATACTCGAATAATTCTTTGGGCAGCAGTGAAATAATCTTCGCTACAATCTCTTTGTTGAAATTGACGGTTAAAAGTTTTTTTTCTCCGTCAAGAACAAAGAATTCCGAATCTTCGCCTTCGATTGAAAATACATTATTTGAATCTATGTCAATGGTTCCGAATTTAATGAGAAGCTGGATATTCCCCGCTGTTGGAGTTTCAACTGAAACAGGGCGGGGGAAATCCAATTCTGAAAAAGCTCCGGCAATTTTTTCCGCGTCAAAAACAGAACCCTGGGAAGAAAAAGCCATGGCGAAATTCTGGGCTGTAGGGGAAAACATAAGGGAAAAATCAGATTCGTCTATGGCGGCTTGCTCTGATGGATTCAGTTTTATTTTAAGCGATGGTGAACAGGCTGTAAATATAATTAAGGCCATGGATAAAGCTGAAAAAAATAAAATATGGTTTTGTTTTTTATTCATTTATTTTTCCTTTTTCATTACGTTTAGGTGTTATTTTAAAAACGAGAACGTAAGTCCCGTTGCAAGTCTGAATCCGTGGGGCAGTTTTTCAGATTTGTCAGTTTCTTCCGGTATAATAATATATTCCATACTTTGATAAAATGCTATATTCAGCGGGCCAACTGTTTTTGCTTTAGATGTCCATGAAGCGCCTATTATACCTGGAAAGAAAAAATCCTTGGAGCCTTCCTGTCCTGAATAAAATATCAATTGGGCGCCCAAAAAAAATGAAAAACCTCCTGGGGAAGTAAGTGAAACATAAAAAGGCATTGAAATTATTTCCTGTCTGGAATCCCATGTGAAACCGGTTGTTATTCCCGGAAAAAAATGAACCCCCTTAACCCAATGTGCGGTGGCGCTGGCCGTAGCTCCCCGGACTGGAATCCTGTCCCCGGTAAAATCCCAGAGGGCTGTGCCCCTTACGTCGAACCTGAAGGTTTTTCCGTCATAGGCCGGATGGGTTTTTGTGGTCTTTGAGGAGCTACTGCGGGAGGAGCTGCCGGTGTCTATCAAAGCCGGGCTGCCCCTTTTGTGGAAGGAACCGTCGGAGGATTGTACCAGCCTTTCAGGTTCCACGGCCGGCAGAATCCGGGCTGAAAACCTGTAAGTCCTGTTCCAGTAATTTTCCGACAAGTTGGATATAATAACGCCTGTTTTGGGACCATCGGATGCGGAATGGACGAATTCTCCGTTTCCGATATAAATGCCCACATGGGAAATTCTTCCTGTTGTATTGAAGAAAACCAAATCACCCGGCTCCCTTTCGCTTTCCGGTATTTTTTCCGCGTATTGTTCCAGGGACAGAACGGTTCTCGGGAGCTTTACGTCCAAGGCTTCTTCCCCCGCCCGGCACACAAGACCGGAACAGTCTATACCTGCCTTTGAATTACCGCCTCGGATATAAGGTGTGCCCTGATATGCCAGGGCTGCCTTCATAAAGGCTTCCCTTTTACGCTGGGCTTCAGCCTGATTGAGATGGGAAAATTCACTTGATTGGGGGCTCAGCCGTGACGGTGTCGCCAGCAAAAGCGAAATGAAAAAAAAGATAAAAAAAACCGGTTGCGGATGCAACTTTTTTTTCATTCCTGGTGTCAAACCCAATATCATACTATAAATATAGCAGGAAAACCTGTAAAAGTCAGGTGTTTTTCTATATTTAGGAGCGAGAAGATGAGTAAAACAGCTTATAAACATTCAAACACACCCTGGGATTTCCTTCCCCAATGGAAAGAGAAATATTTTCAAGGAGAATGGCCCACTCTTCCCGAGATGTTCCGTATCTCTGCGGCCCGTTTCCCGGAAAGGAACTGTTTTACTGTTTTTGAGCCTGAAAGGATTACCCTGACTTATACTGAAGCCTTGGAAAAAATCGAGAATCTGGCTGCCTGGATGTTTGAAAACGGGGTTAAAAACGGCGACCATGTGGCTGTTTCCGGTAAAAATTCTCCCGAATGGGCGGTGGTTTACCTTGCAGCCGTGTTCGCAGGCGCTGTCATTGTTCCCATCGATTACGGCCTCCACGACAAGGAGATAGAAAACCTCCTCAATGTGGCTGATCCGAAATTCTTTTTTGTGGATGAGGAACGTTTTAAGGTTTTTTCCGCACTCCGGTCCGGGGTGTATTCTCTGTCCAAAAAGAATGCCGGGGAATATGTGTATTCCCTTAAAGCAGAAAACAAAGATGATTCTCTGTCTAAAATAATTGCACCGTTGGAAGATGAGGTGGCGGCCATTCTGTTTACTTCCGGGACAATGGGAAATCCTAAAGGTGTTATGCTTACCCACAGGAATCTAGTTTCCGACTGCTATATAGCCCAGTCGAATATGAACATTTATCATACGGATGTTTTTTATGCCCTTCTTCCTATACACCATGCCTATACAATGCTGGCGGTGTTTATAGAATCCATTTCGGTTGGGGCCGAAACCGTTTTTGGGAAACAGATGGCGGTTTCCAAGATGATGCGTGAGCTTAAAGACGGAAAAATAACCATGCTGTTGGGTGTGCCCCTGCTGTTTAATAAGCTGCTCGCCGGAATCATGAAGGGAATCCGGGAAAAGGGCGCCGCGGTTTATGCTTTTATCCGCTTTCTGATGATGATTTCTTATTTGGTAAAAAAGATTTTCAAAGTCAATCCCGGAAAAAAACTTTTCAAGGCTGTCCTTGAAAAAGCAAGTTTATCATCTATTCGTATCGCCATTTCCGGAGGAGGCCCTCTCGCTCCTTCCGTGTTCAGGGCTTTTAATGAATTGGGCATTGACTTTGTACAGGGGTACGGTTTGACGGAAACTTCCCCGATCATAGCCTTGAATCCGACTTTTGATTTCAGGATTGAAAGTGTAGGAAAGGATTTTTATCCTCAAATGGAAATCAAGATTCTCGACCCGGATGAAAAAGGTGTAGGTGAAATACTGGTGAAGGGTCCGATGGTGATGAAGGGATACTACAATATGCCGGAAGAAACTTCCTCCGTGTTTACTGCTGACGGATGGTTTAAAACCGGTGACATCGGCCGTATGGATAAGGATCACTATTTATATCTTTGTGGCCGGGCTAAAAACATAATAGTGACGGAAGGCGGTAAGAATGTTTTTCCGGAGGAAATTGAAAATGAATTCCAGCTTTATTTTAATGAAATAGAGCAAATAACTGTTTGTGGTTATGTCATCGATAAGGAAAGTAGGAGTGAAGGGGTGGAAGCTAAGATTTATCCTTCCGATGAATTGTTCAAACGGTTGAATGTGGGGCGGGGTATGGCTGGAAGCGATGAGGCTGTTCATTCCGTTATAGAGCCTATAGTTGAAAAGGTTAACCACTCTCTTCTTCCTTACCAACGTATTTCAAAGATTACGATTTTGGAAGAGCCTTTGGCAATGACCACAACCAAGAAGGTGAAGCGGCACCAGTAGTTTTGTGATGGAATATAAAAACACAGTTCTCCTCAGGGCTCATCATTGCCTGTGCCTTTGTTTTTTCCGCGGGCGCGGTTACTCCGGTGAATTCACGGAAAATATGGCACGGGTCTTTTCGTGTCTGCAAAAGGGAAGCGCCTGCGTGGAAATTGTCCGCGGTGCGGATGATTTGTGCGCCTTCTGCCCGCATAATTCCGCGGGAACATGCGGGACTGAATCCAAGGTTGTCCGGTATGACGGGCGTGTTTTGGATTTGTGCGCGTTTTCCACGGAAAACGGTGAAAGCGGTGCGCTTTCCGGATGGAGTGAAATCAGAAAAGCCGTCGAGGAGCATATTCTTGCCGCAGGTCTTTTTGACAGTGTGTGCGGCGATTGTTCATGGCATGAATTCTGCTCATCGTTGTTGTGAGGCGGAAAGGCTGTGTTTCTCCCCGGACGTGACACGGTGTCTGTGCACGGGCGCCTGCGTTGCGGACTGTATCCGCTTTGCCTGGTTTTCCCGGACTCTTGCCGTTGTCTGTGGTTATGTGTATAATTCCTCCATGGCTCATTGTATTGTTCCGGAAGCGGAAGAAATCATCGATAAAATTATTCCTGTTTTGGACAAAGGTTTTGTCCGTCTTGTTGACTATATGGGGGGAGATGCACGTATAGTTCAGTCCGCCCGTGTCTCTTATGGAGAGGGCACCAAAACTGTCAGGGAAGACGGGGCGTTGATAGATTATCTTTTACGGAACAGGCATACCTCGCCGTTTGAGCAGGTTGAATTGACCTTTCATGTGAAGCTTCCTGTTTTTGTGGCCCGTCAATGGATACGTCACCGGACCGCCAGTGTCAACGAGATTTCCGGCCGTTATTCCGTGCTGAAGGATGAGTGTTACGTTCCCCTTCAGGAAGATATCGCCCCGCAAAGCTCCGACAACAAGCAGGGACGCCGGCAGGAACCTTTCCCTCCGGAAACCTCCGCCGCGATAATTTCCGAAATGAAGGAAGCCCAGGTTCATGCTTTTAAATCCTATCATTCATTGCTTGAGAAGGATTTGGCAAGGGAGCTGGCAAGAATAAATCTTCCTCTTTCAACTTACACTGAATGGTATTGGAAAATTGACCTGCACAATCTGTTTCACTTTTTGAGGTTGAGATGCGACAAGCACGCCCAGAAAGAAATCCGGGAATATGCCGAAGTCATTCTTGACATATGCAGAAGAGTCGCCCCGCTTGCGACAGCTTCCTTTGAGAAACATCAGAAAAACGGCGTTTCTTTTTCAGGTGAAGAAATGCAGGCCCTGCGGAATATCCTGGACGGGAAAGAACCCGGTTTGACCGGCAGGGATTTGTCCCGTTTTGAAGAGAAAATAAAAACGGGACGCCAGCTTTAATCCCTGTTTTCAGATGCTTGTATATACTGAGAAAAAGTGGAGTATGGTTCCCGCCATGACAAAGAGATGCCATACCGGATGTGTCCACGGAATTTTTTTCAGCATGTAAATCACGGCGCCCACTGTGTAGCATATTCCGCCGGATAACAGGAAGAGCCAGCTTTCCTGTGAGACAGCTTCTTTCAGGGGTTTCGCCGCAAAGACAATAATCCATCCCATAAGCACATAAGTTATAACTGATGCAATCCTCAGTTTTCTTCCGAAAACAGCGTAAAGGCTTATGCCTGTAACGGCAAGGCCCCATATTATCCCGAACAAAACCCATCCGATAACACCCCGCAATGCTGTAAGACAATAAGCCGTATAGGTTCCCGCAATGAGCAGGAAAATTGCGGAATGATCCAACCGTTCAAAAACAGTATAAGCCCGGGTTCGTAAAAGGGCGTGGTAAAGACAGCTAATGAGATACAGGAAAATCATGGAAGAACCGAAAATGGAAACCGCTGTTATATAAAATCCTTTTTGTCCTTCCGGCGCTTTTACAACTGCCTGTACAACAAGAATGACCGTTCCCGCTATTGACAACAATGCCCCTATTCCGTGAGTGATTGAATTTGCTATCTCCTCACCAAGGTTATAAGGCCTTTTTTCAGATGTTTTCATTCAGGTGTTTTCTCCTGCTTTGGTTTTAATATCCGGCTTTATTTTATTATTAGACACCGGATTCAGGAAAAAGTTGCGCCTTGATTATTTTTATATTTTGATTTTTAAAATACGTGCTGCATTCATTCCTGCAATGCATTTAATTTCATCTTCAGAAAGAAAATCCGTATCCGTCTCTTTTGTTTCTGCCAGGGAAAGCAGGTTTTGTTTTTCGAAGTTTGCATTGCCCCAAGGGGAGTCGGATGCGAACAGAATTTTCCCGGCACCGTGTTTTTTTACAATGCGGAGAAAGCGTTCTTTGCCGTAAAATTTGAATCCGGTGGATGTATCCATGTAAATATTTTTACCTGCAAGATGTTTTTCAACTTCATCCCACTGCATATTTCCTCCTAAATGAGCCGCAACAATAATTCCGCCTTTCATTGCATCAGCTATTTCTGCAAATTGTTCAGGATTGCTTTTATACGGAGGCTTAGCTCCCGGATCAAATCCAGCATGGAATACAATGATTAATCCTTTGGACAAAGCATAGTCATACATGGGGAACAATAATTTGTCAGCCGGTTTGAAGTTTTGATATTCAGGATGCAGTTTAATTCCTTTTAATCCCAACGAAACTATGAAGTTTATGTTTTCTTTCCATTTGTTGTCAGCAGGATGAAGTCCGCCGAAAAACTCAATTTCCGGAACCAATTGGTTTTGAGCCGCGGCAAATTCATTTACAGTTTTAAAATGTTCCGGATTTGTTATTACTGGAAGGGCCACTGAAAGATTAATACCCCAGGTTTTCATGTTTTTCAATAATCCTTGTATGGTTCCATCGGAGACAGGAGTATACAATCCTTTAAGATTTTTTGACAGCGTTTTAATGGCTCTCTCTGCAAGAGTGTCGGGAAAAACATGGGTGTGGAAATCAACTGTGAAAATGGAGTTCATCCCGGATACAGGTTTTTCCATGGGAATATAAGTATTCATTTACTGAGGCAGTTTTTAATACAAATGTATTTGGAGAATGCATTTCCGGTTTCTCGGACCATCGAATTCACAGAAATATATTCCCTGCCATGTTCCCAGGACAAGCCTTCCGTCATTTATGAGTACTGTTTCTGAAGCTCCCACACAGGATGATTTTAAGTGTGCGGAAGAATTACCTTCACTGTGCCGGAATTCAACCCTGTCCGGAAAAGCCTTGTCCAAGCCGATTTCCAAATCGTGGAGAACATCCTGGTCAGCGTTTTCATTTATTGTGACAGCCGCTGTGGTATGGGGGCAGAATATCCTGCATACACCTTCTGGGGATTGTATGGCTCCGTTTTTTTCAGAAAACTCTTTTACAGCCTGTTTTACCGCGGATTTTACTTTCTGTGTTATATCAACAAATTCGGTTTTATAGGATGTGGTTACAGTGAATTCGATTGTCATTTGAATATTTCCTCCGTTATGTTTTCCGGTTTGATTCCTATTTCAATTGCGAACTCTCTTGCGTGCCGGGCATTTTCAATTACAAGCTCCGGTTTATGGGCATCTGAATTACATATAACTTTGGCTTCACGTTCCGCGACCATTTCCCAGAATTCCCTGTAAGGATATTGGAACCGCAGTCCCCGTGAAGTTTCATTCATAGGTTTTATCATTCCAAATCCATTTACTTCCAATGGAAGATCCAAATCGATGGCTGCGTCTATGAGAGCCTTGGAACACATCTCCGCTTCCTTGTCCCATTCCTTCCATCCGCTCATGAACATATCGGGGTGGGCTATGAATTTGAAAATACCGCTTGCCATTCCTTCTATGGTTTGGTCGATGTATTGGTGGAGGAGATTCACATCGTCTGTTACTTCCGCAATATAAAGGTGTGATCCATCCGGTTCTGTAATCCAGTGGGCTCCCAAAATCAGATAATCCACTGAAAATCCTCCGAGCAAATCATCCTTGTACCAGCTGTATATAGTTTTATCCCATTCACATTCAAATCCGGTGTATACCGGAAATGTAAAACCGGCCTTCCGGGCATCGGCCTCCGCTTTTTTTATTTCTTCAAAGTACAGTGTGACCTGATTTTCCGACATCCTTGTAGATGCCCAGAATTTTTCCTTGATTTCATCAGGGTAGGGGCAGTGATCTGAAAATCCCAAAGCGGAACATCCGGCTTCCCATGCTTTTACAATATACTCCCTTGGCATTCCCGTTGCGTGTTTGCATAATTCCGTATGTGTATGGTAGTTTGCATTGAGCTTTTTATTTTCAGGGTTGTCCATAAATGCGAGTCCTTTAATCGTTAGGCTTACGGTAAAAACGTCCAAGAATTTGTTTTGACCGGATCACGTTTATAAAGGCATTGGGTTCCGCGGTACGGATTTTTGGAACCAGCCGTCTTATTTCATCTGCGCTGACTACCGAATAAACCAGATCCCTTTCGGCTTTTGTATAGCCTCCTGTTCCCTTGAAAATGGTGGCGTCATGATGGGTGTTTTCGCTTATTATAGCATATACAGTGTCAGGTTTGTTTGTAATTATCAGCAGGGTTACTTTCTGGTACCGTCTGTACAGATATTTCAGAAGTTGGGTGGATGTAAACTGGAACAGAATCGAATAGAGGGCTTTGTCCCATCCGAACAATATTCCGGCTGCGGACAGGATTGCAATATTGAAAAACAGTATGTAATTCCATGCGTCCAGTCCGTATTTTTCGGAAATCCATATTGAAATGAAGTCTGTTCCCCCTGAGGTGGCGTCCGCCCGGAGACAGAAATATATGGCGATTGCGTTTAAGCCTCCTCCGAAAACAGCCAGAAGGAGGATATCGTTTGTCAGTGTCATCCGCGGAATTATGTCGGTGAACAATCCTGAAAGGACTATGGACAGGAGGGAAAAAAGGGTGAAATTCCTTCCGATAAAAAAGAAGCTGATAATCACAGGAACTGCGTTCAGGGCGAGGTTTACCGGCGTAAAGGGGATTTCCACAGAGAAAAAGGTGCGTCCGATGGACTGTATGAGAACCGTAAGGCCGTTGAATCCTCCGGGGAAAAGGCCTCCTGTGTGTACAAATGTGTTGAGATTCACCGCCATGAGCACTGAACCTATGAATATCAGGATAAACCGCCGGAATTTATTTTGAATTCCGGGCAGTTTCTTCCTGGTGATTTCTTTAATTTCCTTCCTTATTTCTTTCATAATATTGGAAAATTATAGCAAATAATATTATTTAAAGGAAGGACTTTTCAAGTTTTTCGTGAATTAGTGATATTCACTGCAAATAATGTAGAGTTGCACTTGACAAACAAATGGAAAAAGGGTATCTTTTTGTTGTTAATTGTTGGTAACAAATGTTAACCTTTTCTTTCTTTTATTTCTCGCTTTTTGTAAAGGAGTAGATCTTGGTTCCTTTGGTTTTTGCCGATCCCGGAATTGAAAATACCATAAAAAAAATAGGCGGGAAGGAGGCTGTCCGCCTGCATCTGGAAAAGCTTGGTTTTGTTCCCGGGGCTTCGGTGACTGTCGTTTCGGAATTCAGCGGAAATGTAATTGTTAAAATAAAGGATTCCCGGGTAGCTGTCAGCAGGGAAATGGCGGAAAAGATACTGGTCTGATCCGCTTGTTTGCGTTGTGATTGAGGCATTCAAAATATCAGTTTTTTGGAATTAAGGAGGATGCAATGGAGACTTTGAAGGATGTAAAAGTCGGGCAGACTGTATCTGTTGTCAAGCTTCATGGTGAGGGGGCTGTGAAACGCAGGATAATGGATATGGGAATTACAAAGGGAACGGAGGTTTTTGTTAAGAAAATAGCTCCGCTTGGGGATCCTGTGGAAGTTACTGTTCGTGGCTATGAACTTTCAATCAGAAAGGCCGATGCCGCTTTGATTGAAGTTAAGTGATAAAAGGAGAATATTATGGGTTTGACAATCGCTCTTGCGGGAAATCCCAATAGTGGCAAATCTACATTGTTCAATTTGTTAACCGGTGCTAATCAATATGTAGGAAACTGGCCTGGGGTTACTGTTGAAAAAAAGGAAGGAAAGTTGAAATCCGATAAATCCGTTAATATTACGGATTTACCGGGTATTTATTCCCTGTCGCCGTATTCATTGGAAGAGGTTATTTCCAGAAATTATCTTCTTCAGGAAAAACCGGACGCTGTTATCAATATCATTGATGCGACCAATCTTGAGAGAAACCTTTTCCTCACGACACAGCTTATTGAGCTCGGCATTCCTGTTGTTGTGGCTCTCAATATGATTGATGTTGTTAAAAAGAACGGTGATATTATCAATGTTCCGTATCTTTCCGGGAAATTGGGCTGCCCTGTTTATGAAATATCCGCCGCGAAGAACACCGGTGTTGACGAGCTTGTAAAAGCTGCGGTTGCCGCCGCCGGAAATAAAGATGCGAAAAAAGCCGACCCGTTGCATATTTTTACCGGTGTCGCTGAACATGCTGTCGCCCATATCGAAGAGTCTCTCGGTGATAAGATTCCTGAAAATGAAAAAAGGTTTTATGCTGTAAAACTTTTTGAGCGTGACAGTAAAATCAAGAATAGTATAAGCCTTGATGCCGGTACTTTGGCTCATATTGAAGAGCATATTGTTGAAGCTGAAAAAGAGCTTGATGATGATTCTGAGAGTATCGTTACCAATGAGCGCTACATTTACATTACGGATTTGATTAAAGGATGCTATAAGAAAAAAAACAAGGTTCTTGTTTCCTCTTCTGATAAGATTGATAAAATTGTTACCAACAGGTTCCTTGCGCTGCCTATTTTTGCGCTCATAATGTTTGTCGTGTATTACATTTCTGTTACAACCGTCGGTACCATTGTGACAGACTGGACGAACGATGTCCTGTTCGGTGAATGGATAATACCTGCCGCCGCCGGCTTTTTGGAGGGTATAGGATGCGCGGCATGGCTTTCCGGGCTTATTGTTGACGGTATTATCAGCGGTGTGGGCGCGGTGTTGGGCTTTGTCCCGCAGATGCTGGTTCTCTTCATTATGCTTGCTTTCCTGGAAGAGTGCGGTTACATGGCCCGCATCGCCTTTATCCTTGACCGTATTTTCCGCCGTTTCGGACTTTCCGGCAAATCGTTCATACCGATGCTTATCGGTACCGGATGCGGTATTCCGGGTGTTATGGCTTCACGTACAATAGAGAATGAACGTGACAGACGCATGACGATTATGACGACAACCTTTATGCCGTGCGGCGCCAAGCTTCCCATTATAGCCTTGATTTCCGGTGCGCTGTTGAATGGTGAATGGTGGGTCGCGCCTTCCGCCTATTTTGTCGGTATCGCCGCGATTATTGTTTCCGGAATCATGCTGAAAAAGACAAAGATGTTTGCCGGAGATCCTTCTCCGTTTGTCATGGAGCTTCCCGCCTATCATTTGCCTACTGTCGGTGCCGTGCTGCGTTCCATGTGGGAACGGGGTTGGTCCTTCATCAAAAAAGCTGGAACAATTATTCTTGCATCAACAATAGTGATATGGTTCACGTCCAGCTTCAGCTGGTCATTGCAGGCTGTTGAAAATTATGAAGGCAGTATTCTCGAATCCATCGGTTCCGCTATTTCATGGATTTTCCTTCCGCTGGGATTCGGTAATTCAAAAGCGGCTGTCGCGACGATTCTCGGACTTGTCGCCAAGGAGAATGTTGTTGGAACTTTCGGTATCCTTTACGGATTCGCGGAGGTCGCCGAGGATGGTATGGAATTCTGGCCCAGGCTTCAGGCTGATTACAGTGCGCTTGCAGGGTATTCCATGCTGATTTTCAATCTGCTTTGTGCGCCTTGTTTCGCTGCCATCGGTGCAATCAAACGTGAGATGAATAATGCGAAGTGGACCTGGTTCGCTATCGGTTACCAGTGTTTATTTGCCTATTGTGTGTCTCTGATGGTGTATCAATTCGGCTGCCTGTTCACCGGCAACGCCAATGTCCTGGGTGTGATTGTGGCTCTGGTTGTTTTTGCGGCGATTGTCTTCCAGCTTGTGAAACCGAACCGCAATGAAATGAAATTGTCTGCGGCGTGATGCAGCTGTAAGTTGCCGGCATACGGATTCGGGGTGTCCCGGATCCGTCCCCGCGCCGTGTTTGTGGAGGCGGAATGATGGATGTATTTGCTGAGAATGCGGGAACTATTGTAACCGCGGTTGTCCTTGGCGTGATTGTCTTCTTCATTATACGCAAGATTGTGAAAGATGCGCGCGGAGGATGTTCGTTCTGCGGCGGTTCATGTGCGTCATGCAAAGGCCGTTGCGGAACACACGGCCGTAATCCGGAAAAATCAGGAGGAAACTAAATACCCCGGTATGCTTTTATTGTAACTAACATAAAATTATCCCGATGTCGGTAGACTTAAACAATGAAAAACTGTAAAATTTCTTGTTTCGGTTCGGCGAATGTCGGATTCGGACAGTGTAATAAGCATTAAAACAAAGATAGGAGGTAATTTGATGCTTTCAATAAAGAAAATTGCGGCGTTGTGTGCCGCCGCACTGGTGCTTTCCGGGGTTGTCTTTGCCCAGGGATTTTCAGTGTCTGCTTCAAATGAGCTTGGCTCTGATGTTTGGTATGTCATGGATGGAGACAGCGAAGGCAGAAACGACGGTTTCGCAGGCATTTACAATGAATTCATTGTTGACATTACGTCCGAGCGCATAGATGCGGGTCTTGATGTATATGCTGTGTTTGATACACAGGGCGGCGTTGACGGTGACTCCGCTCGGCTGTTTTATTCTTCCGATGATTTTGACTGGTATACATTATTCCGCCCGCTGGATGTGCTGGATGTTGCATTCAGCACGGATTACTGGTTCCGCGGTTCATATATGTTTGTTGAGGACGATAATGTAGGATCCCAGAAGCTCGGAAGCGAGGGGCTTTCTTTGGTGTTCACGGGTCTGCCGAATTTGGCTATCGGTCTTACCGCTCCGTTTAATCTTGTTACCGGCAATTTCTTTGATGAATTTGTGCTTGGAGTCGGTGCCGAATATATAGTGAACGATATGTTTGTTATCGGCGCCGCCGTCCACAATATAGCCGGATCCAAAGATAACTTTGGCTTCCATGATACACAGTCTGTGGCTGTATCCGCCGCTATTTATCCGCTTTATGGTCTTGAAATCCTCGTCGGTTACGGCTTCCAGGATTATCAGGGACTTCTCAATGTGTATGGAACCCACCTCCTCAATGCAAGTGTATTGTGGGGGATAACTGACAGGATTGCGTTGAGCGGGGATCTCATTACAAACTTTGGAACAGGCGAGGATGACGATGTTAAAAAAGGTCCCGGTATTCCTGACTATGATCTTTATGCCGCCATCCGTGGTGATTTCCGTGTGACAGATCCGATTCTTGCATATGTGACTCTCTCCGACTATATGACGATCAACCGTGATGCCGAAAAGAATGACCCCAAATTTTGCGTAAATCCAGGTGTTGAGTATGACGCCGGTTCCATCGGTTCATTCGCTGTAGAGGTTATGCTTGAATTTGTTGACGGCAGCCTTGATCAGGTTTACTTCCCTGTAAAATGGGTTTATGAGTTCTGATACTTATATTTTTGTATTTATCCACAAAGCTTTTCTGTCATTATCCCCAAGGTGATGGATTTGCGCCTCCCGGATGCCCTCCGGGAGGTTTTTTTGTTAATAATCTGTTAAACCCCTTTTTAACGGAATTTTAACAATTAACTTACTTCATTTTCAAATACAGAGAGTATTTTTCAGGCGTAAACAAGAAATGGAGGTTTACAAATGAAAAACTACAAAATTGAAAACAAGACACTGGTTAAGCTCATGTTTGCCGTTTATATGATGGCTGCGGTAGTCTTCATGGCTTTGACCACCGGGTGTTCAAAAAAATCCGGAGCTGCGGCGGACGAAATCACCGTTGTTTCCAGGGAATCGGGTTCCGGCACAAGGGGCGCCTTTGTGGAGCTGTTCGGTGTTGAGCAGTCCGTCAACGGTAAAAAGGTGGATATGACGGCAGATACAGCTGATATAACCAACAGCACCGAAGTTGTAATTACATCTGTAAAAGGGAATCCTTCTGCAATAGGTTATATTTCCCTGGGATCCCTTCAGGATGATGTAAAGGCTTTGTCCATCGATGGAGCGGAAGCCTCTGTCGCGAATATCAAAGCAGGTTCCTACAAGATTTCCCGCCCTTTCAATATCGTGACAAAGAAAGACAGGGTTTCCGATGTTGCAGCCGACTTTATCCAGTTTATCCTTTCCGCTGAAGGCCAGGGCGTGATTGAAGCCAACGGATACATCCCCTCCGCCTCTGAACCGGCTCCTTATGCCTCTGCCGGACTCAGCGGAAAAGTCACTGTCGCCGGTTCTTCCTCTGTTTATCCTGTCATGGAGAAACTTTCCGAAGCTTATAAAGCTGTTAACCCTTCCGTGAATGTCGAAGTATTGCAGAGTGATTCAACCACCGGTGTTAACAGTACCGCCGAGGAAATCTGTGACATCGGAATGGCCAGCCGCGAGTTAAAATCTTCCGAAATTGAAAAAGGTCTGGAGCCTGTTGTCATCGCTCTTGACGGGATCGCGGTTATCGTCAACAAAGAGAATCCTGTCTCTGATGTTTCCAAAGAAGTTGTGCGCCGTATCTACACAGGCGATATAACAAAATGGTCAGGAATTGAAAACTGATTTCTGAATAGCTGTTAAGGTGAAAGGCTGCCTGTGTATTCTGTGTGCGGGCAGCCTTACCGGATTTTCAGGGGGTAAAATGGCTGGAGCTGGAAAAGAAAATACAATGCGGTATGTGTTCCTGTTTTCCGCGTGTCTTTCTGTCGGTGCGGTTATTCTTATCTGTTTTTTTATATTTTCAAACGGAATTCCTGCAATAATAAAGATAGGTTTTTGGGATTTTATCTTCGGAATGAAATGGACTCCGGAGATAGAAGTTTTTGGAATTTTCCCGATGATAATCGGAAGCATTGTTATTACAATCGGTGCGATTATCCTGGGCGTTCCCCTCGGCGTTATAACGGCTGTTTTCCTGGCGCGGTTTTGTCCGCCTAAAATATATGTTCCGATGAAAAGGGGTGTGGAGCTTTTGGCGGGTATCCCGTCCGTTGTATACGGTTTTTTCGGATTGACTGCGATTGTTCCGGTGATAAGGCATTACGCCGGAGGAAGCGGTTCAAGTATTCTCGCCGCATCAATCGTTCTTGCAATAATGATTTTGCCGACGATAACCGGAACAAGCGAAGCGGCTTTAAGGGCGGTTCCGTCCTGCTATTATGAGGGTTCTGTAGCGTTGGGAGCCTGTAAAGAACGGAGCGTGTTTTTTGTTGAGTTGAAGGCCGCCAGATCCGGTATCGTCGCCGGAATCATTCTTGGAGTAGGACGGGCTATCGGGGAGACAATGGCGGTTATAATGGTTGCCGGAAACCAGGCTGTTTTACCAAGGGGACTGACAAAGGGTATCCGTACAATGACAGCCAATATCGTTCTTGAAATGGGTTATGCAGCCGGACTTCACCGGCAGGCTTTGATTGGAACAGCTGTCGTGCTTTTCTTTTTCATTCTTGTTATAAACATGATTTTCATGATTGCTAAAAAAGAGGGGCGCTGATGGTTAATTTATTTTCCCAAACTGTTCAATCTGTAATACTGAGATGGATAGTACGCCTGTGCGCCTTTATAAGCGCGTTTGTAATAGTAGGACTGGTGTGTTATATTCTGTATATGGGATTGCCGAATTTTTCCCTGGAAATGTTTGCGTCCGAATACACGAGTGACAATGCCTCTTTGTTTCCTGCCCTTATCAACACAATTACTGTAACCTTCCTTACACTTTTAATTGCCGCGCCGATAGGAGTCGCCTCGGCGATTTATCTTGCGGAGTATTCCCGCCGCGGGAATAAATTCGTCAGAGTTATCAGAATAACCGCGGAAACTCTTTCCGGTATACCTTCCATCGTGTACGGTTTGTTCGGACTTTTGTTCTTTGTCACGGCACTCCACTGGCAGTTTTCATTGCTGGCAGGTTGCTGTACGCTGGCGATAATGGTTTTACCTCTGATAATGCGTACCACGGAGGAAGCTCTTCTTGCTGTTCCCGATACATACAGGGAAGCGAGTTTAGGATTGGGAGCCGGAAAACTGAGGACGGTTTTCAGAATTGTTCTGCCGTCCGCTGTCCCGGGAATTGTAAACGGAATTGTTTTGAGCACAGGGCGTATTGTCGGTGAAACCGCCGCTCTGCTTTATACTGCCGGAACTGTAGCCCAGATACCTCCCACTGTGATGGGAAGCGGAAGGACATTGGCGGTTCACCTTTATTCTTTGTGGAGCGAGGGTTTGCGGACTGAGCAGGCGTATGCAACCGCTGTTATTCTGTTACTGGTTGTAATCGTGTTGAATATTATTTCTTCCGGATTGGAGAAACTTACAAAAGGAATGTCGGATGGGTGATGTAGTTAACCAGGATTCTGGTGTTGTTGAATCGGAGAATATTTCCTCGCAGGAAAATATAAAGATTGAAATCAGCGATCTCGATTTGTATTATGGAAATTTTCAGGCATTGCATAATATAAATCTGAAAATCCCGGAGAAGGCTGTTACGGCTTTTATCGGTCCGAGCGGCTGTGGAAAATCAACCTTGTTAAAGTCTCTTAACAGGATGAATGACTTGGTCGCCGGCTGTAAAATTGAGGGACAAATCCTTCTGGACGGGCAGGATGTTTATAACGATATTGACTGCAATGATCTGCGGAAAAGGGTTGGCATGGTTTTCCAAAAACCGAATCCCTTTCCCATGAGCATTTACGACAATATCGCCTATGGTCCGCGAACCCATGGAATCAAAAAACGCAGTATGCTTGATGATATTGTGGAAGAAGCCCTGACAAAAGCGGCCATATGGAATGAAGCGAAGGATTGCCTCAGTAAAAATGCGCTTGGCATGTCCGGGGGACAGCAGCAGCGTTTGTGTATCGCCAGGGCGTTGGCGGTCAACCCGGAAGTCCTGCTTATGGATGAGCCTACTTCCGCCTTGGATCCTATTTCGACATCCAAGATAGAGGATTTGGTGGAGGAACTTCAGAAAAACTATACGATTATCATAGTAACACATAATATGCAGCAGGCTACACGTATAAGTGATAAAACGGCTTTTTTTCTTCTGGGGAAAATAATTGAATTCGGAGATACCGAACAGATTTTTTCCTCACCTGAAAAAAAGGAGACTGAAGATTATATTACGGGAAGGTTTGGATAATGAGAGCAAAATTTGAACAGCAGTTGAAAGAATTAAATGACGGTTTGATTCTGATGGGAGTTCAGTGTGAAGACGGCATACGGTTCGCTACTCAAGCTCTTCTTGATGGAGAAAAGGAGAAGGCCGATAAAGCGATATCGTTGGAAAGAGAAATAGATATAAAAGAAGACGAGCTTCAGGCTTTGTGTATGCGTATGCTTTTACAGCAACAGCCTGTTGCCGGAGATTTGCGCTTGATAAGCGCCGCATTGAAAATAATAACGGATATGGAGCGGCTGGGAGATCAGGCCGCGGATATCGCTGAAATTGCGGTGCAGAGTGATTTCACCGAGAGTTGCAATAAGAAACTCATTTCTGAGATGGCGGAAGTTGTAATAAAAATGATTTCCGATGTTGTGACGGCGTTCGTTAAAAAAGACAAACAGCTTGCGGATTCTGTTATCAGCTGTGATGATGTCGTGGATGATTTGTTCTTTTCAGTGAAAAGCAGTCTGGTGGATATGATTTGTGACGAAAATCATCATCCAAGAAAAATCGCTGAACAAACTTTGGATATTCTCATGGTTGCCAAATATCTTGAACGCATGGGAGATCACATAGTTAATATTGCGGAAAGTGCTGTAGTATAGGTATAATCACTGCCTGGAGTGCAATTGTGAGAATATTAATCGTTGATGACGAAGAGCCTATCAGGGAATTGATTTCATATAATGTGACGCGGGAAGGTTTTGTAGCCGCCATGGCAAAGACAGGGCAGGAAGCTTTGCAGATGGCGAAAACTTTTAAGCCTGATATCATTATTCTGGATTTGATGCTCCCTGATATGAATGGTCTTGATGTGTGCCGTATTCTGAAAGCAGACGCAGAGTTGTCTTCAATTCCAGTGATAATGGAAAGTGCGAAAACGGATGACAGCGATATTGTTTCCGGGCTTGAGCTCGGTGCGGATGACTACATTACCAAACCTTTTTCTCCGAAAGTTCTAATTGCACGTATCAGATCTGTTTTACGCAGAATTGCGGATAAAAATTCCGCTTCCGCGGAGTCAGGTGAAATACAGGTAGGAAGCATCAGGATTATTCCTAAGAAACACGAGGTTTATGTCAGGGATGAATCAGTGGAATTAAGTGCCGCTGAATTTTCCATACTGCTTTTCCTTGCCGAGCATCCAGGGCAGGTGTTTTCCCGGCAGCAGATAATTCATGCTGTAAAGGGTGACGGATATCCTGTAACTGATAGATCTGTGGATGTCCAGATTTTGAGTATCCGCAGAAAACTGGGGGATTCACCGGAAAAAAATTCTGTGGATAATGGGCTTTCTTTGATTGAAACAATCAGAGGTGTCGGGTACCGTTTGAGAGAAAATATATGATACAAAAAAAATCACTGCGCATTTGGGTTTATTTGATTCTGTTTGCAGGAATTGTCTTCTGCTTTTCTTTTTGGCTGGCTTTCCAGATAAGTCTGGACTCTGCCCATGAAGTTTCTTTAACGCAGACTAAAAAAGATTTGCAGATATTCGCCAAGTCTGTCGCCGTAATTGTTTCGGATAAATACAGAAGCATCACGGAATCGGCGGTTGACGAACATTTTGATACCAGTTCATTGGACAGGATGCTGAAAGATGCTGCCGGGTTTACGCCTGACTTCAGAATTTCTTTGATAGATAAAAACGGATCGGTCGTCGCTGATTCCGACAGTGATGATGTTACGGTGATGGAAAATCATAAATACCGGACGGAAGTATTTGAAGCTCTGCGCGGATCGGAGGGATCCGATTTACGGCATAGTACTGTGTCCAAAAATGAAGTTCTGTATTACGCATGTCCACTGGAATTGGGCGGAGAAATCTATGCGCTCAGACTTTCGATGCCGCTTTACATGAATGTATTGTCATCTTCCGGTATACAAAGGAAAATGGCGCTTGTTTTTCTCATCCTGTTATTCGTGGCACTCGGCTTTTCGTTCCTGATATCCGCAAGACTTATCCGCCAGGTAGTTGAATTACAAAGAGCTGCCGGTGAATATGCGTCCGGAAATTTTTCTTACAGATCAAATGTGACTTCGCCTAAGGAACTGGTGGCTCTTTCAGTTTCGTTGGAACAGATGGCGTCGCAGATACAGGAAAACATAGAGAGTATCGCCAGAAGCCGTGATGATTTTCAGGCTGTTTTCTCCGGTATAACCGAAGGGCTTATTGTTTTTGACAGCAATATGGTCATTCTTGCTTATAACGAATCTGCAGAAAAGTTCTTTGCTGTAAGTATAAATGATGCTGTGGGTTCTCCTTTGATACAGGTGGTGAGAAACGCCGATATCATGTCATTGATCAATAAAACCGTCTCGGATTCTTCCTGTCCGCCGGATGATATTTCCGTACAGCTCTTTCAGTCTGCGCAGGTTTATGATTTGCTTGTCCGCTGTGTGCCTATAAAGAATTATTCCGAATCCGGTCAGCCGAGGCGTTTCCTTCTGATTGTTACTGATACTACAAGGTTGCGGCGGCTGGAACAAGTTCGTAAGGATTTTGTGGCCAATGTGTCGCATGAATTGAAAACCCCTGTCACTGCAATCAAAGGGTTCGCGGAAACTCTTTTGGAAAATCCTTCTGAAGACATCGGCGAGCAGCGCAAGTTCCTGGAAATAATAAATTCCCAGACAGAACGTTTGGGGGATATCATTGATGATTTGTTAACTTTGTCAAAGCTGGATCAGGAGACAAAACCGCCTGAAGTAATGCCTGTGGATATAGCTTCGGTATTAAAGACAATTTCCTCCGGTTTTGTGAAAGCCGCTGAAAGTAAAGGAATAACACTTTCCTTCGCTTCCGAAGATAATCTTCCTCCGGTCGATATAAACCAGGCGTTGTTCCAACATGCCATAAGCAATTTGCTTGATAACGCTGTAAAGTATTGTTCTTCCGGCATGACTGTAACCTGCTCGGTTTCCGCGGATACGTCAGGGCTTCTTGGAGGAGACAGGGGTGTATGCATAGTTGTAGAAGACTCCGGTTCCGGAATCCCCGATAATTTCAAGGAGCGTATCTTTGAACGCTTCTTCAGGGTTGACAAGGGCAGAAGCCGGGATCAGGGAGGAACCGGACTCGGGCTTTCAATCGCGCGTCATGTTATAAACGTCCACGGAGGAATAATCCGGGCTGTTGACAGACCTGACGGAAAATCCGGGGCAAGGTTCGAGATTTTCCTTCCCGCTTCAAAAAACGCTGACGTTGGAGGTCAGGTGTAAGCCGGCAAATCCGAAGTTATTCCGGGATGGTTATTTTATCCAGAATACCGCTCAAATATGCCAGGGTTATTCCGTAGTTCGTCATGGGAACTCCGGCCTGTTCCGCCGCTTCCTGCCTCGAAAGTACATAGGAGCGGTTGAACATACATGCACCGCAGTGGATGATAAGGGAGTACTGTGACAGATCTTCCGGGAAATCAGTTCCGCTTACAATGTCTATATGCAGCCTGTCGCCGTCACCCTGATGTTTTTCTTCCACCATGCGTCTGAGCATACGCGGTATTTTTTCCCTTCCGATATCTTCCGTCAAAGGTGCGTGTGTACAGGCTTCCGCAATCAATATACGGGAATCTCCTGAAAGGCTGCCTATGCTTTCTGCCCCTGATACAAAACCGTCTATTTCACCCTTGTTCGCCGCAAGCAAAACGGAGAACGAAGTGAGTTTCGATTGCGGAGGTTTACTGTCGTAAACAGTTTTAAATACCTGTGAGTCGGTAATAATCAAATCCGGCGGCCGGGACATGGATGCCAGAGCTTTTTCCAAGGAAGCGGTGACACAGCATTGCACTATGGCTCTTTTGTCAAGAAGTTCCCTGATTAACTGAACCTGTGGAAGAATCAAACGACCTTTTGGTGCCTGGATATCCTGAGGCATTACAAGAAGAACCAAGTCTCCTTCACCGCATATTCCGGAAGTTAATAGCCTCGAATTGAAGTTCTCCGGCATTTTACGCTTCACATTTTCCAGTATTCCATCAATGCCTTCGTTCCTTAAGGCGCTGGCCATAACCGGTTTCTCGCCGGATATTTTTTCTATCAATCCGACCATCTCTTCCAGGCTGTCCGGGCTGTCCTGTGTTTTCCCTTTTGTGTTTTCTTCTTCCGCTGATGTTCCTGATGTTCCTTTACCTCTGTATACATCTGTTTTGTTGAGTACAGGGATAAAAGGTGTTTTGCGTTCCCTTAATTTCGATATCCAGTTTTTTTCAGCGGAAAAAAAATCTCCGGCGCCGTCTCTTGTAAAAAGAATTACAGCCACATCCGTTTTTTCAAAAGCAAGCTCCGTTTTTTTCAGCCTGGCTTCCCCCAATTCAGTGCTGTCACTGAATCCGGCTGTGTCTATGAATGTAACAGGCCCTATGCCGTTTATTTCCATTGATTTATATACCGGATCTGTGGTTGTACCGGCTTTGTCAGAAACGACGGCATAGTCCTGCCGCAGAATTGAATTAAGCAGGGAAGATTTTCCGCTGTTTGTCCTTCCGAAAATTCCTATATGCAGTCTGTTTGCTCTGGGAGTGCTTTGCAGTTCATCCATATTTTTTCCCGTCAATTCCATTTGTTTTGTACCTGTATCCTGATGTTCCCTTTCAGAATCTGAAGTCCCTTTTTCCTGCGCTTTCTTCTTCCAGAATTTCCAAAACCTTTTTCTGTACAGTTGGATTGGGTATCTTCACAACTTCTTTTGCAATCAGTTTTTCTCCTAAAGCTTTTGTTTCATCCGAGGCGTAGTCTTCCAGATACTCTTTCAAAGTGATGAGTGCATTAGGCTGGCAGCAGTTCGCGATTTGTCCTGACTTCACCAGCTGCATGAATCTGTCGCCTGTTCTGCCTGATCTGTAACAAGCTGTGCAAAAACTTGGTATGTGGTCTTTTTTTATCAGCCAGTTTACAACCTCATCCAAGGAACGTGTGTCGCTGACATCGAACTGGGCTGTATCTTCAGGCCTTTCTTCTTCGCAGTATCCGCCTACGCTTGTGCGGGAACCGCCTGAGATTTGAGATACACCCAGCTCCAGAACCCGTTCCCGTGTTTTCTGGGATTCGCGGGTTGAGACAATCATTCCCGTATACGGCACAGCTATCCTTATTACCGTGACAATCTTCGCAAAGGTATCATCGTCAATGGCGTTCTCAAAGGACTGAGCGTTGATGTCATCCGCATTCCTGATTCTCGGTACGCTGATTGTGTGCGGGCCTACACCCTTTACCGCTTCAAGATGTTCAGCGTGCATAAGAAGCCCCACGAAGTCGTAACGGTAAAGGTTCAAACCGAAAAGAACTCCGCAACCCACATCGTCTATGCCGCCGTCCATGGCTCTGTCCATGGCCTCCGTGTGGTAAGCGTAATCGCTTTTAGGGCCTGTAGGATGCAGCTGCTCATAAGCTTTTTTGTTGTATGTTTCCTGGAACAGAATGTATGTGCCTATTCCTGCATCTTTCAGTTTTTTATAATTTTCCACGGTGGTGGCGGCAATGTTGACATTAACACGCCTTATTGCACCGTTCTTATGTTTTATCGAATAAATTGTATCAATGCTTTCAAGGATGTACTCGATGGGATTGTGAATCGGATCTTCGCCTGTTTCGAGCGCAAGCCGTTTGTGCCCCATATCCTGCAATGCTGTTACCTCTTTCCTTATTTCTTCCTGTGAAAGTTTCACCCTGGGAATATGTTTGTTTATCGCGTGATAGGGACAATAAGTACATCCGTTCACGCAATAGTTTGAAAGATAAAGAGGAGCGAAGAGGACGATTCTGTTTCCGTAAAACTTTTCTTTAATCTCTTTCGCTGTTTCCACCATTTTTTCGTTTAAGTCAGGAATGTCGCATTCCAACAGTACGGCGGCTTCACGGTGGTTAAGGCCTTTGCATTCCCTTGCTTTTTCAATTAAAGATGAAATCAAAGCTCTGTCGCTTTTATGCTCCTCAGCGAATTTAAGAGTATCCAGTATTTCGCCGTCATCAATAAATTCTTCCGCTTTTAATGATTTCATGTTGTACATACCCATTCCTCCAAATGTAAATATTTATGTTTTTTGTTTCCTTTATTTTGTGAAATCTCCACGGCTGCAGCAAAGGTTGTATCCGATATCTTTCATCCGTTTTTCCAGGTTTGACAAACCTTCGGCGGATTCAGCTCCCTCGCTGATTTTATTCTGATATATTTCATATTTTTTTCTTGCGTATGAAGGGGAAATATTCGGCATCACCACATTTGCGCCCGCCAGTATGCCTTCTTCCCGGCCTCTTCCCGATATTGAGGCGAGTGCGGTGGTTGATGGTATCAGGGCGTCCGGCAGCATTATGCGTATCACGGAAATCAGGAAAGTTGTAAGCTCAAGACTTCCTCCCGGGTAATCCGCGAAAGGGGTTTTATCGTGGGGGATAAAAGGGCCTATCCCGACCATTTCCGGCTGCAGGTCGGAGAGAAAGAGCAGGTCTTCCGCCAGATGTGCTGAAGTCTGTTCCGGGGAGCCCACCATGAATCCGCTTCCGGTCTGGTATCCGGCTTCTTTTAAGTATGCAAGGCATTTTTTTCTTGCGGCCGCTGTCCGTTCCGGGTTGTCCCGGGAATGCAGAAATCTGTAGTGCGCTTCGTTCGCGCTTTCATGCCGCAGAAGATAACGGTCTGCCCCCGCTTTTTTCCAGAGGACGTATGTTTCCCGGCTTTGTTCTCCCAGGGAAAGTGTAATGGCTGTGTCCGGAAACCGGGGACGTATTTCCCTGATAATTTCCGCGGTGAAATCAGGGTTAAAAGCCGGATCCTCTCCTCCCTGGAGTACAAATGTCTTGAACCCGAGTTCCGCCGCCCGTCCACAGCATCCCAGGATTTCCTCTTTGGATAACCTGTAGCGGGCGACAGTTTTGTTGTCCCTTCGTATACCGCAGTACGAGCAGTTGTTCCTGCAGTAATTTGTACATTCTATCAAGGCTCTCCTGAAGATATCCTTTCCGAATTTCCGGCGTTGAATTTTTACAGCTTCTTCTCTTATTATCCGCCGGACTTCTTCCCTGTGTACGATGAGTTCCTCAAAATTGTCTTTTGAAAGCCGTCTTGTTTCGGTCAGTTCCTTCACAAGAACGGCCGGTTCTGTGTATATTTTCCCCATAAATATTCCCTGTGCGCAGGATGCTTTCAGCAGGATTTAGGCATAACCGTTTTCGTGGAAACACCGGGAATCAGGCCGATTTTACCCGATAAAGCGCTTATCATATCCTGGGGAGCGTCAACCACAATGCTTATTATGTAGAGATTTGCTTTTTTATAGGGGATGCCCATCCTTCCGATTATAAAATCGGCGTATTCATGCAGAATGACATTCACCCGTTCCGCAGAATTCTTGTCCTTGAGCATAATCCCAATCAGCGCGACTCTTGTTTCCATCCGGATCCTCCGAAAAAGAATAGATGCCGTACTTCAGGCGGGAAGCCTTTCCTGTCAGCGGATACAAATCCCTTTCAGGTCAGTACATATATACTGACTATAACATCAATCCCGCGGAATGGCAATATTAATAATGCTCGGTATATGCCGTTTTCCTAAAATTCAGCAGGAAACGGCGCGGGGATTACAATCCTTCCAGCCTGCCTTTTTCGTTTTCTGTATGCATTTCTTCAAGAATATGCATAACATAGTCAACGGTAATCTGCTTCCTGTCGGTCTGGTCAGGCTCGGCTTCTGCCGCCCAGACTTTGGCCTCCTCCCTCAGCCCGGCGGAATCATAGATTTTACCGGCTGTCATTATCACCCTGTCTTTGCATACAATGTCATCCGTCATCTCATGCTGTTCTTCCGGAATCCGGAGGCAGTTCCCGTTTATTGAAACAGGCATAACCACGTCTGAGAGTTTGATGTAGGAATCTATTTCCCTCACGCCCCTCTTTGTTTCGGGATTACCAGGTCTGTAACGTGTTCCCGCCGGAAAAACCAGGACAGCGTTCCCTTCCTGCCTCACTTTGTCAAATGCTCTCATGGATGCTATGTTTATAAGCCTGCTTCTGTGGACTTCCTTTTTATATTCTTCTTCGTCCTTTATCGCCGCAAGAGAACGGCTGGGATAAATCACGATGCGGGCATAGGCTTCCGCAAAGGCCGCTATGTATGGATTGTCCTCATTCAGTTTCATACCCGCGATCGCCACGATGCGTTTTTCCAGCTCCTGACCGGTTTCCCCGGACAGGGACAGCAGCCTCATCAAGACCGGGAGGTCGAAATTGCTGTAATGTTCCATCAAGATCAGGGCTTTCTTTCCTTCTTTTATTTTCTGAAGGAACAAGGCCGCGTTTTCTATGTTTTTTATGCATGAGCCTGGAAGCAGGTTTTCATCGCACATTCCGTCAACGATTTTCCTGATTTCATGGTTTGGAGTTTGAAAAACATTGTGCTCCGTTATAATATGATCCACATTTGAAAGTTCAAGCAGTTTCGGGAAAAGTTCCTTGTAATGTTCCGCCAGTGTTTCCCGTTTTCCGCCGTTGGATTCACTCTGCATAAAATCCTCCATAAAATATATCCTGAATTTGTTTTCTGTACATCATAACGCAAAAACTTCAAACAGACAATTATTTAAATGATATGTTTTCTCCTGTTTGACACCGGAAATTTTATGCTGTAAAATAATAACCCGGTTTCATATTTGAGGGAGGGAAAAATGATGGAAGAGATGAATACAGTATTTGACAAACATTTCGTGGAAGGACGTTTGGAAGAATACAGCAGATTCGCGACTGAATGCAGTCAGGTTGACTCCTCGTTGTATACAAAATATGAAGTTAAACGCGGTTTACGTGATATCAGCGGTAAAGGTGTTTTAGCCGGATTGACTGAAATTTCAGAGATTTTGGCATATGTAATGGAGGATGAGGACCTGGTTCCATGCGAAGGCAGGCTTTTTTACAGGGGATATGATATCCGGGATATTGTAAAAGGCTTTTTGGACTCCGGACGCTTCGGCTTTGAGGAAATAACCTTCCTGCTGCTTTTTGGTCATTTACCTACCGGCCAGGAATACCAGGACTTTCGTAAGGTGCTTTCATCCTACATGAATCTTCCGGAGGTGTTTTTGCGCGACACAATTATGACATCGCCGGGACACGATATGATGAATCAGTTGGCTATGAGTGTATTGGCCTTATATACCTACGATGAAGATCCTGAAAATATTTCTGTCCCCAATGTCCTGCGCCAGTGCATCCAGCTCATAGCCCGGTTCCCGATTATTATGGTTCACGGTTTCCATTCTTATGCTTACTACTACAATAAAAACAGCCTGATTATCCATTCTCCGGAACCTTCTCTTTCCATGGCTGAAAATATCCTTCATATGCTGCGTCCTGACTCGAAATTCTCCAGGCTTGAGGCTCAGATTCTGGACATTGCCCTTGTCCTTCATGCTGAACACGGAGGAGGAAATAATTCAAGCTTTACCAACCATGTTGTTACATCTTCCGGCACGGATACATATTCCGCCATGGTCGCGTCCCTGTGTTCTTTAAAAGGCCCCCGCCATGGTGGCGCCAATATCAAGGTTGTCAGGATGTTCGAGGACATGAAAAAAGAGGTGAAAGACTGGAAAGATGATGATGAGATTTCCGCCTACATCGAACGTCTTGTGAACAAAGAGGCCTTCGACAGAAGCGGTCTGGTTTACGGAATCGGTCATGCCGTTTATTCCCTGTCCGATCCCAGGGCCTTGATTTTCCGTTCCTTTGTTGAAGAGCTCGCAAAGGAAAAACACGCCGAGGATGAATACCTTCTTTATTCCAAAGTGGAAAAACTTGCCCCGAAGGTTATCAGCCGTTTCCGCAAGATGTACAAGGGTGTAAGTGCGAATATAGATTTTTACTCCGGCTTCGTGTATAAAATGTTAAATCTTCCCGAGGAACTCTTTACGCCTATTTTCGCAGCTTCCCGTATGGCAGGATGGTCTGCCCATCGGATTGAGGAACTGGCAAATAACGGTAAGATTATACGGCCCGCCTATAAATCGGTGTGCCGCCAGCGGGAATATGTTCCGATGGAAAAAAGAAGCTGACGAAGCAAAACAGGGAGGCCGTTTGCCCGGCCTTCCTGAATGGCGGTTTTCACGGATACCTGATTACCGGTTGTCTTTGTCCGTAGAATTGCTTCCGGATAATTCCCTGTTGTTTTCCTTTTCACGTTTATAATCAATAATCCACTTTTGTACCGGGATAGCCCAATCATCTTCATTGCATCCTTCCAATAAAAGCCGTTCAAACATATAATTTATATGGGAAATAACCGTTTCTTTTTCCTCTGGTTTTATGTCATCGGCTTCCATGAAAAGGTCATTTATAAAATCAACCCCCTTTTGGATTGTGAAAATCTCAGGTTGGATAAAGAGCATCATGTAGAGCGCCGCCGGGACACAGTTTACGCTGTGTTGTTTTAAATACAGTACTGTTTCCGCTATTTCCAAAGCGCCTTGACGGAGCTCATCCGTATAAAGCTGTATTTCCTCATTGTCCATCCCTTCCTTTTGGAAAACGTTGTTGAAAAAATTCCAGGTAAGGATAACCACGGCAATATGAAGGCTTGGCACACACAGAAAATGGGGATCAAGCATATGGATTACTTTCAGGTTTTTGTTTTTTCCCGGCGGCGGCCTGGTTGTGGTTGTCATCTTGAAGCGGTATACCCGGGAAGCTTCTTTATAGGCATTCGCGATGGCAAGGAGAAATTCAGCGCAGTGGGGAATCGCCCTTTTTACCCCGAATCTTTTTAAAATAAAAGTAAATGGCCGTATCCAAAAATGGATAAAGTCCAGGTAAATGTCACTTTTATCCGGGCGAAAAGGAATGGTTTTGTCGAGGTAATGGTCGACATTTATCACTTCAATTTTTTTCCATCCGAATTTCACTGAGAATTGCAGGAAGAAAAAATCCCTTATCACTATTATCAGATATTTGCACAGGGCCTTAAGGGATTTCCATCTGAAAGGAACGGTCAAATATGGGAGCAATATTCCCAAATTTTTTATTTTTTTTCCTTCTAGTTTTCTTTTCCGTTGGGAATCGGTCATAAATCTGTGATCCTTAATAATACTAAGTTAGTATACATCTTTTTTAAATTTCATGATAGAATAAAAATATGGAATATGCATATGAAATGCAGAGGCTTCAGGCTTTATGTAAAGAAAAAGGACACCTTTGTGTGGGTTTGGACACGGATGTTTCTTATGTCCCCCAGGAAATATTGCGGCTTTATGATTCCCCGGCGGCGGCTGTGGAAGCTTATAATGCAGCCATAATAGAAAGTACCGCCCCCTATGCTGTTTGCTATAAGGTTCAAATAGCATATTACGAGGCCATGGGGATTCCCGGAATGGAATGTTATGCGAAAACACTGAAAGCTGTGCGTTCCGCCGGTATCCCCGTCATTGCGGATATAAAGCGCGGGGATATCGCCGACACTGCATCCGCCTATGCCCGTGCCCATTTTTCCGGCGATTTTGAGGCTGATATTATTACTTTAAACCCTTACATGGGTTTTGATACTCTCTCTCCATTCATGGAATGGATTGAAAAAAAAGGAAAGGGGGCCTTTGTCCTTTTGCGAACCTCAAATCCCGGAATGAATGACATAGAAAGGCTTTCTCTGGACAAGGGATTTATCCCGAAAAAACTTGCGGAAGCTTTTTCACCGGAAGTGAAGGACAGCTCAAAACCGGTTCATGTACTGGATGCGGTCGGACAGGGACTTTACGGCTTAATGCAACCCTATTTGGATAAACTTCATTCAGAGAAGTCTGCAGGCGGTACAGTTCCCTGTGCCCCTTTTGGTGCTGTTGTGGGCTGCACTGACGCGACCGATGCACGGGTTATCAGAGACAGGTACAGGAATTTATTCTTTTTAATTCCCGGATACGGAGCACAGGGGGGTGCAGCCGATATTGCCGCAACCCTTTTAGACGGAGCCGGAGGGGTTGTAAATTCATCCCGGGCTATTATATGTTCCTGGAAAAAAGATTCATCGCTTACAATTAAGGCGAATTCCGGAACCCTGACACTGGGAGAAATAGCGGAATCCGCAGGACGTGCTGCTTTCAGCGCAAAGGCGGAACTTGCCTCCGCCGTGAAAAATCTTTCCATGCACATGAATGGCTGCGGGGGAATAAAATGAATTTGAAAGCCTTTCCCCGGATTTTTTGCCAAACCAGGGTTCGTTCCTGCGAGGAAATTGCGGAAGGTGTTTTCGAGTTGAGCTTGAGCCGCCATTTGGCAACCCCCTTCGCTGTTCCGTCTTCAGCTTCCTCTCCGGATGTTCAAGAGGAGCCTCCAAAAAAATTCATTTCGAAAATTCCCGCTCCTTCCCCCGGTCAGTTTTTTATGCTCCGGGCTTCGTCGTCAAATGTTCTTTTGGGCCGCCCCATAAGTGTTTATCATTGTGACGGAGCTTCAATACGTTTTTTGATTTTGAAAAAGGGAAGGGGAACCGAAGAATTATGCGGTTTGAGAAAGGGCGACTGCGTTGATGTGACCGGTCCCTCTGGCACCGGTTTTGTTCTCCCTGATAAAATAGTGCCTGAAGATTTTAAATACCCGGAAGAAGATGAAGAGGCATTCAACGAATCAAAGCTGGAAGCTGTGGCCAATGCATCCGGTTTGTTGGCATCCGCATCCGCTATCCTTAAACTTCTCCGTTTCCGTGACATTCATTTTCTCCGTGTAGCCATAATCGGAGGCGGGATAGGAATAGCTCCGGTTTCTTTTTTTGCATCCCGGTTTCCGGAAAAATGCTTTGACTTATTCGCCTGTTTCCGCTCCGTGCCCTATGGTCTTGAATTCGCTTCCCCCAGGGCTGAAAATGTTTTTATCACCACCGAGGATGGAAGTGCCGGAGTTAAGGGTATACTGCCGGATATATTTAAACCTACGGATTATGATGTGGTTTATGCCTGCGGTCCCCTTCCCATGCTGAAATATATAAAAGCCGCCTGTGCCGGTTTACCAATGATTGCTTTTTTGAGTTTGGAGCAGCGTATGGCCTGCGGGGCCGGCGCTTGTCTTGGATGTAGCATACCTACAGTTTCAGGAAATAAACGCTGCTGCGTGGACGGTCCGGTTTTTAATGCGGAAGAGGTTTTTTTATGAGCGATTTATCCGTAAAAATTGCCGGGATTGAATTCAAAAATCCCATGATAGCCGCATCCGGAACCTTCGGGTATGGTGTTGAATATTCCAAAATTATGGCTGTACATGAATTTGGCGGAATTTGTTCCAAAGGGCTTACACTTGAACCGCGCGACGGTAATTCCGGAATACGTCTTTGGGAAACACCTTCGGGTTTGATGAATTCTGTGGGTTTGGAAAATCCAGGAGTGAAGCATTTTATCCATTCTGAGTTGCGTAGAATGAAAAAACTCGGACCGGTTGTCATTGCGAATTTGTCTGGAAGTACTTTGGAAAGTTATGTCACCGGCGCAAAATTATTGAATAAAAGCTCCGTTGATATGGTTGAGCTGAACATATCCTGTCCCAATGTGAAAACCGGCGGAATGGCGTGGGGGCTTAATCCAGACTCGGCCACAGAGGTTGTGTCCGCTGTTCGGAATGTATTGACGGCAAAATCCCTCATCGTCAAGCTTTCTCCCAACGCACCTTTCCCTGTGGAAATAGCCGCCGCCGCCGTCGCTTCAGGGGCTGACGCATTGAGTCTTGTGAACACATTTCAAGCCTTTGCCGTTGACATAGAAAAAGGCCGTCCAGTTTTTGACAATGTAACGGCAGGGCTTTCCGGTCCCGCCATAAAACCGTTGTCGTTGCGTATACTTCGGGATGTGGTTTCCTCCGTCCCTGAATGTGCTCCCGGAGGTTCCGTTCCCGTGATCGGAATAGGCGGCATTTCCTGTTGGCAGGACGCCGTGGAATTCATCATGACGGGAGCCACCGCTTTCCAGGTGGGTACAGCTGTTTTTTCCCGTCCATCCGTTCCGGCGGAAATTTTACGGGGTGTTTCTGATTTTATGGACAGGAAGGGTTATTCATCCGTTTCCACGATGTGCGGTATTGCCCTGTGATGTTCGTGCCGGACGTCCGTTATTGGTTTTCTTTCCGAACTTTGTTTTTCCGCGTTTAATTCCGGCGCACCTTAAAATCAGTTCTGCTTTCTTTTTCCATTATGGCGTAACGCTTCTCTTCCTTTTGTTGAAGCGTTTCCTGGGCTCTCACATATTTTTCTCCGGGCTTACGGGTTTTTCTATGCCAATATCCAGAGCTTTCAAGTACATGGGCCTTTGTGTTATCGGAGAAATAAAGCTTCAGTATTTTGAGTATTTCCTTTCTCAGGTTTTCCTGTAAGACAGGAAACATTGTCTCAACCCGTTTTTCAAGATTCCGGGGCATCCAGTCAGCGCTGGCTAAATACAATTCTCCCTGCCTTCCGTTCTCAAACCACAGGATTCTGGAATGCTCGAGGTATCTGTCTATAATGCTCACCACAGTTATGTTTTCACTTAAACCGGGGATTCCAGGGACAAGCATACATATACCCCGTATATTCAGTTCTATTTTTACACCGGCTTGTGATGCCTTGTAAAGCGCGTCAATTATATCTGGATCCGCAAGACTATTCATTTTCGCAATGATATGTCCCGGATGCCCTCCTTCCGTGCGTTCAATTTCCCTCATTATGAGGGAAAGAAGTTTGTTTTTCATTTTAACCGGAGAAATTATCAGCCGGGACATTCTCAAAATAGCGGAACATCCGGAAATCATGTTGAAGAACATGGTTATATCCGTCGTTAATTCCCGGTTCGCCGTAAATAAGGACAGGTCGCCGTATAGGGTTGCCGTCTTGTCATTGTAATTTCCCGTGGAAAGATGGGCGTAAGCCCGGACTGCGTCCGGCTCTTTTCTGATAATCTGGAGTACTTTTGCGTGGACTTTCAATCGGGCAATCCCGTATACAACTATTATCCCGGCGTCAGTGAGCCTCCGCACCCAGTTTATGTTCTGTTCTTCATCAAATCTTGCCTTTAACTCCACAAAGACAGTGACATGTTTGCCGGAAAGGGCCGCCTTCTCCAACGCTTTTATGATAGGCGAGTTTTTACTTGTCCTGTAAAGCGTTATCTTTATTGCCAGTACGTCCGGATCATCGGCCGCTTCCGTTATAAACCTGATTACAGGATCATAAGCTTGGTATGGTACATGGAGCAGTACATCGTTTTTTTTGATGACATCCCAGATTGACTCATCTGCAGGAAAGTCTATGCATGGATAGTGTTTCCATGGGACATCCCTTAGTTCTTCCAGTCCGGGGAATTTTGATACACCGTTGAGGGCTGCAATGTCCAGCGGTCCGTCAACGCAATATACATCTTGGTGGGTGAGCTGGGCATGAAGCCTTATAAAATCCAGCAGTTTTGAGCTTTCATTTGAGCACAACAGCCTGACCGGCCTGGATGAATGACGGGATACAATTACCTCTTCCATGGCGGCAATAAAATCACTGTCTCTGTCCTCATCCACGGAGCGGTCAGCTCCCCTTGTTATTTTAAACAGCATTGTTTCTTCCACCGAAAATCCCGGGAAAAGCTTCCCTCCGAAAATCCTTACAGCATCATCCAAAAGGGTAAAAAGTCTTCCTTCTCCTTCACCGGGAAGTTCCAGTATCCTTTCCAATCCTGCCGGAATCTGCACAACGGCAATTTGATTTTCATCATCTTCTTCGTCAATATTGCCTGTGCTTTCAGCGGAGGTTTTTTCCGTTTTCTTCAGGGAGAAGACCGCATGCAAACGTAAATTTATTATCCCCGGAATAAAATCATGATTGTCAATCCGGACAGGAGTCAACAGAGGGAATATATTCTGCTCAAAGAATGTTTCCAAAAATCTTGATTGTTCCTCTGTATATTCGGCGGGTTTTACGTATTTGACTCCGGATGCGGCCAAGCCTGGAAGTATTTCGTCCCGCAGTATTGAATACTGTATTTCAACCAGCTCCTGGATACGCTTTGAAACCGCCTCCATTTGCGCGGCGGGGGTCATCCCTGCCACATCTTTTTCGTTATTGTTTTTTGCGGTCTGGGCTTTTAAACCGGCGACACGCACCATGAAAAATTCATCAAAGTTTGATGACACAATGGAAAGGAATTTCAGCCTTTCCAAAAGGGGGACGTTTTTTTGCGCCGCTTCATCGAGAACCCTGCCGTTGAATTCAATCCAGGATAATTCCCTGTTAAAATAAACCGGTTTTTTTGTTTCTTCTTTTCCCTTCATAATATCGCCTGTCTCATCTGACTATTATCAGTTTATATCCGAACACCATTTCAAACAGCCCGCCTTTTTTTTCCAACGCTAGTTTTTCCATTGTTATGTCGTGGACTCCTACAGGATGCAGGAAAAGGGTCTCCGGTGTTAAATCTATAGTGTATTCCGGAATATGTTGTGAATGACGGCAGTCAAGGGCATCGGCTATTCTGAGCAATGCGGATAACTTCAGGATCATGGTTCTGTCATCCCGGGGCAGGGTGGCATATCCGGAGTGTTCCTGGGAAGGATAATCCCCCCTGTGGTATCTGACAATGTTAGCCACTAAATGGAGATCATCCCGGCTCAATCCGAAAATTTCAGAATGTAATATGATGTATTCCCCATGAAGGTGGTGCATACTTTCCCCGATAAAGCTTCCTATGTCGTGGAGGATAGCAGAAACTTCAAGTAGCATCCTTGCCCTGTAGTTGAGGGCAAGCTCTTTTACAAGGGAATCAAAAAGGAAAAGTGAAATTTTTGTGACATATTCCAAATGTTTTTCATCACATTGAAATTTTCTTGCCAAAGTAAGGGCGGAAGAAATTGTCTGGTCGTAAAAACCTATGTGTTCCGGAGGTTCATGTTCAGTTAAAATTGAAAGAATTACACCTTCCCTTATTGACTGATACGGGACAATAATATCATTTCCGGCTATACGCTCCAAAAAGAACTGGTATATACTTAAACCCGGCAGCAGGGATTCCGCCTCGTTGTAACTTATTCCGTAACGGTGCACTATTTCTTCAGTGGAAAGGCTGGAAATTTTTTCCACAAAGCCAATAAAATCCTTGCGTTTGATTTTCGCATACAGATTATTCACCTGCACTCCCACGCTTCTGGCCGCAAGCCGTATGTCGCTTCCTATGGCAATAAGTTGTTTAATTAAATCAAGTCGAAGCTCATTGTTTAGTTTTTCCGCGGTGGTCTTAGCGTATTCTTCCAGCAAACGGTTCATGTCCTTCGCGGTTCCCATGATTGATTTTATCTGCTGGTCTATAAAAACCGTCCCGATTTTAAAACTGTGGGTGGCGGCCATTTTACCGTTTTTTAAAAGCATTATTTCAGTGGAACCGCCCCCCACATCCATGATGATAGAATTCTGTTTCGCCTGTCCTGAATGGGAGTTTTTCAGTGCGTTGGAAACAACAAGATACATGAGCCGGATTTCTTCAATTCCATCGATTACCTTTACTCTGAATCCTGTTTTTACGGCTATCCTGTCCAAAACCGAGTCCCGGTTTTTCGCTTCCCGGATGGCGCTTGTGGCCACAATGGTTATCTGGGAGTCAGGTATTTTCCAGTTGTCCATAACCTCCCGGAACCGGTTTAGAATGGAAAGACATTGCATGAGGGATTCCCGGGAAATGGTTCCGTCAGTAAATACATCCCTGCCCAGGGGTATGGCTATGCCTGCCTTGTCCATTGTTTCCCACATATTGTCCTGGAAAATTTGAACCACAAGCAGTCTGATCGCAGTTGAACCTATTTCAATGACCCCGTGAAGTCTTGAATTTTGATTTGTCCCGGCAGTTTTCATAAGCATCTTCAGCTATAGTTTATCAATGAGCATGGAACATTTCCCTGATGGGATTGGAAGGGTCTTCTTTTTCTGTCCAAGGATGTTTATCGTGAAATAATACAGTTTCTCGCTTTCCATATGTATTTCCCATCCGCGCTGGCTCTTGTTGGATAAAATTGTTATGAAATTCCGCTTTAAGCTGAGGTTTTCAATGCCCATGACTTCCAGGTTTGGAATAATCCAGTCCACTGTTTTTCTAGGCAAACTGATACTCAAGCCGATTATGTTTTCAATCATTAAAGCAATGGTCGAAAGCCCGGCATACGGAAAATATTGCTTTCTGGGGAAATTCGAGCGGCTGGGCCATATGGCCGGCCCCTCTTTTTGAGGCAGATAAGCTTCCCAAAGGCTCCCCTTATTCTGATCCCCGTTGGGAGACAGGGCATCGAGGACATAATACAGGTGCCGGATAGCGCATTCCCTGGCCAAGTCCCATCGGTTATATTTTTCCAAACCCTTGATGACCATGAAATTGAATGAGGGAAAAACACTCCCACGGCATCCCATTCCCCTTTCATCATATTCCGGGTCATCGACAGAAAGGGAAGGGAAGGGGTGATCCACACCGAAGGTTTTTGGGTTTTGCAGATGGGCGATAAGTTTTTCCGCCTTGTTTTCATTGGGAATTTCCGCCAGAAGGGGCCAGAATCCGGCTATGGTTTTTTGGGGAAGCCTTTCCTCTTTTCCGTCCAGGTCATGGTAGAATTCTGTGTCCGGATCCCACATCTTCGAGTTTATGCGGGTTTTCAGGGAAAAATACATCCTCTTATAACGGAAAGAGAGTTCTTTGTCGTTCAGGATATCCCCCAGGGCAGACATATACAGGGCATTTACCGCCAAGGCTGTGTTAAAATCCACCAGGTAAACGGCTTTTTTCCTGGGGCTGTTGGGCATTGAAACCGCAGCCAGGGGAACCTTGTACAATCCGTTTTCCTGTTTAAAAAGGGAGTCAATCCAATCCATGTAATTCTGAAGGACGGGTATGATTTCCTTGATACGTTTTTTATTCCCACCTTTATGGAACAGGTTGAATTCCGCCCAGGCAAAAAGAGGCATCCCTATACCCTCAGGATTATCCTTTGAGAACACCGGGTCACCGGTTTTTAAATCGTATTTCCAACGGATAGCCCCGTTTTTCTCCTGTTTTGAATAGAAATAATCTAAATTTTGATCAGCATGGTAATTTCTGTTTGAATAGACAAAGAAAAATGAGGAAAAAATGCTCTCATATTGGTTGATTGTCAAATCATCGCCGGAAGGATATATAAAATAACCTTCCGGGGAGACCTCTCCTGTTTCCGGCAGAATCCAATAATCATGAATCCATGCCCAGGAACGGTCATAAATATCGACAAAATCCTGATCGTAGAAGTGAATGGTGGGGAAGTCCCTTTTGTTCAAGCCTGTCTCCTAACTGAAGCGAAATGCCCCTTACGTTATTGTTTAATAATAAACTAGTATATCATACAATAATTAAAAATTTTAGAAAAATATAAAAATTATGGTAAAAAAAACTTTAATGATATAGAATTGCAGGATATGTACCAAAGCAGGATTTTCCTCGAAATCAGGTTCATGTTACCGTCCAATACCAAAGCTTTTTGTTCCTGCCGTCCTGGAGGTGTGGCTGGTAATTGTCCTTTTTGCCGTGGGGAACGGGGGGCGGCCCCCGAGGTTAATTTTTCCGCTGTGGAATTCGCCTATACTCTGGCTGACGAGCTTGACTGCGGGCTTCTAAGTGTTTCCCCCTTTGAAAAGCAAAAAAATATGTTGCCGGTACCCATGAAATACAGGCTTTCGGGGGTTTCCCTTAAAATTGCTGAAAACGGTTTCATGGAAATCCAGTTCCACCGGCGGAAAAAGCTTGTGAAAATCACCGAGATAAGGATAGAAGAATATGCCGGCTGCCTTGTTTCCCCGCCTTCCGCCGCCGGCAAGGATAAAAATGCTGTGACAGGTTCCGGTTCATTCGTTATGGACTATTCCCGCACTGGTTGCCCCTGTATCCGTATACGCACGGAGGCGGATTTTGAAACCGGTGATGAAATCGAAGTTTTTATTTCTGAACTAAGCCGAAGAATTCAATATATAGGTTTCCTCCCTGTATTAAAACCTTCCGGTGCGGATCCCGCCCGCCAGACTGTTCGTTTCAATGCCTATGTAGGGACAGCCGAATATCCCGGAAAACCGTCGGATTTTGTAAAGTTGAGGAATTTGGATTCATTTGAATTTGTTAAAAAAGCTGTTGACATTGAAATCCGGCGCCAGGAAGAGATACTGGCGTCTGGAGGCAGAATTTCTCCTGAAAGTTTTGTATGGAATCCTGAAAAAGAGTGCATGGAATTTTATAAAACCCATTCTTCCGGTTTTGAGCTTACCGTTGAAACCATTCCTTTCCCGACGAAAGTTCCTTTCCGCTGTCCTCCGGCCCTTATTTCAGGACTTAAGGCCAGTGTTTCAGAGCATCCTTCGGAACGGCGGGAACGGTTCATAAATTCTTATGGGCTTCCCTGGCGGCTTGCTGACTATATTTGCGGTGAAAAAAACCGGGCTGATTTTTTGGATCAAACCGACGCATTGGGAGTTGATCCCTTGTATGCTGCCCGCCTCATGATGTCGGATATAGTTCCCCTGCTGGATAAACGGGGTTTGGATATCAGGAATTCCCCGGTTTCCCCAAAAAGGTTCGCTTCTGTTATAGGGTTGCGCCGTTCCCGGGAAATCAGTTCCAAAAATATGAAGCTTCTTCTTTCCGAAGTGGTTGATACCGACAGGGATCCTGAAATTCTTGTGGATGAGAAGGGCTGGAGGCAGCTTTGCGACATTAAAGCCCTTTCCCTGGTGGTGGAAAAGGTTTTGGAGGAGAACCCCGGCTACGTGGAAAAACTGAGATCCGGGGATATAAGTGTCCTTGAGTTTTTAACCGGTCAGGTTGGAGAAACCGCCGGCGGTTCCGTGGATTGTGATTTAACAAAACGGATACTGAAAGACAAGCTGGGGATAAGTGTCTGCTCCGTGCTTTCCATGGGAGGTACAATTTCAGGTACATTTTTGGAAAATTCCTCAGGAAGTTCCTCTCCCGGTGGTGAAATTAGTGCCGGGGGTGCGGACATTATTTCAGCCATTGCCCGGGAAGCGGAGATAGGCAATAAGGTGGTGGTGGAAAATGTTCTTGCGGACAATCTGATGAGCGAGGAAATACAGCCGTCGGATTGGGCTGAATTAATAAGTTCCGTGTCTTCAAAAATTGCCGGGGGTAATTCCAACGGTATTGTCATCACTCATGGGACTGATACATTGGCTTTTACCGCCCCCCTGATTTACTGGCTTTTTGCTGATTCCCCTGTTCCCATTGTTTTGACAGCTTCCAGTGCTCCTCCTGTGTATGTTCAGGAGAAAAATGGCGGGGAAGATACCGGAGTGTATTCCGGGGAGGCGGTGGATAACCTGCGCTTTGCCCTTAAACTGGCCCGTGAGAAAAAAAACGGGGTTTATGTGGTTTTTGGAGGAAAGGTGCTTTCACCCGTAAACTTGAAATTTACCAGTCCTTCCCCCTCCGGATTCGCCAACTGGAATATGGCGGAATCTGTTTTTCGAGGTCAGGGACTTTTATCCGATTACGGGAATGCTGATTCCTATGTCATGGGACGGGTTCTTTCCGATGCGGCTGACAGGATGCATTTATGCCGTATTTTTCCGGGGTTGCGCTCAGACCGGCTCAATGCCCTGGTGGAAGCCGGGGTTACGGATTTTTTTCTGGAAGTTTACGGGCGCGGAACAGGCAGTATGAAGGATTCATCGTATTCATTAAAAGATCTGTTGGTAAAGGGAAAACAAAAAGGATGCCGGTTTTATTGCACTTCCCAACAGGAATGTGAGGTGAATTTTTCTGGTTATATGACTTCCCGCAGGCTTTGGCGGGAGGGGTTAATCCCTATGGGCGGAATGACTACGGAAACGGCGGTTGCTTTGTATTTCGCTGCAAGCCTTGCCTGCGACAGTCCTGAGGAACTCCTTTTAACAATGGAAACCGCCGCAGCTTGTATATAACCCTCAGTTGGCAACAGCAGCCGGCTGCTCCTGCACCGGTTGGGGCTGGCTTCCGGATGTTTCCTGTTCCGGAGCTGATGCCGGCTGTGCCGCCGGTGGCCGGGCTGTTCCGGTAAACAAGCGCACGGTTTCATATTCATTTTTGTGCCGCATTTTTAAATAAAGGGTTTTGGTTTCACTGTCGTATTTGTACCCTGAGGAGTTGTAGGTCTCAAACCTGGGGTCTGACCTGAAATCAATGCCGTAAATTTGAATCCTGTTGAACCGGGGTATATCTGTAATTACCATGTAATGTGTGGAGCCCGCCGGGAATCTTGCCGTTATGTCTATCACATCCTTTTCCGGAGATGTGATATCAACTGATAAGGCGCAAGTCCATATGCAATAGGGAGTCAGGATTTCCATATGCGGATACCAGGTTTGGAGAGGTTCCACATATGGATAAATTTCACTCATAGACATTGTGCCGTCAGAAAAACTGCTGTCACCGTTTGAATCCTGCTGTAATTCTGAAACAGCAAATATTTTCGGAATCGTATTTCTGTCCGCAAACATATTCAGTATTGTGGAAGTTAAAAGCCGTCCCACAGCCAGCCATTCTTTTTTTTCGATGGTTTCCGAGCCGTACCGGTATAAAATGCCCGCTGTTTCCAGGGTTACCCGGGAATCTACCATTTTGTCATCCCGGATAAGGTAGAGGGAAGACTTTCCCTGGGTATCAGAATGTTTAATGTATTGAAGGCTTTTGCGTATTTTTTCTTCACAGAGGCGGAGGACCTCATTCCCAATATTTGGGGTTCCCTGTTTCAAAAGGTTTTTGTCCATGGAAATTTCAATGATTCCCGCTGCCTGTCTGGCTGTAATTTGTCCTGAATCCACGCTTTTAGTCGCCAAGGTCACCAAAGAGGGAAAATCCCCGCCTCTTTTATTTTCTATTAAAAAGCTTACCAGGTCTTTTTTCTCAAAGACAGCCGGATTCCCGGCGGAAAGTTCTCCAGTGTAAATATTTATTTCCGTATTTATTGATTCCCTGCGTTTGAGCCAGTTGCGTTCAAGATCATTGACGTAAACCGAAGTAATATAGGAACGGTTTCCCCCGAAGTGAAAGAAGCGGGGATTGAGGTTACCGCTTGTTGGTAAGTTCCGTTTTTTCCGCTTTCGGAAATATATGCCGCCACCAGAGATTCGGAAAGGGAGTCAGCCCCGGCCGACGTTTTGTACAAAGGTGCTATTCCTGTGTAAAAGGTTTGGACCGCTTTCAGGTAAGCTTCCTCGGAAGAGGCCGGGTCAGCGTTGATTTCCGCCAGGGACGCTTCCTGGAATGGTTCGTATTTTTCGTATACAACCATGGGGCTTTCCCTTTTAATCGAAATATTTGAGCTTACAGGAGGGGAATTCCCCTCTCTCCCTGTATCAAAAACCGCTCCGGTGAGATAGTAGAGGTTTTTTTCAACCCGGAGCATAAGAATATCCCGCAGGGTTTCAAACCTCACCCCTGTGGCCAGGTTGTATTTTAATTGTATTTCAGAAATGTCTTCCGGAATTTCAGCGGAAATAATAACACCCGCGGCATCTTCCTTTTTATTATTCCCGGTGCTGTTTACTTCCGCCGGGAAAAATGTTAGGCTTATCCCCTGGTCAAATTTAATTGAGAAACTGTTTTCCGCTTTTACAAAAGAAAGGGGAACCGCTTTAAAGGATGTGCCGTCTGAGTTAACCGCTACCAGCGGATTTTCATTGTCCACGAAAAAGTCTATGCCTTTAGCGGAAATAAAAATAGGAAGTTCGGGGGTTTTTGCACCGGTTTGCTCATTTATTTTTTCTGAACCGCTGATTTTAAGTCCGTTTATGGACAAAAAGAATCCGCTGTCGTTGGTAAATTGTAGGAATAAAATACCGAAGATAATAATGATGTAAATCGCCAGTATTAAAATTATTCGTTTGAAAATATTTATTGCCATTTGTTCCAGTGTAACTGAAACCGAATGATTAAATCAAGGTTTAAAATAAAACGGAGTGTTTGAATATGAAAAATAAGGATTATTCCATGAATTATCGCAAGAATAAGCTTTTCGCTCTTTTTTCGGCGGGTCTTTTGTGCCTGCTTTTACCGGCTTTGGTTCTTTCCTGCGTAAGCACCGGCTCGGCTGTTTCCGCTGACACCGGTTCCGTGGAGGAACCCGCTCCCCGGGAAGAACCGGAAAAAACCTCCGGGACCCCTGTTGAAAAGGAACCTGCCTTTGACAGATACGCCTTTGCATCCGCTTTGGTGGATATGCTGGAAGCCGGCGATTTTTCCGGCGCCCTTGCGTATTTTGATTCCATCCCGGAACCGGAGGCTTCTTCCCGGGATATACTCAAACTCAAGCTTTCCGTCCTCATTTCCTCCGGCGATTTGAAAGCCGCTTCCGTCCTGGCAGATGCCTTGGAGGCTGAAGACAAAAATGATACAGAAGTCCTTTATTCCCAGGCTGTGATTGCCCTGGCGAAGAATAAAACCCAGGACAGGAGCAGATACCTGAAAAAAATAGTGGAGATAGATCCTGAAAACACTGAGGCAATGATGACTCTTGCCGAAGATTCCCTGGGGAAAAAGGCTTACGGCGATGCCAGAACCTGGTATCAAAAAGCGGTTGAGGTGGACCCGGACAATATCCCTGCCTTGACGGGACTTGTTCATGCCTACTATATGCAGAATAAGATGGGTGAGGCAAGGACTGTGATTAACAAGGCCATAGCTGATAATCCGGACGCCGCTTCCCTGTGGGCGGAAAGGGCTTTAATCAACAGCGAGGAGAAAAAGAATCCCGCCGCCCTTTCCGATATCCGGCAAGCCATTGCCCTGGATCCGACAGTTCCCGCTTACTGGACTAATTACGGCATATTCTTGTTGAAGGCCTCCAAATTGGGTGAAGCGCTGGACGCCTTCAATGAGGCCATAAGGCTGAATCCCGATGACTATTTTCCGTACATTTACCGTTGCGGCGTAAACGACAGTCTGGGGAATACGGAGGAAGCCTTGTCCGATTACCGTTTCGTGTGCGAAAAATATCCCCAGTATTATTACGCCGCCGAAGGGCTTGGCGGTCTTTTGTGGCTTCAGGGTGATTACGCCGGTGCAAAAGCTGCCTTTGCCCAGGCTAACAAATACGCCCCGAAAGACGCTTCCTATGCCTTGATGTATACGCTCTGCTGTTATCATCTTGGCGAGAAGGAAGAGGCGAAGAAGTTTATCGGGAAATTCATGAATACCTTGGACAGATCTTCCACAGAATATTTTGTGTGCCGCCTTTTCTATGACAAGACTGGCGACTCGGATGTGGTGGGAAGAATTTCCCGGGAAAAAGACGCTTCGTTCCGGGCAAAGTATATGTTTTACATAGCTTCATTCTATGAGCTTTTCCAACCCGCTTCTTCCCTGGCGGAAAAAATATATTCAGAGATTACGGAAGTACAGGGGCCGTCGTTTTTCGAGCACCGGCTTGCGGAGGCCAGGTTAAAAAAGGTCTCCACTGAGATATCCAGCGTTACGGACGGTAACTGATTATGGAAGAACAGGCACAGACTGAAAACCAAATGCTTCGCAGGATAAAGGCGGGGGACAGGGAAATCATATTGGTCGGAACCGCCCATATTTCCCAATCCAGTGCTGATGAAGTTTCTTCGATAATTCTTTCCGAAAAACCTGACCGCGTTTGTGTTGAGTTGGACGATGACCGGCTGAAGGCAATGCAGAACGAAAAGAAATGGCAGGAGTTGGATATTGTGAAGGTATTAAAGGAAGGGAAGGGCTTTCTTCTTCTTTCCAACCTGGCTCTGTCTTCTTCTCAAAAACGGATGGGGGAGGGTGTCGGTATAAAACCCGGCACGGAAATGAAAGCCGCTGTGGATGCGGCGGAATCCTCCGGAATCCCCTGTGCAATGGTTGACCGCCCCATCCAAGTGACATTGCGGAGGGCATGGGCTAAAAATTCCTTCTCAGGCAAGGTAAAGCTTTTAAGCGCCCTTTTGTCCAGCGCATTCAGTAAAGAAAAAATGACGGAAGATGAAATTGAAAGCTTGAAAAATCAAACCGTAATGGACGGGATGATGGAAGAGCTTTCCGGTTTTCTTCCTTCTGTAAAGGAAGTCCTTATTGACGAGCGGGACAGGTACCTGGCTTCCAAAATCTGGGATGCTCCAGGCAGGAAGCTTGTTGCGGTTCTTGGTGCCGGTCATTTGAACGGCACTGTGCGGTGGCTGGAGGATTTGGCCGCCGGAAAGGTTTCCAGCGATGTTTCCGATATTTCGGAAGTGCCCCCGAAAAAAGCTTCTTCAAAATTCGCAGGGGTTATTATTCCTGTTTTGATTGTGGCCCTTTTAGCGGCCGGATTTTTTACCGGTGGTGCCAAAACCTCTTTGGAAATGCTTTTGCGCTGGCTTTTGTGGAACGGTTCCCTGGCGGCGGCAGGCAGCCTTGTGTCCCTGGCTCATCCGCTGACAATCCTTGTTTCCTTTGCCGGTGCGCCTGTAGCCACCATAAACCCCTTCATCGGGGTGGGTCTTTTTGCCGGTATTTGTGAAGCCGCCCTCCGGAAACCTAGGGTTCGGGATATGGAAAACCTTACCACCGATGTCCTTAAATTTTCAGGGTTTTATAAAAACAGGATAGCCCATGTACTGCTTGTTTTTTTCTTTTCGAGCCTTGGCGGTGCAATAGGGAATTTCATTGCGGTTCCCGCTTTGATTTCGAGTTTGCTTTAATCCGGTTCATGGGTTCAGGCATGAATCCAGCCCCGCCCGAACCGGAATAACGGTGTTATTCCCCTGTCTTCCTGATTCCTGCCGCCAAAGCGTGTCCTGTCAATCCTTCGGATAGTGCGAGGGTTTCCGCGGCTGCCAGGGAAGCCTTCCATCCTGAAAGATTTTCATTTGTTTTTTCCCCGCACCTTAAAGTGGTTACTGTTTTAATGAAATGCCGCACCGACAATCCGCCTGTAAAGGCGGCTGTTCCGGCTGTAGGCAATGTATGGTTCAAGCCTGCGGCGTAATCGCCCAATACTTCCGCCGATTTGTGTCCGATAAAAAGTGAACCGTAATTCGTTAAGGATGAAACCAGTCTGTCCCTCTCTTCCCCTGGATTTAAAGCGAGTTCCAGGTGTTCCGGGGCTTTTTTTCCTGCAATTTCCGCCGCACTGTTTAAGCTGTCAGCTATTATGATGAACCCGTTTGCGGGTATGCTCTGGCGGGCGGCACTGTCGGCGGGAAGTTTATCTTCCAATATTTTTTCCAAGGCGGCGGCGGTTTTTTCTGCAAAGTCCCGGTCCGTTGTTATTAAAACAGCCTGGGATGCAATATCGTGTTCCGCCTGGGCCAACATATCCGCCGCCACCCATTCAGGTTTTCCTGAACCGTCTGAAATTATAAGCACTTCCGAGGGACCGGCTGGAATATCGATGCCCACATCCCCGTAAACGGTTTTCTTGGCTGCTGTCACAAATTTATTGCCTGGACCGGCTATTACATTCACTTTTGGTATGGTTTCAGTGCCGTAAGCCATTGCGGCCACCGCCTGGGCGCCCCCCACAGCGAAGAGCCGGTCAACGCCGCATATCCCCGCCGCCGCGATTATGCTTGTGTCGGCGGTGAAAATTTCTTCCGGATTTTTTTTAGGCGGGGTGCACATGATTATTTCTTTAACCCCGGCGGCCTTAGCCGGGGATGTGCACATAATCACGCTGGAAAAAAGAGGAAACCTTCCTGCAGGGATATAAAGACCGGCTTTTTCCACAGGAATGTTTTTTTGTCCTGTAAAAAGTCCCGGTGAAATTTCTTCCTCAAAATCCGTAAAACATTCCTTTTGTTTTAACGCGAATTTTATCCCTAAGTCTCTGGAAAGACAGAGGGCTGAATATAATTCAGGATTTTTGTTTTTTAGTCTTTGTTCACATTCCTCGACAATTTCCTTTTTAATTTCAAATTCCGTAGGATTGTATTTGTCGAATTGTTCAGAGTATTCATGGAGTGCCTTGTCTCCCCTGGAACGTACATCTGAAATTATTTTTCCGACAGTTTCCGCCGGTACTTCTCCCCTTCTTGGGGAAAAAAATGAATCGGGGATTTCCTTGTCGCTTATAATTTTTATCAACGGCATTCTGCACTCCTAAAATAATTTGTAAGGACTATATCACAACAGTATTAAATTTGCTATGCTGTAAGCATGATCCGTGCATTACTTCTGGATTTGGATAATACCCTTTATCCTGAATCCTCCGCCATGGGAAATGGTTTTTCACGGCGCATAATCAAATTCGTCGCCGACTTCCTCCATGTGGATGAAGAGGAAGCTGTCGGATTGCGCCGGTTAAATCTTACCCGTTTTGGCACCACCTTTGAATGGCTGAAACAATCCTGCGGGTTAACTGACGAGGAATCTTTTTTTAAAGCGGTTCATCCTGAATATGAGGTTGAGGAAGTTGAAAAAGATCCTTTATTGCGTGATTTCCTGCTTTCCCTCAATCTTCCCCTTTTGCTTTTGACGAATGCCCCTTCAATTCATGCTGAAAGAATGCTTAAACACTTGAATGTCTTTGATATTTTTTCGGGGGTTTATGATTTGAATTGGAATAAGGGAATCGGGAAACCCCACGCCTCAGGTTTTTTGAATCCCCTTGCTGACGCCGGTTTTTCTCCCCAGGAAACCCTCTTCCTTGATGACAATCCGAAATATGTCCTTGGTTACAGGGCTGTTGGTGGAATTCCGGTTTTAGTGGATGAATTCGGACGTCATTCGGATTTTATCCGTAAAGAAGGAATTTACTCGGTGACTTCGGTTTATAAACTGCCGTCCCTTGGTTTGGCCGGTGTCTTTCCCGGAAGTTGAAATGTTCGCATACCGCCACGGATTTCATGCCGGTAATAAGGCTGATGTTTTTAAGCATTCTGTTTTGATTGCATCTTTGATAAGGTTTTGCGCCAAAGAAAAGCCTTTCCTGTATTTTGATAGTCATGCCGGGGCAGGACGGTATAACCTGGATTCAGACTGGAGCCTTCAAACCGGGGAAGCTTTGGAAGGCATCGGTTCCCTTTTGGATTTGCTGTCCTTTACAGACGGAACAGTGGTTGCCTCTCCTGCACCTGTGCCTGCGGCAGTGGAAGCATACAGAAATTTGTGCGCCCATCTTTATTCTGAAAGGATTTATCCCGGTTCCCCTGAAATTGCCGCCAGATTTTCCCGCCCCGGGGACAGCCTTGTCCTATGCGAGCTTCATCCCACGGAAATAGATGTGCTGCGCCAAAATATGAAAAATGAGAGCCGGCGCAAAATTTCTCCGTGTTTCGGGAAAACTTCCGGAAAAATACATATACATCACCGTGACGGTTTTGAGGCTCTTACCGGTCTTTTACCTCCGGGGAAAGAACAGCCTAAACGTGGTTTAGTGCTTGTGGACCCCAGTTATGAGATTCCCGCGGATTACAGGAAGGTTTCTGAAATTCTTCCCAGGGCTGTAGAGAAATGGAATACAGGTGTTTTTATTCTGTGGTATCCGTTGGTAGGACGGCGCATTAATCAGATTGAAAAAATGAAAGAATCCCTTTATTCCTCATTGTCCTCTTATTTTTCATCCTGTTCCCGCCATTCCGGGGGACAGGACTCAAACCCCGAAAATGAGGAGCCGTTCTTCTTTTCCGAGCTTGAATTCGCCGGCAAGGAAGAAGGGGGTATGTACGGTTGCGGGCTCCTTGTGGTCAGACCCCAGTGGAATTTTGCGCTGGAGGTTGAAGGGATAAATAAATACCTGCATTCAGTTTTGGCCGGCTAGGGGTTTGGCTGATTATCCGGAAAATTATTTTTTGTGTCTCCTGTCAAGCTCATTCAAGACATCCTGCCAGGACACATTCTCCTTATTCATCAGAACCGCCATAAAATAAATGAGGTCTGCGCATTCCCATATCACTTCCTCTTTGCCTTCCGCTTCCGTGAGTTCCTCCGCTTCTTCCATGATTTTTTCCCTTACACGTTCATCCGTAAGTGTGGCCGTGTATGAGCCCGGCGTTGGGTTTGCAAACCTGTCCTTTATTATGCCGCTTAGAAAGTCCAGGTTGTAATTCCTGTCCGCCGTGGTTTGAAAACAAGTCCACGACCCTGTATGGCATACAGGCCCGTGGGGCCGTACTGTGGCGAGAACCGTGTCCCGGTCACAGTCAACACGCATTTTTATGACTTCAAGGAAGTTTCCGGAGGTTTCCCCTTTTTGCCAGATTTTTTTCCTGCTGCGGCTCCAGAAAGTGAGTTTTCCTGTTTCAAAGGTGATTTGCAAGGCCTCTTTGTTTGCGTAGCCCAACATCAGTACTTCTCCTGATTCGCTTTGGGCAATCATAGGAATTAAGGATTCCTTTTCCCAATCCAGGCATGAAATAAAGCTGTCTGCAAGCTTCACCTTTCCGGTATAAAGGGCCATTCCCAGCTGGACATCGCAGCCGGCTTTTTCCAATTCGGTTATTTCCTCCACGCTGGCGACACCGCCTGCCGCCACAAGACGGCATTTTACCGCCGCCCGGAGTTTTTTCACGATGTCCATGTCTATACCGGACATACCGCCTTCCCGTTCGACGCAGGTGAATAATATTTCGCTGCAATAGGGTTCCACCGCCTTGGCGCTTTCAACAACATCCAGCCCGGAATCGGTTTTCCAGCCGTGCACCGCGATTTTACCGTTCCTGGCGTCAACGGAAACAATGACCCGCTCCTTTCCGACGGCTTCGGCCAGGGCTTTAAGGAATGGTTCGTTTATACCGTAACGGATTGTGCCGTCCCTGTCCTCCGCCGTGAATGCGGCTGAGCTGATGATAACCTTTTCCGCTCCGAGGGAAATAAGCTCCTTCGCTTTTTTTACGTCCCGTATGCCGCCACCGGTACGGACATTCCCCATCCGCAGCAGTTTTTTCAGCAGGGTGGTGTTTTTTGTCTCTGTACCGGCTTTTCCGTCCTTCGTGGAACCCATGGCTCCGTCCAAATCTATGACCGCGGTTTCGCCGTATTTATTGAATTCGGTTATTAGATTTTCAGCATCGGTTCTTTCCAATACCAGGTCTTTCCCCTGTTTAAGCTGTACAACCTTACCGTCTTTTAAATCGATGGAAGAAATTACCATTGTTTTTCCTTATTTGCTTTATTGTAAATTTGGAATACTTTACAGGATTCCCTTCGTGCTCGGAATTTGCCCGGAAGCCCGTTCTTCTATTGAGACAGCTTCCTTCAACGCCTTTGCGGCAGCCTTAAAAACCGCTTCGATTTTGTGATGGTCGCTTCTTCCCCGGATAATATCCAGGTGCAGGTTGCATCCGGCCCCTGTCACAAAACCCTGCCAGAAATCAGTTACGGTATCTGTTTGGAATGACGACTCTTTTCCTGTTTCTTGGGATATACTTACCAGGGGTATGCCGGAAAGCGCCAATTCCGCCACAAGAAAGGGTCTTCCGCCGAAATCAACGGAGGCGGCGGCAAGGGTTTCATCCATCGGGTAAATAAAAAAACCGGCCCGTTTTATTCCCCGTTTTTCGCCCAAGGCTTTGGTAAAAGCGCCGCCGAGTACAATTCCTGTATCCTCCATGAGGTGGTGCTGGTCTACTTCCAAATCACCTTTAAGTTTTCCTGAAAGGTTGAAAAGTCCGTGGCGGCAAAAAGAGTTGAGCATATGATTCAAAAACCCGATGGGGCAGTCCACTTCATATATCCCTGTCCCATCCAGATTCAAGCTGAGGGAAATATCGGTTTCTTTTGTCCTGCGCTCTACTTCAGCCTTTCTTTCCATAACCGTGAACCTCACTTTTGAACTTTGCGTAAAGTGTATTCAAGAATATCCGTGGCGCCCAGCTCTTTCAGTTTAGGGAGAAGGACAGGCACCTCATCCTTTTTCACTACAATCTTGACCGCAAAACCACTGTCGCCGTATAGGGGCGCGATAGTAGGACTTTTCATGGACGGAATGCCTTTAACTAGGTTCTCAAAATCATTTTTTGCAACGTTCATTTCAAGCATGACACGTCCCCTGGCGGTTAAAACAGATTCAAAAAGCATTTTCAGCTCCAGGATTTTTTTCTTTTTGGCCGGGTTCTTCATAGCTTCTTTTGAAGCGAACAGCCTGGTGGAGCTTTCCATCACGGTGTCAATTATGCGCAATCCGTTTTCCTGTAGCGTGCGACCAGTAGACGTGTTGTCGATAATCATGTCGGCATCGTCCGGAGGGAAAACCTCCGTCGCCCCGTAGGTTCTGACAATTATGTAATTAAGGTTTTGCTTTTTCAGCCAGGCTTCCGCGGTGTTCACATATTCCGTGGCGACGATAATCCTTTTGCTGTTGAGGATTTCATCATTGACGGTGTTCGGGACAGCCGCCACGATGCGTACCTTGTCAAAACCAAGGTCCATTATTTCTTCCACATCCGCGCCGGTCTCACGTATCCAGTCCACTCCGGTGAACCCTGCGTCGTGGGCACCCAGCTCCAGCAGCTTCCCGATGTTCTGGGGTTTCATCACTTTCGCTTCCAGGTCTTCCTGATTCACTGTGGGCCTGTAAGCCCTTTCCGGAAGCGATATGCTTATGCCGGCTTCCGCAAAGAGATTCGCAACGTTTTCGTAAATCCTGCCTTTGGGCAGCAATATTTTCAGTTTGTCCATGATGGAGCAATTATACCTTAAATATTTGTATTTTTCTATACTACCTGGGAATTAAAGGAGCATTCGGCTTGTTTATCTTTTTCCCATACGGTAGGATGTTTGTATTGGATTCACACCTATGGAAGGAAACTCATACGAAATTAACAGCGAAATACGGCGCCGGCTGACATTTGCCATTATTTCCCATCCTGACGCCGGAAAAACAACCATAACGGAAAAGCTCCTCCTTTTCGGAGGGGCGATTCACATAGCCGGTGCGGTCAAAAGCGGTAAAAACAGCCGGGCTGCCGTTTCGGATTTTATGAAAATGGAGCAGGAGCGCGGTATTTCCATAAGCACTTCTGTCATGGGCTTTGAATACAAAGGCCGGAAAATCAACCTTTTGGACACTCCCGGTCACGGGGATTTTTCCGAGGACACTTACCGCGGCCTTTCCGCTGTTGACTCCGCGTTGATGGTGATTGACTCGGTTAAGGGTGTGGAGGAAAGGACAAAGCGCCTTTGCGCGGTGTGCCGTATGCGGAACACTCCCATCATGACCTTCGTGAATAAATTCGACAGGGAAGGGAAGGAACCCCTTGAGCTTCTGGATGAAATCGAGAAAGAGCTGGCAGTCCAGTTGTGTCCTGTAACCTGGCCGGTGGGGCAGGGAAGGGCATTCAAGGGCGTTTACAACCTGCTGGAGAAAAAGCTCTTCCTCTTCAAGCCCGGGCAGAACCGTCTCCCCGATGACATACAGGTTCTTTCCGGAGTGGACGACCCGAAGCTGGCGGCGGCGGTCGGCTCTTCCTTTGCGGAAAAGTTAAAAGAAGATGTGGAAATGATAACCGCGGTTTATCCTTCCTTTTCCAAGGAAGACTACCTTGAAGGAAAGGTCACCCCTGTATTTTTCGGTTCCGCTTTGAATAACTTCGGTGTGGCTGAATTGTTGGATGAGCTTGTGAATTTTGCCCCGCCGCCTTTGCCGAAGGAAGCCGATGAGAGGCTTGTTATGCCCGAGGAGCAGAAATTTTCCGGTTTTGTTTTTAAGATTCACGCTAATATGAATCCGAAACACCGGGACAGAATTGCCTTTCTGCGGATTGTGTCCGGCAAATTCACGAGGAATAAAATGTACTACCACGTCCGGGCTGACAAGGCTGTCCGGGCCGCCAATCCTACCGCCTTTATGTCCCAGGAGAGGGAAATAATTGACGAAGCCTGGCCCGGGGACATTATCGGATTGCACGATACCGGTATGTTCAAAATAGGGGATACCTTGACTGAAGGTGAATGCATCAATTTCAAGGGGATTCCCAGTTTCGCCCCCCAGATTTTCCGTCTTGTGGTGAACGGGGACCCTTTGAAGGAAAAGCAGTTCCACAAGGGTCTTTCCCAGCTGGCGGAGGAGGGTGTTGTCCAGGTTTTCTCAAAACTGCACCAGCCCAATGTGCGTGTTCTTGGAGTTGTGGGACAGCTCCAGCTGGAAGTTTTCCAGTCCCGGCTGGAAAATGAATACGGCGCTTCCTGCAAATACGAGCCGGTGGATTTGTCCGTGGCCCACTGGATTTCTTCCAAAAACAAGGAAACCCTGAAGGCCTTTGCCGAAGCAAACAGCCGGCGTATTTTTGTGGATGTGAAAGGGAACTATGTATTCGCCTCTGATTCGGAATGGGCCATGAACAGGGTGAAAGAAAAAAATCCCGGCATAGATTTCCACGAAACTTCCGAAATGCAGGGGTGATTTCCGGGTACCTTGTCCCCGGAAATCTTTCAGCTTGAATTATATCCCCGCCGCCTGTTTCAGATTCGCTATAAGGATGTTTAACTGTTCTGTGGACACGTTATTGAAACTCCTCAGGGCCCGCAGGGGTGTGTTGAGCATCATTTCATGCTGCATTTCGGAAGTTATAGCCTCCGAGGCGCTTCCCTCTTCTTTTGCCGGTTCAAACAGACCTCCGGAACCTCCTGCAATTTCCTTGAAAATATCCGCAAGGGTGGATTTGTCAAAATAAGCAAGCATTTCCCCCAAGGTGGTGTTCGCCGTTATTTCGAGGGGAAGTTTCCTGCTGTTACTGATTTCAATATCAGCAGAGAGCCCCGGATCTGTTGAGGATTTTGAAACAGTGATTTTATATCTTCCGGCAGGTATATACCAATCCTTTATTTTTGTCTCAAAGTATGCAAAAGCCCTGGAGTCAAGTTCCACGGTAACTGTTTTTGTTTCTTCTTTTTCAAGGTGGACTTTCGCAAAACCCTTCAGCTCCCTGCACGGTCTTTGCACAGTTCCGGTTTCATCAGAAACATACACCTGCACAATTTCCTTTCCCGCTCTGTCACCGGTATTTGTCACGTCAACGGATACGGATATTGTTTGCCCCCTCTCCAAGTCCCCGGCTGTTGTTTTCCCGGAGGAGAGGCGCAGGTTTTTGTATTCAAAGGAGGTATAGCTTAACCCGTATCCAAAGGGAAACAAAACAGGAATCTTTCTTGCGTCGTACCAACGGTATCCCACAAAAATCCCTTCGGCATAATGAACCTTTTCCCCGTCTCCCGGAAAGTTCAAATACGCCGGAGTGTCTTCTATTCTCAACGGAAATGTTTCCGCCAGTTTACCGCAGGGATTGGCAATACCGAAAAGAAGATTCACGGCTGCGGTACCTACCGCCTGCCCTCCCAGATACATTTCCAAAACCGCCTTAACCTGATTAATCCAAGGCATTTCCACCGGGGAACCGTTGTGCAAAACCACCACTGTGTTTTTTTGTACCACCGAAATACGTTTTATTAATTCATTCTGCTGGTCGGGCAGCCGCATATGTTTCCTGTCATAACTTTCACATTCAAAGGAGTCAGGAAGCCCCGCAAAAATCACCGCCGCACTGGATTCCTCCGCCAGACGGCAGGCTTCCTCCGCCAGTTTTTCCGATTCCGGTGAAACGGAAGAGCTTCCTCCGTCCGCCGTGAATCCTGGAGCGTAGGCATACACAAGATTTTTTCCTTCAGGTGTTTTTTTGAAATCCTCCAATGCATTCAAGGCGGAGGTTGTTTCACAGGGATTTATGTGGGAACTTCCTCCACCCTGGAACCGGGGTGATTCCGCGAAAACACCTATCACTACTATTTTTCCTTTACCGGAAGAGAGTGGCAGACATTTGTCGTTTTTTAAAAGAACGGCGGATTCTTCCTCAATTTTTGCCGCCAGTTTATGGTGTTCCTTTTTGTCAAAATTACCAGGTTGCCTGTTGTCGATGAATTTGAATATTTTAGTCAAAAGTCTTTCCACTGTTTTATCCAGCACATCCTCCGGAAGTTTCCCGCTGCGGACAGCTTCGACTATCTCTTTATCCGTAATACCTCCGCTGGAAGGCATCTCTAAATCCAGGCCGGCTTTTAATCCTTCAACTCTGTTGTTTACCGCTCCCCAGTCTGACATGACATATCCTTCGAATCCCCATTCATCCCGGAGAATGTCAGTCAGCAATTTTTTATTTTCGGAGGCGAATACCCCATTCACCTTGTTGTATGAGCACATGACTGTATCCGGTCTTCCTTTTTTTACTGAAATTTCAAAAGGAGTAAGATAAATTTCCCTCAGAGTTCTTTCATCCGTTTCTGAAGAACAGGTCATGCGTCTGTATTCCTGGTTGTTCACCGCAAAGTGTTTGACCGAGGTTCCCACATTTTTGGACTGGATTCCCTGTATCAAAGCCGCCCCCATTTCCCCTGCCAAATAGGGATCCTCCGACACATATTCGAAGTTGCGCCCGCAAAGGGGAGATCTCTTTATGTTCACCGCCGGTCCAAGAATTACCGCCACATTTTCGTTTTGACATTCTTCTCCTATTGTTTCCCCGGCTTTTTTCATCAAATTTCTGTCGAAGGAGCAGGCGGTGGCACAGGCGGTGGGGAAACAAACCGCTTTGATGCTTTCATTCACACCCAGGTGGTCGCTTTTCTCATCCTGCTTCCGTAAGCCGTGAGGACCGTCGCATACCATGACCCGGGGAATTCCCAGTCGCTCCACATCTTTCAAGTGCCAGAAGTCCGCTCCGGAACACATTCCCGCTTTCTCTTCCAATGTCATCCGGGAAATAATAAGGTGGATATCGCGCATAATTTGTTTCTCCTTTCAACAAATATAATTTAATGTACATCTTTCCCCGTTATTTTGCAAGTTTTTTTTTCCAACCGGATAAATCCTGTGTTTTCTGTGCAGGCACATTCTTGACAAAATCTTTAGAAAAAGTCATTTTTTATCTATGTCTGTTTCCATTTTTGAAGACGACGCTTCAATGCCATCCTCCATAAAAAAAGCTGTATCGGAAGCTTTTCCGGCGTTTATTGCGTCCGAAGATGAAAAAGAAATTCTTAAAAACGCTTTGCAAATTGCAGACGCTTTTGGTGATGAAGCCGGATTTTCCCAGCTTGCCGGGGAAAAGTCTCCTGCCAGAGATGAGGCTGAAAGTCTTATAACAGCCGGTTTCAGGAGAAATATCGGTTTGCTGGTCCAAAAGACTTGGGTTGAAAAGTCAGATGAAGCAATGAAAGAAGAAGTCCTTTTCAGGATTGACGGTCTTTGCAAGAATTTATCCGAAGGAAAATATTCCAGGGCTCTGAAGGATTTTCTTCCGGTGTTGCAGGATACAGTGTATTTGCTTTTTGGATCCGTTTCCCGGGAGCCGGGCTTTTTGGAATATGCGGTCAGAATTGACCCTGATTTCGGTTTTTTCTGGTATTACATAAACGGCCTGGAGGGTATAGACAGGTGGTCTGAAGAAAAATGCCGAGCGGCTGTTTTTTTAGGGGTTTGTTTCCTTGCGAATTTTTAAGGGTTCCCTATGGATTTAGAATCTGTATGCACTTCTCTTAGAAATGCTTCCATGAAGCTTTCCGCCGTTGATGCAGAAAGAAAAAATGCCGCCCTGTTGGGGACAGCCTCCGCCCTTGATTCCCGGCGCATGGAAATCCTCGAAGCGAACCACAGGGATGTGGCCCGGGCCCGGGCTGCGGGAATGAAGGAATCCCTGGTGGCACGCCTTGAATTGACGGACGCTTCCCTGGACGGAATCATCGGTTCGGTCAAATCCCTTGCCGCCCAAAAAGACCCGGTGGGTGAAGTCGTCTCCGGATGGTCCCTGCCCAACGGCCTCGAAATCCGCAGTGTCCGGGTTCCTATAGGGGTTGTGGCTGTCATCTACGAGTCAAGACCCAACGTGACTGTGGATGTATTTGCCCTGGCTTATAAAAGTTCCAACGCTGTCCTTTTGCGGGGCAGTTCTTCCGCCCTGGAATCCAACCGGGCTATAGTTGCCGCCATAAAACAAGGGCTTGAGGAATCCGGCGGGGAACCGGACGCCATTGCCCTTTCGGAACCTGCTTCCGGTTCACATGAGGATGTTGACTGGATTCTTAATGCCACCGGCAAAATCGATGTGGTTCTTCCCCGGGGCGGGGCTGATTTAATACGCCGGGTTGTGGAAACAGCCCGTATTCCCGTCATAGAAACAGGTGCCGGGGTTTGCCACACTTACATTGATACCTCAGCCGATTTAAAAAAAGCCTTGCGGATAATTGAAAACGCCAAAACACAAAAACCCGGTGTATGCAACGCCCTTGAATGCCTTCTTGTGAATGCGGATGTGGCCGCGGAAATACTTCCCGCCCTTGTCAGGGTTTTCGCCGGCTGTGAGCCCAAAACCGGACGGCGCGGCGGGGTTGAAATGCGCTGTTGCCCGGTGACCCTTTCAATCTTGAAAAATGCGATGGCTCCGGAAAAACTTCCGGGGAATGTTGTCCCCGCCTCCGATTCGGACTGGGGTTTCGAATTCCTTGACTATATTCTTGCCGTAAAAACAGTTAATTCCCTCGATGAGGCTGTGTCCCATATAAACAAATACGGTTCAAAACATTCTGAAGCCATTGTAACTGAAAACAGGGCCGCCGCCCGCCGTTTTCAAAAAGAAATAGACGCTTCCTGTGTTTACGTGAATGCTTCCACCAGGTTCACTGACGGGGGACAATTCGGGATGGGAGCGGAAATCGGTATCAGTACCCAAAAGCTTCACGTCAGAGGTCCCATGGGGGTGGAAGCATTGACAACCACAAAATACTTAATAGACGGCGACGGTCAAATCCGAATATGACACAAAAATTATTAAAACGTGCCCGGAAAATCGTAATAAAAATCGGGTCAAACACATTGGCAAAGGAAGACGGTAAAATAAACTATAAATTCATCTGTGATTTTGCAGCCCAATGTGCCTTTCTCATTGAAAGCGGGAAACAGATTGTGCTTGTTTCTTCCGGTGCGCAGGTTGCCGGCCTTTCCACAATTGACTGCTGGACACGCAAAACGGATATACATTACAGGCAGGCTTTGTGCGCTGTGGGTCAGGTTGAGTTGATGGACAACTGGCGCACCGCCTTCGCCAATTTCGGCATCCATATCGGGCAGCTCCTTTTGACCAAGGAGGATTTTTCCGACGAGCACAGGACACTCAATATGCGCAATACACTTTTCACCCTTGTGGACGAGGGCGTTGTCCCCATTATTAATGAAAACGACTCTGTTTCTTTCGATGAAATAAAGATAGGGGATAATGATAACCTGAGCGCCTTGACAGCCATATTGTGGAATGCGGATCTTCTTTTGTTATTCAGTGATATTGACGGGGTGTATGATAAAAATCCGAAAAACAACCCCGACGCAAAACTTATTCCTGTTGTGGAAAATGTGGCGGATTTACGGAGGGGTATATCCACAGGAGGGGTAAGCAGTTTTGGGACAGGCGGGATTGAAACAAAACTGGAGGCTGCCGAAAAGGTCGGGGCTTACGGGATAGACATGATTCTGGCGAACGGAAGTTTTCCCAGGGCTTTGGCTTCCCTTGCAGACGGTTCAATCCACGGCACTGTTTTTATAGGAGATTCCCATGGCATCTGAAAAGATAGGATGTATAGGCATAGGGGCAATGGGCAGTGCCCTCATGAAAGCTGTTATAAGAAAAACGGGCCGGAAAACGTTTTTGTTTCCGACAGTGATATTGAAAAAGCCCGGGCCTTCGCCGGTGATTTCGGCTGTACCGCGTTGGCCTCCAATGTGGAAACAGCCCGTTCCGCTTCCTTTCTGTTTCTGGCCGTGAAACCACAGTTTATTCCTTCCGTGCTGAATGAAATCAACAGCGTGATGGATCCATCTACGGTTATTGTGTCCATGGCTGCCGGTGTCAGAATTGAGCAGATACGGAAACATCTGGACGGACATCCTTTGATTGTCAGGATTATGCCGAATATGCCCGCTGCCTGTGGTTGCGGTATGATAGCCGTTTCCCCGGATTCACCGGTTTCGGCGGCGCAAACCGATAAACTGCGGTCGCTTTTGACTGAAGCGGGCCGGACGGAGATAACCCCTGAATCCCTCATGGATGCGGTGACCGCTGTTTCCGGTTCAGGACCCGCCTTCGGTTTTATTTTCGTGGAAGCGATGGCGGATGCCGCCGTCCAACTGGGTATTCCAAGACAGCAGGCTGTGGAGTATGCCGCCCAAACCTTGAAAGGTGCGGCGGCCATGGTTTTGGAAACAGGGAAGCATCCGGCGGAGCTTAAAGATTCAGTATGTTCCCCGGCGGGAACTACGATAGCAGGGGTCTCCGCCTTGGAAGCATCCGGTTTCCGTTCCTCTGTGATTAAAGCCGTCACTGCCGCCGCCCTCAGATCCTCCGAAATGGGGAAACAATGATTTTCAGGAAACCACAGGGGAACCGGTGTAAATTTAAAAAAGCCTGACTGCCGTCCGGAAAAATCCGCATTCAGTGAATCCTGTTTTTTTGTACAGCTTTATTGCAGCCTTGTTTTTTAACCGGACGAAAAGAACAACCCCTTTGTTTTCAGAATGTATTTTTTTTACCAACTCATTTATTAAAAACTCGGCCACACCCTTGTTACGCGCCTCTGGCCGTGTATATACTCCACCGATTTGACACCAGTTTAACCCTTTTGCATTCGTGCCCGCTTTCGCCAGTATAGTTCCTGAATCCCCGGACGTACAGGCAAGGACAATCTGGTTTTTTAAAGTGTATCTCAGTTTCAATAAGGTTTTTTTTCTGGTTTTTTCCGTTATTTTTTGATTCATTTCCTCGCGTTCATAATTTTCTTGGAGGGGCATCAGAGCCTGTAAATCTTTTACCCCGCATTCAAATACGTTCATTATGTCTTTTTGCTGTTTACTATCTCTGTGTCCCTCTTGTGATATACCAGTACCTGGTTGATGTATATGAAAGTCGTTTTTCATGAAAATATATTTTTTACGCTTAAAAAACATTCCGGGACAGCTTTTTTCCAGAAGTATGTTGGCTGTCTCTTCCCCGGAAATAGAAAAAATTTCTTTTTGTCTCAAAAATAGAGTTAATACCCTTTTCCATTCCCTGTCTTTTAAGCACAGATCAGGGATGCAGTGGATTAAATTTCCATATCGGGATATAAAAATAATTCCCCGGATTTCCGGTTTGCCATTTATGTCCTGTTTTTCTTCCTGGAGAATGAAAAAATCCCCGTTGTTTGTATTGGTATCCGTTTTTGGTTTGTTTTGGGCATCCTTTTTTATGTATTGCAGGAATTGGGAGGAGAATGGTACGCATTTCCATTCGCAGGATAAAATTACAGGTATGCATTCCTGTAATTTTATCCTGCCAATCCGGATTATTGTTCGGCTTACTTTTTCCGTTCTTGTTTTATCCACTTTACTCCCGCCGTCTTGTCATTTCTTTCCCGAAGGTATGCGTATATCCGCCAAAGGAAGCTCCCCTTCCGGAATAAAGTCTCCGGCTATAACGGCAAAAGCCGCGTCAAAAGAATATGGAGAATAACTGTAAGCCGCCAAAGCCGTGTCCGGAATTTCTGTCCGCTCTAATAAAACCGGGGAGAGTATGGAAACGACAATAACCTTTGTATCCTCCGGTATGATATAAGCCAGGGAATTCAGGATTGATAAATTATTTTCGCTGGAAAGACCGAAGATTATTATATCGTAATTTCCCGCATATCTCAGCAGAGACCTGTTCATGAGGGCTGTATCCGCCTCCGGGAAACGTTTTTTCCCCGCTTCCCTGAACTCCGGGAAGGCTCCTGTTATAAGCACCGAGGATGAATTTGTGTCCACCGGAAGATATTTGCCTCCGTAAACAATGGTGATGGATCTGGCTGCCTGGGACAAGAAGAATTCTTTGGATCCGGGAGCGGGAATCCTTTCCGGTATTTTTTCAATGTCCGCATAAACGGGTACTGGGTTTCCGCTTTTAAAATATTCCAGTTTTGTCTGGATAACTTTACGGGCTGCCCGTTTAACCTGTTCCTTGAATCCAGGATTGTTTTCCATGTTGTTTATATTTCTTACCCAAAAAGATTCATCAAATCCGGGGGTAGTGGAGGATTCAATGATGTCGTTTCCGGTCAGGATCGCCATCTCAACGGCTTTGGATACACTTCCGGCATATAGAGTGGCCCCATTCATCATTATATCATCTGTGATAACCAGCCCCTTGAAATTCAGTTTGTCCCTAAGGATTGTTTGCAGCAGGTATTTGGAAAATGTTGCCGGTACCGTTGAACCTGTTATTTTGGGAAAACTTAGATGGGCACTCATGACTGCCGGAATACCCGATTCAATAAGGGCTTTGAAAGGAATAAGTTCCCTTGACAACAGGGTTTGGACATCAATATCTATAACAGGCAGATGTCCATGGCTGTCCAGGTTCGTGTCCCCGTGTCCCGGGAAATGCTTGCCGGTGGCCAATACCCCGGCAGCTTTTGTTCCCGCCGCGAAGGCCGCACCCAGGATTCCTGCGTTTTCCGGGTTCTCCCCGAAGGAACGGGTGCCTATGACCGTTGAATTATGGTTTGTGTAAAGATCCACCGTCGGCGCAAAATTCATATTGATTCCCATGGCGGCGAGTTCCTGGGCTATATAATAGCCGGAGTAATAAGCGTCTGCGGGCAGGGCTGAGGCCCCTATGGCCAGGTTTCCCGGTGTTTCGGATGTCAGGCCTTTTACATGCCTTATCAGCCCCCCTTCCTGGTCAGTGGCAACAAAAAGCGGGATTTTGAATCTTCCGTTTTCAGCCTTTTTTTGAAGAAAATTTACGGCCTCCGCAACTTTTTCCGTATCATCTGTGTTCCAGCCGAAAATTTTTATGCTTCCCAGAAAACGTTTTTCCACCCAGGCCGTCACCTCCCTGGAAGGCTGGGAGCCTGCCCATCCGAACATGAAAATCTGGGCAAGAAGCTCCTCATTTGTCATCGCTTCCGCTATTTCTTCCGCAAGCAGGTCATGGGGTTTGTTGTCCCAAAAGGAGGGCAGCCTGTTTTCCGGTACGGGATTGCCTTCACCGGCAGGTTGTTCCCGGGGAAATATTGCGGTACTGCCGGCGGTGATGGCAATCAGGAGTAAAACCCAGGGAACCGGATTACGAAACCGCAAAACTTATTTCTCCGTGGATGCGTTAAGGTTGGAAATGTATTCGGCCGCGCTGTGGGCGGCTATTGCCCCATCGGAGGCTGCCGTAACAACCTGCCGGAAAGGTTTCGCCCTGATGTCTCCGGCGGCGTAAATCCCGGGTACAGAGGTCGCCATGTTTTCGTCTGTTATAATGTAACCGTTGCTGTCCATTTTCACGGTGGCGGTTAATTCAGTTCTCGGCGTCATCCCTATGAAAATGAAAACGGCGTCACAGGGTATCTCAGAGCCTTCTCCGTTTTGTATGTTTCTTAAAGCCAGGGACGATACGGCGCCGTTTTCCCCTCCCTTTATTTCCGTGACAACTGTATTGAAAATAACCCTGATTTTAGGGTTTGACAGAACCTTGTCAGCCACTGCCTTTTGGGCGCGGAAGCCTGGTTTCCTGTGGATTATGGTCACGTTGTCCGTAAGCCTGGAAAGGAAGGATGCTTCGTCGCAGGCTGCGTCTCCGCCGCCTATGACGGCTATTTTCTTGTTCCGGAAAAAAGGCCCGTCACAGGTGGCGCAGTAGGAAACCCCCTTGCCGTAATATTCCTTTTCCCCTGGTATTCCGAGTTTTCTGTGTTCCGCCCCGGTAGCCACTATGACAACTAGACTGTACAGTTTTTTTGTTTCTCCGGAGGAATCATTGTCCTCAATGGAAATTTCATAACCTTTCCCGCTTTTATCAATTCCCGTAACCTTTGTGCGCAGGAATTCCGCCCCAAAATTTTCCGCCTGTTTTTTCATTGTTACGGCGAAATCAAAACCGTTAACCGGTTCTCCGATTCCCGGGTAGTTTTCAAGTTTGTCTATAAGGACCGCCTGTCCGCCTTCGGCCTTCTCTTCTATTACGAGAACCCGCAGGCTTGAACGGGCCGCATATTGAGCCGCACTCATTCCTGCAGCCCCTCCGCCGATAATTATGACATCGTAAGCGGTTTTGCTTTCCATGGGAATCCTCCTGGGTTTATGTGCTTATTTCTGTTTCCTTCCCAAAGGGTTTATTCCAACCAGTAAACCTTGTCCGGTGCTTTTTCATCCAGATAAATGTTTTCATACCGGCCTGAATTCTGTACACGGATGTCTTCAGGAAAATAATTTCCGTGGAGGAACCACACCACATCCAGCAGTGCGTCCAATTTGTCTCCGGGTGCATACCTGTAATATAATTCGGCATCCGTGAGGGCTGCCTTTTTTACCGGGTCGGTGGTCGCATCCGGATCTATGGCTTCCCGTATCTGGCTTCTAAGCCCTCCGTACCAGGCGTGAGTTATGGCCAGCAAATTGAGTTTTTTTTCAGAATCCATTCTGTAGAGTTCGTAAATCCCCGCCACAGAAGGTACTTTCAACGTCACTTCGTATTTGTCGGCCTTGGTCAGAGGCGACCATGTAAGGGTGTAGTAAACGTCCCTGCCTTTTACTCGGGAGACAATGCCGGCTTTTAAATCATTCATGCCCTACAGTGTAGCCGATTTTCAGGATTATGTCACCTGCGGGCACTTGTGGTTCCTCTTTATGCTTGAAAAAGGGAATTAACATGTTTTACGCTTTCCAAGCCAGCCCGGCCCTGTTTCCCCGCCTCCATTCCCGTAATGGAGGAATGCGCTTACCCCCTTGAAAAAAAAAATAAAATCTGTTAAAGTAGCGGAACATGGCGCCATACCCAAGTGGTAAGGGGCAGGTCTGCAAAACCTTTATCGTCAGTTCGATTCTGACTGGCGCCTCTGTATGGAGTATCTGGATGTTCCGGATACTCTTTTTTTTGAAAATTTATTTTTAAGGATGGATTTTTTCATGGAAGTCCGTGTACGTTATGCCCCCTCTCCCACGGGGAAACAACATATCGGCGGAGTGAGAACCGCTCTTTTCAACTATCTTTTCGCCCGTTCCTGCGGCGGAAAATTTATCCTCAGGCTCGAAGACACAGACCGAACCCGTTACGATGAACTTTACGTGAAAAATCTTTTCGATACGATGGAATGGCTCGGCATTGAGTGGGACGAAGGCGGTTCCAAGGGCGGCGGTTACGGTCCCTATGTCCAGTCCGAGCGGTTCGACCTGTACAAAGAATACGCCCAAAAACTTGTGGAAATGGGCAACGCCTACTATTGCTTTTGCGACGCGGAAAGGCTTGAGCGCATACGCAAAGTCCAGACCATGAATAAAATGGCTCCCGGCTATGACCGTCACTGCCGTCATTTGACAAAGGAGGAAATCGACGCCGCCCTGGCAGATGGGAAACCCTATGTAATCAGGCTGAAGGTGCCCCTGGAAGGCGCCACCCGGTTCAACGATATGCTCCTTGGAGACATTGAATGGAAAAATGAGGACGTCAATCCGGATCCTGTCCTGCTGAAAAGCGACGGGTTCCCCACCTATCACCTTGCCAATGTGGTGGATGACCATTTTATGAAAATAACCCATGTCATGCGCGCCCAGGAGTGGATACCCTCAACCCCCCGCCACATCCTGATTTACCAGGCATTCGGCTGGGAGCCGCCCCGGTTCTGCCATTTACCCATGGTCAACGGTGCGGACGGACAGAAGCTTTCAAAGCGCCACGGGGCGACCAGCGTGGATGAATTCCGCGCCCGGGGATATGTTCCCAAGGCGATTGTAAACTATGTGGGAATGCTGGGCTGTTCCTATGAGGACGGAAGGGATCTTTATCCCCTTGCCGATATGGAAAAACTTTTCAAGATTGAGCATTTGAATAAATCCGGGGCTGTCTTTGATTATAAAAAGCTTGAATGGTTCAACGGCCAGTATATTCGCATGATGGACGACAAGGAGCTTCTGGAAGCCGTCCTTCCCTTTATCACGGGAACCGGAGACGGGGCCATTGAAATCACTGGAAGCGAGGAGCATCCCCTGCCGAAAACAGGCCCGGCGGTTTCCGGCATTATGATGAAAGAGGACGGAACCCTTGCCCCAGCCACAGACGAAATGCTTTCTTCCGGGGCTTTCGGCCTGGCGCCGGCCAAATCAGCCGGTTCCTTTTCCGATGCTGAAATACGGAGGATGCTTGGCGGTTTGATGCCCCTCATAAAAGAGAGGCTCCATTTCCTTTCGGATGCCGCCGAAATGGTCAGGTTCTTCTTTGTGGAACCGGCTGTTCCGCCTGAGGAGGTGTTTTTAACCAAGCGTCTTGATACCGAAAAGATTCTTGCGGTGCTGGGCAGGGCGGAGGTATTCATCAGGGAAATCGCTTGCCTTTCCGACGAAGAAGGGGAGGAAGTCGCCCGGAAAGCCGCCGAAGAAATCGGCGTTAAGCTGGGGGACTTTATGATGCCCATACGCCTTGCCGTCACCGGCTCAAAGGTTTCCCCGCCGTTGATAGGTTCCATCCGCGCCCTAGGTTATGAAAAAGCCCTGGAGCGGGTTGAAAGGGCTGTGTCAACCCTGTCGGGGAAATAAAGGCTCTGTTGTCTTATAGAATAAAAAAACGAGTTATAGTATAACATAACTCAGGAAACCAGAATGAATAAGGGACGGTGGATAAAATGGATAATCATGAAGTAACAATGGAAAAAATCGTCAGTTTGTGCAAACGCAGGGGCTTTGTTTTCCAGTCATCGGAAATATACGGAGGTCAATCCGGGGCATGGGATTACGGTCCCCTTGGAATTGAATTGAAGAAGAACATCCAGAATGCCTGGTGGAAGGAAATGACCCAAATGCACGACAACATTGTGGGTTTGGACGCGGCGATTTTAATGCATCCCCGTGTATGGGAAGCTTCCGGCCATGTGGCGAATTTTTCCGATCCCCTTGTTGACTGTAAACAGTGTAAAATGAGGTACCGGGCTGACAACATGGATCAGGAAGCCCTTGCCTCAAAAAAATGCCCCGCCTGTGGCGGAGAGCTCACCGAGCCGCGCGCCTTCAATCTGATGTTCAAAACCCATATCGGCCCCGCTGAGGATACGGCCAGCGTTGTCTATCTCCGTCCCGAAACAGCCCAGGGCATTTATGTGAACTACAAGAATATCATCCAGTCAAACAGGATGAAAATTCCGTTCGGCATCGCGCAGGTCGGAAAGGCTTTCCGCAATGAAATCGTCACGAAAAACTTCATTTTCCGTACCTGTGAGTTCGAGCAGATGGAGATGCAGTTTTTTGTGAAGCCCGGCGAAGATGAAAAATGGTTCGAATATTGGCGCGGACAGCGCTGGGAATTCTATAAAAAGTACGGCGTCTGCATGGACAAAATGCGCTGGTATCACCACGAGAAGCTCGCGCATTACGCGAAGGACGCCTACGACATCGAGTACGAATTCCCGATGGGATTCAGCGAACTTGAGGGAATCCACAACCGCACCGATTACGACCTTTCCCGCCACACGGAATATTCCGGCAAGGACATGCAGTACATTGACCAGGATAACGGGGCTGATAAATACATTCCGTTCATCATCGAGACTTCCGCAGGATTGACCCGCAATGTGCTCATGTTCCTCTGCGACGCGTATGAGGAGCAGAATATCGCCGGGGACGGCGCCGCCGAGGATTACCGCACTGTGCTTCATTTCCATCCGTCGATAGCGCCTGTTACCGTGGCTGTCCTTCCCCTCATGAAGAAGGACGGACTTGCGGAGCTTGCACGGGAAATTCAGAATGAGCTTAAAGAGGATTTTGTAACCGACTATGACCAGTCCGGCGCAATCGGCAAGCGGTACCGCCGCCAGGACGAGGTGGGAACACCTTTCTGCATCACCGTGGATTATGACTCAAAGGAAGACGGTTCCGTAACCCTGCGGTTCCGCGATTCAATGGAGCAGGTCCGCATCCACCGGTCTGAAATAGCCGCCCGTATACGTGAGGAAATAAAATCCTATAAACGGACATGATATGCCGGATGCAAACAGGCTCCAGACAATCAATAATTCACGTGTCCTCAGGTCTGTGCGGCTTAACCCTAAGATAAGCCGCATACAGATTGCGGAGGATTTGGGATTGGACAAATCCACCGTGACGAAGATTGTCCAGAACCTGCTGGAAAAGGGCATCATAAAAACCTCCGGCAAAAATGCGTTGAAGAAGGGTGTGGGGCGTAAACAGATAAGCCTTGTGGTGGATGAGGATTTCGGGGTCATCATAGGCCTCGAAATCCAGAACATAAAGTGTTCCGCCGTTGTGGTGTCGTTGTCCGGGAAGATACTGCATTCATTTTCTGAACCGGTTTCATGTGACGTTAATCCCGGCACCCTTCCTTCCCTGATTCTTTCCGCTGTCGGCAGGGCTAAGGATTTTGTTTCAGCTGAAAAACTCAAACTGCTTGGGATAGGCATCGCTGTTCCGGGCATAGTAGACCCGCATAAAGGCGTGGTGGTCCGCTCGGCCCCCCTGTCCGTTACGGAGCCCTTCAATCTTCGGGAAACCCTCGCGGAAAAGTGCGGGAATTTCATCTGCATTGAAAACGACGCCAACTGCTGCTGCTGGGGGGAGCTTGCCTTTAACCCTGAAAGCCGCAACCGCAATTTTATTGCCGTCCTCGGCGAGTTCAACCGGGGAAAGGCTCCGGGCGCCGGGAATGCGGGCGGTTTCGCCGTCGGCCTCGGTTTTGCCGTCGGCGAGCGGGTCCATTACGGCGATCATTTTACCGCAGGTGAATTCCGTTCATTCGTAATGAAGCCTCCCAAGCTTACCCAGTTCAGCTTCACCCCCGAAGAGCTGCTTTCTCTGCCGCAGGATGCCGGCCGGCTGGAAACCGTTTACGGAGAATTGTCCAGGAATCTGGCCTTCCTTGTAAACTGCTTTGATTTCACCAAAATTATTTTTACCGGCGATATTCCGCAGTACCGTGGAAATCTGAAGGAGCTTCTTGAGAATGCCGTGGCAGAAAACCGCCTTTATGACCTGCCGAAAGACATCCTGATAGATTTCTCCTCCGAGGGAGTTTTTTCCGTGGCGCGGGGGGCCGCCGGCTTTTTTGCCGGGAAACTTTTTTCCGTCCCCGATGTGACGGGTTTCTCCGGTGACCTTGTGGGATACAGCCTTTTTGAGCGTATCCTGTGAAAATTCCTTTGCATACATGAGTCAGAATGATACTGTTTGTCCCGGTGCCTGGAGAAAACCCCCTGCGGTTTTGTATTTTGTAATGAATATGTGTTAAAATGATACTATTTATTGTGTCATTTTGACAGAAAGCGGAAAGAAAGACCCTTTTTACCGGGTTTAATTCTTTTCACCCTGTCAAAATGATGGTTTTTTCCCCTTGTGTTTTAAAATTTCCGCCTCCGGATAAAAACCTGCGCACGCCGGATGATTTTTTTTTCTTCATCTCTAAATCTTTATGTTATAAATAAATACGAAAAAAAATATATATATTGGTGAAAAAAAATATGAAAGTTGGCATGTTTATTGCTAATATATAAGTGTAGTTTGAGAAGAAACTCAGGCTGCAAGATTCCGGTTTGACCGGAATTATAAAACTGCAAAACTTTATTTAAGGAGGTTCACTATGAACTCATTAAGCCTTTTTAACCCTGCTTTTTCGGACATTTTCGATGCATTCGACCGCGGCATGAACTTTTTGGTTCCCGCGACAACCGCTTCGGCGCCCCGCGTTGACGTGAAGGAAACCGAGAATGCGTACATTATGGAAATGGAGCTTCCCGGCTACAAAGACAAGGACGTTGAAATCAGCCTGAAGGACCGTATCCTTTCGATTTCTTCCAGGCACGAGGACAGTGTCGAGAAAAAAGCCGAAGGCAAAGACAACAAAGCCGGCGAGTATCTCATCAGGGAGCGCAGGATGACGTCTTTCAGCAGGAAGTTCACTCTTCCCGCCGACATCAATCCCGACGCTGTGCAGGCTTCGTTCAAAGACGGTATTCTGGAAATCAACATCCCGCGCCGTCCGGAAAACCAGCCGAAGATGATTGAAATCAAAACGACTTAATTTTCCAAAAGAGCCTGAAGCCGCCGTTTAACGGCGGCTTTTTTTGCGCCGCTTCCTTGAAAAATTGAAAAAAATGCGGAAAAAGAGCGTAAGTTCTTGACCCGGTGGTTACTCCCGGCTTTATGATTCAAATATATTTCATGGAAAACCATTGTTCGGAGGTATAAAATGAACATGAAGAATACGCTGAAACGCATTTCCGCTGTATTGTCGCTGCCGCTTCTTTTTTCCTGCGCAAGCTCAAAACAGGTTCCGCAGGGTGTGCCGGAGGAGACCGCTGTTTCCGGGGGAGGAAGAATCTTTGCGAAAGAGGAGATTGAATTCCCCGTCGGGAGGGACATCAGCTCCCCGTCCTTCATCGGCACCGTATACCGTGAGGACATGATAGTCGCCGACGGCACATATGATTTTCCGCAGACAAACAACATTGTGTTTGAGCCCGGGGCGCGCAGCGCATGGCACCGTCACGGCGGCATGATTGTCATGGTGACGGGCGGCGTCGGCTATTACCAGGAGGAGGGCAAAAAAGCCTGGATTCTTCGGGAGGGTGATGTCGTGCAGATTCCCGCCGGAGCGAGGCATTGGCACGGCGCCGCGCCCGACAGCTGGTTCTCGCAGATGGTGATTTATGACGCCGGATATACGGGCGCGCATGATGACGGGCCGGTTCAGCATGTGAGCGACGAAGAATACGCCGCGCTGGAGCAGGAGGAGTTCCCCGGCCGCAAACCCGGGGACGGCGGCTTTATGTTCCCCAAAGGGCAGGCGTCGGAATCCGTCAATTTCAGCGGGACGGTTTATCTTTCGGATTTGGCCGGGGACGGGAATGCCGCCGGTTCTCCCGGCCTGCACTATGTGGTTTTTGAACCCGGTGTAATCAACCGCTGGCACCGTCACGAGGGCGGTCAGGTTCTGATTGCCACCGACGGAATCGGCTACCACCAGATTGAAGGGCAGGAAGTTCAGGTGATGCTCCCTGGCGATGTGGCTATCTGTCCTCCCGGAGTCGTTCATTGGCATGGTGCCGCCGCGGACTCTCCGTTCGCCCATATCGCCGCGAACGCTAACCTGAATCAAAGGGCTGTGGAATGGCTGGATATGCTTCCGCAGGAAGCGTACCGGGCGCTGTCCGCCGAATGACGTTCCCGGCGCATCCTGATTCCGGCGGGGCAGCCTCCTTGATTTTTTTTCTGTTGTGCGCAAATATTCGCATATGAAACTGAATCGTGATGGCAAAGAAATTTCCCCGCCGGTGTCCGCCGTGAACACCGGCTTTTCCCTGCTTCCGGCGGTCGCCGGGCTTTTCACCGGGGTGCTCGTCCTTTCCAACATTCTTGCGGCGAAAATGCTGCAAATAGGACCGTTCGTTTTTGACGGCGGGACAATCCTGTTCCCGCTTTCGTATATTTTCGGGGACATCCTCACCGAAGTATACGGTTACCGCGCGGCGCGGAAGGTCATCTGGACCGGATTCGCAACGCTGGTGCTCATGAGCCTGTCGATTGCGTTTGTCGGCGTGCTTCCCGCCCAGGCCGAGTGGACATTCCAAAGTGATTTTGACAATATCCTGCGGCAGGTTCCTCGGATTGCCCTGGCAAGCATACTGGGTTATTTTTCCGGTGAATATGTTAATTCCGTTACCCTTTCAAAGATAAAAGTGGTTACCCGGGGACGGTTTTTTTGGTTCAGGGCAATTACTTCCACCTTGGCGGGGCAGTTCTTTGATACTGTGATTTTTGTGTCCGTCGCTTTCTACGGTTTATATTCCCTTCCTGTTTTAATTGTGATGGCCGCTTCAAATTATCTCTTGAAAACAGCGGTGGAAGTTGTTTTCCTTCCGCTGACATATTTTGTGGTCGGCTTTATTAAAAAAATCGAAAAGGCTGATGTATATGATTATTCAGTTTCCTACAGTATTTTTCCGGAACATAAGAATATGACGGAAAATCCCGGGCAATGATTGTTGCGGGCTGTTATAAATTATAAAAATCATATATACTGGAAATGTATGGGACAAACATTTGTTTTTGTTAATCAAAAAGGTGGTGTAGGGAAGACAACATCGGTAATAAATATTGGTGCCTATCTTGCCCTGGAAGGTAAGAAAACTCTTCTTGTGGATTTTGATTCCCAGGGAAATATGACTTCCGGTGTGGGCTTGGATAAGGAACCTCCCACCGTTTACGATTTGATTGCGGAAAAAGTTTCGGCAAAGGAAGTTGTGAGGAACACGAATTTGCCCCTGTTGGACGCTGTGCCTGCTTCCATAGATCTTTCCGGTGCGGCGGTGGAGCTTGTGGATCAGGATGACCGGGAGTTTTTTCTGAAAAAAGCTCTGGCGCCATTAAAGGATTCCTATGATTATATCCTTATAGATTGTCCCCCGTCCCTGGGGATTTTAACCTTAAATGGGCTTGCCGCCGCTGAACAGGTTTTAATTCCACTTCAATGTGAATATTTCGCCTTGGAAGGGCTTACATTGCTTTTGCAAACCGTTCAAAGGGTGCAGAATACTTTCAATCCTTCCCTTTTGATAGGCGGGATTTTCTTTACCATGTACGATCCCAGAATGAAACTTCCCCAGGATGTGGTTCGCCAGGTTAAAATGTATTTCCGGGAGAGGGTTTTTGACACCGTTATTCCCAGGAACGTACGTCTTTCCGAAGCTCCCTCCCATGGTTTGCCTGTATGCGCCTATGATCCTGAATGTTCCGGTGCCCGCAGTTATGAGCAGCTTGCAAAAGAGGTGATTGCCCGTGGCTAAGGCTTCCAAAAGAGGATTGGGAAGAGGTCTTGATGCCCTTCTTGAAGGGGTTCCTTCCACTGCTGAAAAAAAGCAGGTTTCCCCCGTCCCTGACAGTACCTCCGGTTTAATGGTGGATCCGGCTCTGCTTTTACCGAATCCCAAACAGCCCCGCCGGGAATTCAACGGGGAATCACTTCAGGAACTGGCGGATTCAATCCGTGAACATGGGATTATACAACCTGTTATTGTGGAGCAAACCGGTGACGGAAAGTATTTCATTATTGCCGGGGAAAGGCGCACCCGGGCCGCCCGGTTGGCGGGGCTTTCCGAAATACCTGTTATCGTAAGAAAATACTCCGATGAGCGTAAACTGGAAATCGCCCTCATAGAAAATATCCAGAGGGAGGATTTGAATCCCCTGGAAGAAGCGGAAGCTTATCATGAATTGATGGTTTTAGGTAATTTGAGTCAGGAGGAAGCCGCTGCCCGGGTGGGAAAAAGCCGGTCGGCTGTGGCAAACGCCCTGCGGCTTTTGAAACTTCCCACGGATATGAGGGAAGCCCTTAAAGACGGGAAAATTTCTCCCGGCCATGCCAGGGCCCTTCTTTCGGTTGTGAATCCCTCCGACCAGCAGATTATGTTCGCCAGAATTTTGGGGAGCGGTCTTTCTGTCCGGGACTGTGAGGCTTATGCGGCTGAACTTAACGGCGGGGGCCGTGCTTCAAAAAAGGAGAATACCGCCAAAAAGCAAAAAGCGAAAACTCCTTCACAGCCGGAGGACGCGGATTTGGCGGCTTTGCAGGATAAATTCATAGAGCTTTTAGGAACAAAGGTTTCCATAAAAGGAACCCCCGCCGGCGGCGTGATTGAAATTTCCTATTTTTCTCCGGATGATTTGAACCGGATTTTTGAATTGTTTTCCGGCCGCTGAAATTTACCCAGCCATGTTTCCCTTTATTTTTTCTTTTTCCTGTGGTATATTTGCAGGATGAAAGGCATTATTCTTGCCGGTGGTTCCGGTACAAGGCTTTATCCTTTGACAAAGGCTGTTTCAAAGCAAATCCTTCCGGTTTATGATAAACCCATGATTTATTATCCCCTTTCAGTTTTAATGCTTTCCGGGATTAGGGATGTCCTCATTATTTCCACTGCCAGGGATTCGGGTGTTTTTCGGGAATTATTCGGGGACGGGGCGAAATTGGGGATGCGTTTTGAATATGCGGTTCAGCCAAGTCCCCGGGGGTTGGCTGATGCCTTTATAGTCGGTGCGGATTTTATCGGACAGGATTCCGTCGCACTGGTTTTGGGCGACAATATCTTTTATGGACGTTCATTTGCCGGACAGCTGAGGGATTGTGTCCGGTCAGTGGAGAAAGACGGCGGTGGCATAATTTTCGGCTATTATGTGAAGGATCCCCGCTCTTACGGTGTGGTGGAATTTGACTCTTCCGGTAAAGCTGTTTCCATCGAAGAAAAACCTGAAAAGCCAAAATCGAATTACGCTGTTCCCGGTTTGTATTTTTATGATAATTCGGTTGTTTCCATTGCGAAAGATATAAAACCCAGTGCCCGGGGGGAAATTGAAATAACCGCCGTTAATAATGTGTATTTATCTGAAGGAGCCCTGTCCGTGGAGGTTTTAGGAAGGGGGATGGCCTGGCTGGATACGGGTACCTATGACGGGCTTTTGGAAGCCTCAAATTTTATCGCCACAATACAAAAAAGGCAGGGTATGTATGTATCCTGCATAGAAGAAATTGCTTTTAGAAATAAATGGCTTTCCAGGGATTCATTGCTTTCTTTGGCTTCGGAATATAAAACTGATTACGGGGAATACCTGCGTTACATTGCGGAATCCAGGGATATTTTTTAGGAGGCTGTTTTGGCTTTTACTTTTTCAAAATGTACCGGGAAGGAAGGTATTGAATTTCCCGGTTTGTATGAAATACAGCCAAGAATTTTCCCTGATAAAAGGGGAAGTTTCTTTGAATCATATAACGAGAAGGATTTTTTTGAAGCCGGTTTGAAAATGCGTTTTGTGCAGGATAACCAGTCCTCTTCCGTGAAAAACGTTCTCCGTGGCTTGCATTTCCAGTCAAAACACCCCCAGGGTAAGTTGGTGCGGGTTGTTTCCGGCCGGGTTTATGATGTGGCTGTGGATTTACGGAACGGTTCTCCGGCTTTCGGACTATATTATGGTCTAGTATTGGATGGGGAAAAGAACAACCAGTTTTATATACCGCCGGGATTCGCCCACGGTTTTTTTGTGCTTTCGGATTATGCTGTTTTCACATATAAATGCACTGATTTTTACCATCCGGAAGATGAGCAGGGGTTGATGTGGAATGATTCGCTTATAGGTGTGGATTGGGCTTCCCTTTCGGACGGTGATTTTTCCCCCATAACTTCCGAAAAAGACAGGCTTTATCCTTCTTTCAAGAAGGATGGGGATTATTTTTCCATTGACGGAACATGGAGGGGCCAGTGATTTGGGTTGTCGGCTCTAAAGGTATGCTCGGAAGCACCTTGCTGGAAAGGATTCAGGACGGAGGTACCGCCTGCCAGGGAAGCGACCGGGAGGTGGATATAACCGATTTGAAGGCTCTGGAGGAATTCGCTTCCGGAGTTTTTTCCGGCGGGGAGGGGCAGGGAATCCCGGGGAATCCGGGCAACTGGATTATCAATTGTGCCGCTTACACCGCAGTGGACAAGGCGGAGGATGAACCGGACAAAGCCGCCGCCTTGAATTGTACCGGTGCAGGAAATTTGGCGGAAACCGCCGTCAGATTCGGCGCCGGCCTTGTCCACATTTCAACCGATTATGTTTTCGATGGAAAGTCCAAAACTCCCTATATAGAAACAGATACGGTTTGTCCTTCCGGCGTATACGGTAGAACAAAACTTGAAGGGGAAGAGCTTGTCAAAAAGGTTTTTGAAACCCACAACGGCGGGGAAAACAAACAACCCCTGCCCTGGTATATTATCCGGACTGCCTGGCTTTACGGACCACGGGGGAAAAACTTTGTTTACACGATGGTGGATTTGATGAATTCCCGACCGGAAATTAAGGTTGTCAGCGACCAGAAGGGAAGCCCTACCTTTTCCATGGATCTTGCCAGATACATTGTCATGCTTTTGTCTTCCGGGGCCGGAAACGGTGTTTACCATTATTCGGGGGAAGGGGAAACCACCTGGTATGATTTTGCCTGCGAAATTTACCGCATAGGCAAGGCCAAGGGCCTTGTTTCAAATGAATGCCGGATTTCCCCGTGCACAACGGAAGAGTATCCCGCCAAGGCTCCCCGGCCCGCTTATTCAGTTCTTTCCAAGGCAAAACTGAAAAGGGCTCTGGGAATTCCGTTGCCCGGCTGGAAGGAGAGCCTTTTAGCCTTTATGAGCGGCCCCGATTTTTCCAAACGCTTTCCTGGGGAGAATAAACCCTGACGATTTTATGGAGGTTCTATGGATTCTGCTGTTTGTAAAGGAAGAAAACTGTCCAACATCCTTGTTACCGGCGGCGCCGGTTTCATAGGCTGTAATTTCATCCATTACCTTTTCGGAATTTCTTCCTGCCCGGAAAAATTCTCCGACGCCGGCTTTTCCGGAAGGATTGTGAATCTTGACGCCTTGACCTACGCCGGCAATCTCCAGAGTCTCCAGGATGTGGAGGAACGGTTCGGTTCGGGCGTTCCGGAAAGGGAGAGGCGTTATTTTTTTGAAAAAGGCGATATTTGTGACCGGGAAACCGTGGAAAGGATTTTCCGGGAATATGATATAGATACCGTGGTTCATTTCGCCGCGGAAAGCCATGTGGACCGGTCAATTTCAGGTCCCAAGGCTTTCATCCGTACAAATGTGGACGGCACATTCACCCTGCTGGATTGTGCCCGGAATTCCTGGAAAAAACCGGACGGTTCTTTCCAGGAGGGTGTTCTTTTCCACCATGTAAGCACGGATGAGGTTTACGGCTCTCTGGGTGGTGAAGGTTTTTTCACGGAAACAACCCCCTATGATCCCAGAAGCCCCTATTCCGCCAGCAAGGCTTCCAGTGACCATCTCGTTTCAGCCTATTCCCACACCTACGGCCTGCCGGTAACCCTTTCAAACTGTTCCAACAATTACGGTCCCTTCCAGTTTCCGGAAAAGTTTCTGCCACTGATGATTCTCAATATAACTTTAGGACGTAAACTTCCCGTATACGGTGACGGCCGGAACATCCGGGATTGGATTTATGTGGAAGACCATAACAGGGCAGTCTGGCAGATACTCCGTTCCGGTGTGTGCGGGGAAAAGTACAATATAGGTGGTGAAAATGAATGGGAGAATATTAAACTTCTTCACAAAGTCATTGAGCTGACCGCTGTGGAAATGCCCGTTGCCGGATATGGGCAAAAAACGGAGGACGAACTTGAATCTTTGATAGAATATGTCACCGACAGACCCGGCCATGACAGGCGTTACGCCATCGACTGTTCAAAAATCAGGCGTGAACTGGGTTGGGAAAGGAAGATGACCTTTGAGGAAGGTTTGAGGGGTACCATAAAATGGTATTTGTCCCATAAAAACTGGACGGATAATATCCTTTCAGGAAAGTATATGGAACGGTGATACGTATATCTTGAACCGAATAAAGAAGGATGGTATGCTGTGGACATGGATTTTTCAATAATTCCCGTTATTTTAGCCGGTGGCGAGGGAACCAGGTTATGGCCTTTGGGGCGTTCCCAATATCCTAAACAGTTCCTGTCCTTGGTCTCGGAAAAATCCATGCTCCAGGAAACAATCCTCCGCCTTAACGGGATAGAGGGAATTTCCGACCCCCTTGTCATATGCAACGAGGTGCACCGCTTCACTGCGGCTGTTCAGTTGGTTGAATTGGGGATTGAGCGTCCTTCCATTATGCTGGAACCCTTCGGCAGGAATACCGCACCGGCTATTGCCGCTGCCACCTTTTATTTAACCCGGAAATCGGAGGATCCCCTCCTGTTTGTCCTTTCCGCTGATTCGGCGGTGGAAAATGTGCGTGCTTTCAAAAATGCTGTTGAGAAGGCGGTGGAACCGGCCCTTTCCGGAAAAATAGTCACCTTCGGAATTGTCCCCGACAGACCTGAAACCGCTTATGGTTATGTGAAGGCCGGCAAGACCGGAGGCAGTGGTTCCTCTTGGTTTGAGATTGACGGTTTCAAGGAAAAACCCGATGAGGTTACAGCCCTTTCTTATATAAAGGAAGGCGGCTATTATTGGAACAGCGGTATGTTCCTTTTCCGGGCTTCGGTGTTTTTAAGGGAACTGAAAACCTTTGCGCCGGAAATATATTCAGCGGTGGAATCCTCGGTAAGCGCCATAAACAAAGATCAGGTTTCAGAAAATTTTGATTTCCTGCGTCTTAATCCGGATGATTTTTCCAAATCCCCCTCGAATTCCATAGACTATGCCGTCATGGAAAAAACTTCTGTAGGTGCGGTTGTGCCGATGGATGCGGGATGGAGCGATGTTGGTTCCTTTTCCTCCTTGTGGGATGTTTCCCCGAAGGACGGGGACGGGAATGTGACCCGGGGAAATGTGTTTTTGTATAACTCCACCGGAAACATTGCTTTTTCTGAAAAGCGGCTCGTGGTGGGTGTGGGCTGTGATAATCTTGCGATTATTGAAACCAGGGATGCGGTCCTTGTGGCTGACAAAAATGCCTCCCAGGACATAAAAAAAGTTGTGTCCATTTTAAAAGAGCGCAAATGCTGTGAGGTTGAGGATCCCCAGATAGGTTTCCGGCCCTGGGGAAGTTATGATTCTATTGAGAAGGGCAACCGTTTTAAGGTGAAACATATAACAGTTAAACCGGGTGGAAAACTTTCCCTTCAACTTCATCACCACAGGTCGGAACATTGGGTGATTGTATCCGGAACAGCTAAAGTCAGGAACGGGGATGAAGTTATGGTTTTAACTGAAAACCAGTCTACATTTATCCCTCTTGGTGTTCTTCATTCCCTGGAAAATCCCGGTAAAATTCCGCTTGAGTTGATTGAGGTTCAGTCTGGAACTTACCTTGAAGAAGATGACATCACAAGGGTTGAAGATAAATATGGCCGGTGCTAAACAGGTAAAGTAAAGCATGAAACTGATTTTATTATTTTGTTTGTTTGATCTTTTACTTTCATCTCTTGTTATTTTTTTAACGATTAAAATCGCAAACAAACTGTCCATCTATGATTTCCATGACGACAGGCGTATGCATAAGGGGAATATTCCCCGGCTGGGAGGTTTGGGAATTTTCATAGGTTTCGCCGTCACAATGATAATTGGATTTTCCGGAAGTTTTTTCGGTTTCTCTTTTGACGGCGGATACTTGGTTTTGTTTGCCGTGGCTTTTGCGGTTTTTATTATGGGTTTTTGGGATGATTTGCATCCGTGGAAAGCAAGATACAAACTTTTAGTGCAGCTTGCCGCCGGTTGGGCTGTGTGGGCTGCAGGTTTCAGGTTTAATACAATTTCCTTTGCGCCTCTCGGATTGAATATAGATTTGGGGTTTTTCTCCTGGTTTGTGACCGTTTTATGGGTGGCCGGAATTATCAATGTGATCAATATGTTTGACGGACTTGACGGACTTGCCGGCACAACATCCCTTGTTGTGGTTATATCTTATTCCGTGTTTTTTTTGCGGCAGGGCGGAAATCATAATGTGCTGGTTTGCGCTTTTATTATTCCTGCAATAATTGCTTTCCTGATTTTCAACCTGCCTGTTCCCAAGGCAAAAATATTCATGGGTGACGGTGGAAGTCAGTTTCTCGGTTTTATGCTTGCCGTTCTGCCTCTCCTTCCGAATTCTTCCGGTACTCCCTCTGTTCCAGTATGGTATGCCATAACACTTATGGTTTTTCCTTTTTGCGATGCGGTGGCTGCTGTCTGGAGACGGGTAAGGGAACACCGTTCCATAATGTCACCTGATTTTTCACACCTTCATCATAAGCTTGTGGCCATAGGGTTTTCCCAGAGACAGACACTTGTCCTTTTGATTATTCTTCAAACTGCGGTGGCAATGCTGGTGCTTACAGCTTATTATTCAGGCGGGACATCTTCTCTTGTAGTTTTGACTTCAATTTGGCTCATCGCTATTTTGTTTTTCACTATTATACATATAAATAAAAACGTACGGTTTTCCCGTGAGGATTATCGCGGTTAGAAGTTTATTTTCCTGTTGGGGCTTTTCGTTCCGGCTTTGTGCGAGCATTTACAAAAAAAACGCTTTCAGCTATACTTCCCCTGTTTAGCGGTGTACGGAAAATCCCGCATAAAAAATGAATGGGAGGGGTGAACCGGTGAATCTTGTTGTTGTCGGAGCCCAGTGGGGTGATGAAGGTAAAGGTAAAATAGTCGATTATCTTGCGTCTGAAGCGCAGTGCATTGTCCGCTATTCCGGCGGCGCAAACGCCGGGCACACAATTGTAAGCGGCGGCGTCCAATACGCCCTTCATCTTGTGCCTTCAGGGATACTTCATGAAAACAATATTGTGTATCTCGGTGCCGGCATGGTGATTGACCCGGAGGCCTTGTTCGCCGAATTGTCCATGCTTTCGGAAAAAGGCATCGCCTGGGAAAACCGGGTTTTTATTTCGGACAGAGCCCATATAGTGTTGCCCCGCTACAGGAAACTTGATGTCGAACGGGATAAACAGCGCCGCCGTCCCATAGGAACCACGGGACGCGGTATAGGCTTAACTTATGCTATGAAAAGTGAAAGGGACGGGATCAGGGTTGCGGATCTTCTCTGGAAGGAAAAGATGGACGACCTTGAGAAAGAGGATTTGGAATTCCTTGAACCCTATATTCCCCGCCTCCTCCAGATGAAGGTCAACTTGACCTATGAATTGTGCAAATACAGCGGGAAAAAGGTTGTTTTCGAGGGAGCCCAGGGTGTTCTTCTGGATCTTGATTTGGGAACCTATCCTTACGTGTCTTCCGGCTTTTCTTCCGCGGCGGGTGCTGCCATAGGCGGTTGTGTAGGGCCCAGGGCAATCGACAAGGTTATCGGTGTGTTTAAGGCTTATTCCACCCGGGTGGGTAACGGCCCCATGCCCACTGAATTCGATGAGGACAGCCAGAGCGGCTTGTACCGGTACGTAAGGGACACAGGCCGGGAATACGGGGTGACAACCGGCCGGCCACGCAGGTGCGGGTACCTGGATCTTGTCGCCCTCCGTTATGCCTGCCGGTCAAATTCAATTGATTCCCTTGCCCTGACACATCTTGATGTTTATGACACTCTGGAAGAAATCGAAGCCTGTGTGGCATACAATATAGACGGAACCGTCACCGAGGAATTCCCTTCTTCGGTGGAGGAATTGAATGCAGCCCGCCCTGTCCTTAAGACATTCAAGGGATGGAAAACCTGCCTGAAGGAATGCCGCTCCTATGATTTGCTTCCGGAAGAAGCCCAGTCCTACATTGATTTTATCGAGCAGTATTGCGGTGTTCCCGTTGACATTGTTTCCGTAGGTTATGAAAGGGCGGACACCTTTATACGCAGGAATGTCTGGGCTTGATTTTCCCTGACTCAAGGGTTCCCATGAAAGCCGCCTTTCTTCAGGCGGCCTTCGGGGTTTCATTCCCATCCGAACGTGGCGGGCGGTTTGTTTGTTATGTCGTAATACACTGCGTCTGCAAAACCAAACTTTATGATTCTTTCAGTGATATGCTGTAGCATGGGTACAGGTAAGTGGGCGAACCTTGCCGTCATTACATCTTCGGAAACGACAGGCCGCAGGACAACCGAGCATCTGTCCCGGGAAACCGCAAAGGGCAGGTTTATCGTCAGGTGCTGGAAAACGTTGCGGTAAAGCCCCGCCTTGCGTAATTCCTCCAGAACCACCGCATCCACTTCCCTGGTTTGATCCAGCCTTTCCTTGGTGCATCTGGCTTTCTGCAATTCCATGGTCTCTTCCCCGTTTTCTATGCGCCACAGGAGGAGTATGCTCCGGTTCACGTCCGGCAGGGAATTCGTTATGAAAGAGGAGGCTTTTTCCAATTCATCCCAGGCCGGGAATTTGGAAAACACATCCTTGAATTGAAGCACCGCCGGGAATGTGTATGTGCGGAAATCACCCTGCACGCCTACTGATTTGACTGGAAGGATTGATATGCCTGAAAGTTCCGGGATCCCCGTTCCGCCTTCATCTTCACATTTTGTAAAGAAACCTGAAAGCTCAAGGTTTTTCAGCTTTTTCTCCGCGGCGGGAAGTTTGGTTTTGTCTTCCTCCGGTTGGGAATCCTTGCCGTCCCCGCACAGCACATTGATTGACAGGCCGGGTCCCGGGAAGGGGTGCCGGTAAATCAAATCATCGGGAAGCCCCAGTTTGCCGCCTATCGCCCGGACTTCATCCTTGTACAGTTCTTTCAACGGCTCGATTATAAGCCCCTGTTCTATCAGGGCCTGTATACCCTCCACCCGGTTATGGTGGGTTTTTATGGTTTTTGAGTTTTCTGTCCCTCCTGATTCAATCACGTCCGGATACAAGGTTCCCTGTCCGAGAAGCATGTTTTCGGCGGCAACCCCCAGTTCCAGGACTGTTTCATCCCTCACCTTGATGAAGGTTTCACCCACGGCTTTCCGTTTTTTTTGGGGATCCGTTTCATCCTTTATGGCGTTGAGGAAGGTCTCCGACGCATCCTTGCAGATGAAGTTTGTGAAGCCAGCCGCCTTGTAGCGTTCCACTATTTCCTCGCTTTCATTTTTCCGCATGAAGCCGTTGTCAATGTGAAGGCCGAGAACCTTGTCCTGCCCCAGAGCCTTGTTCAAAAGGGCGAAGGCTACCGTGGAGTCAACTCCCCCCGAAAGGAAAAGGAGGACTTTCCGTTCAGGCCGCCGGGTCCCGTCCGGAAGGGGCAGGATACCGGCTTCAGTTTTTATCTGTTCAATCAGCAGCGAAAGAACCTTGTCCTGATCCCAGTTTTTTTCCATCCCGCAGAATTCAGCGAAGTTTTCAAAGATTATGTTTCCGCAGGGTGTGTCTTTTACTTCCGCATGGAACTGGAGGCCGAATTGTTTTTTCTCCGGATTCTGCACAGCCGCAAACCGGCAGTTTTCCGTGAAGGCGACAGGCTCAAACCCGGGTGCGCAGGAAACGATTTCGTCCTGATGGCTCATCCAAACCTGGGCGGGAAAGGACACCCCTTTGAAAAGGGGACAGTCGGTTCCCTCCCTTTTTTTCAGGGATGCAAATCCGAATTCCCCCGCCTGGCTCTTTGCAATTTCGCCCCCGTTTTCCTTTGAAACAACGTAGTGTCCGTAACAGAGTCCCAAGACCGGTATTCCCAGGGAAAAAATCCCGCTGTTATATGCAGGGGCGTCATCTTCGTAGATTGAGGAGGGGCCTCCGGAAAGGACAATCCCCTTTGTGTTTTTGTAAGCTGAAACAGGAGCTGTGGGCTGCATGATTTCAGAATAGTACCCCAGCATCCTGAAACGTTTGGCGATTAAGTGGGCATACTGGCTTCCAAAGTCCAGTACGGATATTCTGTCTTCCGTCATAATTCACAATAACAGGAAAAAGATAAATTTGCAATGCGGGGTTTTAACTTGTCTTTTACCGGGAACCGTCGGCCGGGCAGAGGAAAAGACAGCGGAGGCTTATTCGCCCTTGATTTTTTCAGGTTTAAGCTGTATTTTAAAAATATAGACGGAACTTGGAAGGGGGTGTCCCGGATTCGACTGGGATGTTCAGGGTTCCGGCTGCAGGTGAGGCCGTCCGGCCTCTGACCGGACAAAAACCATAACTGCCGAAAATAACGACAGTTACGCTCTCGCTGCGTAAGCGGGGGAACGCGGGACGTTGTTGATGCTGCTCCGAAGCAACAACTGTTCCCGACGCCAACCGGAGCTTGCTTTGTACCGGGTTTGGACGGTACGAGGGACTTTTTCCAAAATACGGAACCGACGCTTGCGGTGCTGACACCGGTTCCCGACAACCACCTCGCACCGATAAACCTGTAGACGCCGTTGCGCTGCATTTTAGGACGGGGGTTCAACTCCCCCCACCTCCAGTAAAGGGGCGGAAGCCCTTTGTGAAAACAAAAACAGCCCTTGTCCTGGGGCTGTTTTTGTTTTCAGGGGCAGCAGGCAGTTAAGGCTCTTTCCATGCGTTTGACGGCGGCGGGGATTTTTTCCCTGCCCAAGCCGGAATAATTTATCACCAGCGTTTTGTCAGCGTCTCCGGGAAATCTGTCCGGCTTCCCCTGTTCCCCTTTGTGGAAATAATCGGAAAGGAGGGCAGCGTTTATACCTTCCTCCGCCAGCTTCGCCTTGAGTTTTTTCCCCGAAAACCCAGTGTCAAGGGTAAGCAGGAAGTGCAGCCCCGCATCCTCTTCTTTTATGTGGGATATGCCGGACAGTTTCCCCCCTTCAATGGCGGCAATCAAATTATTCCTGGTTGTCCTGTAATAGTTTTTCATCCTGATAATGTGGGTTTCAAAGTTTTTGTTTTTCATGAATTCAGCCAAGGCCATTTGATCCAGGTTGGGAACCGCGCAGGCAAAGAACCCGGTTTTTTTTGAAAAGTCTTCGAGCAGGCTTTCCGGAAGCACCATGTAGCTTATCCTGAAAGAAGGCGCCAGGGTTTTGGAGAAGGTGTTCATGTATATCACCCGGTTGCCTCCGGAATCCTCCGATAAACTCTGGAGGGTTTCCAAGGGTTTCCCGGTGAACCTGAATTCGGAATCGTAATCGTCCTCTATAATCCAGCGTCCGGGCGGATTCCCGTTGGCCGGGGTTTTCTCCATGCTCCAGGACAAAAGCTCCATCCGGCGTTTTACGGGCATAACCCGGCCGGTGGGGTAGTGGTGCAACGGCGAAACATGGATGACAGACACGTTGAGTTTCTCGATGATGTCGGGACGGATTCCTTCCTGGTCCATGTCCACCGGACGGCACTCGGCCCCGTTTATGCGCAGGACATCCGCCGTTTTCCTGTAACCGGGATTTTCAACAGCGTAAAGTCTTTCCCGTCCTAAAATCTGAACCAGCATTCCGTAGGCGTATTCGGTTCCGGGACAGATAATAATCCTTTCAGGGGGGGCTTTTATGTTCCTGAACCGCAGCAGGTAGGATGATATTTCTTCCCGCAGTTCCCATAGTCCCGCTGTTTCACATCTGGAAAGAAGCTTCGAATCGGGCATACGCAATATTTTTCTTATTATTTTCGACCACTGGGAAAAAGGGAATTTTCCCAAAGCGGTGGAATTGTCCCTGAAATCCGCGAACCACTTTCCCTCAGGTTTTGTGGGTTTCGGTTCGGTACGTTCAGATGTCTTTTCGCCGGAAGAGTTTTTTTTGGGACGGATTGGGCGGAAGTTTTTTTCCGGCATGGATTCCCGGATGTTCGTTACGAAAAAGCCTTTGCGCTCAATTGAATACAGCCAGCCTTCCGATATCAGCTGGGCATAAGCAGCGGCCACTGTGATTACGCTTACTCCCAGATGTACTGCCAGGGCCCGCTTGGAAGGCATTTTTTCATCGGGGGAAAATACGCCGGAAATAACCGCGTTTTTTATTTCAGTGTAAAGGAATTCCCACAGGGACATTTCTTTCCTTTTTGAGAAGTCACAGGTGAACATAATCTGATTATATTAAAAATTATTAAAAATGGGTATATCTATGATACCAGATTTTTTATATTATCATCCTGCCGGTTCTTTTTAATTCAGTATCTCAGGAGGAATCATTTTATGGACAAAAGGCTTCTTACTATTCAGGATGTCTCCTGCGTGGGACAGTGTTCCCTGACCGTTGCATTGCCGGTAATTTCAGCCTGCGGAATCGAGACCGCCGTATTACCCAGTTCCGTTCTTTCCACCCACACGGCAGGATTTTCCGGATACACCTTCCGGGATTTAACCGGTGATATGCCGGCTATCCTGGAACACTGGAAAAAAGAGAAAATAACCTTCGATGCTTTTTATACAGGTTATGTGAGCAAAGCCCAGATTCCCATTATCCTTCAGATTATGGATGAGACTTCAAAAAAAGACAGTCTGAGGATAATAGATCCTGTTATGGCGGACAACGGTGTGTTGTATACCGGATTTGATGAGGATTTCCCGTCCGAGATGAAAAAGCTCTGTGCCCGCGCGGATGTGATACTTCCGAATTTGACGGAAGCCGCTTTCCTTCTGGGGGAAAAATATGCGGGATCCTCTTATGATTCTTCATATATTTCTGGTCTTTTGGAAAGACTGAAAGCCATCGGCCCGTCCTATATTGTACTCACCGGAGTCAGCTTTGAACCGGATAAACTTGGCTGCGCTGTTTATGACGGCAAGGAAATAAAATATTACTTTAACCACAAACTGGATGCTTCCATGCATGGAACAGGGGATGTTTACGCTTCCGTTGTGGCCGGCGCACTGTGCAGGGGATGGTCTGTCTATGATGCCGCTGCCCTTGCCGCCGATGTGGTTGTGGAATCAATGAAAGCCACCCTGGACGACAAGGACCATTGGTACGGAGTCAAATTTGAAAAAGCTCTGCCGTATTTAATTGACAGGCTTTCCCTTTGTAAAAAATAAATTGAGTCCCTGTAAGCCGTAATGTTTATACTTGTTTTATGTTTTGAATGAATGTAGAATATCCGTATGAATAGGAAATACGGCTTATACTATGCAGCCGCTGTATATTTATTGTATCTGGTATACGGACTTGTCGCCGATTTGAAAAACGGCGAATCAGAAAATCCTGTTGTGTCAGTTGTTGCGGCTGTGTTTTTTGTTGCCGCCGCGGCTGTAATTGCTTTGTATGCCAGACATAAATCCAAGTTGGAAGCAGAGGCTCAGACTGAGGAAGATCAGGCGGAAAAAAAACAGGAAACGGAAGTCCAAGATGCAGGTAACCCTGACGATTCCGTGGAAAACAGGAACCCCTTTTCTGAGGATGGACAGATTCACGGATCCGTTCCTGAAAACAAAGCAGAAGATAAAAACACTACGGAAGGATGTTGAGCCATTTAGTTTTTATTTATATTTTACCTTTAACTATTGTTTTTTGTTTATCTCATGATAAACTTTTAGTAGGATAGGGGGGTATATTTACATGACACATGATGAGCTGACTCCTATTATAGCAATGCTTCAAGGTATGTTTGATTTAGTCAGGGTTGTTGATGTTTCATTAACGAAAGAAATAGTCTTTAAAAAGGGTGTTAAACCCTGCGAAAAGGATTATGTATGTTATGCGGCATGGAACAAAACCGGAAGATGTGCCAATTGTGTTTCGGCGAAGGCATTGTCCTGCAAAAACAAAGTCACTAAATTCGAGTTTGTGAATAATGAAATTTATTTTGTAATTTCAAAATACATTGAAATTGACGGTAAGCCCTATGTCATTGAAATGGTGACAAAAACTTCGGATGAAACCTTGTGGGATGCCGCAGGCAAAAATGAATTTATAGATACTATCTCCACGCATACAAAAAAGATATATTCAGACTCACTGACAAATGTTTATAACCGGCGGTATTACGATGAACAAATATGTGTTTTGTCAAAACATCCAGGGGTTGCTCTTGTGGATGTGGATAATTTTAAGCAAATCAATGACACATACGGGCACACGACGGGAGATCAAGTGCTTAAAGCCATCGCATTTGAAATGGTATCGAATGTAAGAAGTTCCGATATAATCATCAGGTACGGTGGTGATGAATTTCTGATGGTTATGCAGAATATACCGAAAGAAATATTTTTTACGAAAATGGAAACCATCAGACAACGTGTTAACAACATATCAATTCAGAATTTACCGGAAATAAAGCTTTCTGTAAGTATTGGCGCTTTCTATAATCAGGAAAAGACAGTGGCGGAAATGGTTGAATACGCCGATAAACTGCTTTACAAGGCTAAAGAAACAAGAAACGCAGTCATAACTTCTCCATGACGGTATAGGTGGTGTTCCCTTTTTATCTAAATAAAAAACTGTTTCCATCCCAAAGGTCTAATCGAATTGAGCACTGCAATAAGGGCAACCCCTACATCCGCAAAAACCGCAAGCTTTAAGCCGATTATTCCTGCGGCGCCTAACACCAGGAACAGGAGCTTTATCGAAATGGAGACGGCGATATTCTCCGACACTATGCGCTTTATTTTTTTCGCCAGCAGAACCGCCTCCGGTACCAGCAGCAACTTGTCGTTCATCAAGACCACATCTGCGGCTTCCACTGCCACATCGCTTCCCAGGGCGCCCATTGCAATGCCCGCATCGGCGCAGGCAATTACCGCACCGTCATTTATACCGTCTCCCACGAATAAGGCTGTTTTGCCCGGTGTTTCCTCTTTCATCTTTTCCGCGAGATAGGTGAATTTTTCAACCTTTTCGTGGGGCAAAACAGAGGCGGCTGTTTCAGCAATGCCGAGCCGTTCCGCCGTTTTTTCGGCAGCCTGCTTTGTGTCTCCTGTTATTATGCCTGTTTTCCCGATTCCGATTTTTTTCAGGATTTGAATGGCTTGTAAGGCATCATCTTTTTCCTGATCACGCAACAATATTTTTCCTGCGAATTTTCCGTCAACACTTATAAAAACGGCGGAAAAATTTTCCTGCTGTCCTTCAGGTTCGGAGACGGTGCATTCGTTTTCCCGTATGAAACGGAGTGATCCGGCTATGATTCTTTTATTCCTGTATTCAAGGATTACACCTCCTCCCGCTTTTTCTGTGACTCCGGATATTTCTCCCATGTCAATATAAATACCCCTTTTTTCAGCTTCTGCACATACAGCGGTTCCCAACGGGTGTTTGGATTTTCTCTCTGCTGCTGCGGCAATTTCAAGCAATTCGTTTCCGGTGAATGATTTTTCCGGTATTATTTTTTCAACGGAAAAAACGCCCGTTGTCAGGGTTCCTGTTTTATCAAAAATAACGCAACCGGCGTCTGCCAGTATGTCTATGTATTCCCCTCCTTTTATCAGAATCCCGTGTTTTGCTTCCGCACCTATTCCTCCGAAATATCCCAGTGGAACTGATACCACAAAAGCGCATGGACAGGAAATAACAAGAAAGGTTAATGCCCTGTATGTCCAGGTTTTAAATAAATCATTTAAAGACTGGTCTGTAAAACCCAAGAGATGAAAAGAAATCAGGGGGAAAAACACCGCCATGATAACCGCACTTATGGTTACAACCGGAGTGTAAATCTTTGAAAAAGAAGTTATGAGTTTTTCTCTTTTTGTTTTTTTTCCCCGGCTGTTTTCTATTATTTCCAACATTTTTCCGGCGGCTGTCTGCTGCCATATTGTTGATGTCCTTACAGTTATTTCCCCGCTTCCGTTTATAAAGCCGGCAAAAACTTTTACCCCGGGATAAGCCGGTCTGGGAACGCTTTCTCCTGTCATTGCCGTTGTGTCCAAAAAAGACTCCCCCTTTTCGATAATGCCATCGAGAGGGATTTTTTCACCGGGAAAAACAGTGAGAAGTGTTCCAGGTTGTATTGTTTCCGGGTGGACTTTGCTGCCGTCAGGAAGCCGGGCGAAATCCGGGCGGATGTCCATAAGTTTTGTGATTGAATGTCTGGTTTTTTTTACGGCGGCTTCCTGGAGCATTTCCCCGATGTTGTAAAACAACATTACCGCCGCCGCTTCGGGGTATTCTCCTATTATGAAGGCGCCTGTGGTTGCAATTGTCATCAGGAAATTTTCATCGAAGAAATTTCCTTTAAGGCTGTTTTTCGCCGCCTTTATTATGACGTCCCTTCCGCTTAAAATCCAGGAAGCCAGAAATAGAAGAAACACCGCATAGCCGGGCAGCCGGTTTTGCAGAAGAATTCCTGCCATCGCTAATAAAGCTGCGATGGCGAAAATAATTGCCCCCTCTTTTTTATCTGGTTTGTTTGATTTTTTGTCTTCTGTCCTGTTGTGGCCGCAGTGTCCGCAGCAGCAACAGACCTCACTGTTTTTGTCTCCGCAGTCCATAAGGAATCTCCTTGTTAAAACTCTTTCGAATATTCTTCCCGAATATGTTCCAGGGCAACGCTGTATAAAATTCCCACGTGGTGATCTTCTATGGAATAGAAAATCTGTTTTCCCTGCCTTTTAGGGCGCACTATTTTGGCTCCCCGTAAAATTCTCAGTTGATGGGACACAGCCGAAACGGTCATGTTTAGCATCGCCGCTAAATCACATACGCACATTTCCCCTCCTATAAGAGCGGCGACAATGCGTACACGGGTTGAATCTCCGAAGGTTTTGAAAAATTCCGCCAAATCATAGAGCAGGTTCTCTTCAGGCATTTTTTCCATGGCATGGGAAATATTTTCAGGATGGATTTCCTTTTTTTCACATATTTCCCCGGAGCCAAAGTTCGGTTTTAATACAGTGCTTTTATTTTTCATTATTTGAACATATATTCAAATGTTTAAAATGTCAAGCCCTCCCCAATATATGATTCCTCCGAACCGAATGGATAATTTGCGTGTTTTATTGACCTAGATACCTTGCATTGATATTATGGATTCATGGCTTTGAATGAAGAAAATTATCCAGGCCTTATCAAGGTTCCTGGGCAGGAGGGCGGCTCGGAAAACAAGAAAGCCGGGCAGCCGAAAAAAGAAAGCTCTTACAGAAAGGTCGCCAAATTCCTGATTCTCATCGGCGCTGATGAAGCTGCAAAGGTTTTGTCAAAGCTTTCACAAGATCAGGTTGAAAAAATCGTTCTGGAAATATCCACAATCAGAAGTGTTGACCCCGATGAAGCGGAGGCTATTTTTTCCGAATTTCAAAGCCTGGCGAAAAGAACCTTCGGAAAGGAAGGCGGTGTGAATACAGCCCGTACCATTCTGGAAAATGCCTTCGGTTCCGAGCGGGCAAAGGAAATGATGGAAAAGGCTGTCCCCGTATCCGTGGAAAAGCCTTTTTCCTTTTTGGAGTCGGTAAGTCCTGAAAAACTTTACCAGCTTGTTTCCGATGAATCGCCCTCGGTGCGAGCGGCTGCCCTTTCCCAGTGTCCGTCAAAACTTGCGGCGGAAGCGATTGCCCTCATGCCGGACGAAATGAAAAAGGAAACGGTTTTAAATCTTGCGAAATTAAAAAAACTTAATCCCGAGGCTTTAAGACGGCTCGCTTCATCCATGGAAGAAAAGTTACGGACGCTCGCTGTCTCCACCGTTGTCCACGTGGACGGACACTCAGTTCTTGCCGACATCCTGCGCAAAATGGATGGAAAATCGGAGGAGGGAATTCTCTCTTCTCTGGCCGAGACGGATCCGGATCTTGTGCAGGACATCAGCCGCAGACTTTTCACCGTGGATGATATCATTCTTGCCGATGACAGGTTCCTTCAGGAAGAGCTTCGCAAAATCAAAGATCATGATATCGCCGCCATTATATACGGGAAATCTGAAGAGTTCCGGAATAAGATTCTGAAAAACATTTCCAAACTCCGGGGCGCTTCAATCCTTGAGGAAGAGCAGGCTTGCAGTCCCTTTCCCAGACGGGAAACGGATCAAGCGACAGCCTCCTTTTTCCTTACGGTGCGGAAAGGATGGGAAGACGGAAAGTTTTCCATCAACGGCGATGATGATGAATGGGTAAAATAATAACACAGGCGAGGTATCCATGCTTCAAGGGCATAATTTGGCAAAAGGGGAAAAAATAAACGGCTTCGAAATTCTGGAAATTGTTCCCGTCGAAGAGATGAAGGCAACCGGAATTTATGCCAGGCATATTAAAAGCGGATGTGAGGTTTTCCATATTTTGAATGATGATCCGGAAAATCTTTTTGGTTTCGCATTTGCGACCCAACCCGAAAATTCAAAGGGCACCGCACACATTCTGGAACATTCGGTTTTGTGCGGTTCCGAGAAATTCCCCCTGAAAGATCCCTTTGTTGTCCTGTGCCGTCAAAGCATAAAAACCTTTCTCAATGCAATGACATATCCGGACAAAACCGTTTATCCTGCAAGCTCAACCGTTGAATCGGACTACTTCAATTTGATGGCTGTGTACGGGGATGCGGTTTTTTTCCCCCTGTTGGAAGAATGGACATTCTTACAGGAAGGGCACCGTTTTGAAATGCAGGATGACGGAAAGCTTTCCATCCAGGGTGTGGTTTTCAACGAAATGAAAGGGAATTATTCCTCTTTTGATTCCGTTGCCGGGGACTGGACTGTGCGTTCCCTTTTTGAAGGTACATCCTATGGGTATGACTCCGGCGGGGAGCCTGAATGTATCCCCGACCTGACTTTTGAAGAATTCAAAGCTTTCCATAAAAAATACTATCATCCCTCAAATTGCAGGATTTTTTTGTACGGTAACATAGCTACAGAAAAACAATTTGAATTCCTTGACAGCCGGTTCCTTTCAAAATTTGAACAGGCTGAGCCCGTCCCCCTTCCGCCTTTGCCTGAAAGATGGAATGAGCCCCGGGTTGTCCGTAAACCCGCGCCCCCCGGCGATATGGATGAGGGGGAGGATAAGCTTTCCGTGTCATTGAACTGGCTTTTGCCGGAAACCTGTGACGCCTCTGTTTTCATGAAAGCCTGTCTTTTGGAGGAAATCCTTCTTGGGCATGACGGTTCCCCGCTGTCCAAGGCTCTCCTTGATTCCGGATTGGGCGAAGACATCCTGCCGTCAAACGGATTGGAAGCGGATATGCGCCTGCTTTGTTTTTCCGCCGGGTTGCGCGGCGTAAACGGAAAAAATGCGGGGAAGGTGGAGAAGGTTATACTGGACACTCTCAGCGGTATCGTCGAAAACGGTATTCCGCAAAAGGAACTGGAAACCGCTGTCCGTTCAATGGATTTCCTCAACAGGGAAATCCGGCGTGGTTCCGGACCATTCTCCCTGGTGCTGATGTCACGTTCGTTACGCGGATGGCTCAGGGGTAAAACCCCTTGGGAGACCATGCGCTACATTCCGGTTTTTGAAAAACTGAAAGCGGATATTGCGGACCGCCCGGAGATTTTGGCGGATTTAATCCGGGATTGGTTTTTGGAAAACAATCACAGGACCCTTCTTTCAGTTTATCCCGACAAAGAATGGTCAAGCCGGCAGGAAACGGTTTTCCAGGAAAAAATCAGGCAGTTCGAGCTCTCTTCCGGATTAAAGGAGGAAGAAAACCGCCGGATTTTTTTGGAAAAGCAAAAAGCCCTGTTTGAAAAACAAATGAGTCCGGAATCCCCCGAAAACCTGGCCCTCATCCCCCATTTGGCGCCGGAAGACTTGCCGCCACCCTATGATGAATTACCCTGTATTTTTTCAACCTTCGGGAAAGATGCGGTGATGATGACCCATGAACAAAATGTGAACGGCATTACCTATGCGGATTTCTTTTTTCCCGTAGATACCCTGTCCCCGGAGGATTACCCTTTCCTGCCGTTTTTTACCGCCGCCTTTTCAAATGTGGGGCTTTCCGGTTCATGTGGCCAACCCCTCACCTGGGCCGAAGCCGCTTCCGAATCAGCCGGGCTTTTCGGTGGCATCGGGGTTTCTCTCTACGTGTCATCCCCTGTGTCCGGTGCCAGGCTGCCTGCTCCATTTAAAAACGGTGATGCGGGAAGGGATTTTTTGGTTTTCAGGATAAAAATGCTGGAAGAACTTTCTGATGAGGCTTTTAAATTCGCCCTGAGGATTGTCAGGTCGGCGGATTTTTCGGATACAAAGAGGATAAAAACCCTTTTTTCAGAATACATGAACGACCTGGAATCCTCAATAGTCCCTTCCGGCCACCAGTACGCTTCATCCAGGGCTTCGGTTGGTGCCAGCCGTGCCCGGGCTGTGGACGAATTATGGAACGGTTTTTCGCAAATCCGTTTTATCCGCGGGTTATCCGGGAAAAAGCAGGATTTAAATTTCCTTTCCCGGAAACTGGAGGAACTGCGTTCCAAAATTACCGGAAGCGGTGTTTTTGTCCATTTGACCGGAACGGAAACCGGCCTTAAAAAGCTTTCCGGCTGTGTCCTTTCGCTTATGAAGGATTTTTCAGGTTTAGCCCCTGCCAATCCTGAATGCAGGGATGCTTCAACCTTCTTCAAAATGACGGATGCAGGTTCCGGTTTCGGGGATAACACCGGAAGTGTGGAATTTGAGACCGTATACTCAGAGATGCAGGTCGGTTTTTCCGCCATGGCATTACCGGCTCCTCCATATCCGGACGAAATGAATGCGGCGGTTACGGTTCTTGGACACTGGTTTTCAAACGGTCCCCTTTGGGAAAAAATACGGACAACCGGTGGCGCTTACGGGGTTTTTGCCTGTCCCGATTCCCTGGAAAACGTGTTCGTGTTTTCTTCCTACCGGGATCCCGGACCGGTACGTTCCCTTTCGGTTTTTGTCTCCGCATTGGAGGAGGCCTCTTCTTTGCTTCTTTCCCGGGAAGAGACGGACAGCATGATAACGGGGTGCTACAGCAGGGAAATAAAACCCAGGACTCCGTGTGACAGGGCTTTTACGGATTGTATCCGGTTTTTGTATGGTATCACCGGAGAAACCAGGAAAACAAAGCTCCGGTTCATGAAATCCCTTACCCCTGAAAAATTGAAAGAAGCGGCGGAATTTTTGCGGGAAAACCTGGGCATGCGGAAAGAAGTTGCTGTCGGTACGAAAAAGATAATAAAACTCGCTGAAAAAGGTGATTTTTGTGGAAATATAAGGAATTATATTATATAATAAGCTATCGTTGTTTAAACGCCTTTTTCTGGGGGACAGGAATGAGAAAAATCGACCGGGACGGACTGGCAATTTTAAAACAGCTTGTATCTGATGTTCAAGGAGCGCCTTTCCCGCATGATATAAATAATGAGCTTTACTATATTTGGTATGAACATGCGCAGCGTGTAGCTATCCAATGTCTTGAATATTTGGATCACTATTTCCCTGATCACAAGGATGAGGGAATTCCGAAATTTTAATAAATCTTTTTAAGATATTTTTTTTTGCGGCTTTTATTTGTATATTTAAAGTATGAATATAGATAAATATACAATAAAAGCAAGGGAGGCGGTGCAGGATGCCACTTCCATTGCACAGCGCAACGACAACTCCCAGGTAGAAAACCAGCATATTTTATATGAGCTTGTGACCCAGGAAGGCGGGGTAATTCCTCCCTTACTGGAGCGCATAGGTATTTCACCGGACGAAATAGCTTCGGAAGCGGATGATTCAATCAGGAGGCTTCCCCGGGTTACAGGGGATTCCGCCCAACTGACCTTTTCCCCCGCCGCCGCCAAGGTTCTGGCTTCCGCCGAGAAAGAAGCTTCGGATTTGAAGGACGAATACGTTTCCACCGAGCATATTTTTCTGGCAATGCTTCAAGGAAGGGACGAGGCAGCCTCCATTTTGAAAGATGCCGGCATTAACAGGAACCTTGTTTTAAGCGCCCTGAAGGAAATCCGGGGAAACCAGCGGATAACAAGCGAAGATCCGGAAGCCACCATGCAGTCCCTGGAAAAATATTGCAGGGATTTAACGGCTCTTGCCCGGCAGGAAAAAATTGACCCGGTTATCGGCCGGGATGAAGAAATCCGCCGAGTGATGCAGGTTTTAAGCAGAAGGACAAAGAACAACCCGGTGTTGATAGGTGAACCCGGTGTCGGTAAAACCGCCATCGTGGAAGGCCTTGCCAGACGCATTGTTTCCGGCGATGTGCCAGAAACCCTGAGGGATAAACGGCTTTTAACCCTTGATTTGGGTTCCCTGGTCGCCGGGGCAAAATTCAGGGGCGAATTCGAGGAGCGGTTAAAAGCCGTTATTCAGGAAGTCCAGAAATCAGAGGGGCGCATCATTCTTTTCATCGATGAGCTCCATACCCTTGTGGGTGCCGGCGCTTCGGAAGGTTCCATGGACGCTTCCAATATGCTGAAGCCCGCTTTGTCCCGTGGGGAACTCCATGTGATAGGGGCCACGACCCTTGATGAATACCGCAAATACATTGAAAAGGATTCGGCTCTTGAGAGGCGTTTCCAGCAGGTTTACTGTGTGGAACCTTCCGTGACGGATACAATAGCCATATTGCGCGGCTTGAAGGAAAAGTACGAAGTCCATCATGGTGTGCGCATAAAAGATGAAGCCCTTGTCGCGGCTGCCACCCTGTCGGACAGGTATATCACAAGCCGTTTTTTGCCTGACAAGGCCATCGACCTTGTGGACGAGGCAGCCAGCCGTCTTAAAATGGAGATTGAAAGCCAGCCTACCGAGTTGGATCAGGTTGAGCGGAAAATACTTCAGCTTACGATAGAAAAGCAAGCCTTGTCCAAGGAAACGGATCCCGCTTCCATCGAAAGGCTGAAAAAAATCGAGCAGGAACTTTCCGTTTTGACTGAAAAACGAAACGCCATGAGGTTACAGTGGGAGAACGAGAAAAAGCGTATCGGTGAAAGCCGACAGCTTAAAGAACAGCTTGAGCAACTCCGCCTTGATGAAGTACGCTACACAAGGGAAGGGGATTTGAATAAGGCTGCGGAAATCAAGTACGGCAAGATACCTGAACTCGAGAAAAAGCTCAGCATGGCATCCGGGGATGATTCCGGAAAAGGCCAGGCGAAGCTTTTGCGTGAGGAAGTCGGTGAAGAGGACATCGCTTCTGTGGTTTCCTCTTGGACCGGGATTCCTGTCAGCAAAATGATGGCCAGCGAAAAGCAGAAATACATTGAGCTGGAAAATGTCCTCCATAAACGTGTCGTAGGTCAGGATGAGGCTGTGTCTGCGGTGGCTGATGCGATACGGCGCAACAGGGCAGGTCTTTCCGATGAGAACAAACCCCTGGGAAGCTTCCTTTTTATTGGTCCCACCGGTGTGGGAAAAACGGAGCTGGCAAAAACCCTTGCGGATTTTCTGTTCAACGACGAAAAGGCTCTTACCCGCATCGACATGAGCGAGTACATGGAAAAATTCGCTGTCAGCCGCCTTATCGGCGCACCTCCCGGATATGTGGGTTATGACGAAGGGGGACAGCTTACGGAAGCAGTCCGGCGGCGTCCTTACAGTGTTGTTCTCTTCGATGAAATTGAAAAGGCGCATCCTGATGTGTTCAATGTGCTTCTCCAGGTTTTGGATGACGGTCGTCTTACGGATTCCCAGGGCCGGGTGGTGGATTTCAAGAATACAATAATAATCATGACCAGCAATCTGGGGAGCGATTTGATTCTTCAGGCTGACACGGATGAAAAACTGAAGGCTGTGGAAGGCCGCGTCCATGAAATGCTGAAGCAGTCTTTCCGTCCTGAATTCATAAACAGGATTGACGAGGTTATTACATTCAGCCGTCTCGGCAAGGACAGCATTGTCGCCATTGTGCGCAAGCAGTTGGAAAGAGCTGCCAAGCGCCTCGAAAGCCGCAGACTCAAGCTTTTAGTGGCGGACAGCGCCGTGGCATTCCTGGCGGATGTGGGTTACGATCCCCTGTTCGGTGCAAGGCCGGTGAAACGGGCCATACAGACTTATCTGGAAAATCCTCTGGCAAAGGAGATTATAGCCGGAAAGTATCCGGAAGGCTCCGCAATTGAAGTGACCAAAGACAAGTCTTCCGCCGGTTTGGTGTTTACTAAAAAATAGCCGCCCGGAAAATACAAAAAAACCTGCGGAATTTATTTCCGCAGGTTTTTTTCACCCTGGATTTTTCACCGGATGACAATATCCTTTATTAGAAAAGCCCCATGTTCCATGGAATCGTATTCAGCGGTGAAAAACAGGGAAGCGGTTTCCCTCCAGTTGAATTTCCCCGGCTCGCCTTCCTTCCATTCCGATGCGGAGGAAATCCACGCCCCTGTTTCCGTCATTCCGGACAGGGGTATTCGTATTGTGTGGAATTTGCCGTCATCGGGGCAGTCTGCCTCGTTAAAATCGGTTCCAATACGCCAGGGGATTGATGTTTCCGTTTCGGGATTTTCAAACCGTATTTGAATCCTGCCCGTGCTGCCGCTCCGCTTGATTTTGAATTCAAGGGAAGCTCCTTCCGCAACCGGGTACGATAAATCCACCGGCTTAATGAAAGACAAACCGAGCCGGCCGTACCTTCCGCATTTTCCCCAGCCCAGGGCTGTTCCGCTTTCCCCGTCGTCTTCATCGGCGGCCACATATCCTCCGTTCCAGCCGTCTTCAAGTTTTATTCCGTTCCTTATTCCCCGGAATGGGGTGGGGGAACTGTTGTGGATTAAAAACCGGTTCCCTTCCGCCTTCCAGGACAATTCGGAGTCCGGGGTGTGCCACTGGAATCCAATGTTATTTTCTTCGGCAAACTGTATCGCAGGGCCGGTGTGGTCCGGAACCGAGAATCCGATGGCTTTTGCCAAAGGCTTGTTTATATCATCCGGATAAAAGCCTCCTGCGGCGGAATTGAAAAGGCCGAAGCTCCCGTAATAATCCCACATGGTCCACGGGATGTTCCTTTCATTTAAAAGAGCCGCCGTTGTCCTGTACCATTCAACCCTTTCATTTTTATCCGCAAAAGTCATGTATACCCCCATTTCCCCGCAAAAGACAACGGCGTTCCTTTTTGCGGAAAATTCCGCGGCTCTGTCCAAAGCCTTCTCCATGGCAGCGGCATTCCCGTCCCTTTTGTAATTTGCCAGCAATTGGGCGGCGTACTGGGTTTTTTTCCGTGGTGTAGCCGGCATACTGTCTTTTCTGTATGGGAAGGGAATCCCCCTGATATTCCCGATGTCAGTCCAAGCCCCTCCCTGGTGTGTAAACAGATAGGGATCGTAAAAATGGAATGTGTAGACAATATTGTCATCCTTGTATTCCGGAAGTTTGAATAAGGACTCTATGTCATTCCAAACCGCCCCGCCTGCAATTATTGTGTGCGTTTTATCGATGGAGCGTATAACCTTTATTATGTTTCCCTGTATTTTCCCCCAGCGGGAAATTGAAATACCGTGGGGTTCATTCAGAATCTCGTACATGACATACCGGCTCCTGTCCTTGTATCTGGCGGCAACCTGCCTCCAGATATTTTCCAGCCGTTTTTCAATGTCATCCGGGGTGGAAACAGCCGGGTCAAAAGAATGATTGTCCAGAATGATGTATGTTTGTACCTCTTCAGCCCAGGAAACCACCTGGTCCAGATATGAGAATATTTTTTCGTTTATCGTCCAGTTGTTTTCTTCTCCGGAAAGGTTTTCAAAGTGAATGGGAAGCCTGACTATATCAATCCCCATGTCCTTCAGTTCGTAAAATGTTTCCCGGGTGAAAAGATTAAACTGTACCGAATCCGGGCTCTCCCTTTCAAACCATTGGGAAAGATTCACTCCCTTTGTGAAGGGCGCTTTGACTGGATTCTTCACCGGGCTTTCCGCAAAGCCGGGAAGAAAACATAAAAACATTGCAAAACCGATTATGAAGGATTTATTCAAACTGATTTTATCCGAAAGCTTCATTTTGCCCCCGCAATTTTCCGTAGTATTTTATAGTTTATGTCTTTTTTAAGCAAGGTTTTTAAAAATAATCTTTACTTGACGGTTTTTTAATCGAAGAAGTATAATTTTTTTAATGCAGTGTAAAAGAATAATGTTTTTTTGTGCCGTCATAACGATTTTCGCTCTTTTGTCCGGCTGTGGGAATGGAAGTAATGAGGCTGTATCCGGCTGGAAATTCCCCCTCGCTGCGAATATTTCAGACGGATGTATTTTGCACTGCTTTTGCTGGGATTTCAACACTATAAAAAATTCGATGGCTGACATAGCGGCCGCAGGATTTTCCGCCGTGCAGACTTCCCCCGCCAATACCTGCTATGAGGGGGAAGACGGTGGGATGCAGCTTTTCGGCGACGGCAAGTGGTATTATCATTATCAGCCGGTGGATTGGAAAATCGGGAATTACCAGCTCGGCACAAGGGACGAATTTGCCGCCATGTGCGCCGAGGCTGAAAAATACGGGATAAAAGTTATTGTGGATGTGGTTCCTAACCATACAACCCCCGTGATTTCTGCCGTGAGCGCTTCCCTTGCCTCCGCCGCTGGAGGAATGCACAGGCTTTACCACAAAGGCGCGGAAAATGCCCTCTCGGATTTTTCGGACAGACTGAAATGTACCACTTACAGCATGGGCGGACTGCCCGATGTTAATACGGAAAATCCCGGTTTTCAGGATTATTTCATCGCTTATTTGAATGACTGCGTGGCCTGCGGGGCGGACGGTTTCCGTTTCGACACGGCGAAACACATAGGACTTCCTGATGATCCCAAGGAAAACGACGGGTATCAGAATAATTTCTGGACAAGGGTGAAGACAGAAGTAACCGGCGCTGACGGCCTTTTTATGTACGGCGAAGTCCTTCAGGGCGCCAATGAGCGTATTTCCGCCTATATCGAGGCGATAGGCGCCGCGACCGCCAGCGCTTATGGTATAAAACTCCGCTCGGCGGTTTCCGGCGGGAGATTCTCCGCCGCCACGCTCGGTAATTTTTTTGCCGGTGGAGAAACCCGCCGGCTTGTCACATGGGTTGAGTCCCACGACAATTATATAAACGACGGAAACTGGGCTGTTATGGACGAGGATGATGTTATCCTCGGATACGCTGTCGCCGCCGCCCGTTCAGGGGGGACACCGCTCTTTTTCAACAGGCCCTACGGAGCGGACAAACAGAACCGCTGGGGAGAGATGAACCGGATAGGGTGTGCCGGCAGTGACGGGTATAAAAATCCTGCCGTCAGGGCTGTTAACTTTTTCCGCATTGCAATGGCTGGCGAGGACGAAGAGCTGTCCGAGGCGGCGGGCGGTTCCGTTTTGATTGTCAGCCGTGGAAACAAGGGTGCTGTCATTATCAATGCAGGAAAAGCCGTTGAGGTTGATTTCCCCGTCAGCCTCCGCAACGGAACTTATATAAACCGTGTTGACGGTGAAACGGAATTCCGTGTGAAAGGCGGAAAGCTCACATCAGATTCCCCTCTGCCCGCTGAATCCGTTGTGGTTTTGTACAATAAAAATTACATAAAAACAGCCGGACAGATATATCTGGGTATAGAAGGAAGCACACGCTTTCAGTCCGGGAAACCCTGCGTTGTTTCTCTGGAAGCTGAAAATGCCGTTGAATCCTTTTATTCCGTCAACGGTTCCGCCGGACAGCCTTTTTCCGATGGAACGGAAATTGAAATTCCGTGGGACGGGGAATCTGCCGTCGTCCTTACTTTGACCGCAGCCGGGAGTGAGGGACAGACATCATTCAGGGAATTTGTATTCACCGGTTTGTGAAGGAGACGTGTTGTGTATATGAAGGACGCCGATACAGTCATTATCATTGATGATGACCAGATAACAAGAACCGTTTTGGGCAATATTTTCAAGGACAAGTACAGGATTATCGAGGCTTCCGGCGGCGGGGAAGGTTTGGAGAAAATCCTCGGTAAAAAAGATGAAATATGCGCGGTTCTGCTGGATGTGATTATGCCGGGCATGTCGGGGATAGATGTCCTCCGGAAACTCCGCGGCGAAAATCTCATGGACAGGATACCCGTTTTCCTGATTACCGCGGAGGCCACCGATTCCGTTTTGAAGGAAGCCTATGTCCTCGGCGTGATGGATGTTATTTCAAAGCCGTTTGTTTCATATGTGATTGAAAAACGCATCGGTTCCGTCATCGAGCTTTTCAGGGCCCGGCGCCGGCTTTCTTGTACCGTTGATGAACAAAAAAGCACAATAAGCCTTCAGGAAGAAAAAATAACGGACTTGAACCGCGGTATGGTTGAAGCCCTCGCCACCGCCATTGAATTCCGGAGCATTGAATCCGGAGAGCATGTAAAGCGCATACATGACATCACAAAGTATATGCTGGAGAATACGGTTCTCGGCGAGGGATTCACCGGCGGACAGATTGACCTGATAGCCGTCGCATCCATTGTGCATGATGTCGGTAAAATTTCCATTCCGGATTCAATCCTGAATAAACCCGGCAGGCTCACCCCGGATGAATATGAAATAATGAAAACCCATGCCGCAAAGGGCGGGGAGCTGCTGGAACAAATCCCCCAGCTGCGGGAGCACGAGTCCTTCCAGTACGCCTATGACATTGCCAGACACCATCATGAAAGGTGGGACGGCACGGGCTATCCGGACGGGTTGAAGGGGAACGAAATCCCTGTTTACACCCAGATTGTGTCAATCGCTGATGTTTACGACGCGCTGATAAGCCGCCGTGTATACAAGGATCCACTGGAGGCGTCCACAGCCTGGGACATGATATCTTCCGGGGAGTGCGGCGCGTTTAATCCGCGGCTGCTGGATTCCTTTTTTTCGGTTGAAAAGGAGATCCGCAAATTTTACAGGGCAAAATCCTGAGGCTCAGGAAAATTTTGAAAAGGAGGTCTCCTTCAAATTTCATTATGGATGAAAAAACAAAACAAATCCTCGAATCTTCAGGAATCAATGTCGAAGAATTTTTCGGCAGGGTTATGGGTAACGAACCCCTTATGCTGAAGCTCCTGCGCATTTTCCTCAAGGATGAGACTTATAAGGCGTTGAAAGCAGCCGTTGAAAACGGCGACAGGGAAAAGGCTCTGGAGGCGTCCCATTCGCTGAAAGGCATGACGGGAAACATATCGGCTGTACGTCTGTTCGATTTGTTCTCGCAGCAGGTCGCCCTTATGCGGGAGGATAAATGGGATCTCGCTTTCGCCATGATGCCGGAAATTTCCAACGAGTATGAATATTTGACCTCCGCGATTTCAGGGAATATTTCATAACCTGTATTTTATTTTAACCCTTGTTTTTATATTTTTGCAATATTTTTTCAAACAATATCATAGTGCAGTAGACGATTAAAGTCGGCCCGAATAAAAAAATCAGGATGCGGGTGGCGGGAAATCTCATGAATAGAAAACCGGCGGCGCCGTATAAAATTACGGCGATTAAAGTTACCGGGGCGTACATAAAGGCAAAAATAAAAGCATTGAATAATATACCTGAAAATTTACCGGAAAAGCCGCTTATGAGCGGATATGTCCATATCAATACAAATACCAGCGAGATAAGGGTGACGGCCGAAGTAATTTGGAAAACATGACTGTACGGAAGCTCGTTTTCTGTAAGCGGGCCGTACATAAACACAAAGGGTGCGGACAATATTATGGTAAAAAACCATGCGAGTGTCCCTTTTTTCCAGAAAAGTTTTACACCGTTTTTAAAATTCCTCAGAACATGAATGTCTCCTGAAATCAGGCGGCGGACTGAATAGTGCTGCGCCGCGGTGGAGGCTCCGATGGTAATAACGGGAATACAGAAAACGATCCAGGCGAGATTCAAGAGCGTAATTCTGCTCAGCAGTGTCGCGTATTTCATAATTCCACTGTCGTATTCAAATGCTTTCATTTTGATTGATTCCCTGTTTCTTGTAATAATCTTTTTTCACTTTGTGTTTTAGCTAATACTTTTAGATAGGATATATAAAAAACATATTTGAATGCAACAAAATTTTACAAAATCCTGAAAAAAAAGTTGACGGAATAGACGGGGGGGGGGGGTAGAATTATTTTGTATGCACGAAACGTGCCGCTTGAATGCAGACAGGCGGTTTTGTGCATATGAGAAAATTAAAATTCTACAGAGGAGGTAAAAGTAGAATGCGTAAAGAAAGGAGCCTGTGTATTCTTATTGCGTGTGTGATGGCATTAATGCTTTTTGTCGCTTGTGGTGGTAAAGAGGAGGCCACTTCCGGAAGCAGTGCGGCAGGTAGTGCTGAAGATTTTGATTGGAGAAAACATGAAGGGACAACTTTGAATGTTATGTTCAATGAGCACAATTATTCAAAGGCTGTCATCAGCAAATTGAAGGATTTTGAGGAGCTTACAGGAATAACCGTTGAATATTCTTCTACTCCGGAATCAAACTATTTTGACAGACTGAATACATCTTTGAACAGCCGTTCAGGTACTCCGGACGTCTATATGACAGGTGCGTATCAGGTGTGGGAATATGCTCCGGCCGGTTACATGGAACCGCTGGAAGGTTATATCAATGATCCGTCAAAAACGTCTCCCGATTATAACTTTTCTGATTTTATACCCGCTGTTGTCAATGCTTTGAAATGGGATCTTATTCCCGGTAACAAAGTTGGAAGCGGTTCCCAGTGGGCCCTTCCCATGGGTTGGGAGCTTAACAACCTTTCCTACAACAAGAAACTGTTCGCTGAAAAAGGTTTGTCTGTACCGAGAACAACAGATGAGTTGATGAAAACTGCTGTATCACTGAATGAATTTGACGGACCCGGTTCCTTCGGTATCGCTGTGCGCGGTACACGTGAGTGGGCGACAATCCACCCCGGATATATGTCCCTGTTCTCCACCTGGGGCGCGCAGGACTTCGCGATTGAAAACGGAAAACTCGTCTGCAAACTTGATTCACCTGAAGCCATCGCCATGACAGATTACTGGATTAATCTTATAAAGGCTGCGGGCCCGTCCCAGTGGAGTAACTATACTTGGTACGAGGCAAGCGCTGCTTTGGGAGCCGGCCGTGCGGCAATGCTGTTTGACGCTACAAGTGCGGCTTATTTCCAGAATTTTGAAGGCGCTTCCCAGGAATCAGGTAATATCGCTTGGTCCACAATTCCGTTGCCGGAAGGAAAAACCGATAATGATATGAAAGCCAATATCTGGATTTGGTCTCTTGCGATGAACGCATATTCCAAAAATAAAGATGCAGCATGGTACTTTATCCAGTACTTCACGAGCCCGGATTATATGCTTTATGCCGGAACAGATGGAGCCAGCCCTGACACACCGAGGACTTCTGTAATGCAGAGCGATGCGTATCAGTCAATCGTCGGTTCAGCGGAGAATTATCTGGAGTCTATTGAAATATTGTCAAAGAATGCAACCATACAGTTTACACCCCAGCCGTACTTCTTTGAATGCACAACCAAGTGGGCGGAAACACTGCAGGATCTTGTGACAAGCTCCAAATATGCTTCTACAGAAGAAGCGATGAAAGCCCTCAAAGTGGAATTGGATAGGATTGTATCGGATATCGAAATATAACTTGAAAATATTCAGTTCTATTACAGGTAGTATGAATCGCCCTGTTTGAGCATGAAACTGTAATGAGTCAGTATCAGGGAGGGGCAATAAGCTCTTCCCTGATTTTTTTGTAGCAGGAAAATTGGAGAACCCGGAATGAAAAAACAAAGGACAGGTGACACGGTAATTAACGAATTGAATGTGTTGCCTTTTAAAACAAGGATGCTTCCATATATGATTGTAGCTCCTGCATTGATTATCACCATCGGAATTATGATTCCGTTTGTGATGTCAATTTATTATTCGTTGACTAATTATTCATTCAGGTTGCCTTCTTATAGATTTGTGGGATTAAAAAACTGGATAGAAATATTCCAGTCTGCCGGATTCTGGAAATCAGTATGGGTGACATTGAGATACGCGTTTTTCAGTACTCTGTTTGAAATGGGATTAGGGTTGGGAATCGCAATTTTGTTAAATAACCTGAATAACAAATTCTCAAAAATCATGAGGGTTGTTTTGATTTTCCCCCTGATGGTTGCACCGATTACAGCGACAATTATATGGCAGTTGATGTTGAACAACTCGGTCGGTATTCTGGAAAAATTTTTGAATATTTTCGGTGTTTATAATTTTCCATGGGCCGCAAGCCCTTATACCGCCATGTTGACCGTGGTTATGATTGATATCTGGGTAAACACTTCCTTTTGTATGTTGCTTATATTGGCTGGCTTGCAGTCACTTCCAAAATCACCGTTTGAGTCAGCTAAAATTGATGGCGGAAGCATATTGTTTAATTTCCGCTATCTTACTCTTCCAATGTTAAAACCCAGTTTGTATATTGCCCTCTTGTTCCGTTTGATGGCTGCTTTGCAGGAGTATGCGATTATTTTTGCGCTTACAAAAGGCGGTCCCGGCGATACGCTTATGAATCTTTCTTTGACAGCGTATCAGACAGGTTTCCAATTCCAAAAATTCGGATACGCGCTTCCATATATTTTGGTGTTATGGGTTTTCATCAATGTTGTGGCGCGGCAAATCGTTAAAAAGCAGCGGGCTGCACAAAAGCAGGCTGCAGGTTTGGAAGAATAAAACTGTTTTATTCTTAATTGCTTTTGACAAAAATTAATGCAAGAGGTGGTGTTTATATGGATATAGCTTCAAGAAAGTTGGGGCGTATAGCCCAGAACGGACTGTTGGCCGTGTATTCAGTGTTTGCTTTGTTTCCATTGATTTGGATGCTTGTCTTGTCCATCAAATCCGATGCTGAAATGTACACGACGACTTTTGTTTTTACTCCTACTTTGGATAATTACAAAGCTGTGTTATTGGAATCTGATTATCTGCGCTATATGCTGGACAGTTTGATTGTGTCAGGCGGGGCTGTCATTGTGTCTGTTATTGCCGGAGTCCCCGCGGCTTATGCCCTTGCGAGGTATGACTTCAAGAAAAAAGAGGATATTGCATTTCAAATACTTTCATTCAAGTTTGCTCCCGAAATCCTTGTTGTTCTCCCTCTCTTTATGATTTATCAGGCTCTCGGAATTTATGATTCCTATTTCGGCTTGATTTGGGTGTACCAATTGATCAGTATGCCTTTGCTGATTTGGGTTGTACGGGGATACTTTGAGGATATATCTGTGGAGATTGAATATGCCGCACAGGTGGACGGGTACAGCTGGTATCATATCTTCTTCAAAAATCTTGTACCTCTCATAAAACCCGGTCTTGTATCCGCCGCTTTGCTGGCTTTCATTTTTTCCTGGAACTGCTTTACGTTCCCGTTGATGCTCAGCGGTACAAATATACAACCGATTACAGTAACCATTACTAAATTCCTTGGAACAGATAGTGCTCATTACGGACAGCTGGCGGTAGCGGCCGCTGTATCCGCTTTGCCCGCCATTATATTTGCGCTTTGTATCCAAAAACATCTGGTCCGTGGTTTGAGTTTTGGTGCGGTGAAGGGATAGGTGTAAAGATATGGCAAGAATACAACTTGAAAATGTTACGAAAAAGTTCGGGAAGGTTACTGCACTCGACAATATCTCCCTCGATATAAAGGACAAGGAGTTTTTTGTATTGTTTGGTCCGGCCGGCGCGGGAAAGACCACCATTCTTAACTGTATAGCCGGTATACAGCTTCCGGAAGAAGGCGTGATTAAATTTGACGGCGAGATAACCAATCTGGTGGACGCCGCCCACCGGGATACGGCCATGGTGTTTGAGAATTATGCCCTGTATCCCCAGATGACGGTGTACGACAATATGGCTTCGCCTCTGAGGAGCAAGCTGTATAAACGTGACGAAGAGTACATAAAAAACAAAGTGCATGAAGTTGCTTCGATGATGAAGATGGAGAACCTTCTTGGACGGCTGCCAAGCCAGTTATCGAATGGACAGAAACAGCGTGTTGCGATGGGTCGCGCATTGGTACGTACTCCCCGCGTGTATCTGATGGATGAGCCTTTGGCACACCTGGATGCAAAGCTGAGGAACGCGATGCGTACAGAATTAAAAGACATCCAGGCTAATTTTGGAACGACCAGTATTTATGTGACACACGATTTCATGGAAGCCATGTCGTTAGGTGACAGGATAGCGATAGTTAATGAAGGGAAAATAGTTCAGGTCGGTACCAGTGATGATATTTATTATATGCCGTGTAATGAATTTGTTGCGCAGCTCATGGGTGATCCGGAGATTAATATCATAAAAGGTAAATTGAATAAAACCTCGAATGGTTATTCTTTTACCTTGAATGGTATAGATAAAAAATATGAGCTTCCTGAAGACAGGGATTTGTTTGGTGTTCTGGATGAGAAATCTTTGGATGATGTTGAAATTGGAATTCGTCCCCAGCATATTAAATATTCCTTTGAGCCTGAAGACGGGTTTTTCAAATGCACTGTATATAGCTATGAGAGTATAGGTAATAAATCTGTCATTATTGCAGAGCATTGTGGATTCCAGTTCCGTATGATTGCGCCGAATGGTCTCACTGTAAAAATCGATCAGGATGTCTATATTAATATTGAAATCAATCACGCTATATTTTTCGATTCAGAAACAAAAGAATATGTCGGTAGATATAACGAAGCGGCAATCAAAGCATATTCCGCTGCCGAAACGGACCGGGAGGACAAGTAAAAATGGCAGGGCTTACAATTAAACATCTGTATAAACGGTATGAAGATGACGGCAAAAAAAGAAAAAATGCTAATCCGAATGATTTTGCCGTGAAAGATTTAAACCTTTTGTGCAAGCCTGGGGAATTTATTGCTTTGCTTGGTCCGTCCGGATGCGGAAAAACAACGACATTGCGCATGACCGCAGGTTTGGAAACAATAACGCAGGGGGAAATTTATATCGGAGATACCCTGGTCAATGATCTGCCGCCGAAGGACAGGCACATCGGTTTGGCTTTTGAGGATTATGCAATGTATCCGCCTCTTACTGTCTATGAGAATATCGCTTTTAACCTGAAGGCAAAAGGTGTTGATAAAGCGGAAATCGACAGGCGGGTCAGGGAAATCGCTCCCCTTATGCAATGCGATGATCTTCTCGATAAAATGCCGGTTAAACTTTCCGGAGGTCAGAAGCAGCGGGTGAATATCGCGCGTGCGATTATAAGGCGTCCTGAATTATTGCTGATGGATGAACCTTTGTCGCATTTGGACGGAAAAGCCCGTCAGGCGATGCGTACTGAAATTAAACGCCTGATCAATGACATTAAATGCACGACTGTTTATGTCACCCATGATCAATTAGAGGCGATGTCACTTGCTGAAAAAATAGCCATCATTAATTTCGGGGTGCTCCAGCAGTTTGGTACTCCCGCCGAGGTATATGATGATCCGGTTAATGAATTCGTGGCTTCTTTTATCGGTGAGCCTCCGATGAATATTCTGGAAACAAAAATCATCGGCGGTGACGGCAAATTTTTCTTTACTTTTGAAAACAGTAATTTGAAGATCGCCGTTCCGAAACGTTACAATTCCGTTGTAAAAGACGGCTTTGTATGTAAAGTCGGTGTGCGCCCTATGGATGTCCTGATTGGAGATTCAGAATCCGACGGTTCGCCTGAGCATATAGCAACATTTGAGAACCTTGGGGATGAACGCCGTATAGGTATTCATGTAGGAAACACTTTGCTTATGCTTATTACTGAAGATGAAAAAAGATATCACTCCGGAGATATTGTTAAGCTGGAAGTCCGGGGCGAAAAGACTCATTTGTTCGATAAGGATACGGGAGACCGGATCCGTGAAAAATAAATTATATAAATACAGGAGGAGTATGTATGAGTGATTTACCACAGAAGATGAAGGCAATTGTGGCGTATGCGCCGGGCGATTACCGGTTTGAAATGGTTGATACGCCCAGAGCCGGTGAAGGCGAGATGATCTTGAAGGTGGAAGCTTGCGGAATTTGCGCCGGAGATACAAAAGCCTTCGCCGGAGCGGCGAGTTTCTGGGGCTTTGACGGTCAGCCGAAATATATAAAAGAACCTATGATACCCGGACATGAATTTGTCGGAAAAGTAGTGGAAATAGGTCCCAATGTTAAAGGAAACTGGAAGATCGGTGATCGCATCTGCCCTGAGCAAATTGTACCATGCGGTGATTGTATGTTCTGTAAAACAGGGCGGCATTGGATGTGCGAAAAACATGATTTGTTCGGTTTCCAGAATAATGTAAACGGTGGTATGGCGGAATATGTAAAACTGACAAAAGAAGCGTTGCCGTATCTTGTTCCGGGCGATATGCCTATCGAAAAAGCCGCTTTGATTGAGCCCTATGGCTGTTCTTTCCATTGTGTTGAACGTGCCCAGGTGAAGACAACTGATGTAGTGGTGTTATCCGGTGCTGGAACCCTCGGTCTGGGAATGGTAGGCGCGCTACGGCAGGCAAATCCGAAGCTGCTCATTGTGTTGGATATGAATGATGCCCGTCTGAAAAAAGCAAAAGACTTCGGAGCCGATATGGTTATGAATCCCGGCAAGGATAATGTTGTCGCAAAAATAAAAGAATTAACAGGCGGATATGGTTGTGATATTTATATCGAAGCCAGCGGCCATCCTTCCAGTGTTCAGCAGGGATTGGATTGTATCCGAAAAATGGGAAGGTTTGTTGAATTCTCGGTATTCGGCGCTCCTGTGACTGTTGACTGGAGTATAATTTCTGATAGGAAGGAATTGGATCTGCTTGGATCCCACTTAAGTCCTTTCTGTTATGATACCGTAATTGAATGGATCGGGAACGGCAAGCTTCCGACGGAAGGAGTTGTTACGCATAAGTTCCCGTTGGAAAAATGGGAGGAAGGTTTCCATATAGCAAAGACAGGAGAGAACGGAGCTTTGAAAGTCATTCTTGTTCCTGATATGGCTTAATGGACGTAAAATGGAAACGCAGGACCTGTTGTCTTCAGCGCAGGGATAGTTGTGTTTTCGCATATGCAGGCAGAGTTTATGTATTCATGGGCTCTGTGATTTTTGTTTGATTCTTCTATATCTGTAGAGGTGCTTTATGCTTAAATACGAAAAGGTGGACAAAGATTTCTCTCTCGAGGGCAAGACAGCCGTGATTACCGGAGGAAGTTCCGGCATCGGCTATGCCACCGCCGAATTTTTCAAGGCAAAGGGTGTGAATCTGGTTCTTGCAGCAAGAAATCCTAAAATTGATGAAATCGCAAAGGCATTAGGCGGCAACTGTATAGGCGTATCAGGCGACATATGTGAGCCCGGGCAGCCCGAGCGGATAATCAAAGCCGGAGCGGAGGCTTTCGGGCGCATCGACATCCTTGTCAGTTGTGCCGGTGTCACCGCGTTAGGTAATGCTGAAAGCATCAGTCTTGAGGACTGGAGCCGGGTCATAAGCATAAACCTCACGGGGAATTTCCTGATGGCGCAGGCCGCCGGCAGGTACATGATAGGGAACAAAATCAACGGCTGCATAGTGAATATGGCGTCCCAGGCCGGGGTCGTCGCCCTCGACGGGCACGTTGCGTACTGCGCGAGCAAGGGCGGGATAATAGCGATGACGAAGGTCCTCGCGAAGGAATGGGGCGCCTACGGCATAAGGGTGAACTGCGTCTCCCCCACGGTTGTGCTTACCGCCATGGGCCACAAGGCGTGGGACGGTCCTGCCGGGGACGCCTTCAAGAAGGAGATGCCGTCCGGGCGCTTCGCAGAGCCGGACGAAATCGCGGCGGCGGTGGCGTTCCTGTGCAGTGCCGGGGCTTCGATGATAACAGGGCACAACCTGCTGGTGGACGGCGGGTTCACAATCAAATGATCAAACGGGCGCATCCCGCACCGCATGCGGGGCTGACGCGGAGGAGGAAAAAGAAATGCAGAGGATACTGAACAATCCGGACAACATAGTGGACGAGATGCTGGAGGGCTTCGTCAAGTGCCACGGCGACACTGTTAAACTGGTGAAAAGCGGCGGGGACAATCCGCGCGGTGTGATCGCCGCCGCGGACGCGCCCAAAAAGGGGAAGGTCGGCGTGGTCACTGGCGGGGGCTCCGGGCACAAGCCGGCGTTCGTCGGATACGTGGGGCGGAATATGTGCGACGCCGCGGCGGTGGGCGAGATATGCTCGTCGCCCACGGCGGTGGCTTTCCTGGAGGCGTTCCGTGCGGCGGACGGCGGCGAGGGTGTCGCCTGCCTTTACGGGAACTACTCCGGGGACAACATGAATGTGAAGATGGCCGTGAAGATGGCCGCGCGCGAGGGGATAACGGTGAAGACCGTGGTCGCCAATGATGATGTCGCGTCGGCGCCCCGCGACCAGATGGGGAAGAGAAGGGGCGTCGCCGGGGAGATATTCATGTGGAAGTGCGGCGGGGCGAGGGCCGCGGAGGGCGGGAGCCTTGAGGAGGTCATCGCCGTTGCGCAGAAGGCGATAGACAGCTGCCGCAGCGTAGGCATAGGCCTTACGCCCTGCACTCTGCCCGCGGTCGGGCACCCGAACTTCGAGATAAGGGACGGGACGATGGAGGTGGGGATCGGGCACCACGGAGAGCCCGGGATAGAGGTGTGCCCGCTGGAGAGCGCCGCGGGCATGGCGAAGAGGATGGTGGATGTGGTCGTCCCCGATTATCCTTTCAAGGAGGGGGACGAGGTGGCCGTCCTTGTTTCCGGACTCGGGGCGACGCCCGTGATGGAGCTTTACGTCCTGTACAACGAGGTGGAGAAGCTTCTGAGCGGCATGGGCATAAAAATCCACAGGCCGTATGTGGGCAATTACTTCACGTCCCTTGACATGATGGGAGCGACGTTGACTGTTATGAAGCTTGACGGTGAGCTTAAAAGGCTGGTTGACGCCGACGCGTACAGCATGGGCCTCAGGCAGTGGTGAAGGGGGCTGGAGATGTCCAAGGTGAAAAACAGTGACGGCAGGCGGATACTCCTTTCGATGGTGAAGGGGGTGCAGGAGAACAGGCAGTACCTCAGCGATGTGGACGGGCTTATAGGCGACGGGGACCACGGGATAAACATGGCCAAGGGGTTCACGATGTACGGGGAGCAGCTCGGGGACGGAGAGGTGGATTTCACCGACGGGCTGTTTGATCTGGGGAGCGTGCTGCTTAACAAAATAGGCGGGAGCATGGGTCCGATATACGGGACTGTATTCATGGAGATGTCGGGGAAGGGCGAGGGTTCCGGGGATATAACGCTGGAGCTTTTCTCGCGGATGCTTTCTGCCGGGCTTGAAGGGCTTTACGGGATAGTGGACGCCCGGCCGGGGGACAAGACGCTTGTGGACTGCCTTTATCCGGCGTGCGAGTCCCTCAAGGCGTCCGCTGCGGCCGGTGCCGGTTTTGCGGAAGCCCTTGAGGAGATGAAGGAAAAGGCCGAGGAGGGCAAGGAGTCCACGAAGGACATGGTTGCGAAATACGGAAGGGCGGCGCGTCTTGGGGAGAGGTCCCGCGGGGTCCTTGACGCCGGCGCGGCCTCGTGCTGCATCATCCTGAAGGCGATGGCGGACGGGATGAAGGCCGTGATGGAAGATTGACAGGAGGGCGGAATGCATAAGGTGGCTGTCGGATGCGACCCCAATGCGGGGAGGGAGAAAGAAGCGCTTGTATCGTTCCTGAGGGGGAAGGGTTATACGGTGGTTGATTTCGGTGGCGATGACCCGATATACGCCAATGTGGCTGCGGGCGTGGCCCGCGCCGTGGCGGCTGGGGAGTGCGACCGCGGCATATTGATTTGCGGGACCGGGCTGGGGATGTCGATGGCGGCGAACAAGGTTCCGGGTGCGTATGCGGCCCTGATAAGCGATGTGTATTCCGCGGAGCGGGCGCGCATGAGCAATGATGCGAATATCGCCTGCTTCGGGGCATTCACAATCGGAATCAGGCTGATGGAGAGGCTTGCGGAGACCTTCCTCCGCTCTGAGTTCGAGCCCGGCTGCTCCTCCCAGCCGAAGGTGGACGCGTTGCGTTCCTTGGGGTGACTGTCTGCCGGTGCCGCGGGTTATCCCCGCGGCACCTTCCCTGAGGGGGCAGAATGATTATGGTGTTTTACACTTTCTGATAATCATCCATAAATTTTCATAAATTTATTGAAAAACATTTCTATTAGTGATACGTTTAAAACATGGAAATTCTTCCGGTTGCCAGCGGTAAAGGCGGTGTAGGTAAAAGCGTTGTCGCCGTGAACCTTGCAGGTACGCTGGCTCAGACGGGCAGGCAGGTTATTCTCTGCGATTTTGATTTAGGTGGAGCGAATCTCCATACCCTTTTGGGGTTGAAGAATAATTCCGCCGGTCTGGGCAATTTTATATACAAGCAGATTCCCACTGTGGAGCCTCTCCTTCAGGAAACTTCGGTTCCCAACCTTAAATTCATTGCCGGAGACTGTCTTTACCCCGGCACACCGAACCTGGACTTTTTTACGAAGAAAAAACTGATTAAGGAGTTATCTCTTTTGCCGGGCGATTATGCGGTTTTGGATTTGGGGGGCGGAAGTACCTACAATATCCTGGATTTTTACCTGATGACCAGGAATTCAATCCTTGTTACGACGGCGGAAATCACATCAATTTTGAATGCCTATTCCTTTTTGAAAGCCGCTGTTTTCCGCTTCATGAATACCCAGTTTTCTCCGAGAGGGCCGGAACGGGCTTTTATTCAGGATTCCATAAAACAGAACACCCATGGCACGGATTTTTCCGTTCTTTCCATTTTTGATGAGCTTTGTGAGAAATTCCCTGAAAGCGGGATAAAGGCAAGGGAAGGCTTGTCGGGGTTCCGTCCCCAGATTATATTAAACAGGGGGAAGGACGGCCAGGATTTGGAAATGGCCAAGCGGCTCAGATCCCTTGTAAGGGCAAAATTGGATGTGCATTTGGATTTTATAGGATTTTTCCCGGAGGATTCCGAGGTTCCGGTTTCTGTGGCCCGGAGAACGCCCCTATGTCTTTTAAATCCGGATTGTAAATTCATGGTGGCTGTTCAAGCTTCCGCCGAACGCATTTCCGTCCATAATTACGGCTTGGATGATAATTTTATAGAGGACGGCCAGTATGATAACAGCGATCTGGAGCGTCTTAAAAGTGAATTTCCGGGAGCAGGGATTTAAATCCTGAACGGAGGCACAGGAGCGGCAAATCGTGGATATGCATAATATGTTGGTGGAGCTTCAGGCAGCCGGCAGGAAAACGGAGATGGCTTTTTTGTCTCTGGGAGATATTTTCCCTGAATTGATGACTGTCCAAAAAAACAAAAGCTCAGACAGCCTTTCTGAAAAAATACGCCTTCTCGGCAATGAATGCAATAATTTTGGCTCTGTATCCCATGATTTTTGGACAGGCAGGGAAGCGGTTTATGAACCGATGCTGGAAAAGCTCAATGAAAAAATCGGAATGCTCAGCGATTTGAATAAGGATGTCCAGGTTATAAAGGATTGCAGTGAGGAAATGGAGCTTCTTTCCCTTAACGCAATGGTTATTTCCATCAAATCCGGGGCAAGAGGCCGGGCTTTTTCGAGCATTACAGAAAGCCTTAAAAAACTTTCCTCCAGCATGATAGAGAATTCTTCCAAGCTTGTGGAAGAAGAAGGCTCTCTTCTTCAGAATATCCAGTCTCTTGAAGGTATAATTTCTGATCTTTCATCTTCCCAGAAAAAAGCCCTGTCTTCCTGTAACGTGGGTCACTGCAATATGCAGGAAGTCCTTCAGTCTATTGGAGAACCCCTTCCGGAAATTAAAAAAAATGCGGATGAGGTTTGGACATTCATTTCAAAGGACATGGAGACAATCCAGATGCAGGATATCATAAAACAATCCGCGGATCAGGTTGTCCTCTGTCTTAAAGAATTCAAGGATTATTCATCGATAAATGATTCAGACTGCGAGCGGAAAAGGGATGTTTTAACCTTCGATATGCAGCTTTGTAAAATCGCCCTTCAAATTCTGGAGGACATAAGTTCCAAGTTGAAGGACTGTACCAGGATATTTCAAGCTGATTGGGATAAGGTTTTGGATATTCTGGAAAGCGTGGAGAAAAAGCGCCAGGGCTATATCAATTCCTTTATTTCCGAGGATGCCGGGGAAAACGGTATTTCTTTCAGGTTTGAAAAAATTCTTTCTGATTTCCAGGGAATTTTGGATGAATTCTTCAAATACCTGAATACCCAAAAAAGTCTTGCCAAAGCCTGCAAGCTCATAAAAACCAAAAGCCGTGATATATCCATTGTTTTTACGGACCTTCTGCCGGTTGTGAATTCACTTCAACATGTACGTGTCCTTCAAAAAATTGAAATAGCCAAGAACGATGCCATCAGTTCAGTCCGAAACTCTGCCAATGACATGGATGCCTTTATCGGGCGTTCAAAAGACACAATAGAAGCCATGTCGGATTTGCTCCAGAATTTTCTTGTAGAGTCCGACAACCTTCTTTCGGATTTTGTGAATGAAATAACTGAAACCGGGGAACTTGCGGAAAAAATCAAGCTTACGGGTTCCGATTTTTTTACCAAACTCAAGGAAGCCCAGTTTGAAATTGCCAAAGCCTTAAAAAATTTCACTGTTTTTCCCGCGGGTTTCAATGAAAAATGTGCGGCTGTCCGTAAACATTTGACTTCCTTGATCACTGCCAGTGACACCTATTCCGGTTTGGCGCTTTCTTTGGAACGGGAAATAGAAAGCCTGTCTGATTTACAGAAAAAGGAAGTTGAGAAATCCGGGCTTTCCAATTGGGAACTCAAGGATAATGCTTTTAAGTCAATAATCGATCAGTTTACAATTACTTTGCATAAACAGTATGCCGGGAATATAACCGGTATATCTGTGGAATCCGGAATCGGATCGGGTGAGATTACCTTTTTTTAGTTAGGAAAATTTATAGGATTTTATTTTGAAAAAATATTTTGATACCCATTTCCAGAAAGACGTAGTTATTTTATATCCTGGTGATTATTTTTCAACTTTTGAAGAAAATGAATTGATTTCCACGGTGCTGGGTTCATGTATCGCAATCACTCTGTTTGACGCCTCCGCCCAAATAGGAGGAATGAATCATTTTATGCTTGTCAGTTCTTCTTCAGATATGGACGCCGAGGAAAAGAGCGGCCGGTTCGGGGAATATGCCGTGGAGCTTTTGCTTAACGACATGATAAAAAAAGGAGCCCAGAAAAAGCGCATAAGCGCCAAGGTTTTCGGGGGCAGCAATATTTTCAATATGCCCGATTCAGGTTCAAAGGTGGGAGCCCAGAACATCTTTTTTGCCTTCGATTATCTTGAAAGGGAAAAAATTCCTGTGCAAGCCTCGGATGTGGGAGGTAATTATCCCCGTAAAATATACTTTGACCCGAAAACTTCCAAGGTATGGTTGAAGCATATAAAGAAAAACACCGCAAAAGACGATGCTCTCCGCAAAAGGGAAGAAGAATACCGTGCCCGTATCAAAGAGGAAGAAAAGAAGAAGACAGACATAATCTGGTTTTAGGGTATAAAGGCAGACCCCTTTCAGAGGTTGTTGTCTATGGCATCGGATATTTCTTTTTCTATTGAATTGAGCACCGCCGGTAAGTCAAGAATCAGGACAAACTGACCGTTAAGTTTTCCGACTTTTTTCACGAAATCGTTCCGGTGTTCAATGGTGCCGTATGAAAGGCCTTCGCTGGGCACTTCCTCCAGTTTTGTAACCACATTCACATTGTCGGCTATTATACCCAGGGTTAAGGGTTGGGATGTTTCGTCCCGTGAGATTTCAGTTACGATTATAGGCAGGGATTCCAGGTCGTTGTCCCCGTCTATTCCGAACAATATACGCAGGTCTATTATCGTTACAACGGAGCTGCGTATATTCATAACCCCTTTCAGATAGGGCATTGTCTTAGGCACTTTAGTGAGTTTTTCAAAATGAAGTACTTCTTTGACATTTGTGACTTCTGTCGCATACATAACAGAACCAAGAGAAAATGTGAAATATTCTTCATCAAAAAACCCTCTATTCATTGCTTTTTCTCCGATTTAAGTGTATTATGTTTTATAGTATAACAGAATTTGCCGAGAATAAAAAGAGATTGTAAGGTTAAAATGTTTGAAACATGGAGGTTTTGATGGCTGAGACACGGCAGGAATCTGTAGCGACTGTAAAATGGTCCGGCGAAGTGTTTACAGATTCCGTCCTGAAGTGCAGAGATGATTTGTTAAAAGCTTTTTCCGAGGCTGATAAGATTTCCCTTGATCTTTCAGACTGTTCCGAAATAGATATTTCTGCAATACAGTTAATCATTGCGGCTTCCTTAGAAGCGGCCAATACCGGAAAGAAATTTTCCATTGCCGGTTCCGTTTCCCCCCAGGTAAAAAACGCTTTCAGTATATCCGGTGTAAATTTGGATGTTTTGTTGGGGGGGAGGATGAGCTGTGCTTGAAAAACTCAATAGTGTATTTCTGGAAGAAGCTTCTGATTTATTAGCTTCTCTGGAAGATAATTTACTTTCCCTCGAATCTGATCCTGGCAATGCCGATTTGATTTCAGCGGTTTTCCGTGTAATGCACACTATAAAAGGTTCCGCTGGAATGTTCGGATTTGATGACATTTCTAAATTTACCCACGAAATTGAAACTGCTTATGATCTTGTCCGTTCCGGTAAAATCAAAGTGACTCCGGGGCTTATTGAACTTACCCTTAAAGCCCGGGATGTAATTAATTCAATGCTGGAATCCACTGACGGTACCATTCCTGATAATGTCCGGGAAATGACGGAATCCCTGAAAAAGGAATTCCGGGCCATATCAGGCTCAAATGAAGGCTCCAAAACCGATTCCAGCCGCAACCCCTCCGTGAATGGATCCAAGGCAGAAAAAAAGGATACAACCCTCCCTGAAAATGAAAACCATTTCAGGATAAAATTTACTCCGTCCCCTGATTTTTTCCATTCCGGAACCAGGGTTGTCCTTCTTATAGGTGAACTTGCTGAAATGGGGCGTATAACCGTTACTTCTTTCACTGACCCCATTCCAGCGCTTTCGGATATAGATCCTGAAAAATGTTATATGTCCTGGAGTATTATCCTTTCCACAAAACATTCTTTGGAAGAGGTTCAGGATGTATTTATTTTTGTGGATTCTTCGGCTGTAAGTATTGAGCCTGTAAATTTTGCGACATCTGATTCCAAAAAAATCGGAGAAATCCTTCTTGAGCAAAAGTCCATTTCTTCAGAAGATATAGATAAAATCATTAAGCAGCAGAAAAAACTGGGGGAACTTCTTGTCGAGAACAAGGTGGTTCGTCCCCAGGAAGTTAACGCCGCCTTGGCGGAACAGCAGCATTTTAAGAAACTGGCGGAAGAACAAAAAGCGGCTGATGATTACAAAACCCAACCCCATTCCATTTCACAGCAGAGTATCCGGGTGAATTCCGAAAAGCTGGACCAGTTAATAGACCTTGTGGGTGAATTGGTTACATTCAGTGCCCGTTTGAATCAGTCAGCCCAGGAATCCAAATTATCAAGTCTTATAACTTTAAGTGAACAGAGTGAAAGGTTGATTTTGTCCTTGAGGGATACATCGATGGATATGCGTATGCTTCCCATAGGGACGATGTTTTCCCGGTTCCGGCGTGTGGTTCATGATCTTGCTTCCGATTTAAATAAAAAAATCGAGCTTGTTACGGAAGGTGCCGAAACAGAGTTGGATAAAACAGTTATTGAAAAACTTAATGACCCTCTTATCCATCTTATAAGGAATTCCGCTGACCACGGAATTGAATCTCCTGAAGAGAGAAAGGCCGCCGGAAAGGATGTTACAGGAGTTATAAAGCTTTCCGCCAGTCATGCAGGAGCCTTTGTTGTTGTTTCTGTTTCGGATGACGGTGTGGGTATCGAAAAGAAAAAAGTTTTCGATAAAGCCGTTTCCCGGGGATTGGTGCAGCCTACGGATATTCTTTCCGATTCAGAAATATACAATTTGATTTTCCAGCCCGGATTTTCCACTTCGGAAAAGGTCACCTCCGTTTCAGGACGCGGGGTGGGTCTCGATGTTGTAAAAAAAGATATAACCTCTCTGGGCGGTACTGTTTCCATTGAAACAGGAGAGGGAAAGGGAAGTACCTTTATTCTTAAAATACCCTTAACCCTTGCAATCATTGAAGGAATGCTGGTTAAGGTTGGTGACAACGTATATGTTGTTCCTCTTACGAATATAGAAGAATGTCTTGAGTTCAATCCGGAGAAAGATGATGAAGGCAAAATATGTTCCCATATTTCAGCCCGTGGACAAATGCTTCCCTATGTCGATTTGCGCAAGTGGTTTGAAATAGAAGGGGATGCGCCTTCATACAGGCAGGTTGTTGTTGTCAATGACCAGGACTCCAAACTCGGTCTTGTTGTCGACAAGGTTATAGGAAACCATCAGACTGTAATAAAGCCGTTGGGTGCTTTATATAAAAATGTCCAGGGGCTTTCCGGTGCGACTTTGCTGGGTGATGGTTCTGTGGCCCTCATTTTGGATGTGTTTAAGCTTTCCGATGTTGTTAAAAAAGAAACAACATAGGGAGTGTTTTTAGAGGTAGCATGGATACAGAACTGTCTTACAAGGATTTCAAAAAAATCGCGTCCTATATAGAAAAAAACGTGGGGATTAAAATGCCCGACGTTAAAAAGACAATGGTACAGGCGCGGATTTCCCAGCGGCTCAGGGCATTGAATATTCCCACCTACGATGAATACATAAAATATGCTTTTGGCAAGGGTGTCCCCAATGAAGACGAGCTGGTTCTGATGATAGATGCAGTGACAACGAACCTGACGGAATTTTTCCGTGAATCAGCCCATTTTGATTATATGATGAGTTCCGCGCTGCCGTTTTTGGCACAACAGGGGAAAAGGTTTGTGAAGCTTTGGTCCGCTGGTTGTTCCACCGGGGAAGAGCCCTATACCCTTTCAATTGTAATGCAGGAATTCATGAGGAAAAACCACGGTGTTTTTGACGGCTATTCGGTTCTTGCCACTGATATTTCCACAAAGGTGTTGAATCAAGCTGCCGGAGCCGTTTATTCAATTGATTCACTTAAAAATATGTCCCTCGAAATGAAGAGAAATTATTTTCTCCGGAGCAAAAACAGGGAAGAATCCAAGGTCAGGGTGAAACCTGAAGTTCGTAATCATGTTTCCTTTGCCCGGCTTAATTTTATGGACAGCGATTTCGGCTTCCGTGATGTTATCCAAATAATTTTCTGCCGGAATGTGCTTATTTATTTTGACAAGCCTACCCAGGAAGCTGTTATAAGGAAATTCCTCGACTTTTTAGAACCGGGAGGCTTTTTGTTTCTTGGTCATTCTGAAACGATTTTCGGGATGAATCTTCCTCTCAAAAATGTTTCTCCGACAGTTTTCCAGCGTGTACAGGGGGCTGTATGATAAAAGTTTTGATTATTGATGATTCTGCTGTGGTAAGGCAGACAATGACGGAGATTTTAACCTCTGATCCGGAAATTGAAGTGACCGGAACAGCCTCCGACCCTATTTTTGCCGCCAGAAAAATAAAGGAAAACAGGCCGGATGTCATTACCCTTGATGTGGAAATGCCCCGTATGGACGGACTTACCTTCCTGCGCCGTTTGAATGAGTCCGGGCTTCCTATCCCGGTTGTAATATGCTCATCAAAGGTGGAAGCTGGCAGTGAAAACGCCGCAAAAGCAATGGCTTACGGCGCCGTTGAAATGATACTGAAACCACAGCTGGGAACAAAACAGTTTTTGCTTGAATCAAAGATAAGGATATGTGATGCTGTTAAGGCGGCTTATAAGTCAACGGCAAAGCTTTCAAAATATATTTCAAAATCCGCGGCTTTGGCGGATTTTTCTTCACTGACAAACCCCGCCGATTCCGGAAATAATTTTTCAGGAAGAACCATCCAGCCTAAACTTTCTGCGGATGTTATGCTTGCTCCGGGGGCAATGCATACCTTGGAAACAACGGAAAAGCTCATTATAATAGGTGCAAGTACCGGTGGTACGGAAGCTTTGCGGGAAGTTTTGGAAACAATGCCGGTGGATGCTCCTGGTATTGTGATTGTCCAGCATATGCCTGAACATTTCACGACTTCCTTCGCCAACAGGCTTAATTCCCTGTGCAAGATTTCCGTCAAGGAAGCTGCGGACGGGGATACGGTTATGAGGGGACAAGCCTTGATTGCCCCCGGTAACAAACATACTCTTTTGAAACGCAGTGGTGCGAGATACTATGTTGAAGTAAAGGAAGGCCCTCTGGTTTCCAGACACAGGCCTTCGGTTGATGTGCTTTTTCGTTCCGCTTCCCATTATGCCGGGAAAAATGCGGTGGGTGTCATTATGACCGGTATGGGTGATGACGGAGCAAAGGGAATGAAAGAAATGCATGATGCGGGAGCTTACACTATTGCACAGGATGAGGATACTTGTATTGTGTATGGTATGCCGGCGGAGGCTGTCAAACTTGGCGGGGTAGACGAGATTGTCCCCCTTCAGAAGATAACAGCGTGCGCGCTTGCCGCAGCTGACCGGCTTAGTAAAAAGAGATAGGTATTAGGGAGATTTTGAATGAAAAGAATTTTAGCTGTGGATGATTCGGTCTCAATCCGCAAAAGTATAAGTTTTATCCTGTCCAATGAAGGATATGAGGTGGTGGAAGCCGAGGACGGCGTGGACGGATTGAACAAGGCAAAGGGTGAGAAATTTGAGCTTGTTATCACCGATATAAATATGCCTAATATGGACGGAATTCAGTTTATAAAGGAATTGAGACAGTTGCCTGATTATAAATTCGCCGCTATTATAGCTTTGACCACTGAAAACCAGCAGTCAAAGATGATGGAAGGTAAGGAAGCCGGTGCAACCGGATGGATAGTGAAGCCCTTTGATTCGGAAAAACTTGTGGCTGTTGTGAAAAAAATTATTGGGTGATTTTGTATAGAGAATGATACAGGTTCTTGCTTAGCGTTGCTTTGCTGCTGTAATCTATATTGTTTACGGCGTATTTTTCCGCCGGTGGAAGCCAGTTAAAGGAGGCTGAAAATGAAAAGTTTAAAAACGTTTCTTATTGTGGTTACCGGAGCCCTTGTTATGGGTGTCTGTTTGCTGTCCACATTTGTTGCCTATGGATTTGCGCGTTCGGCCGCAATGGAGATTATTTTATCCAACTTGGAAACGCTTTCTGAATCGGTCTCTAACCATATAGAGGCAGCGGTGGACGCAGAGAGTTCCGTTTTGGAAGTTCTTGCTCTGCGGGATATACTTCGCATGGAAACAAATTCCCTTGAAGCAAAAGCCCAGAACCTGATACCTGTCAAGCTGTTGGATTCAGGGCGTCTGGATTATGGTGTGGCTGATGTTTCTGGAAATGCTGTCTTGACTTCCGGTGAAACCGCCAATGTGGCTGACCGGGATTATTTCCGCCGCGCTTTGGCTGGAGAAACTGTAACAACAGACCCCGTCAAAAGCCGGACAAGGGAAGGAAGTTTCAGCATTGTTTATTCAACCCCTATACGCAACGCCGCCAACCGGATTATTGGTGTTCTCTTTTTGGAAAAAGATGCGGAAGGGCTTTCAAAACTTCTTGCCGGAATTAAAGTCGGGGAAACAGGCGGTCCATATGTTATAAGCAATACAACCGGAAACACTATCGGTGATACCCGTTATAATAATGTTACTTCCGAAGAAAATATTGAGAAAATGGCTGCCGCGGATTCATCCTTGAAAGGATTGGCTTCCCAGCATTCTGTTATGAGAACCGGCGCAAATGGTTCCGGCGATTATGTTTATCAGGGTACGGAATATTTAATGGCTTATTCCCAGATTCCTACTCTTAATTGGACAGTTGTTTGCCGGGCTCCTCTGCGTGAATTTACCCATCGCATTACCATTATGTTGGAAATCCTCATTGTGATGGCATTGATTCTGTCCGCTGCCGGTGTTGCGATTGCCGTTGCAATAGCTGTTAATATATCAAAACCGATTGAGATTATATGTGAAGCTTTGGATTGCATTTCCAGAGGGGATCTTGTCATAAAGAATATTGATGATAAAACCAGAAATAAGATTAACTCCCGTAAGGATGAAATCGGTACAATGGGAAAGGCCATGGCGAATATGCTTGGTGCCCTCATAAAGATTACTTCCAATATTCTTAGCGCTTCAAAGCAAATTGAAGACGGAAGTTCCCAGATCAGCAGCACAAGCCAGTCCGTTTCTTCCGGTGCCAGTGAGCAGGCTGCCTCCACGGAAGAAATGTCCGCTACCATGGAACAGATGGCGGCTAATATCCGCCAGAATGCGGACAACGCTTCCAAAACCCAGAGTATTGCTACTAAAACTTCCGCTGACAGTAAGGTCGGCGAAGAGGCTGTTAACCAGGCTCTGGAAGCCGTTAAGGAAATCGCCGAGAAAATCCATATTGTTGAAGATATCGCCAGTCAGACAAACCTGTTGGCTCTCAACGCCGCTATCGAAGCTGCCCGCGCCGGCGAAGCAGGAAAGGGCTTTGCGGTTGTTGCCAGCGAGGTACGCAAGTTGGCTGAGCGGAGCCAGTCTGCCGCGGGTGAAATTGGTGAGCTTTCCGCCCATACCCTTGACTGTGCTGAAAAAGCTGGTAGTTTGATTAACGGTGTTGTACCGAGTATCGATGAAACCTCACAGCTTGTTGAAGAAATCGCTGTTGCCTGCCGTGAACAGGATAACGGTGCCCAGCAGGTAAGCAAGGCTATTGTACAGCTTGATACAGTTGTACAGCAGAATGCTTCCGCTTCTGAAGAAATGGCCGCTATGGCTGAAGAGCTTTCCGCCAGCGCCCGTTCTCTTGTGGATACAATCAGCTTCTTCAAGATTTCGGATGATATGGCCATGTCCGATGAACCCAGACCAATGGTTCAAAAGACTGCTCCGGTTCAGGCTCCGGCTTATACCCAAAAACCCAAGTCTCCGGTAAATCATATACAGGGAGGACACGTCCCCTCTGCCCCGGCTTCAGCTGGGAATCATTCTCCGATAAGCGATGACGATTTCGAGGAGTTTTAAGCCGTTATGGGGAAGCAATACTTGACATTTACTTTGGCGGACACAATTTACGCTGTGAATGTTTTTCAAGTCCGGGAAGTCCTTCCCTATGTACCGCCGCAAACATTGCCCAATCCTGACCCTGTTATAGAAGGTCTTATTCGTTCCAGGGATCAGAGTATTTCGGTTATTAATTTGCGGCGGCGTTTCGGTCTTGAAGACCGGAAGCCCGATAAATCCACCCGTATCATTGTTTTGGAAATCCATAATGATGAAGATGGGGAAGAAAATGTGTTTGGAGCTATCGCCGACGGAGTAAACGAAGTCTTGGATCTGGAAAAAATCGGCTGCGAACTTACTCCTGAATTGGGGAACAGCCCTGCCGCTGACTTTATCCAGGGTATAGGACGGCAGGATGATAAATTCATAATCATCCTCGACGTGGACAAGATCTTCTCCTTTTCGGAAATTTCCATGATGGAGGATGCCGCGTCCCGGTTTGAAAACGGGGCGCAGGATATCGATTCCGAAAAAGATTCCGTTTCCGGAGAAGAAACCGCGGATAATATGCCTGATACTGATGGAATAGCATCCGCTGGTAATCCTGAAGCCGCCGGGAATGAGGCGACCGCCGGGAATGTGGTTTATACGGATAATGCGGACAAGGTGGATGACCCGGACTATCTTGATTCCGCCCCTGAGGAATTTGAGGAATTATGATAAATCAATATTTGACATTTATGCTTCATAACACTTTGTATGCGGTACCCGTAAGTCATGTACAGGAAGTGTTGGAGTATACGGCGCCGGAGCAGTTGCCTTGTACCGTGGAATGTATAGAAGGGTTAATCAGTTCCCGGGGGCAGGGAATTCAGGTTATCAATTTGTGCAGGAAATTCGGATTGGATGTTTCTCCTGTAACAAAGAATACCCGTATCATTGTTTTGGAGTTGAACACACCCCAGGAAAATGATGAAAACCACGTTACTATTTTTGGGGCTGTCGCTGACAGTGTGGAAGAAGTTATGGATGTGAAAACCGAGGAGCTTGACGCTGTGCCGAAGTTCGGAAATACTATATCAGCTGAATATATTTCCGGTGTAGGGAAAAAAGGTGATGCCTTTGTCATTCTTCTTGATGTTGAAAGGATTTTCCAGTTCCATCTCACAGCAAAGGAAAAAGAATAAAAGTTTTTTTTCCCTTTGCTTTCTAATAACGGCTGTCGCCCTTTTTTGCGAAGAAATGGTTCCCCCTCAGGGGAATCCTTCATTTTCGGGCGGTAATGTTCCGAACCTGAATTGCGGGTCTTTTTTTTCTGTTGAAAATCTTCCGCATACGGAGGGCCGCCGTCCAAAGGTCGCTGTTGTTTTGGCAGGAGGCGGGGCCCGGGGTATTGCCCACATAAGTGTCCTTAAAGCCATAGAAGAAGCCGGAATACCGGTGGATATTGTGGGCGGTACAAGCATGGGCGCCATTGTGGGAGGTTTTTATGCCGCCGGTTACACGCCTTCCGAAATAGAAAGAATAGTGCGGTCCGTAAACTGGCGGCTTTTATTTTTTGACGATAATAAGTCCGCTCACATGACGTACCGCGAAAAAATGGACTTTTACCGTTATCCTCTCCGTTTCTTTTTCGATAAACACGGTTTTTATAATTCCGGAGGTATCCTGTCCGGCAAGAATATACTCCGGTTTTTTGATGCCCTTACATCTCCTTATCCGGAAAAAATGGATTTTTCCGATTTACCATGCCCTTTTTTCTGTGTGGCCACGGATGTGGAAACCGGCGAGCGGGTTGTGTTGGATAAGGGTTCTTTGGCGGAAGCTATACGGGCGAGCATGAGTTTCCCCGGTGTTTTTTCTCCATGGGAAAAAGACGGACGTTTTTTGGTTGATGGAGGTGTGGTTGACAATCTGCCTGTCCAATTGGCCCGGGAATACGGAGCTGACATTGTAATCGCGGTCAACTTGAATTCCAAAGATGATCTTTTTGATGAAGTTGACAGAAGTCTGATAAATCCTGCGGTACGTTCCCTTCTTTTTATAATGAAGCAAAACGGAAATTTTCAGGCTCCTCTGGCTGATTTTCTGATAAATATTGATGTCGGCACAATGCAGATAACTGATTTTGATAAAGCTGAGAAGCTTTTGGAATACGGAAATGTAGCTGCCAGGGAAAATAAAGACAATCTGGAAAACATAAGCGCCTTTTTGGAAACTTACCGGAAAGAATTCCCATACAAACCCGGGCCTCAATACAGTGCACAGGGTATGGCCGGTGATGGGAATGGCAGGAAATTTTCATGGACCGCTTCTTCAGTACTGGTGGAAGGGAATGTTTCCGAAAGGGATATTGCCCTGGTAAAAGAAATGACGGAATGGGTGAACGGAAAAACCGTTTCCCCCGCGGATTGCCTGAAAATTTACGGGGATTTGGATTCCACCGGCCGTTTCGGTGATTCCCGTATATTCCGGGTTCCATCCGCAAATGGTGATGGGCTTTTAATACGGCTGTATCCTAAGGATATTCCCGGTCATGAATTGAAGTTTAATTTTTCCTATAACCTTGAATATTCTCCGATAATGATGGGGGATCTTGATGTGATTCCCTCTGTCGTTTTAAGGGGGCTCACCACCGGACGCTCAGAGCTTGGAGTTTCAGCTGAATTGATGGATGCCCCCGGGCTTTCCGTGTATTTTTACCAGCCCTTTGGAAGCATATTTTCCTTGTCCGCCTTCTATGATTTGAAGAATGATTATGTCATGCGGGTTTCCGAAAGCTCTGTGGCCATGCAATACCGTACATCCTTGTCGGGTGGAGGCCTTTCTTTTATGGTGGAACCATGCCAGGGGTTGTTTTTTGCCGCAGGCGCAAGTTTTGAAGCGGTATCGGTTTATGATACCGATATCGAAGGAGACGGCAAGACCCAGACCCTGCTGGCTTTCACCAGGGCCGGCATTTCCGCCCTCGACCACAACATTTTGCCGGAAAAAGGCGGGGAATTTTATGCCGGTTTTATGGCTTCACTATATAATTTTACGGATACAAACAAATTTATGATTTTGGAAGGGGGAGGTTCTTTTTGGGTTCCCCTTGGAGAATCCTTTTCAGCGGGTTTCCTTTTTGAGGCTGGAACAGATTTTAACTTCGGCAATATATTTCAGATTGACGGTCCGGCCCCTGTGTATTACCAACCGGAATTTTCTTTCCGCAATTTGTTTCCACTGAGTATATACGAGAAGGAAAAAAAAGGCAGTCTTGTGGCTGGTGCGGGCATGGAATTAAAGTACAACCTCACCGCTGCCGGTAATTACGGATTATTCAGGCGTCTGCCGGTCTATGTTATCCTTTCCGGGGCAGTGGGATTAGCTTCGGCTGATCCGGAGAAAATTCAACCTGGGAGCGCTGTCCTTCACTGGAATGCTTCTGCCGGCATAGGATCCCGGCTTGGGGAAGCCTTCGGGCTGGTGTTAAAATGTGGAGTTAATCATTCAATTTATGGGGAATTTTCACCTTTTTTTTCTATCAACATCGGCTCCGGTTTTTATAATTCCCATCTACCTATTGACCTATATTGAAAGAAGTTGGATTATAACTGCTATGGAAGTTACGGAAAGTCAATCAGGCGGGGTGACCGCTCCCGCCGGTTTTAAAGCCAACGGGATAAGGTGTGGAATCAAAGAGTCCAGGAAAACCGCCGATCTTGCGCTTATAGTTTCTGAAACGCCGTGCACGGCGGCCGCGGTTTTTACCGGCAATCTGGTAAAGGCTGAACCTGTAAAGCTTTCCATGGAGCATATCGCCGACGGAAAGGCGCAGGCTGTCATCGCAAACGCCGGAAACGCAAATGCCTGTACCGGGAAACAGGGCTATGAAAATGCAGTGCGTATGGCGAAAAGCGTTTCGGAGGAGCTGTCCGTTCCGGTGAATGACGTGCTTGTCTGCTCCACCGGTGTGATAGGCCAGCAACTTAACATTGAAGCCGTGGAAAAGGGCATGAAAGAGCTTTGTTCCGGTTTATCCGTTCAGGGGCATATTCCTGCACGGGAAGCTATCCTTACAACGGACACTGTGTATAAAGAGGATGAAATCCGTGTCGATATAGGCGGGCATACAGTCACCATAGGAACCATGGCGAAGGGGTCAGGTATGATTCACATAAACATGGGGACAATGCTTGGATTCATAACGACGGACTGCGCGATTTCTTCCGCCATGCTTTTTTCCGCTTTGAAGGAAAGTGCCGCCGCAACTTATAATTGTATAAGCGTTGACGGTGATACAAGTACGAACGATACACTTGTCATTATGGCAAACGGTTTGGCCGGCAATCCTGAAATTTCGGATAAGGGTTCCGGTTACAAGACTTTTTGCGCGGCTCTTACCGAGCTTAACGAGAGGATGGCAAGGAAAATCGCCGCTGACGGAGAAGGGGCAGAGCGTCTTATTGAATGCTGTGTCGCCGGGGCCGCCGATGACCGTGCTGCAAGGACTCTTGCGAAATCCGTTGTTTCCTCCAATCTGGTCAAGGCCGCTTTTTTTGGAAGGGACGCCAACTGGGGAAGGATTCTCTGCGCCATGGGGTATTCAGGGGCAGGATTCTCACCGGACAAAGTTTGTGTTTCGTTTCAAAGCAGGGCAGGGGACATCGAGGTTTGCAGGGACGGAAGCCAGATTGCCTTTGACGAAGACAGGGCTTCGGAAATCCTCAACGAAAAAGAAGTGCGTATTCTGGTGAATTTAAAGGACGGACACGGAGTCGGGAAGGCTTGGGGCTGTGATCTCACTTATGAATACGTTAAAATAAACGGCGATTACCGCACCTAATACCTAAAGGCAGGATATAAAACTTATGGACAATAAAGATTGGGCGGAGGTTCTTTCCGAAGCCCTGCCGTATTTCAAGCAGTATGTGGGCCGGACTGTTGTAGTCAAGTATGGCGGCAATGCCATGCTTAACGAGGAACTGAAGCAGGCTGTTATGAAGGATATTGTGCTTTTAAACACAATAGGGGTTCATGTGGTGCTTGTGCATGGCGGCGGTCCGGAAATAAATTCCATGCTGGAAAAAATCGGGAAAAAAAGCGAATTCATAAACGGACTGCGTTACACTGACGGCGAGACAATGGATGTGGTCCAGATGGTTTTAACCGGCAAGCTCAATAAAGAAATCGTTAAACTGCTGCTGCAGGGAGGAGGTTCCGCCGTCGGATTAAGCGGGGTTGATTCCGGTCTGATGCGGGCTAAAAAAATGCGGAGGGAAGGGGTTGACCTTGGTTTTGTAGGTGAAGTGGTGGAAGTCAATCCCGGAATTTTGGTTTCACTTTTGGAACAGGGCTTTATTCCGGTGGTTTCAACCGTAGCTGTCGGACAGGCGGATGATCCCAGCTGTTACAACATAAACGCTGATACAGCCGCGGCGAAAATCGCGGTCGCGTTGAGGGCGGAGAAATTCGTCCAGATGACAAACGTTCCTGGTGTTCTTCGGGATATAAACAATCCTGATTCCCTGATAAAACGTATCGCCAGGGAAGCGGTTCCCTCGATGATAGCCACCGGGGTTATTTCTTCGGGGATGATTCCTAAAATCGAATGCTGCCTTGAGGCTCTTAAAGGCGGTGTTCCAAGAACCCATATTATTGACGGACGGGTTCCTCACTCTCTGCTGATTGAAATGTTCAGCGACCGCGGCATCGGGACAATGATTGTTTAAATAAAATATTCTGCTTTTATTTTTATATTGAAGGGATTGAAGGAAAGGATATGGGAAAATCAATGAATGGCCGTATTGTAAATAATTATTCAAGTTTTGATGTTGTCTTTACTTCAGGTAATGGCTCTGTCCTCACCGACAGGAATAAAAAGAAATACATTGATTTTACTTCAGGGATAGGGGTTAATTGTCTGGGACATAATTACGGTCCTCTCGTGAAGGCTGTGCAGAAGCAGGCGGAAAAAGAGATACATATTTCCAATTATTATAATTCGGATAAGGGGATTGAATTTGCGGACAGGTTGCTGCTCCTTTCAGGAATGGAAGGTGTTTTTTTCGGTAATTCCGGGGCTGAGGCAAATGAGGCCGCAATAAAACTGGCCCGCAAATACGGATGGATGCGTACTCATGGGGAAGGCACTCCAAATGTTATTGAGCGCAATACAATAGTCACTCTGGAAAAGTCCTTCCATGGCCGTACCCTGGCTACACTTACCGCTACAGGACAGGATGTGTTCCACCCTGACTGTTTTTCACCGTATCCTGCCGGATTCAAAACTATTGCCGCCGGTGATTATGACGCTTTGAAAACCTTTGACGAAACGGTGTGTGCTGTTATGATTGAGGGAATACAGGGTGAGGGCGGTGTGAATTTAATTGATGCGGACTGGGCTCACGCCTGTGAAAAAGCCGCCAGGGATTGCGGCGCGCTTTTTATGATGGATGAAGTCCAGACAGGGATGGGCCGTACCGGTAATTTGTTTGCCTTCCAGACCTTGGGATTGTCTCCTGATGTTGTCACCCTCGCAAAAGGTATCGCAGGCGGTATCCCCATGGGAGCCTGTCTCTTCCGGGGAAAAGCGGCGGGTGTTTTCGTTGCGGGAGACCATCAGTCCACTTTCGGGGGAAACCCACTGGCATGTGCCGCCGGGCTTGCGGTTCTGGAAGCCCTTGAAGACCGTGGTTTCATGGACAGGGTCGAGCAGGTCGGGGAGCGGATACGGAATACGGTACGTTCCTGGAATTTGCCCTGTATAAAAGATGTGCGCGGTTGCGGATTGATGATAGGTGTGGATGTAGACGGTTCCTGCGGAAACGCGGCCGCCATCCAGAAAGCCTGTCTCCAGGCAGCCCCGAAAGGCTTGTGTATTTCCACCGCAGGAAAATTTACGCTCCGTTTTCTTCCTCCGCTTGTAATAACAGACTCCCTTATAGATGAAGGTCTCGGTATCTTGAAATCTGTTTTGACTGCCTTCAGTTGATTTGACGGATTTTAGGCGGGTTTATCGGTATGGACTTTATTGATTTTTCCACGTTGAGGTTTACGGATTTTAATTCCATAAATGCAATTTTGATTTTGGGATTGATTATTCTGCTTGGATCCGCCGGCGGTTTTATTTTTAAGAAATTAAAGCTGCCGCAGGTTGTCGGTTATATCGTAACCGGTATTCTTGCCGGCCTTTCCGGGGCGCGTATTTTCGGGCAGGAGGTTTTGCAGAGTCTTACACCGGTAAGCAGCCTTGCCCTTTCGCTTATAGGTTTTCTCATCGGAGCCGAGCTGAAATTTGATGTCATAAAAAAATACGGCAGGCAGTTTCTCGGGATTTTAATTTTTGAATCGATAGTTCCCTTCTTTACGGTCAGTATTCTGATTACAGCCGTTTCTTATTTTGTCACCGGTGAACTCCGTAATTCCATTGCCCTTGGTATTGTCCTGGGAGCCATATCTTCTGCCACTGCGCCTGCCGCCACAACCGATGTGCTGGCGGAAAACAGAAGCAAAGGGCCTCTTACAACGATTTTGCTGGGAATCGTCGCGATGGACGATGCCGTCGCTTTGTTTCTTTTCGCCGCGGCCTCTTCCGTGGCGTCAGGTTTAATCGGGGCCGCGCAGGTGTCTTTCGGTTCCCAGATGCTTGGCATTCTGTATAAGATTTTTGTATCGATAGCTGTCGGCGTGCTTGCCGGTTTTTTCCTCAATCTGATTTTGAGCCGCATAAAAAACGATGACGGCAGGAGTCTCTGTTTTTCCCTGGGAACCATAATGGTTTCAACAGGTGCCGCCGCTTTTTTCAACCTGGATACAATTCTTGTGGCAATGGCCTGCGGATGTTTAATAGTAAACACCGCGTTCTTTTCAACAGCGCAGTTTTTTAAAAACATAAATAAATTTACGCCGCCTGTTTACACTCTGTTTTTTGTTCTGGTAGGCGCCAATCTGAATCTGCGTGTTATAACCCCGTTGTTCGCTGTCATCGCCGTGATTTACGTGATTGCGAGGACTTTCGGAAAATCAATCGGTTCCAGTTTCGGCGCAAAAATAACCGGAGCCCCCGCGACTGTTCGTAAATACATGAGGTGGTGCCTTTTAAGCCAGGCCGGAGTTGCGATTGGTCTTTCAATTTCCGCATCCACGATTTTTGCCGGTTCTGAATTGGGGAATACGGTTCCTCTTGTAATAACGGCGACCACATTCATTGTGCAGATGCTGGGCCCTGTCTGCGTTAAATACGGAATAACGAAGGCAGGCGAGGCTGGTCTCGATATAACTGAGGAAGACCTTCTGCGTAGTAGCACGGTACAGGATGTCCTCTCCATTGTTCCGGAAAACAAGGCCGGAAGAATGGTTCTGGATACAACCCCCTTTTCCGGTGTTATAGAAAGTTTCGGAACACAGACTTCTTTAAGCTGTCCCGTTGCGGATGTTACGGGCAGGTTTTCCGGCATTATAACGATAGAACACTTGAAAGAGGCGATTGCCTTGGGAAGCTCTGTCTCGGACTCTCTTCTGGCGTATGACATAATGGATCCTTCCCCGGTGGTATGTTCTCCTGATACGCCTGTGTCGAAGGTGAAGGAGCTTTTCAGGGTTTATCAGGTTGACAGCATCCCCGTTGTTTCATCCTCCGGAAAATTCCTTGGGTTGGTGGAAACAATCCTTGTAGAGAAGTTCTTCCACATGAAGGTTCTCGAGCTTACTTCAAAGGCGGCCGATTTGGAGAAAAGATGATACCCCGGTTTTTCATTCCGGCTCCAGCGTCTGTCCGCTTGCATTAAAAGTCTTTTTCGGTGTACCATGTGTGCCGGAAATACAGGAGGTTCCTATGGGGAGAGAGAAAGTCATTTTATCGTATTCAGGTGGGCTTGATACGACTGTTATTATCCCTTGGCTTAAGGAAAATTATGATTACGATGTAATCGCCGTTTGCATTGATCTCGGCCAGAAAGAAGACTGGGCGAAAATAAAGGAACGCGCCCTGAAAACAGGCGCGTCGGCCTGTTATATCGTTGATGCGCGTGAAGAATACATCACGGACTTTATCTGGCCCGCGCTGAAAGCCAATTGTGTTTATGAGGACAAATATCTTCTCGGGACTTCCACCGCTCGTCCTTTAATCGGAAAAATTCTTGTTGAATATGCCCGTCAGGAAGGGGCTTCCGCAATTTGTCACGGGGCTACCGGAAAGGGAAACGACCAGGTAAGGTTTGAATTGGCTATAAAAGCTTTCGCTCCGGATCTGCGTGTCATAGCCGCCTGGCGTGATCCCCTTTGGAATATGGACAGCCGGGAAGCGGAGATTAAATTCCTGGAGGACAGGGGATACGAAGTTCCCATGAAAAAGGATCAGTCATACAGCCGGGACGAGAATATATGGCATCTTTCCCATGAAGGTCTTGAGCTTGAGAAGACTGAAAATGAGCCCGATTGGAAACATATGCTTCAGCTTACCGTTGTTCCTGAAGAAGCACCGGAGGAAGGGGAATATGTCCGGATAGATTTTGAAAAGGGTATACCCGTTGCTGTGAACGAAAAGAAAATGAATGCCCTTGATTTGATGCTGGAACTGAACAAAATAGGAAGCCGTAACGGAGTGGGTCTGGCTGATATATGCGAGAACCGCTGTGTAGGCATGAAAAGCCGCGGCGTTTACGAAACTCCCGGCGGAACAATCCTTTACACAGCCCATACAATGCTGGATCAGCTTTGCATTGACAGGGACACCTATCACTTTAAACAGCACGTTTCCATAAAGATGGGCGAGCTTATCTATGACGGAAAATTCTTCACCATGCTGATGGATGCCTGCCGCGCTTTCATCGACTCCACCGAAGAAACCGTCACCGGCTGGGTGAAACTCAAACTGTATAAAGGCTCGATACGCGGGGCGGGTTCCTATTCAAAATACAGCCTGTACAATGAAAATATCGCCTCCTTCACGACCGGCGATTTGTACGACCACAAGGATGCCCAGGGCTTTATAACCCTGTTCGGGCTTCCCCTTAAAGTGCGTGCCATGATGGAGCAACAGGTTGGGGAAGGGCAGGCTGTGGCAGGAAACAAGAATCTCAGGAAGCGTCCTGTTGAATGATGCCGTCCGTTTATTCTGAATTGCAGAAATATTTTTGATATTCCGGAGGAAAAAATGAAAAAAATAACCGTGATATTATTTATGGTATGTGCGGTTGCAATGGTGTTCGCCGGCGGAAAAAAAGATGCCGTGGATGAATCCCTTGATTACGTCATGGAAAAAGGGACATTCATCATGGGACTTGACGATTCTTTCCCGCCGATGGGTTTCCGCAATGAGGATAACGAGATTGTCGGTTATGATGTGGATTTGGCCAGGGAAGCCTGCCGGAGAATGGGCGTTGAATTGGTTCTTCAGCCTATTGACTGGGCGGCGAAGGAAATGGAGCTCAACACCAGGAAAATCGACTGCATCTGGAACGGTTTCACTATGACCCCGGAGAGGGAAGAAGCCCTGTGTTTCTCAAAACCCTATCTGCGGAATGCCCAGGTGATTGTCGTTCGCTCTGATTCACCTTATAATACCCTTGAGGATCTCAAAGGAAAAACAATCGGACTTCAGGCCGGTTCATCCGCCCAGGCGGCGTTGGATTCAGCTGTTGAATTCAAGGCGTCTCTTTCCAGCGTCGCGGAGTTCAAGGACAATCTTACCGCTCTCCTTGATCTTGAGCTGAAGGGTGTGGACGGTGTTGTCATGGATTTGCTTGTGGCGAATGACAGTATCAACCGTTCCGGAAAGGATTTCCGCATCTTAACTGAGTCCCTTGCCCCTGAAAATTACGGTATCGGCTTCCGCAAAAACGATGTTATGCTGAGGGATAAGGTCCAGCAGGTTCTTGAAGAAATGGCCGCTGACGGAACAGTGGCTTCTTATTCCGAAAAGTGGTTCGGATCGGATATTTCAGTTATTGGAAAATAACTTCCGCTGAACAGCTTTTTTTAGAGGGGTTGTATGGCAAAAATGCTCATGGACATGGCTGCGGAAAGTCTTGTCTCGTTGGAAATATTTTTTCTTACGCTGCTTTTTGCCATTCCCCTGGCGCTTCCGGTGGCTTTGGCTCGGATGTCTAAATGCGCCCCTCTCCGTATATTTATAAGCGGATACCTGCTGATTATGCGCGGTACTCCGCTGATTCTCCAGCTTATATTTGTTTTTTATGTTCCGCTGAAGATTTTTCTGGCCCTTAATATAGATGTCGCATATGACAGGTTTGTCGCCGTCATAATTGCCTTTGTGCTGAACTACGCCGCCTATTTCGCGGAAATTTACCGCGGCGGAATCGAGTCGATTCCTAAGGGTCAGTATGAGGCGGGAAAGGTTCTCGGGTTTACGAAAAACCAGACCTTTTTCAGGATTGTTCTGCCCCAGGTCGTCAAACGGATTCTTCCTGCGCTGTCAAACGAAGTCATCACTCTGGTCAAGGATACGGCCCTTGCGTCAACGCTTGCCGTCCCGGAATTGTTTCATTATGCGAAAACCGCCTCTTCCCAGAAGTTTTCGACAACGCCGATTTTTGTGGCCGGTGTATTCTATTTCATTATGAATTGGGCTGTGGCCAAGGCATTTTCCGTCGCTGAAAAGAAATTATCGTATTACAGGTGAAAGGTGTGGGGTATGAATCAGGATAATGAAGAAATTATTTCAGTTTCACATCTTTCCAAATCCTACGGTCCGCTGAAAGTCATAAAGGATTTTTCCTTTTCCGTAAGGAAGGGGGAGGTCGTCTCGATTATAGGCCCGTCCGGCTCGGGGAAATCTACCCTTTTGCGTTCTGTAACCCAGCTTGAAAAGGTGGAGAAGGGTACTATTACTGTCGCCGGCCAGGTGATGGTAAAAGACGGTGTTTACGCCGACCGGGAAACCCTCCGCCGTATTTGTCTGAAGGTGGGACTTGTTTTCCAGAATTTCAATCTCTTTCCGCATTTTTCCGTTCTGAGGAATATAACTGAAGCCCAGATTCATGTTCTCGGTTTGGAGCGCAAAGATGCGGAGGAAAAAGCCTTTAAGCTTCTTACAAAGATGGGATTATATGAAAAAGCCGGCTCTTACCCTTATGAGCTTTCCGGCGGTCAGCAACAGCGTGTTTCCATTGCCCGGGCACTCGCTCTTGAGCCGGAGGTTCTCTTTTTTGATGAGCCCACCAGTGCCCTTGACCCGGAGCTTACCGGGGAAATACTGAGGGTTATCCGGTCCCTTGCCGCCGAAAAAATGACCATGGTGATTGTAACCCATGAAATTCCCTTTGCCAGGGATGTGTCGGACAGGATTATATTCATGGACGGGGGCCTTATTGTGGAAGAAGGTGCCGCGGTGGATGTGGTTGAAAACCCGAAAAATGAACGCACAAAAGCCTTTTTAAAGCGTTACAGCGATGACCCATAGACGATTCGAACGTCCGACCTGCTGCTTAGGAGGCAGCCGCTCTATCCATCTGAGCTAATGGATCAATATATTCTGATTCTAACATATTGATTTTTTTTTTTCAATCTCATTATCAAATTCATCTTGTAAATTGTCCTTTTTATCCGGCAATTATTTGCAAACAATTAAAAATAAAATTTGACATCCTGAATTTTAGGTCTTATACTACAAAAAGTACTAAATAAAACAATTTGTTATAGATATGTCATATCATAAACAGATTGATAAGCTGTTTTTACGGAGGAGAAGCAATGGCGAAAAAAACAGAATTTTTGTATTTGTCCGAGGCCGACACAATAGCTGCCGGTGTTTTGGATGCGAAAAAATGCGTTGATAATGCCGAAGAAGTTTTCAAGTTGTTGAGTCAGGGTGATTATCTTATGGGTGGTCCTAATCATAACAGCCATGGTTTGGGAATTGTTTTCCCGAAGGAAACCCCGTTCCCGAATATGCCTGTGGCGGGTCCCGACAGGCGTTTTGTCGCCATGCCGGCTTATCTTGGCGGCCGTTTTGATATCTGCGGGCAGAAATGGTACGGTTCCAATGCCGCGAATCCTTCAAAAGGGCTGCCCCGGTCGGTTCTCACCGTGACACTGAATGACAAGGATACGGGGGAGCCTCTCGCTTTCATGTCGGCGAACCTTCTGAGCGCCGCGAGGACAGGCGCTGTTCCAGGCGTAGCCGCGCGTCATCTTGCCCGCAAAGACTCGAAGGTGTGCGCCGTGCTTGGTTGCGGACCTATAAACAAGTCCTGCTTCCGTTCGATAGCCTCCCAGCTTCCTTCGCTGGAAAAAGTTTTCTGCTTTGACCTTTTTGAGGAAAAGTCAAAGGATTTCGCCGCCTGGGCGGAAAAGGAAACAGGAATAAAGGGGGAGGGCGTCACGGATCTTGAACTTGCTTTGAAAAACGCTGATGTGGTTACTGTCGCCGCTTCCCGCCTTAAACCTCTTATCCTGAAGGATGAGTGGATTAAAAAAGGGTGTACCGTTTTGATTTCCGGGCCTGTCCAGTTTGATGATTCTTATTGGACGAGCACAAAACTCATATACGATAATGTCAGGCTTCATGAAGCTTATGTGCAGGAAGCCGTCGAGTCAGGAGACAAGAAGGCCGGTTATGCGGCTGTAATCGGCGGGCCGATTTACACGTTGATTGATGACGGAAAACTGCCGGCGCTGAAGGATTCCACCAGTATCGGTGATGTGATTCTGAAAACACGTCCCGGCCGTGAAAGCGATGACGAGCGTGTTACATTTGTTGCCTGCGGCATGGCTACCTTCGATGTCGGTCTCGGCTATGACCTGTGGAAGACTGCTTTGGACAAAGGTATAGGAACAAAGCTTCTTCTGTGGGATGAACCGTATCAAATGAAGGAATAAAAAATACTGCGGTGGAATTTCCCGCGGGATTTTGATGCGGGAGGTTTCACCGTATTTTTCAGTTTGACCTGGTTTTTATTTATGAAGGAGGAATTATGGAACTAGGCATAATGGTTATCTGCTTTTTTGCCCTTATGATAATGGGTGTTCCGATTGCCTACAATCTTATTGTCAGCTCAAGCGTTTATATGCTCGTCATGGGTTATGACATTACGATTGTCGGAACAAAGTTGTATGAGGGAATGAACAGCTTTTCTTTCCTCGCTGTACCTTTTTTTGTTATCACAGGACAGCTTATGTTGCGGGGAGGTTTGCTCCAGCTGCTGATTGACTTTGTGAATGCGTTCTTCGGCCGTTATAAAGGGGCAATCGCCATCGTGACAATAGGCGCGTCTTTGCTCATGGGCTCTATCGTTGGGCTCGCTGTCGCATCCGCGGCTTCCCTTGGCGTATTCCTTATTCCTATGATGAAAAAAGAAGGTTACTCACCCGCGTTCGCTTCCGCAACAATGTCTTCCGCCGCGTTGCTGGGGCCGATAATGCCTCCGTCAGTTCTGATGATAATGTACAGCATTTCTGTTGGCGGAACGTCAATCGCCGGTTTGTTCCTGGCCGCCGTTGTGCCGGCGATTTTGATAGCCGCCGCTGAAATGGTGATAGCCCACAGAACCGCTGTCAAGCGTAATTATCCTTCATTCGGAAAAAGCACATGGGCCCATAAGAGGGACGTCACAATCAAGGCTCTTCCCGCTTTGATTCTTCCCGTCATCATCCTCGGCGGAATTTTCAGCGGTATATTTACCATTACCGAAGCTTCAGCTGTCGCTGTGCTTTACAGTTTTATAATAGCGTTTTTTGTAAAGAAGACGATAAAGTTGAAGGATATTCCGGAGCTTTTCATGGAAGCCACGACAACAACGGGACTTGTTTTGATTCTTGCCGGTGCCGGAAGCGTAATGGCCTGGGCCATCGCAAATGAACGGGTTCTCAGTATCCTTATTGAACCGATGTCTCAAATGCCCGTCTGGCTTTTCCTCCTCCTGGTGAATATCGTGCTGTTGATTTGCGGATGCTTTATGGATGATTATGCTTCCATAGTTATTCTTGCCCCCATAATCGCTCCTATAGCCTGGCAGCTCGGTGTCGATCCACTGCATATCGGAATCATAATTTGCGTGAACCTTGTCATCGGATTGGCGACACCTCCATTCGGAATCACGCTTTTTGTCACTTCACCGACGGCTGGTGTTACTATAGAGGAAACTGTAAAAGAGGCGATTCCGTATATAGCGGCGTGTATCATTATCCTGCTGCTTCTTACTTTCTTTCCGCCTCTTGTGACGACACTGCCCAGACTGATGGGATACTAAAATTTTTACTAGGAGAAAACAAATGATGAAAAAGGCGATAACGAATTTTTTTGTTGTTGTTATGGCGATTGCCACGGGATTGTTGATTCTTTGCATGTGTTTCAGTTTAGTTAAGAATTCCCGGCGTACCGTTGTGACGGCGCACAGGGATCTTTCCGAACTCGGAAATATCGCGATAAGAATAAGCGCCTGTAACTCCATCAATCATCCTCAGACACTCGGTTTGTTCGCGATGGAAAAATATGTGGAGGAACAGTCTTTAGGAAAAATCGAAGTGAACATATATCCTAACGGTCAGCTTGGAAGTGAGGAAATGTCACTTGAGCAGGTTCAGTCCGGTACTTTGGAGATGTGTACCGCTTCTCTCGCCCCGATAACCGTGTACCAGAATAAATTCCAGGTCATGGATATTCCTTTCCTATTTGGAAGCTACGAAGAGGCTTGGTTGGTGTTGGACAGCTATGTAGGAGAGGAGCTGATGGCTACTCTTGAGGAAGTCAACATGAAAGGTCTCGCTTGGATGGAGAACGGCTTCCGTCACACGACAACCGCTTCCAAACCTATAGCTTCAATTTCCGATTTTTCCGGTGTAAAGCTCAGGACAATGGCTGCCCCGATGCATATCCTGAATTTCCAGACCATAGGTGCTAATCCTACTCCCGTTCCTTTCTCGGAACTTTATATGGCTCTTTCACAGAAAATTGTTGACGGCCAGGAGAATCCGATAGCCAATGTCTGGGACTTGAATATGTATGAAGTTCAAAAGGCCCTTACTTTGACGGGGCACATCTATGACACGATGCCTCTCATAGCCAACCTTGACTGGTGGAATTCCCTGCCTGCGGAATATCAGACCATTATCATAAAAGGCGCCCTGATAGGACAGAACTACAGCCGTTTCTGCAATTATGAGCGTGAAGATTTGCTGAAAGAGCTTCTGCAGGAAAAAGGCATGACAGTTCTTGATCCGGACGACAGCGTAAAAGAAGAAATGCGTGCGGCAACCCAGGGCGTGGTTACCGAGGCTGTCCGGGAATCCATCGGCGGCGAGTATGTTGACGCTTTCTTTGCCGGAATGGAAGAAGTACTGTCGGATGTGACAAAGGGTGTCAACTGAAATTTTTAAGGAGAAGTTTATGCTGAAATTTCTTGACAGGATTATTCCGGGAATAAGATTGTTCCTGAAGGTTCTGATAGTTGCTGTCGGCATTGTAATGCTTGTGACGGCTTGGGCGCATGTATTCTGTCGGTATGTCTTGAATAGCTCTCTTACATGGTCTGAGGAATTCATGAAGTTTCTTTTGGTATGGTTCTGCCTGATGAGTACGTCCGTCATTGCCTTGGAACGTGGGCATGTCAGTATTGTAATTTTCAAGAAAATGATGCCGAAAGAACTGGAGCAGCTTTTCACTCTTGTCGCGCAGGTTCTTCTGTATGTCGTATCCGTTATGGTTGTTTACATCGGTATACGTCAGGTCGTAGATGGAATTGGAAGGAGTACCCCTGCTACGGGACTTCCTTACCCGTTGCTTTATGCGGCTATTCCGTTTTCGTTTTTCTTTATTTCGATTTATGAATTGCGCAATGTTCTTTCAGATTTGAAGGATTACAGGGAAGGAAAGGAAATTGGAGTGACAAACGACGCTTATACTGTTGCCATCGAATCCGAGGTTGAAAAAGTAGCTGAAGAATTCAATAAGGTTGATGAACCTAAGTAACTTCCGCTTATTTCTGTGCTCTCTCTTGGGGCGGCTTAACGGCCGCCCTTTTTTGTTCCCGTAATACCGGCAAATAAATCCTCTGATAAAGTATTTAAAACTTGACAAAAGCAAGAATGACTTTTATCATTTTGAATTGTTAGTTTATAATGTTTCTAAAATTAGAAAATTTAACAAGGATGTTATGATAGATTTTGTTTCCAAGTTAAACGAACGTTACAGCGAATTCACTCATTCGCAAAAAATGGTTGCAGGTTATTTGATGGACCATCCTGATGTGGCCGCTTTTTGTTCCCTTCAGGAACTTTCGGAGCGCATAGGAGTCAGTACTACAACTGTAATCCGTTTTGCACGGATACTTGATTACAGTGGTTATTCTGAAATGCAAAAAGATTTTCAGAATAACATCCAAAATAAGGCCGCACTGCCTGAAAGACTTGAAAGCTCAGGTGGTGAAATACCTGCCAATCAGCTTCTTACAAAATCCTTTGCTCTTGATATCCGGAATATACAGGAAACCCTTTCAGCCCAGAATGAACATGATTTGGAGACAGCGGTGAATTTCATTTCCTCATCCAATAAAATTTATATTTTGGGTATGCGCAGCTCCTATGCCATGGCACATTATCTTGCTTCTAGAATTGGGGAAATAAAAGATAATGTCCGTTTGGTACAGTCTACAGGTATGATTTATCCGGAAGAAATAGCGGACGCTACAAAGGGTGATGTTTGCATCGCTTATCTTTTTCCGAGATATTCCAGATCCGCAGCTTCCGCCATAGCTTGGATGAGGAAGGAAGGGGTTAAGGTAATTCTGATAACCAGCTTGAATTATTCCGCCGTAAAAACCTACGGGGATATAATCCTGCCCTGTGCCATTTCGAGTGTTACGTATAAAAATTCCTTCGCGGCGACACTGTGCCTTTCCAATTATCTTGCGGCAGCTGTGGCTGACAGCGACCGGGGCAGGGCGCGCCGGGTTCTTACACGGGTGGAATCCATACTCAATCAAGGGTGTTACCTGGGTCTTTGATTTTTCCTGTGTTTCCGGCGCGCCGGTTTTTCCGTATACTTTTTTCAGGGCATGTACCGGCTGACTGTTACGGCCATATTCCTCTGAGTTTTTTTGCGTCTATAACCCGTTTGACGGCGATGAGATAAGCCGCTGTCCTCAACGGTACGCCTTTTTCTTCCGCAAGAGAATAAACCGCGGAAAAAGCCCTTCCGAGAATTTCCTGAAGCTGGTTGTCAATGTAATCTTCACTCCAAGAAACCGACTGTATATTCTGTACCCATTCAAAATACGAGACTATTACACCGCCGGAATTTGCGATAATATCAGGCACAACGGTTATTCCTTTTTTTCCAAGGATGGCATCTGCCTCCACTGTTGTGGGCCCGTTGGCACCCTCTACAATAACCTCCGCCTTTATGTTTTCCGCATTGCCCGAGTTGATTTGGTTTTCCAATGCGGCAGGAACCAGAATGTCACAGGGCAATTCCAGGAGTTCTGCGTTGGTAATGTGCTTTGTTCCTTCCATGTGAAGGTTTTCCAATGTATTCCCCTTTTTTGCAGTCAAGTATTCTATGATGGCGGGAATATTGAGTCCGTCAGGTGAATACAGTCCTCCTGAAACATCGCTTACAGCGATTACCTTTATCCCTTCCTGGTTGCAAAGTTTTGCCGCCGTGCTTCCTACATTTCCCATACCTTGGATGACTGCGGTTGAATTCTTCGGTGAAAGCCCGAGTTTTTTCAGTATGGACAGAATACACAGTGTTACACCTCGCCCAGTGGCTTCATTTCTTCCGACAGCGCCACCGAGTTCCAAAGGTTTCCCGGTTACAACTCCAGGAGTGCAGTGTCCTTTCAACATACTGAATGTATCCATAATCCATCCCATAACCTGCGGATTTGTACCAACATCCGGTGCCGGAATGTCCGTGTCCGGGCCTATTATGGGCGCAATCATGGCAACAAAACGGCGGGTAAGCATTCTGATTTCATTTTCCGACATTTCCGCCGGGTTGCATAATACACCACCTTTCCCGCCGCCGTAGGGAATATTCACCACTGCACATTTGAATGTCATCCAGGCAGCAAGAGCCCGTACTTCATTCAAATCTACCTTGTGATGATACCGTATACCCCCCTTCGCTGGTCCCCGGGAGGTGGAATGCTGTATCCTGTATCCCTCAAAAACTTTGACAGTCCCGTCATCCATCATTACAGGGACAGAAACTTTCAGTTCTCTTTCCGGATGTAAAATGGCTTCATAGTCTTTTTCCTGATACCCCAGCATTTTTGCCGCATTTTTTACAATGGTGCAAACATTCTGATAGGGATCATATTGAGTCGGCATAAAATGTCCTCCTTTTGTTTTATGTACTAAATAAAACAAAATGTATAATTCAAAATACACCCAAATTCAGGATTGTCAAGAGGAATTTTTTAAATTTTTTTTTCTTGACAGAAAAATACATAGTGCTTTACACTGTGTATCAGATAATACATTTTGTATTAAAATTTCGCAGGTTTACCCGGAGAGTTTTATGAGAAAGATACGTAATTATGATGATTTGATTTCGCACGGTGACATAGAATCGAGGAAGGTGGTTCTTGACATCACGGAAAAAACCCTCCTCCGGCTTGACTCAAAGGAAAGAATTAAAAGTATAATGCATATGGAGGGCTCGGTTCTTCATATTGGAACAAAGAGCTGGGATCTTTCCAAAAAGAAACACGTGTATCTTCTGGGGGCGGGTAAAGCCTGCAACCATATGGCTATGGCTGTAGATGAGGTTTTGGGAGATTACCTCACGAAAGGAATTGTTATTGTTAAAGTGCCTGAAGATACGGATGTGTTCCGTCACACTGATGTCTATGTGGGTGGCCATCCCCTTCCTAATGAAGAAGGATATAAAGCCTGTCTCAAAATCCTTGAGCTTGTTGACAGTGCCGGTCCGGAAGATCTTTTTATTTGTGTAATTTCCGGCGGCAGCTCTGCCTTGATGAGCTGTCCCATAGATGGAATCACTCTCCAGGAAGAAATAGATACTACGGATGTAATGCTGAAATCCGGAGCAGGTATTTATGAAGTGAATGCTGTCCGCCGTCATATTTCCGCAATGAATGGCGGTATGCTTGCCAAGCGCATCAGGAAAACAGGGGCGGAAATGATAGGGTTCGGTATAAGCGATGCGGTTGGAAATCCTGCCACCGGTGACATCGGCGTTCCCTATGCGAAATACGCCAGTACTCCCATAGGTCCGGATAAAACCACTTTGGATGATGCCCGAAGGGTTATTAAAGATTATAATGTAGCTGACAGGCTCCCGAAAAATGTTGTGGATTATTTGATGAATGCAGGACCTGAAGCGGAAACTCCCAAGGAATTCCCCGAGAACACTTATTTCCTGTTGAATACTCTTCCTGATTCCTGTATTTATGCCAAAGAGATTGCGGAGGAGATGGGACTCAACTGTATGATACTTACATCTTTCCTGGAAGGGGAAAGCAGGGACGCAGGCTCTTTCTTTGCTTCAATTGCCAGGGAAGTGCAGGCTTATGGAAATCCCATAAAGCCTCCCTGTGTTATTTTGAGTTCCGGCGAAGTTACCACAAAAATCCTTGATAACAAAGAGATTACAGGACATGGCGGGCCTTCCCAGGAATTAACTGCCTCCTTTGCACTCCTTGCGGCAAAAACAAAGGGAGCCTGTATGCTTTCGATAGATTCAGAGGGAACAGACGGTACAACACCTGTTGCCGGAGGAATTACTGATTCCACAAGTTATGCTGTCGCGAAAGAAAAAGGAGTGGACATCCACGGGGCTTTGCGCGGACACGCCTGTTATGAAGCTTTGAACGCTATGGGGGATACGGTTTTTACGGGAAACACAGGTACCAATTTGTGTGATTTTAATATATTATATATTCCGGATGTGGGAACAAAATAACAGGAGAAAATATGAATGCGAAAATTTCGGCCGTCCATGCACGGCAAATAATAGACTGTAAATGCCGTCCGATGGTTGAGGTTGATGTGGTGACAGACAACGGTTGCCTCGGTCGGGGATGTGCGCCTACAGGTTCATCTGTCGGAAAATTTGAATCATTTGTTTTGCGTGACAATGACCCCAACGAATATATGGGTATGAGTGTCCATAAGGCGGTGGACAATGTCAATAACATAATTGCTCCGGCTTTGATTGGAAAGGAAGTTACGGATCAAACCGAAATCGACGGTATTATGATAGATTTGGACGGAACCAAAGATAAAATCCGTCTTGGCGGTAATGCGGTTTATTCAGTTTCAATTGCAGCTCTGCGTGCCGCAGCTGAAGTAAACCGTATGCCCCTGTACAATTACCTTGCTTCCGGGCCGGTAAAAACCGTTCCTGTTCCCAGCTTTAATGTGGTGAATGGCGGCAGATATGATACCCTTACGCAGCCTTTCAATGAATTCATCATCATGCCCTACGGTGCGGATGATATTTACCATGCGGTTGAAATGGGGGTTTTGACTTTTAAATGTTTGGAAAAAGTTATAAAGGAACGCACCGGTGAAAAGCCCCAGACAGCCTCTTCTTACGGTTATGCGGCGCCATCTGAAGATCCCGCTGAAATTTTGGAAATTATTTCGGAGGCTGTTGACAGATGCGGTTATACCGGAAAGATGGGCTACGCTTTGGACTGCGCTTCCAGTGAAATGTACGATTCCTCAACCAAAACATATCTCCTTCACGGTAAGCGTGTTTCCTCTGATGAGTTGATAGGTTACATGAAAGAGTTGACTGAAAAATTCAACTTTGTATTTGTGGAGGATTTATTGGATGAGGAGGATTGGGACGGATATGCGAAAGCCCATGCCGCCATACACAGGACAAATATACTCGGTGATGACTTTATTGTAACAAATATGGAACGTTTGGAGAGAGCCCATAAAGCAGATTCCATAGACGGTTTTATATTGAAACCCAATCAGGTTGGAACCATCACCGAAGCTTTGTATACATATGAATACGCCGTTGAAAACGGATTGATTGCAACACCTTCCGGCCGTTCCGGTGGAGTTGTTGGTGATGTGGTGATGGATTTGGCTGTGGGTTTGCAGGTAGGTTTTATAAAAAACGGTGCGCCCAGATCAGGAGAGAGGATAGATAAATTGAACTTTTTGATGCGGGCCTGTGACTTGAATCCCGGTTGCCGCATGGCTGATATTTCCTCCATTTTGAAATTTAAATAAATTACGGCGTGTCCGGCGTTTTTCCATTCTGTCTTGAAGAAGCTTCTATTTTGTGTTACATCATGTGTTATGGCAGATGAGAAAAATACCGGCACGCCGGTTCTTGTACCCGAATGGCAATTGTCTTCGGTTTTCCCTTCTTTTGAAAGTAATGAATATGTTTCTGCCTGCGGCAGATTGACATATCTTCTGGAAAAACTTGATGCCCTTTCCTCCTGTTGTCCTGAAGAGGATAGTGTGTTCACGGAAAAAAACAATGACTCTGTTTCTGAAACCATAAACTGGTTTGAAACCTTTGTTTCCTTAAATGATGAATATCTGTCTCTGGCGGAAACAATCGAATCCTATTGTTACGCTTCCTATTCGGTTAATACGGATTCCCCCGAGGCTCTGGCCGCCTTATCCCGTTCGGAAGAAATCCGCAGGCCTTATGACGGAATCTTTGTGAAACTCCTTGACAGGATAAAACGCCGTGAAAAAACACTGATGGATATTTGTCTCCGGAATGAATCTTTTTCCGGTTATAAAAAATATATTGAAGAGCTTTTATTCCGGCGTGCCAAACTGATGTCACCGGAGGAGGAAGATCTGGCGGCTGATCTTGCCCGTTTCGATGCGGATGCCTGGGGCCGCTTGCAGGATCAACTGACTGGAACCGCCGGATGTGTTTGGGATGCGGAAACCGGGGAACGGAAAACCCTTGTGGAATTGCGGGCTTTGGCTTATTCCGGTGACAGGGCAGTCCGGGAAAAAGCCTTCAAGCTGGAACTTGAAACCTGCCGGTCAATTTCACTGCCTGTGGCAGCTTCTCTGAATGCAGTGAAAGGTATATCCGCATCCTTGAATAAACGCAGGGGATGGGCAGGTTTCTCCGGGGACAGTGGCGAAGCATATACCAGGGGAGGAGTAAAATCCGGAGCCGCCAGCCTTGCGGGATGCGGGTCTCTGGAAAAATCTGCCTGGCAAGGACGGGTTTCCCGGACAGCCTTGTCCGCCTTGTTGGCCGCCATGGAAGATGTGGTTCCGGATTTTGCCCGTTATTTGAATTTGAAGGCGGAAATCCTCGGTGTGGGTAAGTGCGCTTTTTATGACTTGTTCGCCCCGATTCATAGTGGAACCAGTGCTTTAAAAGAGTACAGCTGGGATGAAGCTTGCCGGAAAGTGATAGAATGTTTCTCATCATTTTCGCAGGACATGGCGGATTTCGCTGAAAAAGCTTTTAAATCCGGCTGGGTTGACGGAAAAATGCGTCCAGGGAAAATAGGCGGTGCTTACATGACCGCCTTCCCTTATGTTAAGGAGTCCCGCGTTATGTGCAACTTTGACGGGACATTTAACAGCGTTATGACCCTTGCCCATGAGTTGGGTCATGCTTATCATTTTGAAATTATGAAAAACCTTCCAGCCAGGGAACAGGAACTTCCAATGACTTTGGCGGAAACAGCTTCTATTTTTGCTGAAACCCTGGTTTTTAATTCCCACCTTGATTCTGTTCCGGACGGAGAAAAACTTACTCTGATAGAAATGAATATCCAGGACGGATGCCAGATTATATGCGACATCCTTTCCCGCTTTTATTTTGAGCGGGCGGTGTTTGATGAATGCGGCAAAGGTTCTTTAGTTTCCGGAGATTTTTGCCGGATTATGACGGATTGCCAGAAAAAGGCTTATGGTGGTGCTTTGGATGAGAATGCCCTTCACCCGTATATGTGGGTTGTCAAATGCCATTATTATTCAGCTGACCTTGCCTTTTACAATTTTCCATATGCTTTCGGGCAGCTTTTTTCATTTGCGCTTTTTTCAAGGTTTAAAAATGAAGGCGGTAAATTCTCGGAAGTGTATAAAAAACTTCTGTTGGATACGGGAAGGAATTCAGCCGCTGAAATTGCTTCCTCCGCCGGTTTTAATATTGAAGAGCCGGATTTCTGGAAACAGGGGACCAGGTTTTTTAAGGATGAAATAGCCGTTTTTGAAAAGCTCTTCCATAATATGGTAAAAACTGGTAGAATCAAAGACCATGCAAAGGGGATTCAAAAATGACATATGATATTATTCTTGCAGGTGTCGGAGGACAGGGTGTCCTTTCTCTTGCGACTATTATTGCCAGGGCTGCCATGGCGGACGGTCTCGAAGTCAGGCAGTCTGAGGTGCACGGTATGAGCCAGCGTGGTGGCGGGGTTCAAGCCCATATGCGTATTTCAGACGGACCGATTTATTCGGATTTAATTCCCTCCGGTTGTGCTGACATGATTCTTTCAATGGAACCCCTGGAGGCGTTAAGGTATCTTTCGTTTTTAAAGCCTGGAGGTGTTGTGGTTACGGCCAGTACTCCGTTTGTCAATATTCCTGATTATCCGGAGATAGAGACAGTTTTGTCCTCAATCCGCTCTCTCCCTGCCCACCGTATTGTGGATGCGGAGGCCATAGCCAGGGAAGCCGGTAACGCAAAGGCTGTGAATATGGCTTTGATTGGCGCGGCTGTCTCCTCTCTTCCAGTGTCGGAAAAAGCTGTGGCGGAAAGCGTGAAAGATATATTCGCCAAAAAAGATCCCCGGGTTGTGGAAGCGAATATGAAAGCTATGAAACTCGGGGAAAAATCTTAATACAGGCGCTGCGTATGTTCGGTAAAGATGTGGAAATTCCTTTTTTGGATAAAAAAATTGAAACGGCTCCCCGGGAGGAAATTGAAAGAATACAGCTTGCCGGTTTGAAAAATCAAATAAAGGCCGCCTTGCGTACTGATTTTTACCGTAAGAAATACAAAGATCTGGGAATTACCGAAGATACTGTATCTACTCTTGATGATATACGGAAGCTTCCTTTTACAACAAAGAACGATTTACGGGACGCTTATCCATTCGGTCTTCTGGCAGTGCCGAAAGATGATGTAGTCAGGCTTCATGCTTCCAGCGGAACAACCGGTGCCGCCACTGTGATTTATCTTACACAGAAGGATTTGGATATGGCGGCTGATACAATGGCCCGCAGTTTACGTGCCGCCGGATGTTCCAGACAGGACATACTCCAGAATATGATGACCTACGGTCTATTTACGGGAGGACTCGGCCTCCATTATGGTGCCGAAAAACTCGGAATGATGGTTGTCCCCACCAGTTCCGGTAATACAATACGCCAGATAAAGTTCATGAAAGACTTTGGCACTACCGTAGTGCACGCCACTCCGAGTTATTTGCTCCACCTTCATGCCGCAATCGAAGAAAGTGGTTCCCTCCGTTCCGATTTCAAGTTACGGAAAGCCATTGCCGGCGCGGAGCCCCATTCAGAAGAGTTGCGCCGTAAAATAGAAAGAACCCTTGGTATCGAAGTATACAACAATTACGGAATGAGCGAGATGAATGGCCCCGGCCCTGCCATTGAATGTGTTTTCCGGAACGGAATGCACATTTGGGAGGACAGATACATTGCCGAGATAATAGATCCTGAGACGCTTGAGCCTGTTCCTGAAGGAGAAACAGGAGAACTTGTCCTAACAATTTTGTGCCGGGATGCCATGCCTCTGATACGCTACAGGACCAGGGACTTAACCCGTTTTATCACAGAACCCTGTGAATGCGGGCGCACCCATAGAAAAATAGCAAGACTTACGGGACGTACCGATGATATGCTTATCATAAACGGTGTGAATGTTTTCCCGAGCCAAATTGAAGAAGTATTGCTTAGGACGAAAGGTGTTGGGGCGAATTATTTCATCATTGTTGATAAAAACGGAGTCCTCGATAAATTGACAGTGCAGGTTGAAATCACCCCTGAAATGTTCGCTGACGACAGCCGTTTGATAAACGCTCTCCGCGACCGGCTGAGAAGCGAGATGGCGGCCCTTATCACCATCAATCCGGTGGTGGAAATAAAACAGCCCGGTTCCCTTCCTGTTTCCGAAGGGAAGGCAAAGCGGGTTGATGACAGACGTCCCAAGGATTGAAAAGTAACGGTCTGGTTTCCAGTGCGGGTTTAATCCTTAATCCAGCCCTTTTTTACGGCAAGGTTTATCTGCTCCTCCATCCAGGGTTTTAGTTCCGGAAGTATTTCCATCACTGGGCCGGAGCGTTCCAACACTTGCTGAAGTTTTACGTTTCCAAGAACCCATGTGTGCCCTCCTGTAAGGAGGTTGTGCACAAAGGGCTGGAGCCTGTCCAGGGCCGCGGCGTATTTGGAATCCGGTGTGTCCATCCTGTCAAATTCTTCCCACAGGGCGCGCAGTTCTTCTCCCTGACCTTCCGGCAGCAGGGTAAAAAGTTTATCCGCCGCGGCTTTTTCCCTTTCTTCTTTCTGCATATTTGCTTCTTTGTCAAAAGCGAATGTGTCTCCTGCGTATATTTCCACCAGATCATGTATAAGAACCATTTTCAAGACACGTTCCATGGAGAATGGTTCCTTCGTGTATTCTTCAAGGATGAATGCCATCACCCCCAGGTGCCATGAATGCTCCGCGTCATTCTCCTGCCGTGAGCCGTCAATAAGCAAAGTCTTTCTCATGATTTGCTTCATTTTATCAATTTCAGAAATAAAAAAAAGCCTGCGCCGCAATTTTTCGTTTTCTATGTTTTTGAAAATATCTTCCATAATTTCCCCGTCAAAATCTTATTTGTTGAAAGTCCTATTTGGAGCCGTAATTTTCGATTATTTCTGAAAGAATCGGCATAAGCTGTTTTTTCCTGGAAACCACATCCTTCATGAAATAAATGTTGTCCTCCTGTTTTTGCAAAGTAAGTGTTTGAAGGAAATCCTGGGGTGCTGTTATTAAAAGCAGGCTGGAAAGTCTTGTTATGTCCGTTACAAGAAGTGAGCAGAAAAGTCTTCCTGTTTTTACCCGTTCTGAATCCAGAATATCTATGAATTCTTTTTTACGTTTTGTTATTTCCACGGGATTTTCAACTTCAATCTGACTGACGCTGAAAGAGTATCCGCCGTCATCATAAACTTTCATGTCCTGTGAAATAAGCTCCAACGCTGTGCGCCCGGAAATATTGCTTGCTGCGGATAGGACTTCTTTCCCTAGCGTGTCAATATCCAGGTTTGTTATGTCAGCAAGGAATTCCGCAGCCCTTTTGTCTTCCGGTGTTGTTGTGGCAGACTGAAGGGCCAGGGTGTCTGCCAAGATACCGCATAAAAGAATAGAAGCTATTTCGTTTCTGATGGGTGTGTGTTTTTGCTGGTATAATTCTGTGATTATCGTACAGGTTGCCCCAACCGGTTTGTTTATGAATGTTATTGGATACCTGGTGCTTAAATTACCCAGGCGGTGGTGGTCTATGATTTCAAGTATTCTGAATTGATCCGCCCCTTCCACTGCCTGTGTCATTTCGTTGTGGTCAACCATTATTATGTCAATGTTCGGTTCGTTGAATAAATCGCTTTCGGAAATCAACCCCAGCACGTTATCGGATTCATCCACAACGGGAAGGGTCTTTCCGGGTGCCACGGCAAGCATCGGCGCCACCTTTTTCAACTGGTCTGTTTTATTTACAGGAACCAGCGATGAATTTGATACGCAGGAAACCGGCATTGAATAAATAAGGAGAAAAACGGTGGAAGCTGTGTCATAGGGGCTTATTAAAACCGACACTCCGTTTTCTTCTGCCATGGTGCGTAGTTCACGGTCAAGCACATTCCCGCTGGTGATAATTAAAATCCTAACCTTTGATTCAATCACGTATTTTTGAATGTCAGTGCGGTTCCCCACAATTACAATTGTATTTTCAGGAATGTGCTCATTTAAATGTTTCCGGAAACTTTCCCCCTCGGCCGCCGCCACAATTACCGGGCTTTTTTTTATTTCCTTCTCTTTTTTCAGAACCACCGGCTGGGCATTCAGTACATGTGAAAGAAGTTCCGCACTGGTACGTATGACGGTTTTTTGCCTGGGATTCATCATCTTAAGCACTTCCTGGGCGAAGGCGCTGTAATGGAGAAGGGAATGGTATTTCCCGTTTTTGTCTGTTACAGGAAGAACCCGGTTTCCCGTTTCTTCCAGAAGTTTCATTGCGTCCCGTAGGGAACTGGAGTCAAGTACGGTCGGGGTTCCTGGCTTGTAATAATATTCCGCCTTGGGAATTAAATCCGGTACAAATTCCGGCAGCGGTACTTTAAAACGCTCAAAAATATATTCTGTCTGTGGGGTGGGCTTCCCGGCACGGATAGCCCGGCAGTTTTCTATTCCTTGGGTTTGCTTAAATGCCGCATAGGCTGCCGCTGAGACAATTGAATCTGTGTCCGGATTCCTGTGCCCGATAATAAATATTTTTTTTTCATCCATATTAATCATAGTATACACTATTTTTCGGAATTCATATAGACTTATGCCCATGGTTTTACAACAGGAAAAAATATCCCTAGTGGTTTTTTTGGGAAATTACGGGGATGAATACAAAATGACAAGGCACAACGCCGCATGGCTTTTAGCCTCCTCCCTTGATTTTTACCCTAAACTTTCCTGGCAGCGTAAATTCAAGGGACAGTGGGCAAAGCTTTCTTTCCCGTGGGAGGACGGGACGGAAAGGCCGGTTTTTTTCCTTATGCCGGAAACTTATATGAATCTTTCAGGTGAAAGCGCCGCTGGCATGGCAGACTTTTATAAAATTCCGCCCAGGGAAATTCTTGTTGTTCATGATGAAATTGAATTGGATTTTGCCACAATATCCTTGAAAAACGGTGGGGGTCTGGGAGGACACAACGGTCTGCGGTCGATGAAGGCTTCCCTGGGAACCGCTGATTTTTGGCGTCTCCGTATAGGTGTGGGGAAGCCTTCCCATCCGGATGTCGCTTCCTATGTGCTTTCGCCCTTCTCAAAGCAGGAAAGGGAAGCCCTGCCGGAAATATTCGCTTATGCGGGGAACCTTCTTTCTTCTGTTCTTACGGGGAACCCGGCTTCCCTGCTGAAAGAGTGGGCCAAGAAAAAAATAATGTGATGAACCGCGTTTCATATGGAGGGATACGATGGAGAACAGCGGAAAAAATATTGATATACAGGAACTTTTGTGCGGATGTGATGATACAGACCTTGAGCGGATAAAATCCTTTGAAAGACTTTTCAGGATTATTTGCCGCCTCCGGGCTCCTGATGGTTGTCCCTGGGACAGGGAACAGACTCCAGGTACGTTGCGGGAAACAATTATCGAAGAAGCCTATGAAACCGTCGATGCCATAACAGAGGGTAACGCGGAACACGCAAAGGAGGAACTGGGGGATGTGCTTTTGAACGCCCTCATGATTTCCTACATTTACCAGCAGGAAGGAACCTTTTCAGTGGCGGACACCTTTAATTCTGTTTCAGACAAGTTAATCCGCCGGCATCCCCATGTGTTCGGATCTCTTGAAGATTTCGCAGGCCCCGGGGACTCCGGCAAAGCATCCACGGTGGACGCGGTTTTATCCCAGTGGGACGACATAAAGACGAAGGTGGAAGGCCGTGTCCGGGAAAGTCTTTTAGACGGGATTCCGGAAGCACTCCCTCCTCTGATGCGTGCCGCAAAAATCCAGAAAAAAGCCGCCAAGGTTGGGTTTGACTTTCCTTCCCTTGAAGGGGTTTGGGAAAAAATCAGGGAAGAAAGTGATGAAATAAAACTGGAACTTGCGAGGACGGAAAAAGACGGAATCCCTTCTGAAGCGCTGGAGGATGAAATGGGGGACTTCCTGTTTTCCGTTGTGAATCTTGCCAGAAGATTGAAAATAAATCCGGCTGTTGCCCTGTCCCGGGCAAACGCTAAATTCATCCGCCGATTTAAATATGTGGAAGAGGGGATGAAAGAAAAAGGGATTCCCATGGATAAAAATAACCTTGGCGAGATGGATTCCTTATGGGACAGGGCAAAGGAAAAGGGGCTTTGATTTTCCTTATGCTGTTACCGCCTGGAATGTTTCCTGAAAGCAGGGATTCCTTTCCCAGGCATTTCAAATGAGTATTCCAGGGTTGAATTGGATGAAATTGTCATCAACGCAAAATTAGCCTGGGAATCTCCCCTGGGTATACAGGTGCTTCCTGGATTCAAGGTAAAAATAGCGTGGTATCTTTCCGCGGAAGGGATGTGCGTATGTCCGTAAACCGCAATGGAGCAGGAATTGTGCCTTGCCGAATTTACAATCGGTTCCGGGGAAAAAGTGACTGAATGAAGATGACCGTGGGCTATCAGAATATTGTTGCCGCATATGTTTATAATCTGCATGGGCGGAATCCGGAATATTACGCTTTTGCGTGGATCCTTTTCCGATGTAACCTTGTAAGCCGGAAGATCACAATTCCCCATTACCATTACCACTAGTGGAGGAAGGAGAAGGCGCATTTTTTCTTCTTCCAGCGCTTCCTCCCTGCATTCCAGTATGTCGGCTACACCATCACCGGCAAAAATAAGGGCATCACACTTTGGACCGTGCTCCTGGAGGATTCCCCTGAGAACCTGCATACGTTCATGGGTATCTGCAATGACAAGAATACGGGCGGAATCTGCGTTTTCCAATTTAGAAATATTGTCCGGATTTCCAAACATTCCAGGTTTACATTCTTCCAGCGAATTCATTACAGCTCCATTTTCAGTTTACTTTGATAAGTACATGCTTTTTTGACCGGATTCCTGTATCCGCGTCTACAGCCTGCAGGTACTCCCATCCATCTGTCATGTCTTTTCCGATATCCGCCATTTCCGCGGCTTTTTTTATTCCTGCTGCCAGGCTGTCTGATTTGACGGAATCACTTCCGTCTGTTTCAGTTGCCAGTACCGCTCCCAAAAGGATAAGCGATGTTTCCTCTCCGCTTATTTCCACAGAGGTTTCTTTTTCATCTTGGGGAGCGGCAGTATCCGATTCCAAACTTGGGACATAAACATCCACCATTAGGTCGGATACAGCCTCTACGGGAATGGCTTCATCCAGAGGGAAAATGCTTATAATTTTTGTTTCCGGGAACATTTCTTTTATCCGTCTAAGCTCTCTCAATGTTCCTTCCGGCCCTCCGAGATTTACCACAATCTCCGGTTTTTCCTCATCGGCGGTGGAGGAAAAAAGCCGCAGGGATGAATTGTTATGATCGAAGGTTTCCGGCCAGTAGAGGATGCGGATCCTGCCTTTTTCTTCGGCCAGTCCGTATACCCTGGAAATCAGGCCGGTGGCACCGCCTTGTGGTCCGAAATCTTCCCCTGCCAGTATAAGAAGACGGGATTTTTTCCCGGAATCAATTTGTACAGCCATGTCTCTGTTGTTTTTTGTGCATGAAATTTGAGAAAATAACGTTACCGCACACAAAAGCACAGAAAGACGCAAAAAATATTTCATGTGATAAGTATATGATATTTTCACCATAAAATCCAGATAAGAATATTTATATGCTATAAATAATGTAAAATATATTCAGATGTGTTAAACTTCTGGTGTCTGAAGTATACCCGTTTATAAAGGTGACAATGTATGAAAAAACCTCTGATAGTTGTACCCATGGGAGATCCGGCGGGAATCGGTCCTGAGATAGTCGTGAAAGCCTTGGCTTCGGGAAAAACCTGGGATAAGGCTGTGTGTACTGTTGTGGGGGATAAGAATGTTTTGTCCCTGGCGATGAAGGTAACCGGGGTCAACCTGGAATTCAATATAATAGACAATCCGCTTTCAGCGGAAGACAGGCCTGGAATCGTTAATTTGATAAATATTGAAGCTGTTGACATGAATAATTTTGAGTGGGGAAGGGTCAGTTCCATGGGCGGGAAGGCTGCTTTTGAGTTCATAAAAAAGAGTGTCGCCCTGGCCATGGCCGGGGAAGCCGATGCGGTGAGTACAACCCCCATCAACAAGGAATCCCTCCGTGCTGCGGGCATACCGTACATAGGCCATACCGAAATTTTTGCCGCCCTGACCGGAACAGAGGATCCGCTCACCATGTTTGAAACCAGGGGAATGCGTGTGTTCTTTTTAACCCGCCACGTATCCCTGAGGAATATGCTGGATATGATAAAAAAGGAAAGAATCATTGATTACGTCATAAGATGCACCGGGGCTTTAAGGCGGCTGGGGGTTGACCGGGGAACCATGGCGGTGGCCGGATTGAATCCCCACAGCGGCGAACACGGGCTTTTCGGGGATGAGGAAGTGAAGGAGATTGTCCCGGCGGTTGAAACCCTCAAAGCCGCCGGATACGACGTGGCGGGTCCCATAGGCGCCGACTCGGTTTTCCACCAGTGCGTCCTGGGGAAATACAACAGTGTCCTGTCTTTATACCATGATCAGGGCCACATAGCCGCAAAGACCCTGGATTTTGACAGAACCATCTCGGTGACCAACGGGATGCCCATATTGAGAACCTCCGTTGACCACGGGACAGCCTTTGACATAGCCGGCACGGGGACAGCCGGGGAGGTGAGCATGGTTGAAGCCATCCTCCTTGCGGCAAAATACTCCCCGGCTTTTAAGGTGAAGCGGCATTAGAAAACATATCCCGATGGGGGGGGGAATAATGGTCTTTCCCTTTGTGAAATATATTTCCTTGGCAGCGGTCCGTGCTGGGAAATTCATGAAAAGGCGGCTGGGGTCTGGAATATTAACCGATAAAAGTTTATACTGATACGATATCTTTACCGCGAAAGCGGGGAATTTAGGAGAAACCTATGGTTTATTCGGCAGAAGTGGAACACATGTGTCCGCTGGCTAAGGCCGCTTATCATGGACCTGCTCCCATTCCGGAAGAAGGAAAATGGGTTCAGGCAAAAGAAATCAAGGACATTTCCGGTTTTACCCACGGTATCGGCTGGTGTGCACCCCAGCAGGGAGCCTGCAAGCTGACACTGAATGTTAAGGAAGGGGTAATCCAGGAAGCGCTGGTTGAGACAATCGGTTGTTCCGGTATGACCCACTCAGCGGCAATGGCTTCTGAAATCCTTATCGGAAAAACAATCCTTGAAGCGTTGAACACCGACTTGGTGTGCGACGCCATCAACACCGCAATGCGGGAATTGTTCCTTCAGATTGTATACGGACGCAGCCAGTCTGCTTTCTCTGAAGGCGGTCTCGTTGTGGGCGCTTCCCTTGAAGACTTGGGGAAAGGACTCCGCTCCCAGGTGGGAACTATGTTCGCCACCCTGAAAAAAGGCCCCCGCTATCTGGAAATGGCGGAAGGCTATGTGGAAAAGGTTGCCGTTGATTCAGAAGGCGCAATTATCGGTTACAAATTCATCCATTTCGGAAAAATGATGGAATTCATCAAGAAGGGTGATGACCCGGCGACAGCCATGGATAAAGCCCGCGGTTCATACGGCCGTACCACGGAAGAGCAGGGTGCAGTCAAGCTGATTGACCCCCGCAAGGAATAAAGGAGTATTGATATGGCAGAAAAAATTACCTTTGAAAGCTATGAACGCCGTATTGATAAAATCAACAAGGCTCTGAAAGAAAACGGCATTTCTTCTATTGAAGAAGCAAAAGAAATCTGCGACAAGGCAGGCATTGATCCTTACAAGACGGTTGAAGAAACCCAGCCCATCTGTTTTGAAAACGCCAAATGGGCATACGTGGTTGGTGCCGCCATCGCCTTGAAGAAAGGCTGCAAAAACGCCGCCGATGCCGCGGAAGCAATCGGTATCGGCCTCCAGGCTTTCTGCATCCCCGGCTCCGTTGCGGAAGACCGCAAAGTAGGTCTGGGCCACGGTAACCTGGCAGCCCGCCTTCTCCGGGAAGAGACAAAATGTTTCGCCTTTCTGGCAGGGCACGAATCTTTCGCCGCCGCTGAAGGCGCCATTAAAATCGCCGCAAAAGCAGACAAAGTCCGCAAGGAACCTCTGCGCTGTATCCTGAACGGTTTGGGTAAAGACGCCGCCCAGATTATCAGCCGCATCAACGGGTTTACCTACGTGCAGACCCAGTTTGATTATTTCACCGGCGAACTGAAAGTTGTAAAAGAAATCCCCTATTCAAAGGGTGAACGGGCAAAAGTAAAATGCTACGGTGTTGACGATGTACGGGAAGGTGTAGCCGTCATGTGGCACGAGGGTGTTGATGTTTCTATTACCGGAAACTCCACCAACCCCACCCGGTTCCAGCATCCTGTTGCCGGTACCTACAAGAAAGAGTGCGTGGAGAAGGGCAAGAAGTACTTCTCCGTCGCTTCAGGCGGTGGAACCGGACGCACCCTGCATCCGGACAACATGGCTGCAGGTCCCGCTTCCTACGGAATGACCGATACCATGGGACGTATGCACAGCGACGCCCAGTTCGCCGGCTCCTCTTCCGTTCCCGCCCACGTTGAAATGATGGGCTTCCTGGGAATCGGAAACAACCCCATGGTTGGCGCCACGGTAGCGGTTGCTGTTGACGTGGCTACAGCCCTGAGCAAATAACAGTATTCCGGTTTAACCGGTCGCTGCTTTTGAACCCGCAGGTTTTCCCCTGCGGGTTTTTTGTGGCGGGAGAGGCTACCTGTTAAAGTAATCCGCTAAAATTTGTTTTATAAAATTGTACCGGCGGGCGTAGGAATTCTGCACATAAATCAATTCAAAACCCTGTTCCCTGCAAATGCGTTTTTTTTCTTCATCCCGGCGTTTAACTTTTTCATCTTCGTAATGTTCCCTTCCGTTCAGTTCAATTGCAATCACCGGGATTTCTTTTCCCCTGAATCCAATCTGATAAATCACAAAATCAAAACTCCCCCTATAGAAAAAATCCGAGTTTGATATGTTGTTTTGGAATAAATGTGATATTTGTACTTCCGTTTCTACTTTGTATTTTTTTCTGTCAGTAACAATATTCGAAATGGCATGATTCAAAGTTGTCAGAAATGCTAATTCCGTCTCTGTTTTGTAAGGTTTTGTACCCAAGGCTCTGGAAAAATTCTCCCTGTACGACACTTTATATGTTCCGTTGTTTTTTATGTAGCCTACAAGCTCATATAAATCATCTTCTTTTTTATCCGGGAGTGCGTTGTGTAGTTTGGAAACTACATCTTCGTCCGTTAGTAAAACAAGTTTATCTTTTGCCCGGGATGTGGCAACATTTATAAGCTCCCGGTTGTTGCAAACCCAATCATAGGTTTTGGGATGTGTTTTCCCTGTTAAGGCCAATGAAAACAAAATGGCTTCTTTTTCATCGCCTTGGAATGCATGGACAGTTCCTACAGGGTATTTGTTTTCATCAATGCCTTCTTCTTTTATGGTGTACCTGATTAATTCCTCCTGATTTTTGAATGGTGTGATTATCCCGATGCTTTTCCTTGGGTTTTCCTTTATATATGAAACAATTTTTTTAGCCTCGGCTTCTGAAGTGTTTTTCAAATTATCGTTTGTGTCTTTTACATTATAAAAGACAAGGGGTTCAGCGGCATCCTTTTTGCAGGATAGGTTGAGTTGGTTGTTATAATATTTTTTGTTGTTAAAATCTATGATTTTCTTTGCGCACCGGTAATGGTTGTGCAAAAGAATTTCTTCACTCACAGAGTCATTAGCCAGGAATGATTTGTAAATAGAATTGGAAATATAGTCATAATCATCGCTTACATTATACTGCTTTTTCAGTGATTTGTTTATCGCAGGATCCAATGTAATCACAGGATTCAATTGTTGCGGATCTCCTACCAGCATCAGAGATTTTCCCCGGATAATAGGTACCAGTGAAACAGCGGTGTTGCATTGGCTTGCTTCATCAATTATTGTAATATCAAAGTCAGGTTCAGAGTCACCCAGTTTATGGGCAGAAATACAGGTTGTGCATATTACAGGAAATATCTTTTGCAAAAGTTTCAGGTTGACGGAATTTGAAATAAACTTGTTGAATAAAATTAAACGCCTGTCTTCGTCATTCAAAAGAAGTATTTCCATGAAAGATTCAAAAGAAGGTTCTTCCAGCCGTTTTATATATGAAACAGATTTGAAGTACAAATATTTTCTGAAGTCATTTTCTTTTTCCAGTTCCAATAGCGCTAAGGCGTCTTTATCTGTAATTGTTCCTATTTCATCCAGTCTTTTTTTTATCTGGGAAAGTTGGTTCCCCTCTAGAACCATGCGGAATTCCATGTTAGGGCTTTTTTCAATAAGGGCTTCGAGGGTTTGCTTCCTTTCCCTTAAATCCACCGCTTCCTGATGACATTTTAATAATTCCACGATTCTTTTTGTCTGCTCTATTTTTTCATCTTTGTTCCTCATAAGGGTTTCAGGATAAACTGGAATGTCCTTGACCTTGAGATACAAGTCTTTTATATATTTCAAGGCTTCTTTCACTTTCTGGTTATTTCCCAAACGCAGGATGGGGAAAGGTATTGTTTCACTAAAACCGTTTTTACGCTTGTATTCCAGCGTGGATAAATTTTTGGCTACGGTATCGATGGGATGATTGTTATATGAGGAAAATAAAACCGTTTTTTCATTAAAGAATGCAGTGATAATTGTGTTTATAATCGTATTCGTCTTTCCTGTGCCTGGCGGACCTTGTATATAAGTGACAGGATAGTTCATGGCATTATATATTGAAAGCAATTGGTCAAGGTTTATGTTGTTGTTTAACAATGTTATTGGATAAGGATTTTCATTTTGTTCTATTGATTTCAGTTCTCCAAAGAAAGCCCGGATTGGAACCGTGACACAATTCCCCATGTACATCCTTATAATTGATTCATATTCTTTTTCCAAATCCACATTGCAATTGCGGTATAAGCATAAAAAATAAGGTCTGTCATCGATGGCTTGTTTTTTTCCTAGACGTGTCCCAATAAGATTTTCAATCTCATCCAGGTTGTTTTCAAAATTCTCCAGAAGATATAAGTCTTCGGCGTCGATGAAGCGGGTTATGCTGTCTTTTTCATCTTTTTCCTGTTTATCAGTTGAATATGCGAATTCCTTATTTAATTTTATCTTTGGATCCGGTCTTAAAGTTCTGTTTTCAACATCAAATAGAAGCTCCCTGTAGGCTAATACATACAACCCTTTCGGGGTGTGGATGCTCAAGATATTCAGGCAAAGCTGTTCTGTTTGTTTTCTTTCAGTATCTTCTGTTTTATATGTCCCCCTGTAAAATTTTTCCAGAATTTGCGTGAATTGTTTTTCAGACAGCCGGAAGGGTTCATTGTATTTTGCGGTACTGTCGTCGAATTGGTCTATGAGGTGGAAATTTGAATTTAACGCAGGGATTCCTTCCAGTTTGTTGCAATCCGCAAGGTAACTGAGAATCCCTAAATTGACGGATACCGGAAACAGGGATTCAAACTTTTCAGGATTCACCCGTATGTCTTCTACAAGCAGCCGGTTTACAGGCATATATGTCCCGTCTACTATTTTTGACGACATAATACAGTCAATATAGATTCTCATGTTCTGTGAAATGGTGTATCGTTTAAGGTGTAATCCTTTGCCTTCCAGAACCTTTCTTTCAATATTGATGTTTTCTATTCCGAACCAAAATTTGGATATTTCCTGTTCCAGGTTTTTATATTCAATGTACAGCCATTTCCCTTCGTGGATAGCTTTATATATGTTTTTCCCGGTGTTTTTCATATTAATTCCATTTCATTTTATTATAACATGATTGTCATGCTGTGTGAAGGAAGACTGCAGGGAGACCCTGAAAGAATATTCCCTTCCGCCGCTTGCTTTTTATCCAACCTTCTGTATACTGAAGGATATAACCGATGTAAGGAGGTTTAGATGTCTCTCGCTGAACAGATTGAAAGTGGAAAGGTGTATGTGGAATACGGGCATTCCGATCCCAGGGACAGGGTATATGCTGAAACATTGACAAAACTCCGGATGAGGGCAAAGGATGCGGCCTTTGAATACAACAGGACTCTGCCGTCAAAGTACCGTAAGAAAGAAAAAATCCTGCGCGGGTTCCTGGGTGGTCTTGGTTCCAATCCTTTTCTGGAAGCCCCTGTCCATTTTTCTTACGGCAGCAACACATACATAGGCAACAATTTTTATTCCAATTTTAATTTGACAGTTGTGGATGACAGCAAGGTATATATCGGTGATGATGTGATGTGTGCCCCTAACGTTACAATCGCTACCGCCGGGCATCCCCTTTGCGCTGAATTCCGCCGACAGGGTGCCCAGTTTTCTCTTGCGGTGAAAATAGGAAACGGTGTTTGGTTGGGGGCGAATGTGGTTGTACTTCCCGGTGTGACCATCGGTGACGGTGCTGTCATCGGTGCGGGTAGCATAGTGACAAAAGATGTTCCTGCGAACGTTCTGGCCTTCGGGGTGCCTTGCCGTGTTGTCAGACAGATAACAGATGACGACCGTAACTGGATCCGGAAAGGTGTCCCGATGAATGATGATTGGAAAAACTGATTGCAGTGAAAACTCCCGAAAGGATGGGTGTTTTTAATCATGAAAATTGGAGGTAACAGGATGGAAAGGAAAAAGAAAAAACCGGACATGAAAGAAATAGCCGTGTTTTTGTTTGTTTTTATCGCTTGCATGGTTTACGGTGAAGAGGAATCATCCGCATTAAACAATGCATGGAAGGATTTTACCTCTGCCGGGAAAAGCGCCGTGCAGGAAGCTGGCAATTTTTTCAACGAAGCCGGCAAGAAGGTTGAGGAAGGTTTTTCCGAAGCGAGCCAGGAATTTGAAAAGATGATCCAGGAAAAGGAAAGTGGAAAAGAAAACACTTTAACCGGAAAATGGAAATACAACGGCGGAAAAACCGTCACTGTCATTACAATCAACAAGGACGGAACCATGGAAGTGGAGCAAAAAGAAGGCTTGAAGACTTCCTTTTGGCGCGGGACATACAAGGAAACCGGTTCTTCCCTGACGTTCAGCTACACTGAAACCGGAACCCGGGAATTCTTAACCGAAAAAATCGTGGTCTCTTCCGGCAAATGGAAAATCCGCTATTCATTTGAAGAAGACGGGATAATCTTCTTTTCCAAAGATATCCCCAAGGATTCTTCCGGGAATGGTTTTTCCGATGGCCGTCTTTTTGAATAGGTTGTACCTGATTTTAATCAGGAAAACTCCACAGTGGGACAGATCCCCTGACTGTGGAGTTTTTATTTTCTTTCTGTCAGTTTAAACACAGCTTCGTTTCAAATTCCGCTTCAAGGGAAACACCCAGGAGTTTCCCGACAGTTCCATTCTGGAACACCGGTTTCCTTTCGATGAATACCGGGGCTCCTTCCGCCAACGGGAAAATTTCCAGTTTGAGTTCCCCGGGGTTTTCTTTCCCGTCCCATATGCTTTTAAGTGAAACTTCCCATACAGGGGAAACTGTATCCGCTTCCTCATTCCGCTCGTTTTTCAATTTCCCCGGATAAAGATTGTCAGCCACCGGCTTACCGTTAAGATAAAGGCGGGCGCTCTCCCCCTCGTATTCTATGCGGAGAAAGACATCCGAAAGCACAGGCTTACCGGCAAGGGTTGCCTTTTCCTTCAGGGAAGATGGGAGCCCTGACAGGGTGATTTTGTACACAAAGGGTTTCCCTGAAGAGTATGCGTCCCCGGAATGATCCCACCGGGGTTCCGCTTCAATTTCCGGAGAAAAAGATGCGCTTGCGGAAAAGTTTTCTGCAAGCCGGAGTATATCCTGTATTTCCTTTTCAGCTGAACGCACATACCGTTTGCCTCCAATGGAAGGAATCCCTGCCGCCGCCGGCTCCGGGATAACATTCCCGGCTCCTGTGAAACCTTCCGGAATGGAAGCAAGAGGAGGGTAGGCTGCAAAACCATCCAGCCTTACCGCATGGTTTTCTACGGAACTTCCGCAGGGACGCCGGGTGGTGAAAATATATGAAGCGTTCTCCCCGCTTTCCACAATTGTTCCCTCCGTTACCAGAAGATGCTCGCCGTCACCTGTCTGTACAGGCCACGCATCCAGGGCTTCATCCCTGGTGAGTGCAAGGACAGGTGTGGTGATTTTCCCTTCAAAGTTAAAAACGCCTTCTCCCGTTGCAGGCTTCCCGTTTCTTGAATAGAACACGTATACGGGTTCCTCCCCGCCTTTCCCCCTGTGGAGAATGCACAGCGGTGAGGCCTGAGCGCTTTTCAGGATTTGCCTGTCCCCGGTGCTCTTCCCCTCCAGCTCCATGTTGAATGGCATGAAGAAATACTCCCCGTTTTCTATGTCGAAGGGGGGGAGCTTCTCATTCGTCCCGGGGACAGAGAGCCTCACATCCCTGTGGCTGTCAAGGATTTTCCTTCTCTGATAGTTGCTTATGAATGCGTATCCCCTGCCTTCGGAGAACCTGAAAGAATGGCGCAGGTCTCCGCGGTTGTCCGGTTTAAGCGGGTTTTTCTCCGGGATTTCCGCCGGCAGCATACACAAGGAGGAACCAAAATCCCGTAGGAAAAGCGTCAGCAGTTTCAGTTCCCTGAAGGTAGGCGACACCTGTCCGTATTCCCTTAATGGAGCCCTGAAGTCGTAGGAGAATTCCGGAAGGTCGTTCGGGGAACCGGTTTCCCTGGTTTCCTGCAACGTTGACAGTTTCCCCGTGGGGTTTGTTCCCCCATGATACATATAGTACCCCAACAGGTTCACTCCGCTCCCTAATTTAACGAGGGACATGGCTCCTATGTCGGAGGCGTAAGCCACCGGTCTTCTGTGCCGTGTGATCTGGAGTCCGCCTCCCAATTCGGCGGTCAAATAGGGGAAACGGCTGATGTCAAAGGTTATTCCTGTTCCGAATCCGAAGTCGCTTCCGATGTTGTGGTCGTTCCTCTCGTAAGTGAAAATATAATTTCCGCTGGGCTCTATTTCCGTAAGCCGCTGATCCCAGGGCGACTCGCAGTATCCGCCCATGACCGGAATCAGGCCTCCTGTCACTGCCCCTCCCCAGCCGGTGGCTGTGTACAGAGGCGCGTCAAAGCCGGCAGACCTGGCCATCTCCGCCAGCGTCCTCATGTGCTTTTCTCCTTCCTCGCCGGTTAAGCCGCCGCAGTGCCCGTATTCGTTTTCAATCTGAACGGCGACAATGGGGCCTTCTCCGGTTTCCGGGTTGAAAAAAAGCCCCTCCGCCTGGCTGTGGACAGCCCCGTAGAATTTCTCCACTTCCTCAAGGTATTCCCTGTCGTTGGAACGCAGTTTGAAATTCCCCCTGCGGGCTTTTTCCAGAAGCCAGTCAGGAAAACCCCCGTTCCTCACTTCCCCGTGGGACCAAGGCCCTATGCGCAGGGCAATTTTTATGCCGCACCTGTCTGCCGTCTCAATGAATTTGCGCAGGTTCTTGTTTCCGGAAAAATCAGGATTTCCCTCTTCTTCCTCGTGGTGTATCCATATGACGTAAGTTGAAGCCAGCGTAACCCCGCCGGCTTTCATCTTGAACAGGGATTTTTCCCACTCCTCTTCCCGTAATCTGGAATAGTGTATTTCCCCCATCACCGGGAACCAGGGAATTTTGTTCCTGGTAAGATAAGCGTTCGTGAAACCATAAGATGACATAAAATTCTCCTGCAATGTGTTAGGTTTTACCATGTTTGATGATGTATTAAAGGTTTGTGGAAAGAACACCGGGCTGGAGGTATGTCCAGCCCGGTTTGGTTTTATTCTTTTACTGCGGCTTGTCCGAAACTTGTCACCATTATCTTTTGTGAAAGGGCAAAAAGAATAATAAACGGTACAGCGACAATCAAAGCTCCGGCTGCGAAGGTTGTGAATTCATTTTTCTTGTCAGTGATGAATCCGAATAATCCCAGGGCAAGGGTTTGTTTTTCCGCGGAACGGAGAACCATCTTCGGGAAAATAAAGTCCATCCAGGGTGCGGTGAAACTTGTGATGGCAAGGAAAGTGATGATTGGCTTTGCCACCGGCATTATGATGGATCTGTAAATCTTAAAGTGGTTCGCACCTTCAATCCTTGCCGCTTCGTCAAGGCTTCTTGGAACCGTGTCGAGATAACTTTTGACAAGCCAGGTGTTGTAGGGAATGTTTCCCGCTATGTACACGAGAATCAACCCCCACAGGGTATCCAGTCCGCCTATCCTCAAAAGGATGATGTAAATGGCCACCATGCCTACAAAGGAGGGGAAAATCTGGAGGATTAAAAGGCTCATCATCATGGATTTTTTGAATACAAACGAAAACCGCGAGAATACATAGGCGGAAAGGGAAGCGACAATGACCGTGACCACCGAAGTTGAAACGGCGATGATGATTGTATTCTTGAACCACAGCACGAAATTCGTTTCCGTGAAAAGTCTTGTGAAGTGCTTCACTGTAAACCCGTCCCCGAAGGGGATTATGCTCAGGCTGGCGATGGAATTGCCCGGCGAAAAAGCCGCGCTGACAACATAAACCAACGGATAGAGAACCAAAAACGAAATCGGAAGAAAAATAAAAATGATAATCCATTTGTTGATAACGTTGATTTTATCGTTCATACGGAACCTTCCTTATAAGCTTTAGTTCTGCGGAAATTGAAAATCGCGAAGGGTGCAAGGACAATGAAAATCATAACCGCGATTACAGAGGCATAATTGTATTTCAACAGGGTGATTGTCAGTTTGTAAATCCAGGTTATCAAAAGGTCTGTGCCGCCGGCTCCTGTTGTTGTGGAGTCCGCTACAGTCGGGTCTCCTCCTGTAAGGAAGAATATGGCACCGAAGTTGTTTATGTTGTGGGTGAATGACATTATTATCAGGGGCATCGTCTGGTACATAACCAGGGGAAGTGTAATGTGCTTCAGAATCTGGAACCTGGAAGCGCCGTCAATTTTCGCCGCTTCATACATATCGTCGGATATGGCGGTCATTGTTCCCATCGAAAGAAGCATGAAATAGCCGAACCCGGCCCACAGGTTTATGAGGATTACCGTTATCTTTGCGAGAAGCGCGTTTGAAAGCCAGGGTATTGAACCCTGAATAATCCCCAGGTACTGGAGGGTTCTGTTCACGGTGCCGAAGGTTCCGTTCAGCAGGTTTTGCCAAACCAGCATACTGATAACGGAGGGCACCGCATAAGGCAGTATGAAAATTATCCTGAAAATCGGCGAAATCCTGAAGTCAATTTCTTTCAGCAGGACAGCGATTATCAGCCCTCCGAAATAACAGGTGGCGGTTGCCATGACCGCCCATACCAGGTTCCAGACAGCCACCCGCACAAAACCCTGCGACCAGGTGGTGCTTCCTCCCATAAGGTCATGGAAATTCTGGAATCCCACCCAGTCCACCGTGTTGTTGGGCGGAATATGTTCCGGCGATGAGTAATTGGTGAAGGCAACGCAGATTGAAAAAATAAGGGGAACGATTACAAAAAATACTATCAGAAGGAAAGCCGGTGCCAGTCCGAAAATCGGGAAAGCTTTTCCGGCGGCCTGTCCCAGGCTGGTATGGGCTGTCACGTACTTTTTACGCTGGCAGTATTCTTTGTAGCCAGTCACTGCGCTCCTGACCGACAGGACATACATGACAATGAATATGGCTACGATTGAAAGGATTAGTATCCCGTCAACCAGCATGAAAATCGAATTGTCCCGTTGTTTTATCGGAAGGTCAGGCCTAGGTTCACCCAGGGTTATGAGATCGAAGATTTTATTGCATATCAGCGGCAGAAGGACGATAAAAGCTAATTCAAGAAACGCGAAGAAAAACCCTTTCACGTAATCCTTTAGATAAACGATGTGCCCCATCCCCATGAAGGAGACAGCCGCGCGTTTTACTTTTTTTATGTCGGAGCCGTCTTGAGAAAGTTGTTTCGCCATATATTACCCTCAAAATAAAAATTATGGATAAAACAGCCTTTGATTGAACCGCTGTTTTGCAATTTCCAGAAGCGGAAAAAAAGCCGGCGGAACAGCGCCGGCTTTTTCTTATCCGTGCATGGAGACCATGGACGGACGCTTATTTGCCAAGAATGGCAGCGTTACAGGCATCAAGTTCAGCCTGGACATCAGCTCCGTCCCAGATATTGCGGCTGGCGGCGTTCATGGCATCCCAGTAGGAACCCATCGCAGGGATGGAAGGCATGGGGAATGCGTATTCGAGCTGCTTGAGGAAGCCCTTGATATAGGGGCTTTCAACAGGAATGTCCACGGAGGGAAGGGCGCCTGTGATGTCGAAGCGGAGTTTCTGCATTTCAGGTGAAATCAGGAATTCCGCAAAAGCGGCGGCTTCTTCCGGGTGTTCGCTGTAGGCGGACACAAACATAGCCCTTGTTCCTGAGAAGGAAGAGGCGGGTGTTGTGTCGCCGGGCAGTGAGGGCAGGCATGTTACGCCGAAGTCCACGCCCTGGTCGATGAAGGGCGCCACATTCCAGGGACCGGTGATGTGCATGACAGCATTTCCGGAAGCAAAGGCTGCGTCTGTTACGGAAGTGGTCAGGTCCGCGGAAGGAACGTTGAGGGCAGAGCGGAGGCTCTGGAAGAATTTCATGCCTTCAACGGAAGCAGGGGAGTTGATGTTTGTGTTGTTTGTGTCTGTTCCGGTGGGGCCGAAAAGCCTGTTCCCGTCAGCTGTCGTGAAGATGATGCTGTAATAGCCGTTTCCCACGTCCATCACAAAACCGTGTTTGCCGGGGTTCTGGGCGTTGAATTCCTCGCAGAAAGCTTTCAGGTCTTCCCAGGTTGTGGGGACATCAGCCTCGTTGATAAGTGTCCTGTTGTAGAAAAGGGCATAGGTTTCCGCGGAAACCGGGTATCCGTACATAACTCCGTTATATGTAAGAGCCGTAACACAGGATGCAAGGACAGCGTTGCGTACCGCGTCAGCGTTTGCTGTGGGGGCCACATGGCCTCCTGTTACCAATTCACCCAGCTTGTCATGGGGTGCGGCGAATACGTCGGGACCCACTCCGGCGGGACCGTCAAGGGCGATTTGTCCGGAAGAATCCCCAAGCTCGACATTAACATATTTGATGGTGATATTCGGGTGAAGTTTTGTGAAGGCTTCCCCAGCCTGTTGAATGAATGCGTCGGGTCCGTTTGTGGATTCCCATACTGTGAGCTCAATTGTATCTTTCGATTCGGATTTTGAGCATCCGGTGAAAGCAATTGCCACGACACACAGGACGCAGACAAAGATTTTCGCAAATTTCATTTTTACTCCTCCTCATGAATGCGAAACTATCGGTGTCAGGGATAAGTCAAGTTTTTTTTTACTTGATTACATCCTTTGGACTATCCTATCAGGTTTTTTATCAAAGTGTCAAACTTTTTATTGACAGACTGAAAAAACCGATTTAAAGTTTAATCAACACGTGATGATTACACGTATAACATGACTTTCCGTATCTGTCAAGATTAAAAATCCTTTTATCATCCGGCGGATATGGAAAGGCGGGATTAAAGGAGGTTATATGGCTCGTTATTTTTCTTTTATGGCAGTGTTTTCAGTTTTACTCACCCTGTTCTGTCTGTCCCCGTCCTCCGGGGAACAAATAATTGTGGAACCGGTTCCAGGATTATCCCGGGATTTTATCTGTGGTGCCGATGTTTCCACCTTGGCATGGATAGAAGAATGCGGCGGTAAATATTACAACTCCGCCGGAAAGGAAGAGGATTTGTTCTCCATCCTTAAAAACGCCGGGGTGAATTGGATAAGGCTCCGGTTGTGGCATAACCCTGTGAATCCGGCGAATGTTGTGGTGGGGGGAAATGTCATATCAAAGCGGGGCGACCCCTCCGGAGGGGGAAACAATAATCTGGAGCGAACCCTCTCCATGGCGAAAAGGGCAAAGGCCGCAGGTTTCAAGGTTCTTCTTAATTTCCATTACAGCGATTTCTGGGCTGATCCGGACAAGCAGAACAAACCCCGTGCCTGGGCAAAGCTTTCGGGAAAAAAACTGGAGGAAGCGGTTTACAAATACACTTATGAAACCCTGGAAAAAATGAAAGACGAGAAATGTTTCCCTGATATGGTTCAAATAGGAAATGAACTGAATGGAGGTATGCTTTGGCCCGATGGAAAAACCTGGTCAGACAATGGGGAAAAAATCGGCGGCTTTGCGGGCTTCACAGGCCTGTTGAAACAGGGAATCCGTGCTGTGAATAAGGCAAAACCTAGGGGATCCTTTGTGAAGGTGATGATTCACTTGGCTGATGGTGCCGACAATTCCCTTTACCGTTATGTTTTTGATGAAATCACAAAGGCAAAAATTGATTTTGATGTGATAGGCTTGTCCTTTTATCCTTATTGGCACGGTTCAATCGATGCCCTGAAAGCGAACATAAGGGATATAACCGTCCGGTACGGGAAGGAAGTATGCGTGGTGGAAACCGCCTACGCTTTCACAGAAGAGGACGGGGATAACCAGGGCAATGTCTTTCAGGTTTACAGTGATGAAAAACACGGATACCTGCCCACCGTGCAGGGGCAGGCCACCGAGGTCAGGGATGTGATTGCCGCGGTGCACGAGGCTGCCGGTGAAAAAGGGCTTGGCGTGTTTTACTGGGAGCCGGCGTGGATTCCCGTGGAGGGTGCCGGTTGGCGTACAGGGGAAGGAAACAACTGGGAGAATCAGGCTATGTTCGACTACAAGGGCCGGGAACTTCCGTCCCTGAGCGTATTCAAACGTGTATTTGACAACCAGGTTCCGGAAATAAAGGCTGTCGCCTGTGAGCCGGCGAAAATAACGGTGCCTGTTGGCACGGAACCGGTTCTGCCCGCTGAAGTCAAGATAATATTCAATGATGATTCCCTGGAAGCAGTCCCGGTGGTTTGGGAAAACCATGACTTTTCCGGGGAGAAAAGGGAAAGGACATTCAGCCTTAGCGGAAAAACCCGGGACAGCGGGTTCCCGGTGACCGCTGACGTTACCATAAGCCGCAAGGTGAATCTTGTCACCGATTCTTCCTGGGAAAGCGGCAAGCTGGGGGATTGGGTTCTGGACGGAAACGGAAAGTACTGCTTTGTGGAGAACAACAAGTCGAACGCCTACAGCGGAACGTGGACCTACAAATACTGGTGGTCGGATCCCTTCAAGAGCACGTTGAGCCGCACGTTCACCGGAATACCGGACGGCACGTACACGCTTTCGCTTTACGCGATGGGCGGCGGCGGTGAGAACACCATCGAGCTGTTCGCGGAGAACTACGGCGGGCCGCGGGTTTTCACCGAAGTCGTGAATACCGGCTGGAAAAACTGGAAGCAGTACACGGTCAGCGGAATCGAAGTCCGCGGCGGGAAATGCACAATCGGCATCCACATCGATGCGAACGGCGGGAACTGGGGCAACTTTGACGACGTGGAGTTCTATCTGGAGCCGAACTGACGCGCCGCCGTTGGATTCCGCACGGTGTTTTGCCGTGCGGTGTGGACGCTTCCATAGTCAAATATCTGGAGGATAACGGAGGCATTTATAAAACAAACAGCGGTACAACAGCAGACTTCAAAATAATAAAAAGTTATGGTGTCAATTTGGTACGGTTCCGTTTGTGGGTGGATCCAGAAACATACGCGGGTACTGTCGGAACATCGGATCCGACTTATCCGCAGGGCTTTGCGATATTGACACAATAAAAGAGCTTGCCCTTCGTGCGGAGAACACCGGATTACGGTGGCTGCCGGACTTCCATTACAGCGACACATGGACACCTCCCGGACAGCAGATTATACCGGCATCATGAAATTCAAATGATATTGAAACAGAAATCAGCCGTTACACCACAGAGGTGTTCCCAGAGCTTTTCGCATCAGGACTTGTGCCGGATATGGTTCAGGTTGGAAATGAAGTAACGGGCGGAATGTGTGTAGGGGAAGTATCCGACAGGACAAATCTGAAATCATATCTTGAAGCCGGATGCAAATTTACGCATGTTGTTTCCATAAAATACTGTCCGCCGCCAATTTTTCCTCCGTTAATTTTCCCTTTTGCTCTTTAAGAAATGCGAAAGATAATGTATAATTAACGCACGAAAATTCTCCGGGAGATTCCCGGATAAGGGGGAATTATATGAAAAAGAGATTTGTGGTCGCGGCGGTAATCGCCGCTGTTCTTTGCGTTCCCGTGATGGCCGGCGGCGCATCCGATTCGCTTATGTTCGGAACCGGCGGCGACCAGGGGACATATTACGGATTCGGCAATGTTCTGGCGCAGAGGATTTCCACCGAGACGCCGACATCCGTCACTGCGGTTGTCAGCGCGGGCAGCCAGGACAATATCGAGATGATGGATATGGGCAGTTACAAGCTCGGATTCGTCCAGACTGACGTTATGAGCTACGCCTACAACGGCACGAACCTGTTCGCCGAATCCGGCGCCGTCACCGGGTTTTCCACCGCCGCGGCGCTGTACATGGAACAGGTGCAGATTGTCACAATCAATCCCGACATCAAGACCGTCGCGGATTTGCGCGGAAAGAACGTCTCGATAGGCTCCTCAGGTTCCGGCGTCTATTACAATGCGCTCGACATCCTCGGAGTTTACGGAATGACGGAAGAGGACATAAACCCCACATACCAGAGCTTCGGTGACAGCGTGGATTCCCTTCAGGACGGAAAAATCGACGCCGCCTTTATCGTTGCGGGGGCTCCGACGGTCGCGGTCTCGACCCTTTCCACAACCCACAAGGTGCGTCTTGTGTCAATCGATGACGGGCACATCGCGAAGCTCATCGAGACTTCTCCCTATTACAGCCCGTATACAATTCCCGCTTCCGTTTACGGAATGGATGAGGACTGCCAGACGGTTGCGGTGGGCGCGGTGGTCATCGTGAGCAATGAGGTTTCCGACGATGATGTCTACAATATCGTTTCCACGATTTTCGACGACAAGGAGGAGATTGCAAAAAGCCACGACAAGGGACGTGAGCTGGACGTCAATTTCGCCTCTTCGATTAAGACGGTTCCGTATCATCCGGGTGCGGCGCGGTATTTTGCCGAGCACGGTATAACCGTTCCGACAAACTGACAGGATTCCGTTTTGCAGGCTGTCGGAAGGCAGCCTGTTGTTTTTTACAGGAGTTGATTATTGGAAAACAAAGAAAAAACCGCGGAACAACCGCTCCATGACGTTTCGACGGGAACAATGGCCGATGTCGAAGCGGTGATGAAAAAATATGACCGTGAGTCGAATGTCAGGGTATGGGAAGGCGTCCCCAAAACGGTCATCCATTATTTGATGGCGGCGTTCGCCGTTTACTGCATTATAGACGCAATCTTTCTTACGACCATCCAGGAAATCCGGTATCCGTTCTTTCTCGGGATGATTGTGCTGCTCGGATTCCTCACCTTTCCCGTCAGGAAAGGATGCGAGCGGCCGAACCATATACCGTGGTATGACATCGTGATAATGCTTGTCGGTTCCGGCGCGTTTTTCTTCTACGCCGCGAACGCCCTTACCGTCATAAAAATGTCGGCGAAAATCATGGCGAATCCGCTCTACATGACCGTCGGCGTCATCGGCATTCTGGCGCTGGTTGAATTGTGCCGCCGGTGCGTGGGCCTGCCGATTCTGTGCGTCGCGGGCGTCCTCGTGGTTTACGCGCTCGCAAGCGGGATACGGTTCCCCCAGCTTGTCCGGACGCTGTTTTTCACGGCCAACGGGATTTTCTCCACCCCGGTCAGCGTATGCGTGAAGTACATTTCGATTTTCATCATATTCGGTGCGTTCCTTGAACGGACGGGCGTCGCCGATTTCTTCATACGGTTTGCGAACGCCGCTGTGGGACGCTTTGTCGGCGGCCCTGCAAAAGTCGCCGTTGTGGCCTCCGCCTTGGAGGGCATGGCGTCGGGTTCATCCGTCGCGAACACCGTCGGCTCCGGTTCAATCACCATCCCGATGATGAAGCGGATGGGGTACCGTCCCGAATTCGCCGCCGCGGTTGAAGCCGCCGCCTCCACCGGAGGGCAGATAATGCCGCCGATTATGGGCGCGGCTGCGTTCCTGATGGCTGAATTCACCGGGCTTCCCTACGGACGGATTGCGCTCATGGCGATACTGCCGGCGGTGTTGTACTTTGCCGGTATTTTCATCGCCGTCCATCTTGAGGCGAAGCGGACCGGCATGAAGGGCATTCCGAAGGAGATGCTGCCCAAACCGAGGGAACTGGTGCGGGAGATTTATCTGCTTCTGCCCCTGATTGCGCTCATTTATCTTGTGGGGACGAATACGTTCACGATGGCGTATTCCGCGACGCTTTCGATAATCGTCGCGATGGTCGTCGGCGTCATCCACAAGATTATCCCGCACATCGGATTTTCCAAGGACGGGGAAGAGGAGCAGGAGGCAGGCGAAAAACCGAGCCTTTCCTTCAGGTGGATTCTTGACGCCTTTGAGGGCGGCGCGCGCAGTTCAATAACCGTCGTTGTGGCGTGCGGAATAGCCGGGATTATTTCCGGATGCATAACGGTCACCGGGCTTGCGTCAATCCTGCTCGGAACAATCGTCGCGCTTTCGCAGGGGTATGTGATTGTCGCCCTCGTCCTTACGATGCTGTGCTGCATTGTTCTCGGAATGGGCGTCCCGACAACCGCGAATTACTGCATCATGGCGGGTGTGTGCGCGCCGATTCTGATTGCGCTCAACGTGGAGCCTGTGGCTGCTCATTTCTTCGTGTTCTACTTCGGGATTGTCGCGGACATAACTCCGCCGGTTGCGCTTGCGGCATATGCCGGCGCGGCGATAGCGAAATCGGATCCGATGAAAACCGGATTCGCGGCCACAAAACTTGCGGTGGCGGCGTTCATCGTCCCGTATGTTTTCGCGCTCAATCCTGCCATGCTTTTTGTGGATGTTGACGGCGTTATGACGGTGGTACAAATCTGCATAACGTCTTTGCTCGGTATTTTCGGCATTGCGGCGGCGCTCAACGGATTCCTCGCGCGCAGGCTGAATTGGCTTGTCAGAATCATCCTCGCGCTTGCGGGGCTCTGCATGGTTGTGCCGGGAACCGTCTCCGACCTTGTGGGCTTCGTCACTCTCGGCGCCGTCGTCGCTTACGAATTCGGGATGCGCACAAAAGAGGAGAATCCGCGCGGAAACGCCTGACCCGCCGTCCCGTGGACTGCGGAGCGAATCCGCGGTCCATGCCGGAGCGGCGTATTCAGCAGGATTCCCTTTCGGTGATTTCTGTCGGCAGGATAACCGCCAGGTTTCCCTGGTTTGTACCTGCCTTCCCCGACGCAATCATGTCCACCGCTTTTTCGCCCATCTGCTTTTTGTGGACATTCACGCTTGTCAATGACGGATAGCTGTATCCCGATAATTCCAGGTTATCTATGCTGATGATGGCGGTATCCCCGGGAATCCTGATTTTCTTGTTGTGAAGGAATTTTATGACCCCCACCGCTATTTCATCGGAACCGGCGAATATGGCTTCCGGCATTTTCCCTCCCAGTTCTGTGTAAAGTGATGCCGCAGCCTCATATCCGCCCTCGATATCAACAGCGCTTTTCACGATGCTTTCCGTCATTTCCTCCGGCATGTTTTCAAACATCGCCTGCTTGAAGCCTGAAAGGCGTCCGTCCTTCTGTCCTATGAAGAATATCCGCCTGTATCCCTTTTTCTGGAGGTACCGTGTAGCCTTGTAACCGGCGTCCCTGCGGTCAAAAGCCACAGCCGGAAAATCCTCGCTCTGGCAGTCCACCACGACAACCTGCTTTATCCTTTCCTTTATACGCTGTGTTATATCCCTGCTTTCCGCTGTCTGTGGCACCTGATCCAGACCGATGATTATCAATCCGCTTATCTCCTCTTCGTGGATAAGACTGTTGAATAAAATCGGGTTTTCAAGCTCCTCAAAAAACCTGAGAAACCGTATGTGGTGTCCTGCCTTGTGGGCGGTTGTATAAATGCCGGCAAGGATTTCCGTATAATAGGGGCGGAGGAAGGCGCTGCTGTTGTGGAGTATTATACCTATATGGTTTTTCGCCATGGCTGCTTTGCCGGTCAAAAGTGCCTGCGCGTATTGGTTCGGCCTGTAATCCAGCTCTGCGATGGCCTGCAGTATCTTTTTTCTGGTTTCCGGTGCGACAGCCCTGTCTGTTCCGTTCAGAACATACGACACTATGCTTCTGGTGACTCCGGCCCGCTTTGCTACATCTTCCTGTGTTACGTTTTTTATCCGGGTGTTTTTCATTATGAAATATCCATAAAATCAAATTAACAAGCTGATATGAATAAAACATAAAAAACTCTTTTTGAAAAGTGGAAATTTTCATGTTATAAAAAAGAATATATGATATAATAATCCCCTCTGTTATTACGCAGATTATTTTGTGGAGGATTTTATGGCTAATGATTACAGCGTTTTGGCTGAATACGCTCAGAAAGATACAGACGCTTTAAAGAGGGAACTTTCCGTTATATTTGAAAGACAATACGGACAGTCATCCGAGCCAGTAATGTTTTTCGCCGCCCCCGCCCGCATCAATATTATCGGCGAGCACATCGATTACAACGGCGGAAAGGTTTTCCCCGCCGCGATTGACAAATACATTTACCTTGCGATACGCCGCCGGAACGATTCCGTGATCCGTTACGACGACGTCCGTTTCCCCGGCGTTTTCACCTTCGACATAACGGAGACTTTCGCCTATAAAAAAGAAAACGATTACTGCAACTATCTGAATGGAATCCTCTCAATCCTTAAAAGCCGGGGATTTACATTCCCGAAGGGTTTTGACGCCCTGTTTTTCAGCTGTATACCTCCCGGAGGGGGAATTTCCTCTTCCTCCGCTTTGGAATGCTGCTTCGCCTATGCGGTTTCTTCCATTTATAATCTGAATGTTGACGGCGTTGAAATCGCCAAGATAGGCCAGGAGTCGGAGCACCGCTTCATGAATGTGAATTGCGGGATCATGGATCAGTTCATAATAGCCATGGGGAAGAAGGACCGTGCGATTCTCCTGGACTGCGCCACCCTGGATTACGAGTATGTCCCGCTTGAACTCGGCGATTACCGGTTTGTAGTCATGAATACGAATAAAAAGCGCCAGCTCAGTGATTCAAAGTACAATGAAAGGGTAAGCGAATGCAAAACCGCCCTCGGTATTATGAATGCCGAGCTTGAAAAACGCGGCGAACCGGCGCTGCCGGATTTGTGCTCATGTTCCGCGGAGCAGTTTGAATCCCTGAAATCCTGCCTCACCGATGATGTCCTCCTCCGGCGTGTAAGGCATTGCGTGACCGAAAACGCCCGTGTTTATGCGGCTGTGGCCGCGTTGAAAGCCGGAAACCTGCAGGAGCTGGGCAGGCTTATGGACGCGTCCCACGAGTCACTCCGCCTGGATTATGAGACGACCGGAATTGAGCTTGATACGCTTCATGAGGAAGCGGGAAAAATAAGCGGCTGCATAGGTTCCCGCGTGACCGGAGCCGGGTTCGGCGGATGCGGAATCGCCCTCATTCACAAGGACTGTTTCGGGGAATTCACGGAGAAAGTCGGCTCGGTGTACCGTGAAAAGATAGGCTACGACGCGTCTTTCTTTGAGTGCGGTACCGGCGACGGCGCTTCCGCCTTGAATTGATTCTGAACCGGAGGAAAAGTAATTGATATACGATTTGATAAAAAAGCTGGCTGTTTATGCCTTGTCCCGGGGTATAGTATGTGAGGATGATTTGGTTTATTCGGTGAACAGGCTTTTTTCACTTCTGAAGCTGTCCGGCGATTCGGCGGCTTTCCCGTCGGCGGAGGAAATGGCGTCTTCCTCATTGTCATCCGTTCCGCTTGAAGAGATTCTGGCGGGAATCCTTGACTACGCCTGTGAAAATAAACTGGTTCCTGAAAATTCCACGGCTTACCGGGATCTTTTTGACACGGAAGTGATGGCTTGTTTCACGCCTCCGCCGTCGGAAGTCAATGCGCGTTTTTCGGATCTGTATTCTTCAAAGTCTCCGCAGGCGGCTACGGACTGGTTTTATGCGTTTTCCCGCTCGACCGATTATATCCGGGATTACCGCATCGCGAAGGATATAAAATGGACTGTCGATACGGATTACGGCGCCCTTGATATTACGATAAACCTGTCAAAGCCTGAAAAAGATCCTAAGGCAATCGCCGCGGCGAAAAATCAGGCGAAGGCCGCCTACCCGAAATGCCAGCTTTGCATTGAAAACGAGGGGTATGCGGGCCGTCTTGACCATCCCGCGCGGGGAAACCACCGCATAATACCTATAAAGATTCTCGGTGAGCCCTGGGGTTTCCAATATTCACCCTATGTTTATTACAACGAGCACTGTATTGTGCTGAATAAAGCACATGTGCCGATGGTCATAGACAAGGCTGTTTTCTCCAAGCTGTTTGATTTTGTCCGCCAGTTTCCCCATTATATTGTCGGATCGAATGCGGATTTGCCCATTGTAGGAGGTTCAATCCTTGCCCACGAGCATTTTCAGGGAGGGAATTACGAGTTCCCCATGGCCAGGGCTCCCGTCGAAAGGTCTTTCAGCCTGAAGGGGTTCCCCGGGGTTTCAGCCGGAATCCTCAAATGGCCCATGTCCGTGATACGTATTTCAGGCGGGGACAGCGGCGAGCTGGCTTCGGCCGCCGCTTATATTCTGGACAAGTGGAGGGCGTATACCGACAGGGATGCGTTTATATTTGCCGAAACGGACGGAACGCCTCATAATACGATAACGCCCATAGCCCGCAGCCGCGGCGGCTTGTTCGAGCTTGATCTGGCTTTGAGGAACAACATTACAACGGAGGAACATCCTCTGGGTGTCTATCATCCTCATGCGGAGCTTCATCACATAAAAAAAGAAAACATCGGGTTAATCGAGGTTATGGGGCTCGCCATTCTTCCCGCGCGGCTGCGCACGGAGCTTGACGCCCTTGCTTCCGCCATCGTTGAAGGCAGGGATCTGCGTGCCGATGAGCTTACCGCAAAACATGCGGATTGGGCGGCCGGTTTCGCTTCTGAATGCACGGCGGAAAACGTTCACCAGGTGCTCAGGCGTGAAACAGGACTTGTTTTTGAAAAGGTACTTTGCGATGCCGGTGTTTTCAAGCGAACCCCCGAAGGGGCTGCCGCATTCGGACGGTTTACTTCCACCCTGTGATCTTTTTATGATTGGCGTTGGCTGAAACAGTCTCTTACTGTTTATATGAATTATATTTGCGGGTCGCGTAAATTTACTTGGACTGGCACTTTTAATCATGCGGATTAAAGGACGTGGGAAGCAAGATATTCGATGTTTTTGAAAATTTTTTTACCTCATATTTACGGGAAAGAAATCTGGAAAAAGTTCTTGCCTTGGTTTCCGATGATATTGTGTCCCTCGGTACCGGTGTACAGGAAGTAGCTGTAGGTAAAAAAGCCTTTACTGAACTTTTTGCGGCTGAATTTAACTCAACTCCAGGACCTTTCGACTTTGAATTGTGCGGTTTTAAGGAATTCCGGCAGTCACCTGATTCCTTCATTTGTTTTTCCAGTGTGAAAATAATAATACCTCCCGCTGTGGAAAAAGACGGACGCAGGATGCAGCCGGAAGAAACCTTTCCCGGACGGTTTACCGGAAGTTGTGTTCTTTCCGGTGGCTCATGGAAAATCACCAGTTTGCATCTTTCCCTCCCCGCTTACGAGCAGGCTGAGGATTCCTTCCTGCCTGATTTGCATTACAAACGATCTTTTGCGGGACAGGAAACTCGGAAGGCAGGTCATGCACTGACCGCTGTTATGCCGCAAATACTTCCGGGAGGAATTATCGGAGCCTATGCTGAAAAAGGATTGCCATTTTATATTGTTAATGATGAAATCCTAAGATACATGGATTTCACCTACGAGGAATTCATAAATGCTACGGGCGGAATGATTGTTAACATAATCCATCCCGATGACCGTAAAATGGTGGAGCGCATGATTTTATCCAGCTTGGAAACATCCGGGGAATATGAGCTCCAGTTCCGGCTTATGCAGAAAGGCGCTTCATTCATTTGGATTTATGCCAAGGGAAAGGTAATAAATTCACTGGAAAACCGTCCTGTTTTTATAAGTGTGATGATGAATATTTCAAAGATGGTATTCTTCCAGGAGCAGTTGATACAGGAAGCCTCCAGGGATGTCCTGACACCTCTGTTGAATAGAAAGGCCGCCATAAAACTAATAGAGACTTCCTTTTCCCAGCATAAAAAAGGTTTTTTGTTCATCATTGACATGGATAATTTTAAGAAACTGAATGATACCCTCGGGCATCAGGTGGGGGATGTCGTTCTTAAGGATGTGGCTAACCTTCTTCTTAATTATACAAGTACTTCCGATGTTGTTGCCCGGTTAGGCGGAGATGAGTTCATTGTATATTATCCGGGGCTTGTATCCCCCGAGATTGCCAGCGCCCGGGCGGAAAAGCTGCAAAATGAATTCAAATTGATTTCAGAAAAAAAATACCCCTCGGTGAATCTATCTTTGAGTATCGGTGCTGCTTACAGGACAGAGGGCATGAATTTTGACAAGATTTATTCCAATGCTGACCAAGCCCTCTACAAAGTCAAATACTCAGGAAAAAAATCCTATTGTCTTTACTCGGAAAATATCTTCAGTGACACCGGGTTTTTCCCTGGCCGGGAAGATGAAAGGACCGATTTTCTTGAAGATGCATAGCCTGGCTACGATATCATGTCCCCGCATATAAAAACCCGCATCCGCCTTTAACTCTAAGGCTGCGATGCGGGTTTCGTCTGTTTTGTTTCTGTTACTTCAAAAGTTCCTGAATTTCCGGCCTTTTCCATCTTGCCGCGATATCCGCAGGGGTTTCACCTTCAATGTTCTTTGCGTATGGATCAATACGCTGCATTTTCCTCAGCTGGGATACTGTATCCCCGGATGAGAGCCTGGCGGCGTAATGTAACAGTCCGTCTCCCGTCGCGTCCGTTTTGTCACCGGCGAATTCCGACAACAGGGTTATATATCCGGTTTTTTCGCTCAGGATAATGCTGACCACCGAATTACCTTCGGAATCCGTTATGTACGGATCGGCTCCCGCTTCCAGCAGAATCCTCATGGCTTCCTCATTGTCTTTTTTCAGTGCCATTTGCAGGGCTGTGGTCCCGGTCCTGTTACGGTTGTTCACAGGATAACCACGGGAAACCAAGTCCTCGAAAATCCATGTTGCCGCATTTTCCTCGACCGCAAGATGGAAGGGGGTGTTCCCGTCTGAATCCGCTATAATTGTGCTTCCGCCCAGCACTGCGTCGACTATTTCAGGGGATCTTTTGAAAGCCAGTGAAAGAGGGGTTTTCCCATAAGCGTCCCGGCTCATGGGATTTGCCCCTTCTTTTCTGAGAAGGACGATTATTTCCGTTCCTGAATATTCAGCCGCTTCGTGCAGTGGTGTGCGCCCGTACATATCCTGTATCAGTGGTGAAGCCCCATAAAGAAGCAGGGTTTCCGCCACCTCTTTGTTGTCAGAAGAAACCGCATCCGTCAGCGGTGTGCGCCCGGTCTCATCATCGGCGTTTACATCCGCTCCCGCCTTTAAGACCATCAGCAAAAGCTCCATGTTCCCTGTCCGTGCCGACTCGTGGAGAACGGTTTTTCCCGCCAGGTTTTTGGCGTTAATGAGTTTTTTACCGTTTGTCCTGACATCCCGGTCAATGAGAACGGAGGCGGATTTTACCGCCTGCCACCGGATGCAGGAATATAGGGCGGAGTCGCCAAGGAAATTACGGGCATTTATGTCTGCGGTTTTACCGTAATCGGAAGAGAGAAGAGCTGCGGTCATTTCCTGGCTGTCTGTTTTCACCGCATTGAAAAGGGGAGTTTCCCCGTTGGCGTTTTTAGCGTTAATGTCACCTCCCTTTTTCAGTATTATGGAGATGGCCGGAATAAGATTCCATTCCGCCGCCAAATGCAGGGGAGTGTTTCCCGCACCGTCACAGGATTTTATGACATTTGAATCCAGTATCCACTCTTCCCTGCCTTCAAGCCTGGTTAGGGCTGTTTTCAGCACAGAATCACCGGTAACGTTAGGATAAAACACATCGGCTCCGGCCGCCAGTAGTAGCTCCCCTGTCTGCCTGAAATTATAAGCGGCTGCTGTATGGAGGGGGGTGTTCCCGTTTTTATCCCGGGCGTTTACATCCGCTCCCAGGGAAATCATGTAGTTAATTATTTCCGGCGGTGCCTTTTCTATGACAGCGATGTGGAGGGGAGTCCTTCCCGCGGAATCCCTTGTTTGGATATTGTCTTTTTTTATGACTGCCTTGGTCATTTTTAATCCGCTTTTAAGGGCCTTTGTAAGCGCTGTGGTTTCTTCAATGTCTTCGGCGTGGATATCCGCCCCCAGTTTTACGAAAAACTCAGCCTGCTGGATTTGATTGCGTTCGATTGCAAGGGAAAGGGGTGTTATTCCCTTTTTGTTCCTCTCATTCAAATCCCCTCCGGCTTCCACAAGGCTTGTTATTAAATCCGGTTCCATGGCAATCCTTGCGGTGATATGGAGGGGCGTTTCGCCGTATATGTCTTTAATATTCGGATCCGCTCCTGCCTGGAGGAGCGACGTGAAAAGGGGTCTCCTGGAGCTTACAGGCATCACAAGGTGCAGCGGCGTGTTCCCGGCAGAATCCCGGATATTGACGTCCGCCCCAGCTTCTATCAGCAGGTTGGCGCTGCTTATCCTTCCGTTCCTTACCGCCTCGTGGAGAGGGGTGGAGGAGGACGAATCCTTCGCGTTTATCTGGGCACCGTTGGCAATGAGGTATTCCACAAAGCCGTCATCCCCCCGTTCCGCTGCGAAATGAAGCGGGGTTTTCCCCTCGTCAAAGCGCATGGAGAGGTTACGTTTAAGAATTGCCGTTTCAAAATACGCAAAGTCCCTGTGTACCGGTTCGGCTCCTTTTAAGAGAAGTTCCGCCGCCAGCTCCGGTGCCAGGGAATCCTGGGGATGCCCGTAAATATACATGAGAGGCGTTTTACCATTTAAGTCTTCAACCGAAAGATTCCGGCTCTTCTCCATTGATATTTCCAGAGCTTCTTTATTGAGGCTTTCCGCCGCCAAATGAAGGGGTGTTTTCCCGAAACCGTTTTGCTGTTCCGCTGTTTTCTCGCTTATGGCGGCCTTCAAGGCTTTGTTTCCCTGTGCCGCCGCAATGTCGTATACGGAAAATCCATCGTTGTTTTTCGCAAAAATATAAGCGTCAGCTTCTGACAGTGTTTTCGCCGCATCATAACAACCTTCTTTTACCGCCGCAGAGAACGGTGTGTCTCCGTTTTTATCCTGTATCTCCGTGTCCGGTTTCAATGTGAGCAGGAATTCCACAAGCTCCGCATCATTGTTTAATGCGGCGATATGGAGAAGGGTTTGTCCCTGCTTGTTCTGCTGGTTAATTGACTCTTCCCCTGAAAGACGTTTTTTCAGCTCATCGGTTTTTCCCTTTGAAATAAGATCTAGCAGTGTTTCATCTTTTTTCTGACTGTCCGGAGCCACTGTTTTCGGCATGCTTTCGCAGGATAAAAATATTGCGGCTGTTAAAACCGCCGCGGAAAATGCCATGATTTTACCTTTATTCTGTCCCATTTTCCTCCCCCTGGGTGTTAGATTGGTAATAGATTCTAATAGGGTTCTTCTTATTACATCGGCAGAACAAACCTGGAATTTAAATTCCCGGGTGAAATCCGGCAGGAGTAATCCGGCTTGAAAGGGCTGATTCCGCAGGAATCAGTGGCATCACATGATATGGAAAATAAAAAAAAAGACTGCCGGAAAGGCAGTCTTTTATGCGGCGAAGAAGACTTGAACTTCCATACCTCGCGGTACCAGCACCTCAAGCTGGCGTGTCTACCAATTCCACCATCGCCGCATAAGTGAGAAGAGGATAGCAGACAGGGAAAAAAAAGTCAAGAGGCCATAAGCAAGGGATCTTTTATCCCGGAAATGACCCGGAAATTTTTAACTTTTCCAAAGTCCGTGGAGGTTGCAGTAAGCCTCCGCGGATATGAACTTGTCATCAGCGGTAAGCTCGAAATCTGCGGATGGTTCGTTCCCGGGTTTAAGAGTTTTTCGTTGCCGCCCCTTTTCCGTTGTTATCATTATCCACTGTATGTAATGTTCCTCCGTCATGGGATGGGACACGCTCCCCACTTTCACAGAAATTTTGTTTCCGGTTACAGCGACAACGGGTACATGTTTTTCAGTCGCGGCATCCGTGGTGTTGGCTTTTAATTGTTCCATCGGTATTCCGCAACATGATGGGACACAGCCATGGTCCGCAATCATCCCCGCAATGTTACCGCATTTTTTGCAGATGTAAATCTTTGCATCTTCTGCCATAAATTTCCCCCTTAAAAATTTATTCGAAACTGTCCTGTAATGATACTGCTGTTATCCCTTGACGTAAAGCTAAAAAAACAGTATGTTATGCCCCATACTGCTTGATTTTTGCAGGGCGATTAGCTCAGTTGGTTAGAGTACAAGCATGACACGCTTGGGGTCACTGGTTCGATTCCAGTATCGCCCATTTTAAACTTACAGTCTTTTCAAAACGGAGTTTGCCGGGTCTTGGATGCCTGCGGCGAAAACTTAATGATAAACAATGCTTTGTTTTTTTCGGACTTTATTAAAAAAGGCCGGTTGTTTTTTTTAATCAAAAAAAAATCAGCGGCTGTTCTTTTTTCAGTTTTGGTTTTTCATTTTTCACTGTTTTCTTCCCCTGTTTCCGGCGGTCAGAATTCGCTGTTTGTGGAGGAGCACACCGGGAATTCCGGGGCCGAAGCTTTCCGGGAGGACAGTTTGTCGGACGGAGAGGTTCCGAAATATTACGGTACGGCTGTTCTGGAAGCCGCTTTCAGTAACCTGGTTCTCTTTTCCTTCAACCGGTGGGTTACAAAACAGATTTACGCCCAGGTGGGATTTGAGGATATAAAACGGAATTTCACTTCCCTTTGGGTTTGGGACAATGATACATTTTCCGTCAATCAGCTTGGACATCCATACCAGGGTTCCTTTTATTTCCAGGCAGGAAGGGCTAATAACCTGAATTTTTATGAATCAGGGCTTCTGGCTGTATTTGGAAGTGTCAGCTGGGAACTTCTGTGTGAAAACGAGACTCCTTCGATCAATGATTTGATTGTAAGCCCCACCGGAGGTATGGTATGGGGTGAAATACTTCACCGGCTTTGGAGTGTCACCGATGAAGCCGGTTTTCCGCTTTCCTTTGTTTTTGATCCCTTTTCGGCCCTTAACTCAAAATTGTTCGGAAGATATGTTGAAAGGCCTGCGGGTAATATTTATGCCCTGTCAGTTTCCGCCGGAGGTGGAGTGGTTTTCCATAACATGGAATTCAGCAGCGCCCGCACGGACATAGACGATACCCCCCTCCCAACGGGAAATATGGGAATCCGTCTCCAATACGGCTACCCCTATGGCAGGGAAATACGGGTTCCGTTTGATGTTTTCTCCATGGAAGGTTTTTTCGCTTTTTCCGCCGGTTATTATTCCGCCGCCCTGTTTTCCGAAGGCATCCTTTTTTCAGTCGCCCCGAGGATAACCCCTTCCGTGAAAAACACCTTCGGCATCACAATGCGTCTTGACGCCGTTTTTGATTTCAACGTGGATTTCAGCTCCCAGTCCGTGGGGATTGTGTTCAAGGAAGAACGTGTTTTCGGCAGCGGTCTTGAATTCCGCTCCTCCTACGGCGCCGACTTTGTGTTCCTTGGAGCCAGCGACTATTATTTCCTCCGGGACGGCACTTACCCGGATCCTGTCGGTATTGAGGAAAGACGGAATTACAGCCTGGGGATAGGAGGCGCCCTCCGCACCGGGCTTGAGCTGTACCATCCGGTGGGCGGAAGGTTCTTGCTGGATGCGGCCGGTTTCGCCTGGAAGATAATCGATGACGCCATTCCGGAATACGGTTCCGGCGGCGCGGAATTCCTCTGTTTCCTGCGGGCCTCTTACGAAAGGCAGGTTTTTGTTGAAAACCTGTCGGCGGGAATTTCCGCTGTCTGTTATCTCAAAAAGGATTTCTTTGATACGGCTCCTGACATTTTTGACAGATCGGAGAGTCTGTCCCTTTTCATGCGTTTGTATTTAATGTAAGATAAACATACCTATGAAATTGAGCTTTTCAAAATTTTTATTTGTTTTATTTTTTTTTATGATTGCATCCCCAACGGTTTTTTCTGAAGATTCACAGGAAGAATCTCCGGCTGCCGGGGAAACCGCCGTGTTTTCGGAAGATGCCCTGAATGGCAGGAACATCATCCTTGGTTTCGTTGAATCCCAGTTGACGAACGGCCTTCTTTTTGTGGTGAACCGTTTTATCGCACAGACTGAATTTTCCGGGGTTACCCTGGACTCCATAAAGACGAATTTAACTTCCCCATGGCAATGGGATCAAAGCCTTTTCCGTACCAACCAGCTTGGACATCCATACCAGGGGGTTTTTTATTATCAGGCCGGCCGCGCCAACAATTGGAATTTCTATGAATCAGCGGTGAATGCGGCCCTTGGTTCCGTGGTATGGGAAGTTTTTTGTGAGCGCAGCCGCTCTTCTATAAACGATTTGATTATCACCACCACCGGAGGCGTTGTTTTCGGTGAAGCCCTCCACCGGCTTTATTATTCGGCTGAAAAGGTTCCGGCTCCCCTGAGGTTTTTTATAAGCCCCTTTGACTTTTTGAATCCTTATTTGCCCGGGGAACGGACAAATAAGCCTTCCGGGGAACTTTGGGCTTTGGACGCCACCGCCGGTATCGGCTTCGGGCAGACTGACAGAAACAATCCGGACACAAAGGGATCCCGGGGAGGATTCTCCGTGACAGGGTTCCTTGCCTTGGATATGGTTTACAATGATCCCTTTACAACCTATGTTCCCTTTTCAGACCCTTTCAGGCATTTTGAAATGACCATTGCCGCCGACATCGGGTATCCGGTTTACCAGCTTTCGATTTTCACCGAAGGGTTTTTATTCGCCGTTCCGGTTATTACAGGTGAACGCAGTAAAGGAAACGCCGGATTATCCCTCCATTACGATTGTGTGCTTGGGGATACGGTTTCCTTCGGGGGAACCTCCCTGGATTTCGGTTTCAAATTCAGGCAGATTACCAATGTGCTTAACTTTGATTTGAAGCTTCATGCCGGATGGCTTATGTTTGCTTCCGCCAATACTTATTATCCTGAACCGGCCTCTGACAACTGGTCTGATGAACAAATACAGCTCTATGGAACCGGCGCCAATGTGAAATTTTCCGTCGGGATTACTGAAAGCAGGGCAGGGAATTTCCTTTTGATAAGTTCTCTTTATTTTATGCCCCTGATTCCCGCCGGTCATTCTGATTCCGGCGACCTTCTTTTCTTCTGGCAGGCAGGATTCTACTACGATTTGTCAATAACCGAGAATATAATCCTCACCTTTGCAAATGTCCACAGTTTTTCCTATGAGGTTTTTGCATCCAGAAAAGATATACTGGAACGTTCCAGCGTTATCAGACTTGGTGTAGGATACCGTTTGGATAAAAAGTGATATAACCAATGGGGCTGAAATCCGGGTTGGCGCACCGGAAAACGGGGACCTTTAAATTTTCCCGAGAATCCGGGCGCATTTTTTTGAAAGGAAATCCACAGCTCGCTTCAGTACATTTCCACGCTGCTCGTTTTCCGCGGAAATCAGGCTGACCGAGCCTATTTCCTCCATGGAGGGCGAATACCACACAGCCCGGCCCGCAACTTCCCCGGCTGCCACCGGAAGCCGCAGGTCTTCTTCCAGTTCAATACGCATAAAGACTCCCGCTCCGGAATAATCAACACCACCGGACGATATGTCCCTGTTGGAAGAATCCCCGGCTGTAACTGTGAAAACCGCCTCTCCGGCGGGAATCAGGGTGGCGTATCCGTCTTTGGAACCCCACAGGGTGATAACCACAGGTTCCGGGGCAGCCGGCCTGAATGTTCGGAAATTGGAAAAAGCCCATTCCAAAGCCTTCTGGCCGTCCTCCGTGCGTATGCGGGAGCCTTCCGCAGAGCTTTCCCCCGGACCGTCCATTAAAACCGCGATAAATCTGGTTCCGCCCCTCTTACAGGTTACGGAAAAATTGTAGCCGGATTCGTCGATGTATCCGGTTTTAAGCCCGTCACAGCCTTCCATTTTTCCCAGAAGCCTGTTGGTGGCCTGTTGTTTTATGGTCTGGTTTGTGTTCCCGTCTTGATCCGCCATGGCTGTCCTGGCTTCATATTCGGGAAGGTTCCATATTTTGGGATAAGCCATGGAACGCAGGGAATGGAATTCCCTTAAGGCTTCCGGATATTCTTCAATATAAATTTTGCTGAAAAGGGCAAATTCCCTGGCGGTTGTGCGGTTGTATTCACTTAATCCTGAAGGTTCCACAAAGCGGGTTTGGATAAGTCCCAGCCGTGCCATTTCTCCGTTTACTTTTTCTATAAAATCCTGTACAGAACCCGAAACATTGCAGGCAACGGCTATGGCCGCATCATTGCCTGAGGCCACGGACATTCCTTCGAAAAGCTCCTTCATTGTCACCCGCTGGCCCTCCGCCAAAAACATCAGGGATGAACCCGGCGGGATATTCACCGCCCAGGATTCCGGGGGAAGATCCGCCTTCTGATTCATGCTTATGCCCTTTTCATCCATCAGGCGGAAGGCGGTATACATCGATGCTATTTTCGTCATGGAAGCCGGGGGAATCACCTTGTCGGCGTTTTTTTCAAACAGGATTGTGCCGGTGGCCGCATCTATGATTATGGCGGATTCAGCCTGAATGTCCTTCAGTGAAAGGGGCGAGGCGTCCCGTGTAAGGGAGGCCGGCGCCTGTTTTAGCAGGGTTTGGACTGCGCTTCCCCCGGAATAAAGGGACTTTTCCCATGCCTCCACAGCCTGGGAGAAGACAGCTTGTTTTTTTTCCGCCGGTGAGCGGATAAGGGATTCCGCCCTTCCGCTCCTGGTATTGAGACGCACAGCAGTATAAAAAAACAGGGTTGCCAGCAGCAGTAAAATGATTAAACCGGCAACAGCGGCCTTTTTTAAAACGGAAGAAGACTTTGCGCTCATAGTCTAAAAATCCGCCAGTTTCGGGGCTCTGGGATAGGGGATTACGTCCCGTATGTTTGTCATGCCGGTTACGTACAGTAGGAGCCTTTCGAATCCCAGGCCGAACCCGGAATGGGGGACGGAACCGAAACGGCGCAAATCCAAATACCACCAGTAGTCATCTTTTTCCAGTCCCAGCTCTTTTATCCTGTTTTCCAGCCTCTCCAGGTTTTCTTCCCTTTCTGAACCGCCTATGATTTCGCCGAGTCCGGGAACAAGAACATCCATCGCCCGGACGGTTTTTCCGTCATTGTTCATCTTCATATAGAAGGCTTTTATTTCCTTCGGGTAGTCAGTCAGGATGACGGGGCGTTTGTAAACTTCCTCCGTCAGGAATTTTTCATGCTCGCTCTGAAGATCACAGCCCCAATAGGGCTTGAATTCGAATTTGTCAGCGCATTTTTCAAGCTCTTTCATGGCTTCAGTGTAAGTGACCCGGGCAAAATCCGAGGAGGAAACCTTTTTCAGGGTTTCAATCAATCCGGGATGTATCCTGCTGTCAAAAAAGGCCATGTCTTCCGGGCATTTTTCCAACGCCCAGTTAATCAGGTATTTGATGAAGTTTTCCGCGATGTCCATGTTGTCCTCAAGGCGGAAAAATGCCATTTCCGGCTCAATCATCCAGAATTCCGCCAGATGGCGGGTTGTGTTGGAATTTTCCGCCCGGAAGGTGGGGCCGAAGGTGTATACCCGGGAAACGCCCAGTGCATAGGTTTCAGCCTCCAGCTGGCCGGAAACCGTCAGGTTCGCCGGCTTTCCGAAAAAGTCGTTGTTGTAATCGGCGAAGGCGGCCGCCGCCCCTTCAGGAAGCGTTTTTCCCGCCTTTCCCGCTTCATAGGCTTCCTCCGCTATTTTCTGGGGATTCATGGTTGTTACCCGGAACATTTCCCCGGCGCCTTCGCAGTCGGAGGCGGTGATAAGCGGTGTGTGGACATACTGGAAGCCCCTTTCCTGGAAAAAGGTGTGGATGGCAAAGGACATCTGGCTTCTCATCCGGGCGACAGCCCCGAAGGTGTTTGTCCTGACCCGCAGGTGTGCCACTGTCCTTAAAAACTCAAAGGAATGGTTCTTTTTTTGCAGCGGATAAGAGTCCGCCGGGGCGTCCCCCAGGATTTCCAGCGAAAGTCCCTGGACTTCCACAGCCTGCCCCGAAGCTGGGGAGGGCACAAGTTTCCCCCTTACGGACACCGAAGTGCCTGTGGTTATTTTTTTGAGGTTTGTTTCTATTTCGTTTGAAGGATTCGCATCCTTGTCGAAGGTAACCTGGATTGAGGCAAAGCAGGAGCCGTCATTCACCTGGACGAATGTCAGGTTTTTTGTATCCCGTTTTGTACGCACCCAGCCGAGGACAGTCACTTCCTGTCCCTCCGCTTTTTGGGAAATGATTTCTTTGATTAAAGGTTTTTCTGCAGCCATAACGGATAGAGAATATCATTTTTGGGCGGTAGATTTCAAGCAGGGCGAAATAGTTTTAATTATGCAAGTTTTTGCATAAAAATCTGCAAGTTTTTGCATTTTTGTAAAAAAAAGCCCCTGCTATCTTGATACGTTTATTTCAAATAGACTAAACTGTGAACGAAAATTGAACCACAGTAATTTGAGCCACTTAAGGTGGAAGGGAGAAAGGAATGGAAAATGTTTATCCTCCTCTTATTGAGAGTCTCGCCAAACTTGTCGAGGAACATGATGTAATAGATCCGTCCCTTTATGTAAAATATGACGTTAAAAGGGGTTTGCGGGATTCCGATGGGAAGGGCGTCCTGGTCGGCTTAACCCAGATAGGAAACGTTTTCGGCTATGAAATAAAAGACGGGGAGACGGTTGCTGTTCCCGGAAAACTCATTTACCGGGGTTATGATGTCGAAGACATTATCAGCGACATAGAGGAAAGCGAGCAGTTCGGTTTCGAGCAGGTCATTTATCTCCTCCTCTTCGGCGACCTTCCAAATGCGTCCCAGATAGACGAATTTGACGCCATTTTGGGGGAAAACCGGGAACTTCCCTACAATTTCGTGGAGGACATGATACTCAAGTCCCCTTCCCCCGACGTGATGAATAAGCTTGCACATTCCGTGATTTCCTCCTACGCCTACGATCCGGACGCTGAGAATTCCTCGATAATCAACAACCTGTACCAGTCAATCCAGCTCATAGCCCGTTTCCCCGCCATGGTGGCATACGGTTACCAGGCAAAAAGGCGCCATTATGACGGTAAGAGTATGTACCTGCACAACCCCCTGCCTAATTTATCCACTTCGGAGAATTTCCTGCGCATGATTCGTGCAAATAAGATTTACGACCGGGCTGAAGCCGAAATACTGGACTTGGCTTTCATTCTCCATGCTGAACATGGGGGAGGCAACAACTCCTCTTTCACCGTTCACGTGGTTTCTTCCGCAGACACGGACACCTATTCCGCCATCGGCGCCGCTGTCGGCTCCCTGAAGGGCCGCAGGCACGGAGGGGCGAATATCCGGGTGGTGGAAATGATGGACGACATCAAGGCCAATGTTTCCGATTGGTCCGATGAAAAGGAAGTGGGTGATTACCTGCGGAAAATCCTCCGGAAAGAGGCCTTTGACAGAAGCGGTTTGGTTTACGGCCAGGGCCACGCGGTTTATACGATTTCAGATCCCCGGGCCATCCTGCTCCGGAACAAAGCCGCAAAACTGGCAAAGATAAAGCACTGCGAAGAGGAATTCGGCCTTTACCGCCTTATTGAAAAAATCTTCCCGGATATTTTCAAGGAAGAGAAAGGCGCCGACAAGCAGATTTGCACGAACGTGGACTTCTATTCCGGCTTCGTTTATTCAATGCTCGGCATCCCCCGGGAGTTATATACGCCTATTTTCGCCATTTCCCGTATAGCCGGATGGTGCGCCCACAGGCTGGAGGAAATACGCTCCGGGCGGCGCATTTACCGGCCGGCCTTTAAGCAAATCGGGGAAATGAGGCAGTATGTGAAGATGGCTGACCGCCGCTGAACCGGAAGAATTGAAGTTTCCCCCGCATCCGGCATCCCGGATACAGGGAAAGCTTTTTCAGCTGTCTTCCGTTACCTGCTTCATGAATTCCTTGGAGGCGGCGATGATTTCGTCGGCAGCCTTTCCGGAAATGGGGCTGTAATGATCAAAAGACATTTCGAAAGAGCCGGTGCTGCTCGTTATGGCCCTCAAGTCGATGGCGTATTTCAGCAGTTCCTTGTGGGGTACCTGAGCCCTTATTTCCTCGATTCCGCCCGCAAGGCTGTTTTGTCCCAGAATATGGCCACGCCTTCCGGAAAGGTCGCTCATTATGTCCCCCAGGTTCTTTGAATCCACGAAAACCGTCAGATTCATTATTGGTTCCAGAAGAATCGGATTGCCCATTTTCATGGCTTCCCGGAAAGCGTTCCTGGCGGCTATTTTGAATGCAAGCTCGGAGGAATCCACCGGGTGCTCTTTTCCGTCAACAACCGTAACGCCCACATCCACGACCGGATAGCCGGCAAGGACGCCGGACTCCATGGCTTCCTTTACGCCCTTTTCCACACCGGGAATGTATCCCTTGGAGATGGCGCCGCCGAAAATGGCGTTTGTGAATGAATAGCCTTCACCCCGTTCCAGTGGTTCCAGGCTGAGCACAACCCGCCCGTATTGGCCGTGGCCGCCGGACTGCTTCTTGTGGGTGTATTCCGCCTGGGTTTTACGCTGGATGGTTTCCCTGTAGGCAATCCTGGGCTCGGCGGTTATTATGTTCATTTTTGTCTGGGTTCTTATCCTGTCAAGGACAATATTGATGTGAAGGTCCCCCATGCCGGAAAGTACATTCTGCTTTGTTTCCGGATTGAAGGTGAATGAAAGGGTTTTATCCTCCTCGCAGGCCCTCATCAAAAGTCCTCCCAGCTTGTCCTCGTCCTTTTTGTCATTGGCGGAAACCGCCATGGAATAAACCGGAGCCGGTGTCCTGAGCTTCCGGAAGGGTCTTACCCCCGCCGATGCCGCGAAGGTATCGTTTGTTTTGGCGTAGGGCAGTTTGGAGGCGACTCCCACATCCCCGGCTGCAAGCTCCTTTGTTTCGGTGAGCTTTTTCCCCGTGCACCGGTACAGTTTTCCGATTTTTTCCTTTTTGTCTTCGTTAATATTGAAAACTTCCGTATCGGGAAGCAGGTTTCCTGAAATCACCTTTATGTATGAGAGCTTTCCGGAGAATTGGTCGTTGGCGGTTTTTACAACCAGGGCTGAAAGGGGCCCGCCGGCTTTAATTTCCACGGAGCCTTCGGAACCGTCTTCCTGGACTATTGTTTCAGGGGCGCCTTCCGGCGGCGGAAGAATTTCCGCTATAAAGTCAAGCAGGGGGATGCATCCTGAAGAGGACACCGCGTTCCCTGCGAAAGCCGGTACTATGGCGTTGGCGGCCACAGCCAGTTTCAAGCCCTTTATGATGTCCTCGTCGCTTAATCCGGCTTCATCTATGAATTTTACGAGAAGGTCGTCATCCCCCTCGGCCGCCGCACCGGCCAGAACTTCCCGTGCTCTTTTTACCGTGTCCCCCAAATCCGCCGGAATCGGCATTTCCTTTCCGTTTTCGTCATAGGCCTTGGAATGGAGCACATCAATGCATCCTTTGTATTGGGGCCCCTGTCCCACGGGTATTGTCACGGGACATATTTCCATTTTGAACTGGTTCCTCAAATCCTGGATGCAGGAGTCAAAATCCGCCCTTTCCCCGTCCATTTTGTTTATGAAAACCATTCTGGGCATTCCCCTGCTGTCCAAATTACGCCAGAGCTTTATGGTTTCGATTTGTACCCCTGCCCTGGCATCTATAAGGAGAAGGGCAGATTCAGATGCTCTGAAAGCGGTGATAACTTCCCCGGTGAAGTCCGAAGATCCGGGAGTATCCCAGAAATTTATGTTTTTCCCCTGCCATTCAATATTGGAAAGGGTGGAATAAATTGAAATTTTTCGTTCTATTTCTTCAGGTGTAAAATCGCTTACGGTTTTTCCCGATTCCACAGCTTCTGCTTTGGGGATTATCCCGGCGGTGGAAAGCAAATGCTCTGTCAAGGTGGTTTTTCCTGTTTGTCCGTGGCCAGCAATAGCGACTGTCCTTATTTGTTCCGTAGTAAAGCTCATTCAACACTCCCGAAAAGATAAATTCATCCAGTACAAAATGTTCATGATGATATAATATCCTATGTTCAGTTTTTGCGTATTGTCAAGGAAATAATATCGCTGTACATTGTAGTTATGGATATACAGAACACAACCATTCACAATCTCTCTATTTCCCTCAAACAGAAAAAAGAGGAGTTGGATTCCCTGTACAAAAAACTGGGTGAAAGGATTTTCCAGGATGAGGATGCCAATTACAAAGATTCTTATGACGGGGCATCGGAAAGTTATTCCGAATGGAAAAAATTGATGAAAGAACGGGAAACAGCCGCCTCCGCTGTTTTTGAGATAAAAGACGGGGTTAAGCGTCTCCAGGAACTGGGCAAGGTGGAAAAGGATATGGAAAAGTCCTTGTCCGACGGAAAAAAGAAACTCCGGGCGGCCGGAATCCGGGCCGCGACGGCTCTTTGGAAAGAATACAGTCCGGAAGCTTTTCCGTCTTTTACCCCGGTTTTCACAGCCGCAAAGGCTGAAAAGCTGGAATGTGAAAAGCTGGAGGAAAAACAACGTTCCATAAATGAAGGTAAGGAAGCGGGTAAAACCCTGGGACGGATGGTGGCCCAGTTCCGCGGGGCTGGGGTTTCCGCCCAGCTCTATTACCGGCGGAACAGGTTCGAGCAGTGTGTTGCCGATGCGGTGGAAGCCCTTGTCACGTCCGGCAGCGCTGACAAGCTGATTGATGAGGTTTCAGCTTTCTCTTCCGAAACCTTAACCGAAGCTTTCGGGCCCTTCGAGGAAGCCGTGAAAAACGTTTCTTCCTTAATTGAGCGCCTGAAAAAAGCCGGGACAGAAAGAGAGGCTGCCCAGGCTAATTTGGCTTCGTTCAATGCCGCGGAAAATTCCTCCAAGCGCCTTGAAGAGTTGCGTAATCTGGTAAAGGAAAAGGATACAGCCCTGGATAACATCTGCCGTGCCCAGGGACAGGATCATTATTCCCTGTTTTTTGATGATTACGGACAACCTGTGCCGGAAGCTCCTGACATGGAGGCTGACCGGTACAGTGTGCATTTGTCCGGAATTGCCGCAGGATGTG
>CASGBA010000001.1 GCA_949299755.1 uncultured Treponema sp. | reverse complement strand
CAGAAGGTTCTTCTTTCAAGATGGATGATGCGGGATCCTGATGTGCTGATTCTGGATGAACCTACACGCGGTATTGATGTGGGGGCAAAGTTCGAAATCTATAAATTAATGATGGATGCCGCTAAAGCCGGACGGGGAATAATCATGGTTTCATCTGAATTGCCTGAGCTCATAGGAATGTGTGACAGGATTTATGTTATGTGCAAAGGGCGTTTAAGCGGAGAACTTTCCAGGGAAGATTTTTCGCAGCAGGCAATACTTCAATATGCAATGAAAATAAATGGGGAGCGTTAAAGATGGGAAAGACTCTGTTGAAAACAAGTGGCGTGAGAAAAATAATGCAAAAGCATTCGATATTTGTCGTGCTTTTGATTATGATTATTATTTCCGCTTTGTTGAATCCGAATTTTTTGCGGGCAAGGAATATTACAAATGTTGCTGTCCAGCTGACTGTAGCCACAATACTGGCTTACGGGGAGATGCTTCTGATTATAGGCGGAATGCTGGATCTTTCCTGCGGCGCTGTTCTGGCTCTTTCCGGTGTTTTGTCGGTAAGCGTTTATAAAGCAACCGGGGATCTTGTCCTTGCGGTAGGTGTCGCCATTCTTGTTTCTGTTGCATGCAACATGGTTAACGCTCTGTTTGTGGCGAAATTCAGGATGCCGGCTTTTATCGTTACTTTGGCCATGACAATGGCGGCGAGGGGTTTGGCTCTTTTGTATACAAAAGGGCAGAATATTCTCCAGATAGGCGACTACAATGTTTTCGGACAGGGACGCATCGGATTCATTCCAATACCGGTTTTGTTTTTGGCGGGAATATCAATAATAATCTGGTACATAATGAATCAGACACGTCTGGGCCGTTCCCTTTATGCGATAGGAGGAAATGAAGAGGCCGCTGTCGCCGCCGGTATACGTGTTGAGCGTTCCAAATACATTGCGTTCCTGATAAACGGAATCCTTGTCGGAATTTCAGGCGTGATTTTTATGTCCAGGGTAAACGCCGGTCTGCCTAACGGAGCTGTAGGTTATGAGATGGAAGGATTGACCGCGGCTATTGTAGGCGGAACCAGTTTTTCCGGCGGAATAGGTACTGTATCCGGAACTTTTGCCGGATCTTTCATAATAGGTTGTCTCAATAACATCATGAATCTTCAGGGTGTGGATTCCTATGTCCAGCAGGTTGTTAAAGGGGCGATTATAATAGGAGCGGTTCTTTACGATATCAGATTCAAAAACAAGAAAAGTGCAAAAGTTATCTTGTAACGAATCCAGCGAATCGGCGGGAACTGCATTTGACTTTGTGATAATCAGCGTTTGCTGGTTGATTTATTACGGAACATAAACAAGGGGGTTTGTATGTTCAAAAAAATTGCAGCTGTTGGATGCGCGTTGTTGTTGTGCGCGTCTGTTTGGAGTGCGGGTAAAAAAGATGACGGGACTTACCGCGTGGCTTATATCGCGAGGGCCCAGTCTGACTCTTTCGCGGCATGGCTTGCCAACGAAATGATTGCCGCGGCGGAAAAGTATCCGGACATACAGCTTGAAGTTTTCGATGGACAGGCTGATGATGCAAAGGAAAATGCGGCCATTGAGAATGCCATCGCAAATGGATTCGATGCAATCATCGTTCAGCCTAATAACGGTGAAGCCCAGCGGCCTTATGTTGAGCAGATTGTCGATGCAGGAATTATCGCTATCACGACAAACTCTCGCATAGACGGTATTGAAGGCGCTTCCTCCGTTGACGCCAATCCGTATGTTCAGGCTCAGGTAAATGCGGAACTTGCCCTTACACAGGTTCCCCAGAACGGCCGGGTTGTTGTTATAAACGGTCCTTCCGGTAATTTCCATGCGGATGAAAGACGCGTCGCCTGGCAGGAATGCTTCTTCGACAAGAGACCCGATGTGACAATCCTTGCGGAAGATTTCGCCAACTGGAATAAAGATGAAGCCATGCAGCTTATGGAAGACTGGACAATCGCTTACGGTGATATTGATGCGATTATATCAACAAATGACAACATGGCGGCCGGTGCCCTCGAAGTTGTCAAAGATAATCCTGCGTATGCGGACATCCTCGCTTACGGCGTTGACGGAACTGCGGAAGCCTGTCTTTTGATTCAGGAAGGCAGGATGACTTCAACCTGTCTTCAGTCTGCCATCGATCTTGCCGAGCTTAACATGGATACTGTCCACAAACTTCTTACAGGTGAAGCCACACAGATTGATACTGACATTGAAGAAGTTCTTATTACGAAAGAGAATGCGGACGAATATGTTGAAATGTATCGTTCTCGGGGTCTTATAACAAATTAATCTGATATAGAAGTATAGAAGGCGTCTTGAAAATGAAAAACAAAGCTGCATTTATGACCGGATTGAATCGGATGGAATTCAGGGAAATCCCGGTTCCGGAATTGAAGCCCGGCGAGGTCCTGGTAAAACTTGAGTATGTGGGAATCTGCGGTTCCGATGTGCATTATTTTCACGACGGCCGCTGCGGTGAATTCGTGGTTGACGGAGATTTTATGCTCGGCCACGAAGCCGGTGGAGTCGTGGAAGATGTCGGTCCTGGGGTGAAAACTCTGGCGAAAGGCGACAAGGTTGCCCTTGAGCCCGGAATTCCCTGCGGTAAATGTGAATGGTGCAAAGGGGGAAAATACAATCTTTGTCCTGACGTGCGTTTTCTCGCAACTCCTCCTATTCAGGGCTGTTATGAGAACTACATCGCTTTTCCGGAAGAGATGTGTTTCAAACTGCCCGGGGGCATGACCACAAAACAGGGTGCTCTTGTGGAACCGTTCTCTGTCGGGCTTCATGCAGCTTTTCAGGGACAAGTCAGGATGGGAGACCAGGTTGTAATACTGGGCGCAGGCTGTATAGGCCTCATGACCCTTTTAGCCTGTAAAGCTAACGGCGCTTCTGATATAACCGTGGTTGATATTGTCCCCAAGAGGCTCAAATATGCTGAAAAATTAGGTGCCACAAGGGTTTTGAATGGCAAAGAATGTGACATCATCAAGGAAATCGGAACTTTGACGGGAAATCTGGGGGTCGAAAAGGTTTTTGAAACCGCCGGCTCCCCGGCGACCATAGCGCAGACAGCGCATCTTGTCAAAGCCGGCGGAACAATTGTTCTCGTAGGTCTTTCCGCAAATCCAGAATTGACCTTCAATTTCGGGAAAATAATGGCGAAAGAAGCGAAAATCGAATCGGTTTTCCGTTACCGCAATCTGTATCCCCGCGCCATTTCTGCAATCGCGGAAGGTATCGTGAATGTTGATGACGTTGTTTCCCACGAATTTTCCTTCGATGACATCCAGAAGGCTTTTGATGCTGCTATAAATGATAAAGAAAATGTCGTAAAAGCTGTAATCAAAATGTAGTTTTTTTCTTCCTCGAAAAGGGCGTGTTTTATGTCTTGGGTAAGGCATAGGGCACGCCCGCTTTTATTTGTTATTAACACAAATTTATTCTGTTTTAACAAAATAAAAAAAGTTCTTTTACATTTTCATTTTATATTCCTGGCATCAATATGCGGGTACACCGTTTGAAAAGGAGTTAAAATGAAAACCACACTTTTTGCATTGTTCGGGATTTTTTTGATTCTGACAACTGTTACTGTCGATGCCCAGTCCTTTACACTCACGAATACATTCGGAGGTGACGGGGATGACATAGCTGACAATGATTTCCTTACATTTGAAAAAGGCGCCGATGATAAGTTTGACGCAGGGGATGTGTTGGTAAGCGACAGGCTTCAGTTTGATTTCAATTCCGATAAGCTTGACGGTCGTATGAGGCTGCAGTTTCAGACCGGGCAGCAGAGCGGAAAGGATACCAATGGTAACACAAATGAAATCAGGTTCCGTGGTTTTATGCGTTTCCGCCCCGTGAGCGTTTTCGGAATTGCCGCGGGAAATGATTTTTTCACAAAATATGCCGTCGCTGGTTCTTACCTCGCCGCCGCCGATGATAATCCGAAAGACGGACGTATGGCGGAAAACGGTTTTGCCGCTATAGCCGACATTGGCGCGCTTCGTGTTGTCGGTAACATCGGCGGAACAGCTTTCACAAAAAGCGAGGAGGTAAAACTTAACGCCGGTGTTGACTATGCGATTGGAGAGATTGCCACTGTCGGTGCCGTATTCAAGAATATATCCAACGATAATTTCTCTGCCGCGGTTTTCGCCGGACTGACTTCAATTGAAAACCTGATTCTTAACGCTGGTTTCCTGTATAACGCCGTTGATACGGATTTTATAACAGATTCCGCTAAATTGGCTGTCAGTGTTTCCGCCGCTTATGAATTGACAGACCTTAATCTTGGCCTTTATGCCGACTTTATGACTGGCTTGACAAGCGAATACATGAAAGACGGAGAAACCTTCGACCATGCCGAAGATGCGATTCCGATGCAGTTCAGGGGCAGGGTGGCTTACAACGTGACGGAAGCCTTCGCCCTCAATCTGGACGGTATCTTCAAGATGATGGTTGGAAATGATGATGAGTTCGGTATGGTGATTTATCCCTACGCCACTTATAAAATCACCGATTTCGGAAATCTTAAAGCCGGTCTCAGGATGAATTTTGAAAAAGACGATATGACTTCTTTCTCAATTCCTCTTGCCTGGGAATACAAGATTGCGTCAAAATAACAAAATAAGTTTGAAATAAAATAAACGGATTAAAGTTACGGTGTTTTCCGTAAAAGGGCTGCTCTTCAGGAAGCTCGCGGCTTCCGGGACAGCCCTTCGTGTTTTTAAAACAGCCTGTGTTTTTTGAACGAATCCTCAAATTCAGACGTGGTGCTTCCGGAGGTTCCATGTTCACCGGAATCCGTGGCGGATGTTTTTTTATCTGTTCCGCACTTCACAAGCTCATAAATAAATACAGCGGCGGCCTGCGCCACATTCAGGCTTTCGACGGCACCTGTTCCCGGTATCTTTACCAGATAGTCGCAAAGCTTTTTTGCTTCAGGTGTTATGCCTGTCTCTTCGTTTCCGAGGACGGCTATTATCCCTTCGTTTCCGCCGCAGATTTCATTCAGGTCGGAAATGTACGCCCTTCCGTAATGATGTGCGGCTACACGGAGTAATTTGCCTTCCGCCCTTGATAATAACCATGCCGCGCTTGATACTTTATGAATACTCACGTGCTCCATGCCGCCCTGGGCCACCCGGTATGCGCTTGTCGTGATTCCTGACTGGCCGTCTTCATCACTGATTACAATGTTCGTAAGTCCGAAAAATGCTGCGCTTCTTATTATTGCCCCGAAGTTTTGGGAATTACCTACCCTGTCGCACAAAATCACTTTTTCACGGTTTTCCGCCCAGCGGTTTAATGTGGGAATTTCGAGCAGCGGTATTTCCGGATAAGTTATCATGGCGACAACCCCCTGGTGGTGAACGCTTCCGCTCAATTTTTCCAGTTCGTTTTCATCCTCTACGGTACGGTAAATCTGACGTTTTTCAGCCAGCATTTTACAAACATTGCCGAAATACTTCACCTTGTCTTTTGCGAAAAAAAGACGGTTGATTTTCTCTGGATGCATTTCAGCTAAAGCTTTTACAGCCTCAAAGCCGCATACCGGCAATTCATTGTTACGCTGTTTTTTTGAATTCATTTCCATATATAAGAACCGTAAATTAAAATTGCGGAAAAAGCAATAACAAAAACAAGAAAAAAGATGTGCTTTTTCCTCGTTTTCCATTTTAAGTAGCGGGTGTGTTTCCCTGCGGAATAATAGCGGGCGGTTGCCGCAAGGGATAATTTTTCAGCTTTCGTCAGTGTCCTTAAAATAAGCGGAACGATAAGGGCCGCTGTTTCTTTTATTTTATTTTTTTTGGTTTTTTTGTTTATTCCGGAGGTTCTTATTTTTCTGGCTGTGGTTATTTTATCAGCTTCATCATAAAGACTGGGGATAAATCTGAATACAAGGCTTATTAAAAATGAAATGTGTCTTACTGGAATTTTGAATAAAATCAGCGGTTTTAATAAATCCTCCGCCCCGCAGGATATTTCTGAAGGAGGTGTTATGAATACAAAGACAGAAAGTATTGTGAGCAGGCATAAAAACCGGACGATAAATGTTCCCGCTTCTTCAAATCCATTAAAAATAAAATACTGGATGACACAAATAATGATTAACCATGGTAGTATCCTTAAAACAGCCCGAAAAAGTTTTTTTGTGCTGTAACCGGACACAAGCGAGAGAATAAAGAAAAAAGCTTCCAAAACAAGAAGAAATTTCCATCCGGATAAAATTAAGGATGCCGCTGTTCCCGCAATGGAGAATAAAAATTTCATCACCGGAGGCATATCCGCAAAAAGTTTTTTTACCTGTGTTTTTTCTTTTCCATTGGATATATTCACCCCGTCAAATTCACATGGATTTTTTTTATCGGATAAATTTATTGTTTTGCAGGCAAACTCATGTTCCTCTTTTCTGCTGGCACTGAATATGACAACCTTTCCTTGCGCTGAAAGGTTTTGTAAGAGTTCCCGCATTTCACCCCTGCTTCTTATGTCCAGGGCGGAGAAAGGATCATCCAAAAGAACAATGTCGCTTTCCAATGCAATTATTCCTGCCACGGCGGCTTTTCTTTTTTCTCCTCCGGACAGGCTGAATGTTTTTCTGTCTGCAAATTTGTCGAAGGGTAATCCGGCTTTGTCCATGGCTTCTTTCACTTTTTCTTTTAATTCGCTTCCTTCAATCCCGGCATTTTCCAATCCGAACGCCACGTCATCTGCGGTGAATTCCTCAAACAAACCTGTTTCCGGTTCCTGTACCGCCAGGGCACAGGTTTTTCCTTCTGCAATGATGACTTCACCTCTCTCAGTTTTTTTTAAACCGGCAATAATTTGCAGTAAAAGGGTTTTCCCCGAGCCGGATTCCCCGGTGACCGCTATGATATCACCTTGTCCGGCTTCAAAAGAAATATCCTGTAATGGGCCGGCGGAAATCCCCTTGCATTGGAGAATGTTTCCCTTCCCGCCGCTTTCTTCCCCGGAAAAGGCTTCCTGGCCCTCCGGGAGTTTTTTTTCAGGGTAAAAGAGCGCCCATTCCGTTAATGTTTCCCGGGACAGTTGCAGGAATTGGTCTGTGCCTCCGTCAAAAACTAGTACTCCGTCATTAAGAATAATGACTCTGTCTGCTCTTTTTGCTTCATCAATGTCGTGGGTAATATGCAAAATTGTTTTTCCGGCGGATTTTGCCCTGTCCAAAAAATTCAGCAGGGAGCTTCTGGCTTTTTCTGACAACATTGACGATGGTTCATCCAATAAAAGTATTTCAGGATGAAGGGTGTAGGCCCCCGCCAAGGCAAGATGTTGTTTTTGCCCCGATGACAGATTTTTTATCCATTCATTTTTCGCAGTGTCTGGAAGAAATAAGGAGAGAGCTTCGTTCACACGGTTATGCATTTCCTCATAAGGGACAGCTGTATTTTCTGGTCCGAAGGCTGCATCCAACTCAGCTGTTTCCGCCACCAGTTGATCATCCGGTGATTGAAAAACAACGGCCGTTGGAACAGTATGCTCCTCTTTTTTTGTATTCATTTTTATGGTTTGTTCTTTCGGATTTGAGTTGTTTCTGTCTACGGGCAACAGACCTGCAATACAACGGAGCAGGGTGCTTTTCCCTGAACCATTTGCTCCGAGTATGGCGATGTATTCCCCTTTTTCAACAGAAAAAGAAACATCTTTCAATACTGTTTTGCAGCTGCCGGAGTATTTAAATGAAAGGCTATTCACCGTCAGAATCATAGGTGAAGTATACCTGATAATGGAAGTAGGGTCAAACTTTCCCCTCTTTATTCCGAATCTGTATGTATGTGTATTGGCGTTGGTATGTTTTTTTGCTATTATGCCTTCAAGGATGAGAGAATTGAAAACCGATAAAATCTTTTTTGTAAAAATTGTCCTGGTATTGCTTGGTGTTGCTCTTACTGTTGCCGGAGTATTATCCGGGGATTGCCGTTCAATTTACATGAAAGCTGTTTTTATATGCATGGAGTGTGCGGGAATTGGTTAAGCGTAAATTGATCCAGCTTCTGGCGGCGATAATTTATAATGCTGATGGTGGAAATTTTTTATCCGGAACCATAAGCCGAAGTCCTTTTAAACGTGTTTGTATGCCAGGATTAAATTGTTATTCTTGTCCCGCCGCTGTTTCTTCCTGCCCCTTAGGCTCTTTGCAGGGCGCTGTTTCCGGAGGCCGTTTCCCGTTTTTTGTCACCGGTTTTCTTATTCTTGCCGGTGTACTCTTTGGACGGGCTGTTTGCGGCTTTTTATGTCCTTTTGGTTTTTTGCAGGAAATATTGCATTGGACAGGTGAAAAAATACGTTCAGTTTTATTCCGGGAAAAAACAGTCAACTTACTGAAAAACAGGAAATCGATTCGCAGTCATACCGTTCGGCGGCTGCAGTTTTCAAAATATTTATTTCTTTTTGTTTTTATCTTTCTGTTACCCTATCTGGGGTATATTGTTTTTGGAGTCCAGCTGCCTTATTTTTGTTCTTGGATTTGTCCTGCCGGGACATTGGAAGCCGGTATCCCTCTCGTTATTGTGAATAGTGCTATGCGTTCCGCCATCGGTTTTCTATTTACATGGAAAGTGGTTTTGCTTGCCTGTTTCCTGGTCTGGGCTTTTTTTTGTGTCCGCCCATTTTGTAAATATATTTGCCCTCTCGGAGCGTTGTATTCTTTTTTTAACAGGATTTCGGTTTTTGGTGTAACTGTGGATTCTAAAAAATGTTCAAATTGTGGTAGCTGTACCGCTTACTGCAAAATGAATGCAAAAGCGGTGAATAGTTTGGAATGCATACGCTGTGGTGATTGTATTCCTGTTTGTCCTGAAAAAGCGATTTATGTACGTGGTATCAATATACATAAAAAAAAATCTGCAGGAGAAGTTTAAGATGAAAGTCAGAAATCTGGCGGTTGTTTGTTTCCTTTTTATTTTTGCGGTTTTGGGAGCTGTTGTTTTTGCCCGTAAAAGTGGCGGAGATACCGGCATGAATGTGAAGGTTGGAGATACTGCCCCTGATTTTACTGTCATGATGACTGACGGTTCATCCGTTTCCCTGTCCTCCCTGAAGGGTAAACCGGTTTTGCTTCACTTTTGGGCTGACTGGTGTCCTCCCTGTGTTAAAGAGCTTCCCCTGATTGTGGAAGCCGCCTCCAAATATTCCTCGGAGATGACGGTTCTTCCCGTAGCTGTCGGCGGTAATATCGAAGGTATTTCTGCTTACCTAAGTAAAAGGGGGAAGGCTTTTTCTTCTTTTGTTTCCGGGGTTGACGAGGATCTTTCCGTGGCCCTTCTTTACGGAGCCCATGGTATACCCTGCACCTTTTTTATTGACGGCGATGGAGTCGTAACAGACTCACAACTCGGGGCTTATTCCAAAACTTCCCTTGAAGATGCCATTAAAAGGGCTTTGAAAAAATAAAAATTTTGTATTAAGATTTATGCATTAGAAAGGGGTGTTTTATGGCAGAAAAATTAAAAAGCGAAAATTTAGGCAACTATTCTGTTACCCGCCGTATTGTGGTGACGGCTGCTTTGGGTGCCCTCACTGTGTTTCTCGGAATAACAAGGCTGGGTTTGATACCGTGGTTTTCCGGGGCTTCTCTTTCTATTATGCACATCCCTGTAATTATAGGAACAATTTTAGAGGGACCTCTTGTTGGTATGGTGACCGGAGCTATTTTCGGTGTTTTTTCCTTGATTCAGGCGAATATATCCGCCAGCGGGATTATTGACCTGGCTTTCAGGAATCCACTGGTTGCCATTTTACCCAGGATTTTATTTCCCTTGGCCGGCTGGGCGGTTTATTATTTCCTTGCGTCCATGCTGAAAAAGCTTTCACCGAAAGCTACTCTTGCGGCTGTTCCTGTTTCAGCCTTTGTGGCGAGTCTTGTCCATACAGCTTTTGTGCTGTTTGCCCTTGCCATGATAATTCCTGCAAAAGATTTGTTGCCTCTGGATGCCCCGGAGGCTACGGTTCCCGGAATTATGACGGGTATTTTTGTGGCCAACGGACTTCCCGAGGCCATCGCCGCCGCTGTTTTTGTTTCCATTGTAATTTCAATATGGACCGGGGTTAGTTCCAGAAAAAAATCCCGGGTTTCTGAGCTATAAAAATATAAATCCGCAATATTTTTGCGGATTTTTTTTTTTGAATATGATATACTCCGGGGTATGAATATGAATAAGAAAGTTATTCCCTGTGTTTTTTTTGGTTTTGTTTGTTTGACCGTGTCTTTTTCTGTGCTTTCCTGTGCGGGGGTCGATTCTTCCCGGATTATGTCCGCCATAAACGCAGGATTTTCCTCCGGTAACGGAGAGGAACCTTTCACAAATACCGAGGCTGTCTCCGCCATGAAGGATGCCCTTGTCGCCGCCGCCGAGAATACTTCCGGCGCCCTTTCCGTTGAAAACGGATATTTTGGTGATGCGGCTCTCAAGATTCTGCTTCCGGATGAAGCTTCCGCCATGCTGTCTTACATAGATAAAATTCCCGGTGGCGAAAAGCTGGTGGATGATGTGGTCCTGCGTTTGAATAGAAGTGCCGAGGCTGCATCAAAAGACATGGTTCCCATTTTTTCCGATGCCATAAAAGAAATGACCGTAACTGATGGTATCGCCATTGTTTGCGGAGGGGATAATGCGGCTACAGAATATCTGCGTGAAAAAACCTATGACAAGCTTTTTGATCTTTACCGGCCCCAAATGGCTTCTGCCCTGAAAAAACCGCTGGTTCTCGGTGTTTCCGCCGATGATGCCTGGAGTAATTTAACTTCCGCCTATAATAAGGCTGCCGGGCCTGTCAACGCCATTGCCGCAATATCCGGCTCCAAAGAGGATCCCATGCCGGAAGTGGAGGTGGATCTTGCCTCTTATGCCACCGGAAAAGCCTTGGACGGGATTTTTGTAAAAATAGGTGAAGAAGAGGGTAAAATAAGGGCAAACCCCTTGGACTACGCTTCAAAAATGATTCAAAAGGTTTTTGGCGCAGTTAAGGAAGGTTTGATTCCCGGCGACTCTAAATAGGAACGCCGGTACAGCTTTATCCAGGGTGAAAAATTCAGGCTTGAATAAAAGCTTGATTTAAGATAGAAATAATTGTTCGGGGAAAAGTATGACGTATTCTGAACCTTCGGATCTTTCCATTGTTGCCTGTCCTGGTGGTGCTGTCTTTGCTGATGATACAATCCATCATTTGAATCAAATTTATCGCCGTAGATTCAGACAAAAAACTGATTTCCTTGCCAACAAATACGGAGTGGATTCTGTAAAATTGGTACGGGAAGTTAATTTTTATAATGATATGCAGACTTCAAATATCTGCATAAAGGGTGATGTTGAAAAATACCGTCCTCCCAGATTCAAGGTTAATGCCAGCTTTACCTGGTTTATGAACGGAGAGTTTAAGACTGAAATTCTTGAATGTATCCGTGGAAAAGATGTTTTTATTTTCCAGGATGTGGAAAATCATCAGCCTCTTCTTTTAAATAATGACCAAAACCAGCGGGTTTTGTCCGTCAATGACCATATTATGTGTCTTCTCGTTACAATTGATGCGGTGCGTCATGCGGGGGCAAAGCGTATTAGTCTTGTTCTTCCTGTTTATCCTTACAGCAGACAGCATAAAAAAAAGGGCAGGGAAGGTTTAACCGCCAGTTTACTTGCCCATTTATATGAGAATCTGGGTGTAAGCCAGGTGATTACCCTCGATATTCATTCCCGTGAAATAGAAAACGCTTTTTATTCGGCCAGGATAGAAAATCTTCATGCCAGTTACCAGATTATCCGTGAACTTTCAAAAATCGTTGATTTCACAAAAGATGACAATAGTTTTGTTGTTGTATCTCCGGATACAGGCGCAGTTGACCGAAATAAATTTTATGCCACCGGATTAAAAAAGCCTTTGGCGATGATTTACAAAGAAAGGGATTATTCAATTGTTACCCAAAACGGACACAGTACAAATATAAAGAGTATTAAGCTTTTGGGTGATGTTTCCGGTAAGGTGGCTTTTCTTGCAGACGATATGCTCGGAACCGGCGGTACACTATTGAAGGCTATGGAGTTTTTGAAGGAACAGGGTGCCACAAAAGTTATCGCTGCCATTAGCCTTCCTTTTTTCACAGGCGATGCAATAAAACTTTTTGATGAGGCCTATGCAAAAGGTCATTTTTACCGGATCATCGGGACAAATGCCGTTTACCACGAAGAACTTCTTCAAAAGGAATGGTACATCAATACAAGTGTTTCAGGTCTTTTTGCTCAGGTTATTTCCCGGCTGCATCATAACCAGTCTTTAAGCGATCTTCTCGACAACCGTAATGTGATTGATAAGCTTATCCGCATGGGTTCAAATCCTGTGAAAGGAGAAAAAAAACAGCAGAATCAGCAGCCGCAAAATCCCGGTAAGCCAGCGTCTTCAAACTGACAGCCTGTTATGAAAACCGTTTTAACTGTGGATATCGGTTCCTCTTCCGTTAAAGCCGGTTTAATTTCTTTGGATGGAACCGTTGTCTCTTCTGTCCGTATACGTTTCAATAAAAAACAGCCCTTCCCTTGGTTTTGGCTTTCCGCAATGAAAGAAGCCTTTTCGGCTTTACAGGATTCCTTCCGTGATTTTTCATCTCCCGTTTCCCTTATTGTTTCCGGTGCCGGCCCGACACTGGTGGCTGTTTCCGGTAGCGGGGAAGTGTCCGCTTACCTGTTATGGGATGAACCCGTTCCAAGGTATATCAGCCAATCCGTTGATTTAAAGGGTGAAAATGCATTGTCATCTATTTTTCTGCCGAGACTTTATGCTTTCCGCAGATTGTTTCCTTCTGAAACAGAAACCGCCGGGAATATTTTTTCCGGGCCGGAATTCGCTGTCTTTTGCCTTTCCGGTGGCCGGGTTTCGGTTCTTCCTGAATCACGCTACATTGCAGCCTATTGGTCTTCCTGTGTTTTGGAGGAAAACGGTTTTTCTCCGGATATATTTCCACCTTTTGTATCACCGGGTTTTCAAGCAGGATGTTTTTCTCCTGGAAAAGATGGTCTTCCTTATGCTTCTTTTTTCCGGGATGTTTTACCGGAAGGTCTGCCTGTTTTAGCCGGTCCTCCCGATTTTGTGAGCGCACTTTTGGGAACCGGCACTGTTTGTCCCGGCAGGGCTTGTGACAGAGCGGGAACAAGTGAAGGCTTGAATGTATGCATTTCAAAGCCTGTATTCGCGGAGGGTTTGCGCACACTTCCTTCGCCGGTTCCTGGTTTGTGGAATATATCCTGTTTGTTGCCGGAAACCGGATTGGATTTTCATAATTTCCGTTCTTCTTCCCCGGTATATGCTTCCAGATCTTATGAGGAGCTTTTGCGCGAAGCATGGGATAGTCCCATTTTGCCGTCAGAAGGGATTGCCGGAAATCCTGTGCGGATTGCGGCAGAAAAAATCGGTTTTGAAGTTAAAGCCGGAATAGAAAAATTAAAGGACGCTTGTGGATTTAATCCTGAATTCACCTTATCGGGAGGACAGGCTAAAAATTTCTTGTGGAATCAAATGAAAGCCGACATAACCGGCTCGGTTTTTCTTCTTACACAGACAGCAGACGCTGAATTGTTGGGTGATGCGGTGATATCCTTTTGCGCTTCCGGTGATTACACTTCTTATGAAGAAGCTTGCGGAGTAATTGTAAAAACAACACACCGCTTTGTTCCTGATCAAGAAAGACATTTGCTTTACATGAAAAAAAATAAATAACGCTGATTTTATTGCATTGTGTTTCAGGTTAATTTATTTCCACTGTATGTCCGGTTCTTAGATAATATATTACGGGTATTATCTTTGCATTCGGGAATTTTTCCGCAAAAAGACGTTTTGCTGCTTCGGCGTAAAGTTTCAATTGTGGTTTATGAATGTCCGGTTTTTCAATCCTGTCTGTTTTATAATCCACGATAAATAAATTTCCATTTGACTCAAAAACCAAATCCATTTTTCCTGATATGACCGAATCTTCCGGAAGTCCGTCCACTTTTATCCTAGCCAGGAAACCGTATTCAATTTTTTTCCAGGAAGCGGTTTTTGCCGCTATTCCTATTCCTGAAGCAAAAAAACTGTCCGCCATTTTTTTTGCTTCGCTGTAAATTTCACTTGGGATTCCGGCAGGCTTACCCGTGAATTCCGATTCTATCACAGCATGCACATAGGTTCCGAAGTCAGCCGGATCAATTCCGCAGGAATCTAAAAAGCTTTCTGAATCCTCTTCCTTTCCGTCAAATTTTATCCCGCTGTGCTCTTCAATATTTGTTTTTTCCATAACTTCGTGAAGGGAGCTGGCTGTATACCGTTTTTGTTCCGGAATTTTATAATTAACGGTTTCCGAATCATAGAAAGACGGTTCAATATTTTTTTGTTTGCTGTGTTTTTTACTTGTTTCGGGTTTAGGAAGAACTTCTGTTATCCTGATATCACTGGCCTTTTCCCCGGCTTTTAAAACCGCGGGAAGGAGCAGATCAAAAAATGAAATTTTAAACGGTTCCGCTTTGTCCGGCTGAGGAATTTCTTTTTCAAGAATTTGCCTAAGTTGGTTTCCTGTTCTTGGCCCGGTAGGATATTCCGTACTGTTTAAATTGTAACTGCCGCTTATGAAAATTTTTATTTCTGCCCGAGTAACGGCAACATACAATAATCTTCTGATTTCCGCTTTTATTTTTGCATTGTTTTCTTCACGGGCTTCGTTGTAAAAGAAATTTCCGGTGGCGCCTTTTACGTCTTGTAATTCGTCAGGTGCTTCCGTGTTTATTGTTATGGAATTTTCTTTTGAAAAATAAAAAGGCTTGTCGTTTGTTTCCGTTCGTCCTTTGTTTCCTGCATTGACAATAAAAACAACAGGGAATTCCAGTCCTTTGCTTTTGTGAATTGTCATAAGATGAACACCGCCTTTTCTGCCGGACGGAATGTCGATTTCATCAAATTTTTCACCGCTTATGTTTTTTTCTTCCATTACATCTAAGAATTCCGCAAGAGAAAGGGATTTGGCATCCGCCTGTCGTGCAAGTTCAAAAATGTAATCGTATATTTCTGTATAATGAAGTAAATCAGACTCGCATATTAAGTTGTATCTGTATCCATAATCAAACCATAGTTTAGAGACAAGTTGTGTAATAGGGAGGCTGTCAGTATTCTCTTTTATTTTTTTATATAGATTTCCTGCCCGCTTGAATCTTTCAGAACAAGACGGAGAAACATAATCTAAATCTTTTTCTGAAAATGGTTCATCTGATTCAATCCCTGCGTCCCTTGCTCCTGCTCTGGACAGTAATATCCTTGTGAATGTTTCATCGTCTGCGGAAACGAATGGTGAATGCAGTACAACCATATATGAATATGTGTCTTCGGGATTTACGGCAAGTCTGAGAAAAGCGTATATGTCATTTGCCGGAGCATCGGAAAAAAGTCCGGACACAGCTTCGCTTTGGTATGGTATTCCGGAATTCCTCAGGTGACGCTCGAATTGTCTTTGTTTTGCGGTGCTTCTAAAAAGAATGGCAATATCGTTATAAGTACAGGAACGTGTGCCACCTGGAGATAATTCATCCCTTACCTGAAAATCTTCATCCACAAGTTTCCTTATTTGTTCCGATACTTCTTCCGCTTCACTGTCTGTTTTGTCCATATATTGGGAGCTGTTGTTTTTAAATCTATTTTCATCAAGAAGAAGGATTTCAAAACCTGGCTTGCATCCCTTTGTGGAAAGTACAGAATCAATAGGGATAAATTCCGCTTCATATTCCGGTATTTTGTTTATATTTTTTTTTGTTAAGAAAATATGTGGGAAAATAGCATTAAAAAGTTCCAAAAGATATTTTTCCGTCCTGTAGTTTACAGAAAGTTCTGGCATTTCTGTTTCAGTGCATAAATCATTCCGGAGTTTCCTGAATACTGAAACATCTGCCCCTCTGAAAAGATATATCGATTGTTTTTCATCTCCCACAAAAAAAAGTTTGTTGTCTGTAAGATTTTCTGCGGAAGGTATGCCTGTTTTCTCCCCGTTGTTTCTGTTGTCATTTTCTGAAATTAAATACAACAAATCGCGCTGGCTTGAGTTATTGTCCTGAAATTCATCTATCATTATGCTTTTGAACGAGTTTTTATAAAAACTTCTCAGTTCCCTGTCATCTTTTAAAGCGTCAACCGCCATTTGGGAGATGTCCCGGAAAGTCAGTACACCTGTTTTTCTTTTTTCATCGTTGAATATTATCTGAAATTCCGACAGGAGTTCAAAAATGTTCCTGATAATATTTTCATTTAAAATATAATTTGCGAGGGAAAGTAATCTATCCGTTTCTTGCGCTAATTCCGTTTTTATTTCTTTCAGATTTTTTAATCTGTTTGGTACTTTGTTGACTGCAATACAATTTTTTATAAAAGCTGTAATTTCTTTTTTATTATTTATATCCGGCATACTGAAATCAGCTTTAAGGGTTTTTTCTAATTCCTGCCATGTGGGAGAATCCGGTTGCCCTTCTACTGAACGGAGTTCCTCGATTTGGAATATTATTTTTCCCGCTGTTGCGATAAAAGTTTCCCTTATTTTTTCATATTGAAATTCCATTATTGATTTAAAGTCAAGCGGGGAGGAAATTGAAGAATGGTTTTTCATTATTTCCGCAAAAAGTTTTGAAGGTAAGTCTTTTAAAGCAAATTTTTTCAGCATCGAACGGACTGCTTCTGAAGTTCTGTTCTGCAATATAAATTCCAGCGCTTTTTTTTCAGCAGTGACGGTAATTAATTCATCGTCTATTGTAAAATCAGGAGTAACTCCATACGAGCGGCAGGCATCCCGGCATATTGAGGCGCAGAAGGAGTCAATTGTTTCTATTCTGGCTGAAAAAAAACTTGCCGCCGCTTCCTTCGCTTCATCTTCCGCGGTTTCCATAAGCGTTGAATAAATTCTGGTTCTCATTTCTGCGGCGGCTTTACGTGTGAATGTCAGGGCAAGTATTTCGTCTACGGGTATTTTTTTTTGCGTTATAAGATGAAGGAATCTGGAAGCCAGAACCTTTGTTTTCCCTGAACCGGCCCCCGCGGCAATGACAGCGTTGCAGCGTATTTCAACAGCTTGTTTCTGGGCGTCATTGAGATTCGCTGTTTGTTGAATATAAGTTTTCATAAAATCTCCCGTGGAATTTCCAGTTTATTCGCTTCTGTTTGGTTTTACCGCATATGTCATTCTGCATATTTCCTTAAAATCACAAGAATAACACCGGTTCCAATCAAAATTACCGGAAGTAAAATCACAGTTTTCAACTGCCTGACGGAAATTGTCGGCGGTTTTCTCCAATGCATCCATCGAAGGCTTAAAGTCTTCAAGGGAACTAAAGGATCTTACCCTGGAATTAAAACTATCAGAAAACTCCTGGTCGTCTTTGGAATTTAAAACCGGAATATATTTTTGTTGTTTAATGCTAAAAATCCATGCCTGGGTGATTTGCCGTCCCGGTGCAGGGCTGGCTTCCGAATTTTCAGAAAGCAGAATGTATAAAGGTATTTGATAGTCAGCCATGGTTCCGTTTTCCACTTTATAATCAGAGGCCCTGGGAAAAAAAGAACCGCTTTTGTAATCTATTAAAACCGGCTCACCGGAACAACCGCTTATTGAAATCCTGTCAATAATACCGAAAAACTCCTTCCCTCCGGATTTGAATGAAAGCTTTCCTTCCAACAGGACAGGTTCGAAATTATCGAGTTTTTCCGCATCTTCTTTTAGAACCGCTGTCACCCCTTCCATGATTCTGGATGTAAGGGTTGAAATGATAGGTGCGGTCAAGGGACCTTTAAAATCAATGTTTTCCGAAGCGGCGGTTTTGGCAAAGTATTCCGCTTTTTGTATGTATGTATTCAGGCGGGATGATAAAAACACTTTATCAGTTTCCCGTATAAAACTGTAAACGTTTTTAAGGACTGAATGGAAAATAAGTCCTAACTGTCTTTCATCTATAAGTTCTGCGGAAAAAACACCTCTTTTCAAGCCGGCGGTTTTTTCCATAAACCATTTTGCGGGGCAATCCGAAAAACTTGCCAAATCCTTGGAAGAGACACGGACATTGTTTTCTTCTGTTACTTGTGTTTTTTTTAATCTGGCTTTTACGGCGGTGATTGTTTCCGGACAGCGATTTCCGTCAAATGGTTCCCTTAAAAAAGAAAATTGTTCCTCCGATACCTGTGCCCTGTAAAAAATGAATCCGCTTTTTTGTACCGGATAAATTCTTGAAGGCTTCATTCCGGATTCTTCCAATTGGTAGGGATCTTCCAGGAAAAAGTTTTCTTCAGACTCATTTTCATTTTTTTTATTCTCAAGGTTTTCCGGTTTGTAAAAGGCGTTGTGTGGTGTTTTATAACCGTCCACTGCCCTGTGAGAGGATGAAAAGAAAACGTTTCCGCCTCCGCATAAATAAAGGGAAAAGAATATTTCCGATGCGTCCGTTTCCAAGGCAAGGAGCTGTTCCCTTTTATCCTTACGCAGGAATTTTAACTGCTGGTAAAGTACAGTTGAATCCTCTTGAGATACACCGGCAATAAAATGGAATTTAAACGGTGTTCCTGCCGCCACTCTGTAGGGGAAAACGTTTATTCCTCCCAAGGTGTTTTTAGGCACATATATTTTTTTGTTCAGCCTGTTCACAAGAAATGACAACGGATCTGCCGGTATGTATTCCGGATATTCTTTTTCCAGCTCCGCTATCTCCGTTAATTCCTCAATACAACGGGCCAGTTCCCTGTTGTCGTCTTCCCGTATCTTCTGTACGTCAATAAAATCATTCCTGAAAATAAACCAGGCCGCACGGAGTGAAGAGAAATTTCTGGCTGATGCTATGGCCTTTAGGCTTTTTTTCAGTTTTTTATACCAATCCTCCAACCTGGCATCCTGCCTGGTTTTTTGTATTTTAAATGCCGATTCCCATACGTCTATAGCGGTGTTTTGTCCCTTTTCCTGCCATGAGCTGACGCAGTGGTTTTCAATGCCAAAACGGATAAGCTTTACCGGTAAGTCAGATGATTTCCATGGAAGTGTTTTTAAATACAGCAGGTTTTTTAAGGTTCGAAAAGAAAAGTTTTCAGCGGAACATTGTTGGATTAAGGAAAAAATTTTGCCAACACGTCCTTTCCCGAGTATATACCCTGCCCGTAGTACCGCCGGTATGCCACGGATGGAAAGTTCCCGCATAAAATAGGGTGCGTTATTTTCCATGTTGTTCAAGCTGACAGCAATGTCTCCGGATTTTTCCCCTTCCATCAACAGTTTTTCGATTTCCAATGCAATATGCTTGAATTCTTCCCTGAAATTTTCATGGAATCTTATTGTCGGGGTAAAAAAAGCAATGGAAGGAAGAGAAACCGCCGTTTTTTCCTGTAATGCGGACGGTTCAGGAAACTGTTTGTCTGTCAGTGACAGGAAAGCGGGATGTAGGGCGGAGGAGTAACCGGCAAAGTCCTCTATCGCCTCAAAAAAGAGGATGATATATTTTTTTCCGCTTTGGTTTTCAAAACACCTTCCCCAAGAGCTTTCGAAAATCTTGTGCTCTTCAAGAAATTTCCTGTAATCATTCTTTATAAAGTCCAGGTCCTTTTTTTCATCATCGGAATCCTTTCTTTTGGGAATGTATTTTAAATTATGGGGTGGCATGGAAGTCTTTTCACTCCAGAATTCAAGTTCCGGAAGAATATTTGAAATCCATGAACTGAAAATCCTGGAATCTCCGGCAAATTCAGCTGGAACAATGGATGTCAGCAGCGGTTTTTTGTTAAGTCTGGCTTCATTCTCATTCCGCAGGAGCAGTTTTTCCACATAAAAATCCCTGGCGCATTCAGGAACATCCGTATAGCCGGGCCTGGCTTTTTCCGCGCATTCCCGTTTGAATTGATCCCAGGCTATGAACCTTTCGTCAGGAAGAATACCTTCAGGATGAAAATCCAGGGCTTCCTCCTGCCACATTTTTGACGCTATTTCCGAAGGAAAAACGAAAACAATACTGTTTTCCGCCACATATTTCTTAATAAAATCCGCAATAAGTTTTTTTTTCATGGCGTTTTTCCTTAAAATTAAGTACCGGAATAATAAAATAATCCCAGGAATAAAAATAAGCCTTTAATACGTTGCTTTCAAGATGAATTCTAGCATATTTTTTTCAAACATGGTATCATCCTACAGATAAACAGAGTTTATCCGGATATTATTATGGAAAATCTTCAGTTTTTGCCCGGTAAACCCCTTCCTTTGGGGACTTCTCTTTCCCCGGAAGGAGTAAATTTCAGTGTTTTTTCCCGTAATGGCACTGGAATCATTTTGGAACTTTTTGAAAGCCCGGAAGACAGCGAGCCTTCCGTGTCTTATGTTTTTGACAAAAATGTAAATAAGACAGGGGATGTCTGGCATGTTTTTGTCCAGGGGCTTAAAAAAAATGCCCTGTATCTTTACAGGGTGGACGGTCCCTTTTACCCCAACGAAGGAATAAGATTCAACGCCAACAAATACTTAATTGATCCCTATGCCAAGGCTGTGACCGGGGACTCTATTTTCGCTTCTCTCCGGAACCGGTCCAGGCGAAAGCCTGATTTTGATCCGGACTTGGTATATAATCACTTCCGGACAGCGGAAGGTTTCCCGAAATGCGTTGTTGTGGATGACGGAAATTTTGATTGGCAGGGTGATGTGCCCCTTAATTATCCCCTTCGCACTGCCATTATTTACGAAATGCATGTTCGCGGTTTAACCGCTCATTCCTCCGGTGGTTTTTCCGCCGCAGGAACTTACCGGGGCATAATTGAGGCAATCCCTTATCTGAAAGAGCTGGGAATAACCAGTTTGGAACTTCTTCCTGTCAATGAATTTGATGAAAATGAATGCGACAGGAAAAATCCCCGTACCGGAAAACTTCTGAAAAACTACTGGGGTTACAGTACCATTGCTTTCTTTGCCCCGAAACAAACATATTCCAGCCGCCAGGGCGGTTCAAGCCATGTAGATGAATTCAAGGAAATGGTCAGGGAGCTTCATAAGGTCGGCATTGAGGTGATTCTGGATATTGTGTTCAACCATACCGCCGAGGGAAACGAGAGGGGCGTAACCTTTTCTTTCCGTGGTTTTGACAATTCCATTTATTATATGCTTGAGGACAACAAACGCTATTACCGGAATTTCTCCGGATGCGGAAACACCATGAATTGCAATCATCCTGTGTGCAGGAATTTCATTCTGGACTGCCTTCATTATTGGGTATGTGAAATGCATGTGGACGGTTTCCGCTTTGATCTGGGCTCGATTTTAAGCAGGGGACGCACCGGGGAAATTCTGGGGAATCCCCCTCTCCTGGAAGGAATAGCCGAAGACCCGGTTCTTTCCAAAACGAAAATAATAGCCGAAGCCTGGGACGCGGGCGGGGCGTACCAGGTCGGAGCCTTCCCCGGCGGACGGTGGGCGGAATGGAACGACCGTTTCCGGGATGATGTGAGAAGGTTCTGGCGCGGTGATTCCGGCGCTGTTTTCCAGTTTGCGACCCGTATGGCCGGCTCATCGGATCTGTATATGCAGAGCGGAAGGAAACCCTACCATTCGATTAATTTCGTGACCTGTCATGACGGGTTTACGATGAATGATTTGGTTTCTTATAACGGCAAGCACAATGATGAGAACGGCGAATCAAACCGGGACGGAAGCAACAACAATATCAGTTTTAATTATGGCTTTGAAGGGCCCACGGAAAATCCCGAAATTGAGCGGATACGGGAACGGCAGATAAAAAATTTCATGTGTTCCCTCCTGCTTGCTATAGGAACCCCAATGCTGTTGATGGGTGATGAGATAAGACGAACCCAGAACGGAAACAACAACGCTTACTGCCAGGATTCTGAAATTTCCTGGATGGACTGGTCTCTGAAAGAAAAGAATTCAGGGATTTTCCGGTTCGTCAGAATGCTGATTGAATTCAGGAAAACCCATCCCGTGTTTACCCGAACGGACTTTTTCAAAGGCAAGAATCTGAGTATGCGCGGTGCGTCGGATATAACCTGGTTTTCCTCTGACGGGGAACCGGAGGATTGGGAAAGTCCGGATAACTTTATCGCCTATCTGCTGATGGGGAATTCCGCGGCGACGATGGCGGAATTTGATGACAACGACATATTTATAATGTGCAACGCGACCCGTAAAGACATAACGGCAACCATCCCCGATCCGCCGGAAGGAAAGGGCTGGTGCCGTGTTATAGATACTTCCCGGCCGTCGCCGGATGATATTCTGGATAAAAACAATGAAGAATGCCTTCAAAATCAGAAAAAATATGTGATACTTTCAAGAAGTACGGTTGTATTTATTTCAAAAATTCAGTTAAAATAGTGCGGAATTGACTAAAATTGGGCTGGAAAAACGGTTGTTCACCGTTTTGTTTCACAGAGGAGAGAGACAGCGTGAAATTTGACAAGGAACAGTTTAAAAGTTCGATTGAAAACAGGCTTAAAAGGCAATACGGAAAAAGTCTGGACGAGGCAACTCCGCATGATATTTATGACGCGGTCGCCGCTTCCGTAATGGAAATAATCCAGGGCAACTGGATGAATTACAGAAAAGTCTGCCGTGATAAAAAATCCAGGCAGGTTTATTACCTTTCCGCCGAATTCCTGATGGGCCGCGCGATGGGCAATAACTTGATCAATTTGGGAATAAAAGATGGGGTGGCTTCCGTTCTGAAGGAATTCGGGATGGATTATAATCTGATTGAAGACCAGGAAACGGACACCGGTCTTGGTAACGGAGGCCTCGGCCGGCTTGCCGCTTGTTTTTTGGATTCGCTGGCCACGCTCGAATATCCCGGACACGGTTACGGTATCCGTTACCGGTACGGAATGTTCGAACAGCACATCGAAAACGGGTATCAGGTTGAATACCCGGACAACTGGCTTTCTCACCGGGATCCCTGGGAAATAAAGCGTCCTGACCTTGCGGTCAAGGTTCTCTTCGGCGGTAACGTCGTTTCAGAGCAGCTCCCGAATGGAAAAACCCTTTATAAAATAGTCAACGCGGAGGAAGTGACCGCCACTCCCTATGATATGCCCATAGTCGGATTCGATACAAAAGTTGTGAACCGTCTCCGCCTTTGGGAGGCTTCTTCCCCGAATGGTTTTGACCTTCAGCTTTTCAACGATATGAAATATCTTCAGGCTGTTGAAAAACAGAACAATGCCGAGAATATTTCAAGGGTTCTTTATCCGAACGATTCCGGACCTTCAGGAAAAACGCTGAGGCTCAAACAGCAGTATTTCTTTGTTTCCGCCAGCCTTCAGGATATGATCGCCTATCATAAACGTGTAATCGGAAAGGATTTGACGAAATTCCCTGAATATAACGTTGTCCAGTTGAATGATACCCATCCGGTTATCGCCATCCCCGAGTTGATGCGTATATTGATGGACGAGAACGGATTCGGATGGGATGACGCCTGGAATATTGTCACAAAAACCTTCGCCTATACAAACCACACGATTCTTGCGGAAGCCCTTGAGAAATGGCCGATTGACATTTTCGAGAGCCTTCTTCCGCGTATTTACCAGATTGTAACCGAAATAAACAGGCGTTTTTGCGACAGCCTCAGGACGAAATTTCCCGGCGACTGGAAAAAGCAGCAGCGTATGGCGATTGTCGGAGACGGCATGATCCGTATGGCCTGGCTCGCTATTGTCGGCTGTTTCAGTGTAAACGGTGTCGCCGCGCTTCATACTGAAATACTGAAGAAAATCGAGCTTGCGGATTGGTATGAGCTTTATCCTGAAAAATTCAACAACAAGACGAACGGCGTTACCCAGCGGCGTTGGCTTGTATGCGCTAATCCCGAGCTTTCTGAGTTTATAACAAAGCGTGTCGGGCCGGGCTGGGAAAAGGATTTGTCAAAGTTGAGCGCCCTCGAAAAATACAGCGATGATCCGGAGTCTCTTGATGAGTTCATGCGCATCAAGCATTCCAACAAGAAGAAGCTTGCCGATTTCCTCAAAGACACCCAGAATATTTTCATAGACCCTGATTCAATCTTTGACGTGCATATTAAACGTCTGCATGAGTACAAAAGACAGCTTTTGAATATCCTTCATATAATGTACCTGTACAACAGGATTCTGGAAGATCCTTCTTTTGATCCCATTCCGCGCACGTTTATTTTCGGTGCCAAAGCCGCTTCAGGATACAGGCGCGCGAAAAGCATCATCAAGCTGATAAATACAGTCGCTGACCGTGTCAACAACGATTACCGTGTCCGCGGCCGTATCCGTGTCATTTTTGTCCCGAATTACCGGGTGTCCCTGGCGGAAAAGCTTTTCCCCGCATCCGATGTTTCCGAACAGATTTCCACGGCGGGTAAAGAAGCTTCCGGAACAGGCAACATGAAATTCATGCTGAATGGAGCCGTAACCCTCGGTACAATGGACGGTGCGAACATTGAGATTGTCGCTGAAGCCGGAAAAGAAAACGCCTTCATCTTTGGATTGACTGCGGAGGAAATCCAGAAGATTGATTCGGAGCACTCATATAATCCCCAGGATTATTTAGCCCGCAACCCCAAACTTGCGTCTGTTCTTTCCCAGCTCATTGACGGAACCTTTGAATCCTCAACCCAGGCTATTTTCCGGGAGCTGTATGACTCGCTTGTTTATGGTATTGAGGGACAGCGTCCGGATGTTTATTATGTGCTCGCTGACTTTGACGCCTATGTCGAGGCCCACGAGAAAATTCTCGAGGCGTATGCTGACAAGCGGAAATGGGCGAAGATGGCTCTTCTCAATGTGGCCAGGGCCGGAAAATTCAGTTCCGACAGGACAATCGAAGAGTATGTCAATGACATCTGGAAATTGAAGAAGGTTTCCCTGTAACGGTAACGGGAAATCTGGAAATGATTAGTGAAGAACGCGTAAGCGTTGTTTATAACAAAATTATTTCCGGAAAAAGTTTCTCTCTTGTTTTTTCTGTGCTCCTCTTTTGTTGTATGCTTTTGCCGAAGCTTTTTCCGGATAAGGAGATTCAATATGGCCAATGCCTATATTTCCAACGTTTTGGCTCAGGTTAGGGACAGAAATCCCCACGAACCTGAATTCCTCCAGGCTGTAAGTGAAGTTTTAGAATCCCTTGAGCCTCTTGTGAACGAACGCCCCGAGTTCGAAAAGAATTCTATTCTTGAAAGAATTGTTGAACCTGAACGTGTGATTATGTTCCGCGTTCCTTGGTTCGATGACAAAGGGGGCATCCGGATGAACCGCGGTTACCGGGTGCAGTTTAACAGTTCCCTCGGTCCATATAAAGGTGGATTGCGTTTTCATCCTTCTGTAAATCTTTCAATTTTGAAATTTCTCGGATTCGAACAGATTTTCAAAAACAGTCTTACCACCCTTCCCATGGGAGGAGGCAAAGGAGGTTCCGATTTTGATCCCCATGGAAAATCTGACGGTGAAGTAATGCGCTTTTGCCAGAGCTTTATGACCGAGCTTCAGCGTCACATCGGAGCTTATACCGATGTTCCCGCAGGGGATATTGGTGTAGGCGGCCGCGAAATCGGATATTTGTTCGGACAATATAAACGTCTTCGGAATGAATTTACCGGTGTGCTTACAGGTAAAGGGCTTGGTTGGGGAGGTTCCCTTATCCGCCCTGAAGCCACAGGATACGGTTGTGTTTATTTCGCAGAGAATATGCTGAAAGTAAAGGGTGACGGATTTAAAGGAAAAACCTGTGTCGTTTCCGGTTCCGGAAATGTCGCTCAGTATTGCATAGAGAAGTTAATACAGCTTGGGGCTAAAGCTGTCACCTGTTCTGATTCCAACGGCTTTATTTATGATAAAGACGGAATTGACGCTGAAAAGCTAAAATTCATCATGGAATTGAAGAATGTTAAGCGCGGACGTATTAAAGAATATGCTGAAAAATATCCCGGAGCTGTTTATACTGAAAATGCCCGTCCCTGGTCCGTAAAAGCCGATTGTGCTTTCCCCTGTGCCACTCAGAACGAAGTTAGCGGTGAGGATGCGGCCCAATTGGTTAAAAACGGCTGTATACTTGTTGCCGAAGGAGCTAATATGCCTTCCACTCCGGAAGCTATAAACATTTTCCTGGACAAAAAAATCCTGTATTCACCGGGAAAGGCTTCCAATGCAGGCGGTGTTGCTGTTTCCGGTTTGGAAATGAGCCAGAACTCAATGCGCATTGCTTGGACAAGGGAAGAAGTGGACAACCGCTTGAAGGGCATCATGAAGAGTATCCATGACAATGCTTATAATGCCGCCAAACAGTTTGGTCACGAAGGTAATTATATGATGGGTGCCAATATCGCCGGCTTCCTGAAAGTTGCCGATGCGATGCTCGATCAGGGTGTGATTTGATTGTGAATCCGCGGTGCACGAAAGCCTGCGCCGCGGATTTTTTGCGCTGTGCCGTAGGGTTCAGCTATGCTTCATTATCTTCGCTTTTTCAATAAGCATTGCTATCATATCTTTCACGTTTTTTATTTCAGTACATGATTCCATTTTTTCAGGAGCTGCGATACGGCTGAACCCAAGGGATTCCGCCGCCTTTATACGTTGCTTCAATTTGGGAACGGGACGTACTTCACCTGCAAGGCTTATTTCGCCGATGAAAGAAGTAGCCTCCGGCACGGATATATCCGTGCGGGCTGAATAAAGAGCGGCCGCCAAAGCCAAATCAATCGCACTTTCTGTCAGTCTTACACCTCCCGCCACATTCACGTAAATATCCTGGTCTGAGAATTGTACTCCCGCTCTTTTTTCAAGGACAGCGGCTATTCTGCTTACCCTGGCTGATTCAATTTTGTCGGAAAAAACCCTGGTTACACTACTTTTTGCCGCGACTGTCAGAGCCTGTATTTCCACAAGAAAAACCCGGCTTCCCTCGAATACTGGAGCAACTGCAATACCTGGGGGCAGGGTTCCGTCCCTGCGGGTTATGAAAATGGAAGAAGGATCTTCAACTGTAACCAAACCTTTTTCCGTCATTTGGAAAATGCCTAGTTCATCCACGGAACCGAAACGGTTTTTATAAGCCCTCAAAAAGCGGACGTCATCACCGCTACGCTCAAAGGAGATTACGGTGTCTACCAAATGTTCCAGGGTTTTGGGACCTGCGATACTTCCATCTTTTGTCACATGGGCCACAAGAAAAAGAACGGAGTCCCTTTCTTTAACCCAGGACACCAGTTCCTGGGCGCAGAATTTCAATTGGTTTACGGTGCCTGGAACAGCTCCAGCCTGGGGACTGAAAATTGTCTGTATTGAGTCTATGATGACGAAAGCCGGATTAATTTCCTCCAGGGCTCTGGTTATATCTGACAAAAGACATGTGCATAACAATTCTATTTTGTCAGAATCCGTGTTTAAGCGGGAAGCCCTGGCTTTTATCTGCCCGGGAGACTCTTCGCCGCTTACATATAAAACCCTGTAAGCGCCATCCTTTTTTTCCGGCACGGATGCGCAGGCCGCTGCCTGGAGCAATAGGGTGGATTTACCTATGCCAGGTTCCCCTCCGAAAAGAACCGCAGACCTCCGCATGGCTCCGCCGCCTAAAACCACATCCAGTTCATGTATTCCCGTGCTCATTCTGATACCGCTGCCGGATTCCACAACAGACAGGGGAATTGCCCTGGCACTTCCAGCGGAGACGTCCCTGCTTCCATCCGCATCTCCGGAAGTTTCCTCGAAGCTGTTCCATTCGCCACAGGCGGGGCAACGTCCCAGCCACCTGGGTTGGGAGTAACCGCAGGCTGAACACCGGAAAAAAGTGGCGCCGGTTTTTTTCTGTTTCATGTTTTTATTATACTAAAAAAAATCTTTTATGCCTGTATTTGCGGCTTAAAAATATTTTCAGGAATGGGGAGGAGTGCAAGAGCCGCCTTCCCTCAAATAGGTTTCAAGAACAATGTGCTGCACTTCTTCCCCGCCGGTATGCAATAACTTGGCGGCAAGTATCTGGGCAGCTTTTTCACCCATTTCCCGGCAGGGATGGCATATGGTTGTAAGTTTCGGGGAACGCTCGTAAATGAGGGTTAACCCGTCAGTTCCTATGAGAGAAACATCCTCCGGAATGCGTATGCCGTTATCCTCGGCGTACTGCCATGCCCCGTATGCCATTATATCGTTGGCTGCATAAACCGCTGTCGGTCGAGACTCCAGGGACATTAGCTGCCTCATTCCTTCATAGCCTGATTCCCAGGAAAAATCTCCATAAGCCAGGTGTTTGTCGTCAGTTTCGAGTCCTGCTTCCATAAGGGCTTGGACAAATCCCAAATACCTGCTCCTTGAAACTTCAAAATTATAATTTCCTGTAATATGACCGATTATCTTATGTCCCATTGAGGCAAGATATTCCCCGGCTTTTTTCCCCACTTGTAGATTATCAACGCTGATAGAAGAAATATCCTTTTTATCATCCTCAATTAAAACCATAGGACAGGAAAGGTTTTTCAAGGCCTTGTCAATTCCCTCCCTTCCCAACAAGTCACTTTCTATCATTATGATGCCATCCACAGCCCCTGATAAAAAATAATCAAGTCCCTTTTGTCTGGTTTCAGGGGAATTATTGGAACTGAAAATCACCGGGTTGAAGCCTTTTTCCTTCAGCACATCCGATGCTCCGGATATAATGTCGTGATAAAAGGGATTCCTGACACCCTCAACGATTATTCCTACAAAACCGGAAGGGATTCTGGAAGAACCCCACATCCCGGATGCAGGACGCCATCCAGCTTCCCGTATGACAGCTTTCACCCTGTCCCTTATTTCTTCCCTTACACCTGGTTTTCCGTTTATAACCCTTGAGACAGTGGCTTTGGATACCTGGGCCATATTTGCGATGTCTTGAATTGTCATTTTCCCTTCCTTTTTATAATAACGTCAGTCATTTTCAGTTGTTAACCATATATGTAATTATCTGTAGATAGTTAAAATCACTTCGTGAAATAAGTGTATACGGGCTTTTTGAAAAAAGCAATTAAATTTTTTCAAGTCCTCCTTAAGACTTCGAATCAGGATATAAAGTAAAGGGGTTCCGGGACTGTATAGATACTATGCATGGAAAACGGATTTTATTCCCCTTCCTTTTCCAGTTTTTCCAATTCGTTTATCCATAAGGCTGAGGAAGCGTCACTCGGCATTCGCCAGTCTCCTCTGGGCGACAGGGTTACGCTTCCCACTTTTGGACCGTCAGGCATGCAGGAACGCTTGAATTGCTGGCTGAAAAATCTTTTGTAAAAGATTTTCATCCATTTGATTATTTCCGCCCTGGAATACCTTTTCTGGTTTTCTCCAGCCTGCCTGATGAAAGCTTCTTCCGCCAAATACAGGATTTTGGAAGGCGCAAAACCCCATCTCAGCATATAATACAGGAAAAAGTCGTGGAGTTCGTAAGGTCCCACAATATTTTCCGTTTCCTGGGATATTTTTCCGTTTTCCGGGGGCAGAAGTTCCGGACTGACAGGTGTATTTAAAACCGAATACAAAATGCGGCTGAAGTTCTTTTCAGCCCGAAGCCTTGTATTTTCATCAATGGTTCCGTCCGTTCCCCGGTATTTTTCGTTTATAAAAACACCAGGAACCTGGGCACAGTATTCCACCAGAAACTTTACAAGGGTTTTCGGGACGGAGGAATTCACCGCATACATTGACATATGGTCTCCGTTGTAGGTTGCCCATCCCAGGGCCAGCTCAGAAAGATCCCCTGTGCCGATTACAATACCGCTGTTTTGATTGGCTGTGTCCATGAGAATCTGGGTTCTTTCCCTGGCTTGTGCATTTTCGTAGGTTGCATCCAGGATTTCCGGATCGTGTCCGATGTCCTCAAAATGCTGCCGGACAGCCTTGTGGATTTTTATTTCCTGGATTGAAACACCCAGGGTTTCCGCCAGGGCCACCGCATTCCCCCTGGTTGTTTTTGTTGTACCGAATCCGGGCATGGTTATGCACTGGATACCTGCCCTGGGTAGGCCTAGAAAATCAAAAGCCCGCACAGTTACTAGAAGAGCCAGGGTGGAATCAAGACCGCCGGATAAACCGATTACTGCGCATTCACATTCCGTGTGGGACAGTCTTTTCGCCAGACCGGAACTTTGTATCGATAAGACTTCCGCACAGCGTTGCATTAAAAGCTCCTCTGTTTCCGGTACAAAAGGAAACCGGGATACAGGCTGTAAAAGCATTTTCGTTCTGTTTTCTTCCCTTATTTTCAACGCATTCTCACTTGTGTTGGCGGGAACCTCCGGTCTTCCGTCACCGGCGTAAATTACACCAGGATCCCTCGCCGCCTGGGCGGAGTAGGTTACACCGGAGGGTCTGCAAAGCCGGAGCGGAACGTACTTGTATTTTTCGCTCCTGTCAGAATCTTCTCCCGGGAAGGAATTAATGCGTCTCCGTTCCTGTATAAGCTTTGAAGTGTCAATATCCGCACAAAGGAGCCCTCCGGAAAAGGGAGCTGTTTCAGCTGTTATTGAGCCGTTTTCGGCTATGATATTGTGACCGGAGAAAACCATGTCTGTGGAGGATTCTCCCAGCCCTGCGTCGGCATAAATGTAACCGCATATTCCCCGGGCGGAAATGTCAGACACAAGCCTCCTCCGGTAACCGGCTTTTCCGATAATTTCATCACTGGCTGAAAGATTGGCTATGCACAAAGCTCCTGCAAGAACATGGGATTGGGAAGGACTCTCCGGAACCCACAAGTCCTCGCATATTTCCACAGCAAAAGAAATGCCGGGATTTTTTTCATCCTGAAAAATGAGTTTTGTTCCGAAAGGAATATTTTCCTGACCGAATATTCCCGCCGGAACTGTTTTTATTTCCTTTGGTGCCGGATGAAAATGCCGCAGCTCGTAAAACTCACCGTAATTTGGAATATGGGTTTTTGGAACAATCCCTGCGATTTTTCCGCCGGAAATCACAGCGGCGCAATTATAACGGTTGTTTCCGAAAGAGAAGGGGAAACCTACGACAGACACAATGGGAATGTCTCGGGTTTTTTCAGCAATATGCCTTACAGCGGCAATGGAAACTTTTTCAGATAACTCCTGGGCGAATAAATCGGCACAGGTATATCCTGTTACACATAATTCCGGGAAAACAATAAGCTCGCAGTTTTTTTCAGCCGCTTCCTGAATCAGCTTGATGATTTCAGCGGTGTTCGCCCCTGAATCAGCAACAGTGCATTCGGGGGAAGCCGCCGCAACGCGCAAAAATCCGTGAATCATAGACAAACCCTCCGTTTCGGTTAACGCTTATTAGTATATACTTTTTTTTTTGAAAAATATATACTGAAATTATGAATAAGGCTCTTGAAACGTTAAAGGAACGCGGTTTTTTCCAGCAGTGTACGGATGTTGAAGGTTTATCCACTTTGATGGATGAAGGCCCTGTTACGTTTTATGTGGGGACAGATCCCACCGGTCCCAGTCTCCACATCGGACATATGGTTCCCTTTTTCGCCTTGCGGCATCTCCGGGCCGCCGGGCACAACGGTATCGCCCTCATTGGAGGGGGAACAGCCCGAATCGGAGACCCTTCCGGCAAAACCGAAATGCGGAAAATTATCTCTTACGATGACATAGACGAAAATGTCAGGCGGTTTGAAAAACAGTTGGACAGCTTCATCGGTTTTGACGGAAAAACAGCTGTGCTGGACAATAATAAATACTGGCTTGCGGACATGAACTATATCGATTTTATGAGGGATATTGGTTCATGCTTTTCCGTAAATAAAATGCTTACCTTTGAAGCTTACAAAAAAAGAATGGAAGCAGGTTTATCCTTCCTGGAATTCAGTTATCAGCTTTTACAGAGCTATGACTTCCTTAAGCTTTATGAGAGGCACAACTGCCGGCTGCAAATAGGCGGAGATGATCAGTGGGGAAATATTGTCGCAGGTGTTGATTTGGTGCGCCGTAAAACCGGGGCCCTTGTTTTCGGCTTAACTTTTCCGCTGATAACCCGCAGTGACGGCAAAAAAATGGGGAAAACCGAAAAGGGCGCTCTTTTCCTTGACCCTGCGATGACGCCGGTTTTTGATTTTTTCCAGTATTGGCGCAATGTGGATGATGCGGATGTGAGGAAATTCCTTCTTCTTTTCACTTTCCTTCCTGTGGCTGAAATAGACGCAATTGTTTCCGGTGATATAAACAAAGCCAAGGAAAAATTAGCGTGGGAAGTCACAAAAGAGATTCACGGGCAGGACGCCGCCGACAAGGCTTTGGCCGGAGCCCGTGCGGCTTTCAGCGGTGGCGGGGACAAAGCGTCCATGCCTACTGTGGAAATCCCTTTCTCTGATTTTGAAAATGGTATTGGTGTAATAGATTTGTTTTTTGCCGCTAAATTAGGCGGAACAAAAAGCGATATCCGTCGGCTGGTGGAACAGGGAGGTGCTTCTGTTAATAATAAACCTGTTACCGATGTGAAGTTTGTTATTACTGCGGCGGATTTAACCGTTGATTCCGACGGTACCAGGGAAATCATACTCCGGGCAGGAAAAAAGAAATTCACCCGGATTGTTTGTCTTTAACTTTTTCCGGTTTTCTGGGAACCATTGATTTGGAGGCTTATGGAAAATAAAAACAAAAGAAACGGAAATAAAAAACATGAACATATTTCGGCTGCTTTTCAGCGCAAACGTCTCCGTCTGAAACTTACCTTGCGCGGTATTCTTTCTTTCCTTGTGATTATCACCCTTGTGCGCCATATTTTTGAGGGTAACTACGAGAGCGTTTTCATGTGCGTGCTTACACTGATTCTTTTCGCTGTTCCCATCATAATAGACCGGCGCCTGGGGGTTGATATCCCCAGAGGGCTTGAGTCCGTAATCCTCTGTTTTATTTTTGCCGCGGAAATTCTCGGGGAAATTGATTCTTTTTACACCCGTTTCAAGCATTGGGATACAATGCTGCATACAATCAACGGCTTTTTGATGGCGGCTATAGGATTTGCCCTGGTGGATATATTCAACAGGACAGAGCGTTTTATTTTCAAGCTTTCTCCTCTTTTTTTAGCTGTCACGGCTTTTTGCTTTTCTATGACTGTAGGCGTATTGTGGGAGTTTTTCGAGTTTTTCATGGATCAGGTTTTTTCCATGGATATGCAGAAAGATTATATCATTGACAGGATAAATTCCGTAAAGTTTGATCCCGACGGACTGAATGTTGTCGGTCATGTGAAAATTGAAAGTCTTTTGGTAAATGGTGAAGACTGGATAAAACTGTACGGCGGATATATTGACATCGGTTTAATAGATACGATGAAGGATTTGTTCGTTAATTTTATAGGAGCAGTTGTTTTTTCTGTCATCGGTTTTATTTATGTGAAAAACCGGGGTGAAGGGAATTTCGCCAGGCAATTTATACCCACAGTGAAAAATCATATTCCCATCGGTATTGAAAAGGAAAAGCCGTAGTTTTTGTTGTGGCCTATTTACAGAAGGCATCCTGTATCTCTTCCGGGTTTTCAAAGATAAAATCCGCCCCGGCTTCTTCAAGTTCTTTTCTTCCTCCGAACCCCCACAGAATCCCGGCTGCCTTCAAGCCCGCTTTGTGGGCTCCCTTAATGTCGTAATTCCTGTCTCCAAGCATAAGACACTTTTCTTTTTGCCCGGAAAGCCGGTTTACCGATAAAACATAATTTATAACATCAACCTTTTCGCATCGGACTTTTTCTTCAAAATCAGCCCCTCCCACAAAATCAAAAAATTGAAGCAGCCCTTTTCTTTCAAGGATTTGCTTTGTGTAAATTTCAGGTTTGCTGGTGGCGATGAAAACTTTCCTGCCTTTTGATTTGAGCCTTTGTATCATCTCCGTGACTCCGGGATAAAGGCTGCACTGGAACATCCCTTCTTTTGAATAATAATCCCGGTAAACTTTAATTGCATCCTGTATTTCAGATTCAGGAAGATGGAAAACCGTGGCAAAACTTTCGCTTAAAGGCGGCCCGATCATTCTGGAAAAATCATCCCTGGTGTTTTCAAGATTATAATGAACACATACCTTGTCCAGCGAATTAAAAATTCCTTCCGAAGTGTCGAAAATAGTTCCGTCAAAGTCGAACAAAAAATATTCAAAATCCTGCATGGCCTGATTATAAATTTTTTTGTGCTTTACGCAAAGGGGAGTTTCCCGCCGCAAGACCACGTAAGGCCGGGCAGGCCGGCGCTTCATCCTGCGGTGACAAATTGAAAGCCTCTCCCACGTGCTTAGATGTTAATACGCTTTACTTTTCCGCCGTAGTATTTCTCACGTAGTTCTTTTACCTGTGGGTCAGCGATGTAATCGTCAAAGGTCATCATTCTGTCAATTATTCCGCCGGGTGTTATTTCCACTATTCGGTTGGCAATGGAGTTAATGAATTCATGGTCATGGCTGTTGAACAAAACCACACCCGGGAATTCCGAAAGTCCGTTGTTCAAGCTGGTTATAGCTTCCAGGTCAAGGTGGTTGGTGGGTTCATCCAGAATTAAAACGTTCGCGCCGGATAGCATCAACTTCGAAAGCATGCACCTTACCTTTTCACCTCCGGAAAGAACCTTCACCGGTTTAAGTGATTCATCGCCTGTGAACAGCATACGCCCCAAAAATCCGCGGACATACCCGTCGTCCTGTTCCGGAGAATATTGTCTCAGCCAATCCGTTATGTTCAAGTCATTGTTAAAATATTCCGTGTTATCTTTCGCAAGGTAATCAAAGCTTGTGGTCTGGCCCCAGTAAATGTCCCCGGATTCCGCTTTTATTTTGTCCGCGATAATATCGAAAAAGGCGGACTTGGAATTGTGCTCTATTCCCACGAAGGCGATTTTATCAGTACGGTTCACAATCAGATTGAAGTTATCCAGAAGCTTCTCACCATCGTTGCTGTAATTCAGGTTTTCCACCCGCAGAACATTGTTTCCGATTTCCCGGTTGGGCTTAAAGTTAACGTAGGGGAATTTCCTGCTGGTGACTTCAATTTCCTCAAGGGCCAGCTTGTCGTAGATTTTTTTCCGGCTGGTTGCCTGCCTGCTCTTTGCGGCGTTTGAGGCGAACCGGAGAATGAATTCCTTTAAGTCCTTCATTTTTTCTTCACGCTTTTTCTGCTGGTCTCTGGCCTGGCGCTGCATAATCTGGCTCATCTGGTACCAGAAATCGTAGTTACCGCTGTACATCCTTATTTTTCCGTAGTCGATGTCACAGATATGGGTGCACACGGCATTCAGGAAATGTCTGTCGTGGGAAACCACAATCACCGTGTTGGGAAAATCTATTAGAAATTCCTCCAGCCAACTTATGGATTCCAAATCCAAACCGTTCGTGGGTTCGTCCAGAAGAAGGACATCTGGATTTCCGAAAAGGGCTTGCGCCAACAGAACCCGTACTTTCTGCCCTTCATCCAAATCGGCCATCTGCTTGTCGTGGAAATTTTCCTCAAGTCCCAAACCTGACAGAATCTGCTCTATTTGGTTTTCAGCTTCCCAACCGCCTATCTCAGAGAATTCCCCTTCAAGTTCCGAAGCCCGCAGACCGTCCTCTTCCGAAAAATCCTCTTTTTCGTAAATTGCTTCCCGTTCTTTCATTATTGAATACAATTTCGGAAAACCGCTCATAACGGTATCTTTCACGCTGTAGGAATCAAAGGCAAAGTGATCCTGTTTCAAGGTCGCCATCCGCTGTCCCGGGGGTATTATGATTTCACCCTTGTCGTGTTCAATTTCCCCGGAAAGGATTTTCAGAAAGGTGGATTTTCCGGCCCCGTTGGCACCGATTACACCGTAACAATTTCCGGGCGTGAACTTTAAATTTACATCTTTAAAAAGCGGTTTATCGCTGAATGCAAGGCTAAGATCTGTAACTGTAATCATGGGGAAAGGATACAGGAAAAAACGCTGTCTTTCAAGCTGTGTTATTTATGTGCCTTTTATGTGTCTTTGACAAAGTTTCCGGTTTAATATATTTTTCTATTGTGATTGAAATTGTTAAAGCAGAATTCATAAAAAGTGCCGCTTTGCCCAGGGATTACCCCGGAGGTAATTTGCCGGAGTTCGCTTTTTTCGGCAGGTCGAATGCGGGCAAGTCCTCCCTTATAAATATGATTACCGGGCGCAAATCCCTGGTGAAAACCGGCTCAACTCCGGGTATGACCCGGCTGATAAACTTTTTCAGGATAAATGATTCCTTCGTTTTAACCGATTTGCCCGGATACGGTTTCGCCCGCCGGTCTGCCGCGGAAACAGCGGCTTTTGACAGGATGCTTGCGGATTATTCATCTTCCCGCTCCCAGCTCCGGGCTTTTTTTTTCCTGATGGATTCCCGCCGTCCGCCGGCTCAGGTTGAAAAAGATTCGGTGGAATATTTTTCAAATCTGGGTATCGATGTCATTCTGGTCTCCACCAAATCCGACAAGTTGAATAATTCCATGCGCTCATCATCGAAAAAAAACTTGTCCGCATTTTTTGACCTTGCCCCTGAAAAAATCATTTTTTCCTCCGCCTTAAAGAAAACCGGCAGGATGGAACTTTTGAAAGAAATTGAAATACGCCTCTGACCCGGCCTCCGGCTTTCCGCCGGCGTGCCGTCATGAAAAAGAAAGACTCATGCCGGTATATTGAAAATCCGTACCGGAATTGATATTATTCCCGAATGAATGCAAGAAATATATTCCAAAATATCTCCCCGTTGGATCACCGGTATTCCATTTCCGAAGCGGATGTTTTTGATAAACTTTCGACATATATTTCCGAGCAGGCCGCCGTCCTTTCCTGTGCCCGGGCGGAAATCGCCCTGATAAAGGCCCATCTTTCCGTGCGCGGTGTCCTTTCCCCGGATATGGAAGCCTGTCTCGACAAGGTGGCCGATGAAATTGATCCGGCTGCTGTTTACGCCGAAGAAGAGAAAACCCGACATAATATACGAGCCCTGGTGAATGTGATGAAAACCATGGTGCCTGCGGAAGTCGCGCCTCTTGTGCATTTGGGCGCTACCAGCGTTGACATTCTGGATACCGCCCTTTCCGTCCGTATGCGGGACTGTGTCCGCTTTGTCCTTCTGCCGCTTTTGAAGGGTTTGGAGTTGTCCCTGTGCGCCGTCGCATCGAGGGAAGCCGAAACACCCCAGGTGGGAAGAACCCACGGGCAGCATGCGGTTCCCATCACCTTTGGGTTCGCCGTTGCGGAATATGTTTCCCGGCTGGGTAAATCCATTTTGGAAATCCAGCGGCTTTCCGGTTCCCTGAAGGGAAAACTTGCCGGTCCCGTTGGAGCCTATAACGGTCCGAGCATGATAGTGAAAGACCCGGAGGATTTGGAGCGGCGTTATCTGGCTTATCTTGGTTTGACACCTTCGGAACATTCCACCCAGCTTGTGGAACCGGAATATCTTTTACGGCTTTTGCTTGAATGCAATGTGGCCTTCGGTGTCATTGCCAACCTCGCTGATGATTTGCGTAATCTGCAACGTTCGGAAATAGGGGAGGTGTTTGAATATTTCGGTTCATCCCAAGTGGGTTCTTCCACAATGCCTCAAAAAAGAAATCCTTGGAATTCCGAACACGTGAAGAGTTTATGGAAAACTTTTTCTCCCAGAGTCATAACTTTTTACATGGATCAAATTTCTGAACACCAGAGGGATTTATCCAATTCCGCCAGCCAACGCTTTATTGCGGATTATGTAGCCGGCTTCGCCATGGCGGTTTCCCGCATGAGCTCCGTTGTAGCTGGACTTCAGGCTGACCGGGAAGCAATGATGAGGAACTTGGCCGGTGCAGGCGGAAAGGTGAAAGGCGGCGTTCTTGCCGAGCCCGCTTATATTTTGCTTGCGGAAGCCGGCGTTTCCGATGCCCACGAGGTTATCCGGAAAATAACGCTGGAAGCTGAAAAAACCGGGGAAACTTTTTACGCTGTACTCAGCCGGGATGCCGGAGTTTTTTCAAAGATACGGTCGCAGCTTGAAACCCTTGGAATTTCCGATGCTGACGGTTTTTTCTCTGATCCGGCACGTTACAGGGGACTTGCCGCTGAAAAAGCGAAAACCCTTGCCGAAAAATATTCCAAGCTTATGGAAGGTGTTCCCGACTGATGGTACAGACCCTTTTGGTTGCCCTCTCCCTGTCCATGGATGCTCTGGCAGTTTCCGTATCAGCCGCCGCTTGTTCCGCAGCTTTAAAGCCGGGAACCATGTTTCGGGCTGCTTTTACCTTCGGTTTTTTTCAATTCGCCATGCCCATGTTGGGTTGGTTCGGTTCTTCCTTTTTTATAAAATACGCCTCCGTGTTTGACCACTGGCTGGCTTTTTTTCTGCTTGCCTTTGTCGGCGGCAAAACCATATTCCAAACTTTGTCCGAAATGAGGGAGGAAAAAAAAGCCGCAGTGTTTCACGATGGTTCGGATGATGACGTAAAAGAGATGACATCTTCTTGTCAGGTTGCTTCAGGCCTGGAATCCATGAAAAACCTTTTTGCCCTGGCGGTGGCTACAAGTATAGATGCCCTCACAATCGGTATTGTTTATGCCTCAATGAATGAACCGATATTTATTCCCTCATTGATTATAGGCTTGGTTACCTTCGTTGTGTGTTCCTTCGGTTTTTTCGCCGGGAAGAAAGCCGGCGCCTTTTTCGGTAAATACGCCCAGCTTGCCGGCGGTTTTGTGCTGGTGCTTTTGGGTGTAAGGATTCTTATAAGTCATCTGCTGGCTGAATAAAAAACGGACGGTGCAAAAACCGTCCGTTTCCCGTGACAAACCGCAGCCATGGGATGTACCGTAGCCTGGCTGCGATATGTATGCTCGTTGTCAAATTCCGAGGAGTTTTGCGTAGGACGAAAGGGTTTCGTCCATTTTCCCGGAGAGGACTTCCTTCGTCAGTTTTTTACCTAGTTGAACTCCTTCCTGGTCAAAACTATTCACATTCCATGTAAAACCCTGGAACATTATCTTGTTTTCAAAATGCGAAAGCAATGCCCCCAGTGAATTGGGAGTCAGCTTTTTACCGTAAATCAAGCTGGACGGTCTTTCGCCGGGGAACCGTTTGTTCGGATTTTCGTCATCCTTCCCCTTGGCAAACGCCACAATCTGTGCCGCCAGATTCGCGCAAAGCTTCATCTGGCTTGTGGAGCCGTCCACGGTCACATCTTCGCCGGTTTGGTTCTCGGTAAAACCGATAAACTGGAGGGGCACAATGTCTGTTCCCTGGTGCAAAAGCTGGTAGAAGGAATGCTGGCCGTTTGTCCCCGGTTCCCCGAACACTACCGGCCCTGTAGCATAGGACAGGGGTTCGCCGTTCCTGTTTACCTGTTTACCGTTTGATTCCATGTCCGCCTGCTGGAGATGGGCTGGAAAACGGTTTAAAGCCTGGCTGTAGGGTAGTACCGCTGTAGCCGGCAGATTCAGAACATTCCTTTCATACACACCGATTAACGCGTCAAGAAGCGCAGGGTTTTTCAGGATGTTCTGCTCCAAGGCGGTTTTATCTGCTTCGGCGGCTCCGGATAGGAAGCATTCAAAGACCTCCGGTCCGAATGCCAGGGAAATCACCGCTCCGCCCACAGCGGAAGAAGAGGAAAAACGTCCCCCGATAAAGTCGTCCATGTAAAAGGATGCCAGATATTCCGGATTCCCGGCAAGGGGGCTTGTTTCGCTTGTAACCGCAATCATGTGTTTTGAAGGATTCAAGCCCGCTTTTTTCAGGAAGGATTTTACGAAAAGCTCGTTCGCAAGGGTTTCCTGGGTTACACCGCTTTTTGAAACAAGGATGAAAAGTGTTTCTTCCAGGTTGAGGGAAGAAACAACACCGGCGGCATCATCTGGATCCACATTTGAAATGAAATGGGCGTCCATTTTTTTCTTGTTGTTTTTTTCCGCCCATTTTTCCAGGGCAAGGTATATGGCCCTGGGCCCCAGGTCGGAACCTCCGATGCCAATCTGGGTTACCGCCGTGAATTTCTTTCCGGTGCTTCCTTTTATTTCCCCGGAATGAACCTTGGCCGCAAAATCCGCTATTTTAAGGCGCTGTTCTTCATAAAAGCCACGCATATTTTTTCCGTTATAGACCACATCTCCGGCTTGTTGGCCCCGGGCAAGATGATGCAAGACCTTACGGTTTTCTCCCGTATTGATTATTTCGCCGTTCAACAGGGCTTTGTACTTTTCAATCAGCCCCTGTTCATCGGCCAGTTCCTGCAGGATTTGCAAAACCCTCTTGTCAACTTTTTTTGCCGCATAATTGTACGTCAAGCCTGCCGCCATTGGAACTGAATATTCAGCGATCCTGGCTCCATTCAAAACATCTCTTAAACTGACTGAATCTTTCAAGGTTAAAAGCTTTTTGTAAGCTTCAAGCGTGTCCAGATTTCTCCATGAAACCATTTTTTTCTCCTTGCAAAATAAAATATAAAATTTCCCGGTTGTCCCGGGGTTTTAAATGTCCAGGTCAGGGATTTTCCCTTTTAAAACCGAAATGAATTTTTTCCCGTGAACACCTTCTTTCAGGCAGGCAAAAACACAGTTATCCCTTCCGGAAATTGTGCCCAGGATTTCATCAAAATTCATTTTGTCCAAGGCATGGGCCACGATATCGGAATATCCTGAATAGGTTTTTATAACCAGCATGTTTCCTGAGCAGGCTATTCCGGCGCATCCCCGGGCAAAATCCTGGGAAAAAGAATAAGCCGCCGTTTGGGTTGTTTCTTCGTTAGGGAGGATGTAAGTATATGTTCCGTTGTTGTCAGGAATCCGTCCGACCTTCAAAAGCTTCAAATCCCGGGATAAGGTTGTCAATGTAACAGGAAAGCCTTCCTCCTGGAGTTTTTCCAGCAGGGATTCGTGGGAACTGATTCTGCTTGTTTTTATAATTTTTTTTATAGCCTGAAGGCGCGACAACCGTTCTTTCACTTTTATCCCACCTGTAATGGTATACTTCAATTATGAATGAAAGCCGGGAATTGTCAAGATAGAGGCATTTTTGTCTTTGTTCGTTTGATTTACATAAACATGTAAATTTATTATGAATTAAAAAAAAATAAAAAAAAAGCTTGCATTATCCGTAAACTGTGGTATCATTAAATTAGAAAGAGAGGGAATAAAAGGCGGCTGATGAGAGTCCGCTGTTAGGGTAGAATCGGAAAATCCGGTTTGGGAATAAAGGATGAACCTTTATTTGTTCCTTTCTGAATCGAGGAGGAGACTATGGAAAATCCGCCTGAAAGGAAAGCCCCGGGGAGGGCAGTTTAACCAGACAATAAACCGCATAGGCGGTATAAACATGAAGTGATCCGTGCGGTATGGTTTATATACACCTGCATGACTCGGGTAGTCACAAGGATCTGTAACGGCCGGCTTTAAGCCGGCTCTTTTTTTCAGTTCAATCACCGTCAAATATTTATTTAAAATGTGAAAAAGCAACCTGGAAAGGCTGCTTTTTCAATATAAATTAAACCCTGTGTAATTCGGTTTTAGCGGGCGTATTCCACAATCCTGGTTTCCCGGATTAAGGTGACACGAATTCTTCCAGGATAGCGGAGATCCGATTCAATTTTTTTCGCAATATCTCTGCTCAGATTTTTAACGTTCGCATCAGGGATTTTATCGCTGTCCACGATTACCCTCAGTTCCCGGCCTGCCTGGATGGCATAAGCTTTTTCAACCCCGTCAAATTGTTCGGCGATTTGTTCCAGGTTTTCCAGCCGTTTGACGTAGTTGTCCAGGGTCTCACGTCTGGCTCCGGGTCGTGCCGCGGAAATGGCATCCGCAATCTGTACAATCACAGCCTCAATGCTTGTGGCTTCGATATCGTTATGGTGGGCGCCAACCGCGTTTATCACCTTGGGATCTTCATTCATTTTTCGGACTATTTCCATGCCGGCTTCCGCATGGTTCTGATCCGAATCATTTTCCACACCCTTGCCGATATCATGAAGAAGTGCGGCGCGTTTTGCTATTTCCCTGTTTGCGCCTACTTCCGCCGCCAGCATACTGGCTATCATGGCCACTTCTTTTGAATGGGTAAGGACATTCTGTCCATAGCTTGTCCGGAAAAACAGCCGGCCCAACGCCCTTACACCGTCCTGGCTCATGTTATGGATTCCCAGTTCGAAAAGGACTTGTTCCCCCTCCTCGTAAATTTTCTGGTTGATTTCCCTGGTCACTTTTTGTACGATTTCTTCAATCCTTGCAGGATGAATGCGTCCGTCAAGGACAAGTCTTTCGAGGGAAAGTTTGGCTATTTCCTTCCGGACCGGGTCAAAGCAGGAAATGACAACAGCTTCCGGCGTATCATCGATAATGATATCCACGCCTGTCATTGTTTCCAATGTTCTGATATTCCGGCCTTCGCGTCCGATTATACGGCCCTTCATTTCATCGCTGGGGAGACTGACTGTGGCGACCGTCACATCACCGGTTGTTTCCGTGGCAATTCTCTGGATTGTGGAAACAAGGATTTCCCGGGCTTTTTTTTCTGATGAAAGCTGGGCCTCCTGTTCAATTTTGTTGAGGATTACCTGCGCATCGTGACGGGCGTCATTTTCCAAATCTTTGATGATTAAATTCTTAGCTTCCTCAGCTGAAAGCTCTGAAATTCGCTCCAGTTCCTGCCTGTATCTCAGCTCTTCTCCTTCGAGAAACTGTTCCCGTTCAGCAAGAACCTTCTCCTGTTCGCCTATGGCTTTTTCCTGTTTATTCAAACCTTCAACCCGGCGGTCCAAGGTCTCTTCTTTTTGAGTGAGTCTACGTTCGTAACGCTGTAATTCATTACGACGTTCCCGGTTTTCCCGTTCCTGCTGATTTCTTTCCCGAATTAGCTGTTCTTTTGCTTCTAAAAGAATTTCCTTCTTTTGTGCTTCTGCTTCCTTAACTGCATCTTCCAAGACCCTTTTAGCTCTTTGTTCTGACGCAGACAACTGAAATCTGGCATACAGCCAGCGAATAGACCATCCAAGAATCAATCCGGCAGCGGGGAGTATGATGTACAGAATCATGTTCATAGCAAACCCCTTTATTTAAAAGCTTAAACGCTGTCATCTTCAATGTAATAGGAAAGAAGTTAATTGTCAAGAAAATGTCAATTTTCACATGTAAATTCCTGAAACCACCTGAAAAACATTCTGTTTTCAGGAACCGGGGGAGATGAAAAAAACTCAAATTTTATCATTACCGGAGGGAGGCCTTAATAATTCTTTCACACAATTCGTTGTAGTTTATTCCTATGGCTGCGGCTTCCTGGGGGACAAGGCTTGTGGGGGTCATCCCCGGAAGGGAATTTATTTCCAGCCACCAGGGATTCCCGTTTTTGTCCAGTATAAAATCGCTGCGGGAATAGGTTTTTAACCTTAAAACCTTGTGGGCAGTGGCCGCGGCTTTTTGCAGTTTTTCTGTGTATTCAGGGGGAATTTCCGCAGGGCAAATTTCCCGGGTTAAGCCCGCCTGGTATTTATCCGCGTAACCGTAAAAGCCGCTTTTGGGGATTATTTCCACCGGAGGAAGGGCTGTTATTATCCGCTCTCCGTCCGGGCTTTCTTCTTCAAGAACGCCGCAGCTGAATTCCCTTCCCCGTATCAGTTTTTCCGCCATACAAGCGGTACCATATTGGCGTGCTTTTTCCACAGCCTCTTCCGCCTCCGTTTTTCCGGCCGCAATGGTGACTCCTATGCTTGAGCCGCAACCGCAAGGTTTTATGACACATGGGAAGCCTATCTTTTGTTCCGTCTTTGTGACAACTTCTTCCACAGGAATCTCCTGGGGAAAGTATTCCCAAGCGGGGGTTTTTATTCCTGCCGCGGCTGCAATGGTTTTCGCTATGGATTTGTCCATGGAAAGGGAACAGCCTTCGCTGCCGGAACCGGTGTGCTTTATCCCGTAGGTTTCCAGCAGGGCTTGGAAAACGCCGTTTTCGCCTATGCCGCCGTGGAGGGCCACAAAAACCGTGTCGGCGCTTTTGCACAGCTCCAGAAAGCCGGGGCCTACCTGGTCACGGCGGTTCCCATTGGCCCGGATTATTGCCTCTATGTCCGGTTCAGTCCCTGGAACCTTGTATGAAAAATGTTTTCCGCTTTCTTTGTTAAAATAAATCCCGTCCGGACCTTTCCCCAGGCTTTCTTCAGGAATCCCTTCATATATGTCGGCAAAGGCAACGGAATGCCCGTTCTCCATCAAGGCGTTGGCTATCAAGGTTCCTGATGTAAGGGAAACATCCCTTTCCGGGCTTAACCCTCCGGCGGCGACAAGTATTTTCATTTTAATCTCCTGCTCCTACATTCTGAATTCTTCACCGAGATAAACTTTCCGGGCCACATCCGATTCCAGGATAATGTCCTTGGAACCTTCCTCCACAATTTCACCTCTGTTGATGATACACGCCCTGTCGGTGATTTCCAGCGTATCCCGGACATTGTGGTCTGTTATTAAAATTCCTATGTTCTTTGAGGCAAGACGCCTGACAATTTGTTTTATATCGTGTACGGCTATCGGGTCAATCCCCGCAAAGGGTTCGTCCAACAGCAGGAAGAGGGGTTCTATGGCCAGGGAACGGGCTATTTCCGTCCTGCGTCTTTCTCCCCCGGAAAGAGTATAAGCCTGTTGTTTTGCCACATTTGAAATACCGAATTCTTCCATGAGTTGTTCCAGTGTTTGTTTCCTGCCGGCGGGAGTAAGGTCATTCCTGGTTTCCAGCACAGACATTATGTTGTCTTCCACCGTCATTTTCCGGAAAACCGATGCTTCCTGGGCGAGATATGAAATACCCGCCCGTGCCCGTTTGTACATGGGCAACTTTGTGACAGATTTTCCGTTAAGGAGCACATCCCCGGAATTAGGTTTCAGGAATCCGACAACAATATAGAAAATTGTGGTTTTCCCTGCGCCGTTGGGGCCGAGCAAGCCCATTATTTCACCGGAAGAAAAAGAAAAGGAGACATCCCTTACCGCGTGTTTTTTCCGGAAATATTTGTTTACACAATCAATGGTAAGGATATGGGGGCCGTCCCGTTTAACTTCCTCCTCCGGGGAAGACCGGAGCTCTTTTGCCGTGAATTTTTCAGGTATTGGTATTGTGAATTTCCCGATTTTAAGCATATAAAATTTCCATAATCGACTGTTTTATCTGGAGACATCCTCTGTTTCAGTGGAAGTCCCTTCCTTTTCTTTTTTTACGGAATCCTTTATGTTTCCGCTTACGGATCCGTCCAGGGTTATGCGTTCCGTATCAAGGTTTACAAAAATTCTATCCGCCTGGAATTCGTTATCATCATTCACCACCGAAGGCATTCCGGATAGTTCCAACAGTGACTGGTCCCTTCGGTACAGGGCAAAGGCCGCGGAACAAACCATATCATCTTTTTTCAGGACCACATCAATTTGAATAAAGATAGTTTCAGAGTTTCTGTCATATGAAAGCATTCCGGCCGAAATTTCAACCCCGTTTTCCGTATCACTGAAAGACAGGGGCCCGTGGAAAACCGAAATCTCTTTTTCCCTGTCATAATTCATACTGGAAGCTGAAAAAGAAAATCCCCTCTCCGCGTCTTCCCCCGTAACTTCTCCAGTGGCATTTACATAACGGTAATCTTCCCCGGAAATTTCCATGGAGTCGCTTTTAATTACAAGTTTTCCTATGGTTACCTTCGCATTGCCTTTTAAAATTGCGGAAGCGTTTTTTTTACCGGCTGCACCACTCATTGAATCGGCGGAAAAAACAATGTCTTCTTTTTTCCTTTCCTGGGCTGAAAGTCCGGAAAAAAATACCGGAATGAGAAACATGAAAAAAACCGCTTTTTTTAATATGAAGGCCGCGGGAACCGATTTCTTTTTTATCACTTGTTTTCCTGTCCTGTCTCCGGTTTCAGTCTGTCATTTTTCCGGAAACTGCTCTGGAGAACCTGTATGTTCTGTCTTTTGTATCCGCAAAAAAGCCGGTCCCTCCCGCTGTGATTCCGCCGCTTTCAATTTCCACTGAACCGTCAACCGGGGAAGAAAGAAAACCTTCTTTTTTATTCCAACGCAGGTCACCGGCTTTCACTTTCATGTTGTCTTCCGGCAGGTTGAAAACCACCCCGTCTCCAAGGGTGTATACTTCATTTTTTTCATCCAGAAGCATAAGCCCCGCCGACGATGAATTCGGTTCCTTCCCGTTTTCCTGGTATTCTGTGAAGGAAATCCGCTCTCCGGCCCATATTTTCTCCGGGTTGTAAATTTCCAGGCTTTCGGCTGTTATTTCCATCGTTTTTTTCCCGTCACTGTAGCGTGTTGCCTTTGTTCTGGAAAAAGTCATGTCTGGTGGAACCGATGAACCTGAGCCTTCTGAATAGTTGAAACTACATGCCGTCAATGTAAAAAAAACGCATAAAAGGGCTGAAAACGGTTTCTTAAAAGCTTGATATACCAAACCTTCCACAGCAATAACTATACAGACATTCTCAACTTTAGTCAAAAGTCAGTTTTTTATTCACTTTAATTGACATCGGGGGCAAAGAGGATTTATTCTTTTCAAAATACATATTGAAAAAAATATATGTATACGAGGAGTTCCTATGCCTGTTTTTCTCACGGATGCGGAATTTGAGCAATTCCGAAAACTCATTTATGCTGAAAGCGGAATAACCTTTTCCGACACCAACCGTTCTGTTTTGGAAAGCCGTATACGTGAGACCCTGCGCATAAAAAAGCTTAATTCTGTCGATGAGTATTTTAAGCTCGTTTCTTCTGACAAAAATGAGCTTACCGCCATGTTGGATTCCGTCACAACGAATTTAACCAGATTTTTCCGGAATCAAGCCCATTTTGACGCCCTGACGAATTATATTCTTCCGGAAATCATTAAGCGTAAAAGCTCTTCCATTGACAAGCGAATCAGGGTTTGGAGTGCCGGTTGTTCCACCGGTGAAGAACCCTATACAATTGCAATGATATTGAAAGACAAGGTGCCATCCTCTTTTCAAACCGAAATAATAGCCTCTGATATTTCCCTTAAATGCCTGATGGTGGCTAAGGCCGGTTTTTATGCCGATTCAAAAATGTCCGGTGTTCCTGAGGCTTATCTCAGCCGTTTTTTTGAAAGGAAGGCGGAAGGTTGGCAGGTTAAAAAAGAACTTATGGATATGATACGTTTTGACTATCATAACCTTGCCCATGAGTCAAATCTTTCAAATGTGGATATAGTTTTTTGCAGGAATGTTCTTATTTATTTTGATGAAGCAGCGCAAAAATCCGTGATAGACAGCTTTTGGCGGGCCATGTCTCCGAAATCCTACCTGTTCATAGGTCATTCCGAATCCCTTTTCGGCATGGACACTAAATTCGTTTTCTTAAAAACAGACTGGGCCTGCCTCTATCAAAAGAATATTTGAGCGGCCTGGATTGGCGGGGAGACAAATGAATCAAAGTGATAAAATTTCTGTACTTATTGTTGATGATTCCGCATTAATGCGTTCACTTATTTCAAAAATAGTTGAAAGCGAGCCTTCCATGAGGGTGATGGACAAAGTGATGAATGGACGGTTCGCTCTCCAGAGATTGTGTATTGAGGAACCGGACGTGATAGTCCTTGATATTGAAATGCCGGAAATGAACGGACTTGAGTTTTTGGAAGTGCGCCGTAAGGCAGGGTTTGAAACTCCGGTGATAATTCTTTCCAGTATTGCGAAGCGGGGGGCTTCCATCACCATGGAATGCCTTGAGAAAGGAGCTTCGGATTTTGTCACCAAGCCTTCCGGTTCTGAATCCGCGGATTTACATACCGTGGCGGACAGACTTATTTCCCTCCTTGTGGGGTTCGGCAGAAAGTACCATGAATTAAAGAAAAGCGGAAAAACAAAACCCATCCCCCTGGATTTGTTAAAGGAATATGTTTCCTCTCCCCTTGATGCCCATGGAACCGTCCATCCTGTGCAGGAACGGGAGGAAATTCCATTCTCCCACAATGAACCTTCTTTTTCCAAACCTGTTCAGCACATGGTAACCCGAGGAAAACTGCGAAGGTTGGCGGAACCGGGAAAAATCGAGATTATCGCCATCGGCATTTCCACAGGGGGACCGAATGCTTTGCGCACTGTTTTTCCGAAACTGAATCCTGACATAAAGCAGCCCATTGTGGTTGTCCAGCATATGCCTCCGGGATTTACAGAAGAATTCGCAAACAGTTTGAATAAAATATGCCGGCTGGAAGTACGGGAAGCCCACGAGGGGGATTTGTTAAAGCCCGGCCGTATTTTAATAGCGCCAGGGGACAAACATTTGACTGTCGAAAAAAGACCTCTTGCAGCCGTAGCCCATCTTTCGGATGCACCTTTGAGGAACGGTCATAGACCTTCCGCTGACATACTGTTTGAGTCAATAAAAAATGAATACGGAAACCGGGCTCTTGGGATTATTATGACCGGTATGGGCCGGGACGGGGCTGTTGAGCTGGCTTCCCTGTATGAAGCCGGAAGCCGTACTCTTGGACAGGATGAAAAAAGCAGTATTGTTTACGGAATGCCCAGGGCGGCCATGGAGTTGGGTGCCATTGATGAACAGGTTTCCCTGGACGATATGGCGGATACAATTAACCGTTACGCCATGGAGTTTGGCTGACGGTTCCGCCCTGATTGTTTTACCCCGTTATTAATACAGAATTTCCGTTATTTCCATTTCCCCTCCTGAGCCGGATCCGCCGGCTTTTTTTTTCCATTCCGCCATAAAAATAACGGTAACGGAAGCGATTGTAAATGCAGCCAACATTGCCGCTATTTTTATTCCGCCGGTTTCTCCGGTCGGAGCGTAAATATATGCAGCGGTTGCGGCGGCTACAGGAAATACAAGGGATATTAAAATTTGGAAAACTGTTTTTAAAGCGGAACAGGATGCCGTTACTATCATTCCGGTTTTTACGGGATATCCTGAAGGGTTGGATGCAGGAAAAAGCGGACCGGTTTTAAAACCGCATTTATCCGCACCGCCGCAACCGGAACATCCCCGGCAGGAATTTTCACCGCCGTCGATACGTCCAAGCCATATTTTCTCTTTTTCAATTTTCGCGACAACAGCCTTGATTTTCATGATACTGTGTTTTTCCGCCTTGTTTTATTCATTTCCTTGTGTTTCCCTTCGGAATTCCCGGTCGGAATCCGGTTTATCCCCTGTACAGGGAAAAAACGAAAAGTCTTCCGGTTTACGTGTAAAAGTTTGTATATGTACCGCCTTGCCATTTCCATCGGTTGTAACACATACGCCTTGGACAGCAGGTTTTGTCCAGCACTCCCTTGTCCAGTCAGGTACCCCGGTCAGGTATTCAAAAATTTTCGGCTCCGGTGAATTACCTCCAACGGAAATCTGGCTTCCTGTCCTTCCTGCGTCCGTAATAACTGCGGTCCCTCCGGGGAGTATTTCTCCGTCTGTGGTTTGTATTTTTCCGCCGGAGCCTATTACAGCGGAAACCTTTCCTTCAGCATGGTAAAAGAAAGCCCTTTTTTCCGCCGTCATCAGGGCGTGTAAATCCACCAGAATAAAAGGTGTTCTTTTTTTGACAATTCCAATGATTTTGGAAAAACAGGAAAAGGGGTTTTCCCCATGAAGGCGTGATGGCGAAAATGTTCCGGTAAAGGAAATTACCGCCGCTTCCTGTCTGTTTTCAGTATGTTTTATAATAAAACCTTTTCCTGGAGTGTTGTCCGGAAGATTCGCCGGTCTTATAAGATATGGAATCTTGTCGATGTTTCCGCATAAATCCTTTTTCAAAAAAACCGAGTAACCTGAGGTTAAAACATCCCCGCCCAGTTTATGCAGGTATCCCGCGTGTTGTTTCCCTATGCCGTTTCCTCCGGTTGCGCTGTTTACGTTTATGACGGTTAAATCCGGATTGAATTCCCTTTTTAAAAAGGGAATCATTGTTTTAATGCACCAAATACCGGGTTTGCCTACAATTTCAGATATATATAAAAATATCATTGCAGGTTATTTTATTCCCAGTTTTTGAATCAACATGCTGCATTTCTCTTCTTTTTCTGTTTCCCCAAGTTCGTTGTAAGTGTCCCGGAGGTTAACCAACGAATCTCCGGATTCATCCTCTTTCAACAGTGAAACAGCTGTTTCAAATGCCCGGGCCGCTTCCTTGTAGTTTTTTCTGTCGAAAGACAAAACCCCGAAGTTATTCCATATCCGTCCGTTACCCGGATCAATTTCAATTGCTTTTTTGAAACAAAATTCAGACGTTAAGTCTTCCCCGATTTCGTGCAGGATCACGCCCATGGAATCAAGTACATCGGGATCTGAGGAGTCAAATTCGATGGAATTTATAAGGGCTTCTTTTGCCTTTGCCAATTCCCCTATGGCCCTGTAACTCAGGGCAAGATTATACCACAGGGTAGGGTTTTCCGGATCAAGCCGCAGCCCTTGAAAAAAGCATGAAATAGCTTCCCTGTGTTTTCCTTCCGACGCCAGAATTATGGCATTGGCATTAAGAAATGCAGGGGAATCTGAATGGTTAAGCATGATTTTTCTCCTGTTCCATAACATCACCCTAAAAGCATGGCTTCAAAAAGTCCTGCGATTAAATCCGCCGCGGAGTTTCCGTTCCACCGTTTTCTTATGGTTTTAATACAGTTTTCAGCTAGGTTTTTTCCGTATTCCGAAGCCTGCTGTACGGCTCCGGATTCTTTAAGAAGTGAAATAGCCTGTTCCACAGCCGGAGAGTTTATCCCTTCCACCCCGGCTTTTTCGAAAAGAGGCCTCAAATTTTTTCCTCCCCTTTCTTCGTGGATTACTACCGGAAGGCTTTTTTTTCCTTCCACAATGTCATCTCCCCGGTTTTTTCCCGGATTTCCTTCCGTCAGGTTTTTAACATCGTCCAGAATCTGAAAAGCGGCTCCTATTTCCGCGGCCGCTTTCCCCATTGAGGAAATGCTGTCATCTTCGGCTCCGCCTGCCGCCATTCCGATTTCCGCCGCCAAACTGGACAGGGTTCCGGTTTTCAGTCTGACCATCGCCTCGTATTGTTTACGGGAAGGTATAAAGTTGTGGTTCCTGTGCCACATAATGTCCATCGATTGTCCCAGATGGAGCCGTCGGAGCTCCCGGTTCAGAATCGAGAACAAACGTAGTTTTAATCCAGGAGCCGCTTCATAAGCGGCTATACAACTTTGGGCATGAAAATAAAGCCAGGATGCGGAATTGATGGCCGCATCCTCACCGTACAGGAGATGTATGCATTTATCTCCGCGCCGTTCTTCCCCATTGTCTTCTATGTCATCGTGGATTAAACTTGCCGTATGGGTGAATTCCACTGCGGGTACCAGAGGGTAGGCTGTTTCCGGATCTGAACCGGCAAGCTCGCAGGATAATACCAACAACAGCGGTCTCCACCGTTTCCCTCCACGTAAAAGCAGGTTTCTGCAAGGTTCCGTAAGCTGATTTAAATGATCCGTGTCCACTCCATCCGGAAGGGTTGAAAACACTTCCTTTGCCCAGGTTTTGTCCGGTTTTTCCGGCAGGGCTCCACGGAGGACAGATTCAATCTTTTCAAGTCTTCGTTTATATTCTATATTCATCATACTAATTATACTGCACGTTTTATTTTCGGAGAAGTCTGTGCCGTCAAATAGCTATAAAAAACCTGATTTTTGGAGTAAAAAAGCCTTTGCGCAGGGGTATCCGGCCCGGTCTGTATGGAAACTGGAGGAAATGGACAGGAAATTCCTTCTATTCAAAGATGGTGTTTCCGTCCTGGATTTGGGTGCCGCCCCGGGAAGCTGGACGATGTATGCCCTGGAACACTGCGGAAAGTCAGGAAGGGTTGTTTCGGTGGATTTATCCCCTCTTGCCGGTGCGGTCAATTCGGAAAGGCTTTGTTTTTTCCAGGGCGACCTTTATTCCCCGGAAATACGCCGGGAAGTAAAAATCCGTGGTCCCTATTCACTGGTGATTTGCGATGCCGCACCGGCGACCACCGGAAACCGTACTGTGGATTCCCTCAGAAGTGAAGGTTTGGCAGAATTGGCTCTTTCTTACGGTGAGGAAATGCTGGACAAGGGGGGCAATTTTGCGGTTAAAATTTTCCAGGGTGGCGGAGAACGTAATCTGTTGGCAAAAATGAAGGGGCTTTTTGTTTCCGCCAGGGCTTTCAAGCCGGAAGCTTGCCGCCGGGAAAGCTTTGAGACCTATCTTGTCGGATTAAACTTCAAATAAATGATATAATTTTGAGGAATTTTATTTTATTTTCATCATTTTTGTATTGAATTCCCTAAAATACTTTTATTTTTTTGCCGAAGATACTGGCATAATGTGTTTATTTTGGTATAATGCCGCAAATATGAAAATCTCAACAATTATCCGCAGAATTGCGTTATATACAGCTTTTTTTTGTTTTATTTTTTTTGTATTTTCCTGTTCTTCAAAAACAGATGAGAAGTCAGCTTCTGCTGTTTCCCGGGAAATTTCCGGTACGGCCACGGATTCCGGTCTTAAAAATGTCCACCCGGAATATGACGGAAAGGGTGGTGTGGATACGGCTCTTTCCTCCGACCAGGTTGACGGTATCCTGGAAAGACCCGAAATAATTCCGGAGCTTTTTTATGTTCTTTATACGGTCCAAAAGGGCGACATTGTAGGTAAAATTGCGGAAAGCTTCGGTGTAAGCCAGGATGCCATTATAAGTTTGAATAAACTGCGGAACACACGCTCCCTTCAAGTCGGGCAAATACTTAAAATACCGACCATTGACGGAATACTTTATACAACAAAAGAAAATGATTCCCCCGCTTCAATTGCGGATAAATACAGTATTTCACTTGAAAAAATCGCCATTGTAAACAATATTTCCGACAATAAAATTGAAGCCGGAGTCCAGCTCTTCCTTCCCGATGCCCGTCTGGACTGGGTGACACTTCAGGAAATCAACGGTGATTTGTTCAGGAAACCCCTGCGCCAGGGATACTACATTTCTTCCAGGTATGGCTGGAGGGACAATCCCTTTACCGGTAACCGCACCTTCCACAATGGCATAGACATGGCCTGTTCTTCCGGAACGCCTATTTATGCGGCTATGGACGGAACTGTAATCGCCACCGGATTCAGTCCCACTTACGGCAATTATGTCACTGTAAGGCACCATTCCGGTTACCAGACAATGTATGCCCACATGAGCAAAATCCTTACTTCCAGCGGGAAGTATGTTACAACAAACACAAAAATAGGGCTTGTGGGAAGTACCGGGCAGAGTACCGGTCCCCATCTCCATTTTACGGTTTACAAGAACAGGTCTTCCACGAATCCGTCCAGGCTTTGGAATTAAATCTTTCCGTTATTGTTTTTTACGTGTTTTTTTATTTTCATCTCTTTAAGGCTTTTGATTTTTTTTACAAAAAAGTCAATGTTGGAGCCTATGAAGAAGCTTGTATAAACCGCAACAGCTGTTCCCGTCAAAATATAAAAGGAGATTGAAAATCTTTTCCCGAGAACTTCCTCTGCCCATTTCCCCAGGGAGGTAAAAGGGAAAAAGGTCAGGCACAAAATAAGGATGATCCCCCCCAAAGTCCATTTACCCAGAGAAACTCTACCCGTTACCGGTTCCTGGGGATAAACCAGGCCGGCATTTGCGATTTGTGCCAGGGCGGCTTCCACCACAGGATCTTTTATTTTCTGTCTTGGGGAATCTTTTTTTTCTGTCTTTTGTATCAGACCGTCATTTTGACTCCACACCGTTTCATTCATATTCTGTTGTAGCAAATCTTCCGCAATACTCATGCTTCTGACCGCTGTCCTGCATTTTGCGCACAAAAGGAGGTGTATTGAAACGGACAGAGGGATTATTTCATTTTTATCGAGGGAAAGAAACCTGTCGAAGTATTTCTCGCATTTTTTGTTTTTTTTATTCATCGATTTCTCCTGTATCTGTTTCATCCAAATATTTGCGCAATATTTTTTTTGCCCTGAAAATATGGGAACGGATTGTGTTTAACGGAATTCCGGCGGTTTCTGATATTTCCTTATAGGACATGTCGTAGAAAAAGAAAAAGTCAATGCATATCCGGTAAGGTTCAGGTAAATTCCTGACAGCCTCCCTTATGGCCGAAATTGTGGCTTTTTTTACGGCCACATCTTCGGGGGTTTCATTGCGGGTAGTGCCTGTGAAAAAATCCAAACCTGCGTTGCCGTCAAATCCAGGAACGTTTTCCTGCACTTCTGCCAGGGATATATAGTTTTTCCGTCTTTTCATGGAATTTATGGCGGTATTGTATGCTATACGTGTAAGCCATGTTGAAAACCTGGCTTCCCCGCGGAATTTTTTCAGTGAAAGGTAAACCTTAACCAGAACTTCCTGCAAAAAATCCTCGGTGTCTTCGGAGTTTTTAAAGAAACCCATCCCCAGGGAAAAAATCCGCCTGCGGTATTTTTCTGCTAAAAGTGAAAAAGAGTCTGTGTCACCTTCAAGTATTTTTTTACAGAGCTTTTCATCCTCTTTGAGGCTGGCGCTCTGTTCCTCAGTCAGTGGAAGAATCATGTCTTCCGGCCCGGTTTAGTTTTGAGTAGACAAAAAGCAAACTTATTCCGAGGGAAAGAGGAATAAGTCCCCCCAAAAGGGGATAACTCCAGCCGTCCACACATAAAAAAAGAAGGGAGAGAACGATGCCCACTCCTGTCAGCAGGGCTCCTGCAAGAAGACAGAACATCGGCACTGAAAAAGACGGTCTGCGGTATACGCCTGTTTCAAGCTGCTTCATTATTTGTTTGTGATGCCACAACAAATAAAAGAAAACCACAACCGCTCCCATGACTATTCCCACTATCGGAATCACGGAAATGATAATTTGGGCCGCCGGTGTAACTGTTTGGGACATATTTCCTCCTATTCAAAAAAAATGAATTCCTCAAAATAAATTTCTTTCAGTTTTTCCAGAACTAAAATCCCGTTGATTTTATCTATAATTTCCTTCTTAAGTTTTTTTTCCCCTATGCTTTGGATTTCTTCATAATTTAGGGAAGAAAATGTTCCGGTTATTATATTTTTAATTTCCGGTAAGTTTTTTACCAGCTCTTCCTGGAAAGCTGTATCCTCTTTAGTGTAGGGGATGGACGCTTTTACCACAAGAACGGAAGAGCCTCCTCCTTCCGGGGCCTCAAGCTCTATGCGTAGTCTTCCTGTTTCCAGAAAAGACCTTGTTCCGGTCTCTTTCTGTGTGTTTTCCCCGGATTCCGTAGCCCCTGCTTTACCGGTTCCGTTTGTAATGGCAAAAAGGGTTCCGGCGGCAATTATTATGACGCACAAACCTGCCAGGCATAAAAGAACCAGCACCGGGATTTCAATTTTTGTTTCCCTTTTTTTCATTTATTTATAATCCTTCGATCTTGTATTTCCCATCCAAATATAAACCAATGCGGTTTTTCTGTATATAGCGTGTACAAGGAAGATGGTTTTCATTATAGTAAAGAAATGGGTTTTAGATTTTCAGATTACAATGTGATTGTAGTCGGCGGAGGTCATGCGGGTATAGAGGCTGCCCTTGCCTGTGCCAGGATGGGGCTTTCCACAATTTTGATTACCCAGAGTTTGGATACCATAGGAAAAATGTCCTGCAATCCGTCCATAGGCGGGGTTTCAAAAGGAAATATAGTCCGGGAAATAGACGCCCTGGGTGGCGAAATGGCCAGGCTGGCTGATGCCTCAATGATTCAGTACAGACTTTTGAACCGGAGCCGGGGTCCCGCCGTGCAGGCTCCACGGATTCAGGCTGATAAATTCCGCTACTCCATGCTGGCGAAACACACCCTGGAATTGGAAAAAAATCTCTGCATATATCAGGACACCGTTGTGGACTTTGAGATTTCCGGTGCGGATGAAACAGGCCGTGTGGATTACGGCTTGTTCCGGGGTGTCGTGACTTCCCGGGGCAGGAAAATTTACGGGGATTCGGTTGTATTGACCACGGGCACCTTCATGGAAGGCAAGGTCTTTATCGGCGAATACGAGGCTTCCGCCGGAAGGCTGGGGGAGCAGGCCGCCATAGGCTTGGGCTCTTCCCTACGGAGGCTGGGTCTCACCGTGGGACGGCTTAAAACGGGAACCCCGCCACGGATTCTCCGCAGCTCCATAGACTTTTCCCTGATGGAAGAACAGCCGGGGGACGCTGAACCGCTGCCCTTTTCTTTTGAGGATAAAAAAATCGACCGGCCCTCTGTTTCCTGCTGGATAACATACACAAACGAAGAAACCCATAAAATAATCCGTGCCAACATAAACCGGTCACCGTTGTTTTCCGGAAGGATAAAGGGGGTGGGGCCCCGTTACTGCCCTTCGATTGAAGACAAGGTTATGCGGTTCGCCTCCCGTGAACGGCACCAGCTTTTCATTGAGCCGGAGGGCATGGACACGGAGGAGATGTACATAAACGGCCTTTCTTCTTCACTTCCGGAGGAAGTCCAGGACAGTTTTATGCGTACAATTCCGGGGTTGAGGGACGCGGAAGTTTCCCGCCCCGGATATGCCGTGGAATACGATTATATCGATCCCACCCAGCTGACATCCGCCTTGGAATTGAAGCGGATCCGCGGACTTTTCACCGCCGGCCAGATTAACGGAACATCCGGGTATGAGGAAGCCGGCGGTCAGGGTCTTATAGCGGGAATAAACGCTGCGCTCTATGCCCGCGCTTTAAGGGAGGGCAGGACGGATTCTTCCGGGGCTGCTGTTTATGAGCCCTTTGTTCTGGGCCGGGCGGATGCGTACATAGGTGTTTTAATAGATGATTTAGTCACTCTGGGAACAAAGGAACCTTACAGAATGTTCACCGCCCGGGCGGAATACCGGCTTCGTTTGCGCCATGATACTGCGGATGAACGTTTGACGGAAAAAGCTTTGGCTGTGGGGTTGCAGAATCCTGCCACCGCCGCCCGGCTTAGGGAAAAACTGAAAGCCCGGGAAGAAGTTACTTCCCTGCTCGCTTCCTCCAGGGTTCCCGGATCCCCTGCCGCATTCGGGGAGGAAATCCCGGCGGGTTCCCCCCTGCGGAAACATTGCGGAAAAACCTGTGCTGATGCCCTGAGGGATCCCCTGGTGCCGGCCGGAGAAATAGAAAGCCTTGTCCCCTCTTTGGCGGCTTATCCCAGGGAAATCATAGAAGCCGCTATTCTGGAAATCCGGTATGAGCATTATATACGTTCCCAGGACAGGCACGTGGAAAAGCTCAAGAAAATGGACGGAGTTAAAATCCCCTCTTCCATCGATTATGACTCTATGCCCGGTCTTTCCTCCGAGTCCAGGACTAAGCTTAATAATGTCCGTCCGTCCACCCTGGGACAAGCTTCCCGCATTTCAGGAATAAGGCAGTCGGATATAATGCTTTTAATGCTCCATTTGCGTTGATATAATGCAAACCTAAGGACTTATTTCCTGTGCCGGAATAAACCCCTGTGCTTTCTGTCCTGGTTGTCCTTGTGTTTTTTATCCCTCAGCATGATGGAAGCCGCTCCCGAGGATATGATACAGGCCAAAATGATGACAAGAAGGGGGACGCTCCCTTCCCAACTGTCCATCGGCAGCGGTATGTTCATGCCGAAAAAGCTGGTAATCATTGTGGGAATCATGAGCACAAGGGAAATAACCGTCAGTTTTTTCATTACAATGCTCAGGTTGTTGGAAATAACCGAAGCGAAGGCATCCATTGTGCCGGACATGATGTTGGTGTAAATGTCTGCCATTTCTATGGCCTGTTTGTTGTCTATGGCCACGTCCTCCAGCCAGTCCCTGTCCTCCTCATCCAGCTGGATGAGCTTTGTTTTCATCAGTTTCTCAAACAGAAGCTGGTTGCTTTTCAATGAGGTTGTAAAGTAAACCAGGGATTTTTCCAGATTCAAAAGCTGGATTAGCTCCAGGTTCCTGACTGATTTTTGGAGGGCAAGCTGTATGGAATTGGAACTCCTGTTTATGGCTTTCAAATACCGCAGGAAGATTAAATCCGCCCGGGCCAAGACCTGCAAGACAAAGGCGGGCAGGTCATTCAGGGAAAGATTCCTCACCCTGTTGGCCGCCATGTCATGGAGGACTTCACAATCAGCCCAGCATATGGTGATTACCATGTTCGGATACAGGATGATGCCCAACGGTATGGTGAAATAGCTTATGTCGTTTTCCGCTATAAAAATAGGAAGTCTTACGATTATAACCGTGTAACTGTCCTCCCAGTCCAAACGTGAAAGCTCGTCCTGGTCAAGGATATCAACGATTGTTTCCGTCTGTATTTTATAGGTGTTTTCGAGTATTTTAATGTCTTCCCGGGTCACATTCCGTGCGTCAACCCATACGGGCCAGGCGGGATTGTCTGTTTCTTCCGCTTCAACCAGTTTCTTGTTTTCCTGTTTCCAGATTTTAATCATAGCGCTTCCCTTCCATCAAATGGTTGTCATAGAAGTCTTCCGGAAAACGCAGGCGGTTGGATGAATTGCCGGATTAACACCTTACATTGGGTCACCGAAACATACAGCCGGACATCCGTATTCAGGAAGGCTTACAGGATTGTTTTTGTTTTTATGGCATCTACTACTGCCAGGATCCGCATCCATGGGCTTCCTCCTGATAAAATTCCGGTGTAAATTACTACAAGGAGTATACAGAAAAAACGATGGCAAGGCAAGTTAAAAATCATATAAGATGCCTCTGAATATTGACCTATTTTGTCTTTTCATTTACAATTGCCCTTCGTATATCTTTGGAGGAATTTGCAGTGAGTGTAAAAATCAGACTGAAAAAGTTCGGCAGTAAAAAGCGTCCCTATTACCGCATCGTTGTTCAGGATGCCAGGGAGCCCCGTGACGGCCGTGCTATCGAAGAACTCGGCATTTATCATCCCATCGAAGCGGAAGAAAGACAGATTGCTTTCGACGCCGACAAGGTTCGTTATTGGCTTGATAAGGGAGCCCAGCCTTCAGATACTGTAAGGCGTATACTCAACCACAAGAATTTTTCACTGTAAGCAGGTGCGGCAGTGGAAAAGGAATTGGTTGAATACATAGCTAAGTCCCTCGTCGATGATCCTGCCGCCGTTTCTGTCCAGGAAGTGGAAGATGACCGTGGCATTGTTCTCGAATTGAAGGTTGCATCCGGCGACATTGGAAAAGTTATCGGCAAGTATGGCCGTATAGCCAAGGCCATGCGTACTGTAATCGCCGCTTCCGCCGGTAAAACCGGAAAGAGGGTTTTTCTGGAGATTCTGGACTGAGTCCGGTATGTTGGGCGCGGGAAAAAGAGCCTGTCTTTCCGGTGATGAGTTGGTCACCGCTGTTATCCGTTCCCCCCATGGGTTGAATGGATTTGTGAAAGTTGAGAGTACCTCCGGGGAAGTTGACCATATAGCGGTTCTTTCCTCGGTTTTCGTCCGTTTCAACAGGGATAACAGCGAGGTTTTTGAATACGATATTGAAAAGACCGCCGGGTCTCCGTCGGCTTTTCTTTTGAAATTTACGGGAATAAATAATCCTGAAGAGGCGAAGGTTTTGGCCGGAGCCGAGATTCTTGTTCCCAGAGACAAGGCTTGTCCCCTGAATGAGGGTGAGTTCTATGTCGGTGATCTTTGTCAGTGTGTTCTTGTGTATGACGGTTCTTCCGTAGGTAGAATTGTCGGAGTTACAGAAGGCGGCGGAGGCGACTTGCTCGAAGTTGCTCTCCCCGAAGGCCGGGTTTGCCTTGTTCCTTTCAAAGATGCCTTTATAGGAGACATCGATTTAGGTCTTAAGACAGTCCGGTTGCTGCACCGCTGGATTCTGGAGTAATTATGAAAATCCATGTGCTTACCTTATTTCCCGAAATACCCAGGGCTTTTTTTGAGAATTCAATAATGGCCAAGGCAGTTGAAAGGGGAATTATTGACTGTTCTCTGATAAATATCCGGGATTTTGCCTTTGACAAGCATAAATCCTGTGATGATTCAACCTATGGAGGGGGCGCCGGTATGCTTATGCTGCCGGAACCTTTGTCCGCGGCCCTTGAGTCAGCCGGTGTCACCCGGAAGGAGGGGAATCCGGCTGGTTCCGGCGGAGAAATAAAACGGAGACAGAGGGTTGTTTTTCCGACCCCTTCCGGGAAACCCTTTTCCCAGGCTTATGCCTATGAACTTTCCCGGGAAGAAGAACTTGTTTTCGTTTGCGGTCGATATGAAGGCATAGACCAGCGGATAATAGACCTTTATGTGGACGACGAGATTTCCATCGGGGATTATGTCACTTCATCAGGGGAGCTGGCGGCAGCTGTTATTATCGACGCAGTGTACCGCCTTATTCCGGGGGTTATTTCCAGTGAGTCCTTGGATGAGGAAAGCTTTTCCGATGGTTTGTTGGAATATCCCCAATACACGAGACCTGAAATATTCCGGGGCGAAAAGGTTCCGGAGGTGCTTCTTTCGGGGCACCATGAAAAAATACGGCTGTGGCGTTTACGGAAACGTGTCGAGAAAACGCTGCGTGTCAGGCCGGATCTTGTGGAAGCTTCACTGAAAAAGGGTGTGTATCCGGAAGAAACGGCAGCTTTGATAGAGGAGATGAAAAATGGACTTGATTAAAACAATCGAGGAAGGACAGAAAAAAGCCGAAGTCCCCGCTTTCGGCGTTGGTGACACTGTAAAGGTTCATTTTAAGATTATTGAAGGTAAAACAGAGCGTATCCAGGTTTACGAAGGCTTGGTTATTTGCTTTAAGAATTCAGGAGTGGGAAGGACTTTCACAGTCCGTAAGAATTCTTACGGAGTCGGCGTGGAAAGGGTTTTCCCCCTTCATTCACCACGTATTGCCAATGTGGAGCTTGTCCGCCCAGGAAAAGTCCGCCGCGCGAAACTGTACTACATCCGCCAGAAAATCGGTAAGGCAGCCAAGATAAAGACCCTTATTTCCCGCAAGGAAGCAAAGCCTTCTGAGTAATTCCTTCCAGCCCGTTTCTTTTAAGCTTTCCGGTACTGCTGAATATACCCGGCTTTTAAAAAACGGGCAGAGTGTTTCCATGTATGTACGTTCCGTCAATGCTGACGGAACTTTGCGTATTCAAATCGCAGGCGCCGATATCACCGCCAGGTCGGAAATGCCCGGCGGTTTTAACGTGGCTCCTGGTTCCCTGTTAAAAGGCATTGTTTCCTTTGAGGACGGGAGGATTTACATCAAGCTCCTTCCCGGTTCCCTCCGGCCTGAATCCCCTATTTTCTCCTTTCTTGCCTCCAACGGGCTGCCTGAATCCCCTCCGGCGGTTTTTACCGCTTCTTTTTTCTATGCCTCCGGGAAACGGCTTGTCCCCGCCGAAATAAAAAGGATTGTTTCCCTTGCGGGAGATTTTCCCGGAAAAGAATTCCGCGCCTGTGAGGCCGCTTCCCTCCTTTCCCAAAAGGGTATTCCCCTTACAGCGGAAAATCTCAGGATCGCACTGGAAATTCTGGAAGGCAGGGATATGCCCCTTGTGGAGTCGGTAAGGGATTCCCTGGAGGGGGAGGATTCCGGAGCCGGAGGCTATGGAAACAGCCGGGAGGGAAGCGGTGGAGGGGAACCGGAAAAAAAGGGGAATCCGTCCGGCTGGGAATTTTCCAGGCGTTTTGTCTCCGGGGACTACGAAAGTGATTATGTCTGGTATATTTACCCCTACCGGCGGGATTTTGCCGGGCAGGTCTGCAGCGGTTCCCTGCGGTTCCTTTTTGACAGGCTTTCCCGCATTGAAAAGGAAAGCCGGCTGACCTTTGTGGACGGTCCCTCTTCCGCTGATTTCATACTGACCGGTGATGCCTGCCGTTTTGAAATTTATCCCGGTTCCGCCCCCCGCCTTTTAGAAAAATTCACGGGGGAAATAAAAAAGATGATGATGGCTTCCGGGTTGGATATGGATGTTTTTTACGGGTTCGATGAAACCCTTCCCGGGGGTGGAACCGTGGATATTGAGGTTTAAGCCGTTGCAGTGAGGTGTCCGGCACATGGAAACAATGGAAACACAGGATGAAAAAAAATCCGGGAAAGAATCCGGCAGGGCTGGAACACCGCTGAAAACAGCCGCCGCCCTTTCCTATGAGGCTGGGATGCCCGCTCCCAGGATAACCGCTTCCGGAAAGGGACGGACTGCGGAACGTATTATGGCAACCGCCGTTGAGAACGGAGTGACCGTGGTGGAGGATTCTTTTCTCGCAGATATATTGGAAAGGAGTCCTGTGGGATCCTTTATTCCTGAAAAAACTTACCGGGCAGTGGCAGTCATTTTCTCTTTTTTGGAACGGACAAAAAAAGAAAAATGGTTTTAAGGTTTTAAAAAATTTGTTAAATGTGATAAAATATGCGTATATTTTTTAAAAGGAATTTATAATCCCGGGTGAATATCAATGCTGAAAAAAATTGAAAGGTCTGCCCTTAAAGAAAATATGCGTTTCTCCGCCCCCGTTTTTTTTGATGACGGGGAATATATGCTCGTCAACGAGGGTGTGCCTCTTAACAAAAAGGAACTGGACGCTCTGGCCCGTTGGGATATACCTTATGTATTAACTTCCGGTTTTGAAATGAAGGAAGGGGAAGAATTACCCGAGCCGGAGGAGATGGAAGAACTTGTTGACGACAATTTTGAAAATTCTGAAACCTACAACGACAACAGATCCGGCATTGAAAAACGGAATCCTTTGACCGGTGAACAAATTATAAAACTGCCTGAGGTATTGAAAAAATCCTCCCTTTATTCAGCCTATGAAGGGCTCATAAACAAGCTTGATGTGGTTTTTTCCATGATAAAAAAACAGCAGGAAATAAAGGCTCGGGCTGTTGACGGAATTGTTAATGACCTTTTCAATCTTGTTAAAAATGAAAGGGTTTCCATGGTCGGCTACATTTTGGGTGGTTCCGTGGCTGGAAAGGATTTGGCAAAAAACGGGGTTAATTCCGCGATTATTTCGATGATAATAGCTGAAAGTCTTCATATCCCGGATGTGCATCTCATGCAGATTATAACCGGAGCCCTCCTTCATGATGTGGGAATGTTGAGGATTGACGATTCCATTCTGAATAAAGAAGGGAAATTGTCCGAGAGTGAAACAACCCTTATCCAAGCCCATACGACATACGGATATAAAATCATAGTCAATAATTTATTTTATCCGGAAGAAGTGGGGCTTATTGCTGCCCGCCATCATGAACGTTGGGACGGAAAAGGATATCCGTCGGGAATTTCCGGAAAACAGATTGATATTGCTTCCAGAATAGTCTCCGCCGCCGATGCCTTTGAGGCAATGGTTTCCCCCCGGATTTATCGTGGCAGGCTTCTTGGCTATGATGCCATGAAGAATCTGGTTGCGGACAATGCCCGGCGTTTCGATCCGGATATAGTCAAGGCTATGATTCAAAATATGGGTATTTATCCGATTGGTTCCATTGTATTGATGAATAACTCGGTGATAGCCCGTGTAGTTGAAGCTTGTCCTCAGACACCCTTGCGTCCTAAGATAAAAGTGCTCATTGATGAATTCGGACAGGTTTTTCCCGACAATAAAGGGGATTTAATAGATCTGAAAACGAACAGAACCCTTTTTATTGTCAGGGCTGTCAATCCTTCAGAGTCCCGGCACCAGGAGAACGGGGAAAACCTGGATTCAGGAAAATGAGTTTCCTGTGAATGATTTTTACCGCAAGAATACAGGAAAAACCGGAGAGGACTTTATTGCGGAAAAGCTTGTTTCCGATGGATGGGAGATACTTGTACGTAACTGGCGCCGGAGGGAAGGGGAAATCGATATAATCGCCCTTGACGGTGATACCCTTGTTTTTGTGGAAGTGAAAACCTGGCCCTGTGGTTGGCGGGAGGATTTGGAATATGTCATAAACCCGGTAAAACGTCGCAGGATGATTAAACTTGCGGAATGTTTTATCAATGGGAATCCTGGGTACGGAGACAAGCTGGTCAGGTTTGATGTGATTTTCACTGGATTTAATCCTGGGGAAATACGGCCGGGGGAAACCGCCCCGGGGGAAATAATACATTTGAGGAATGCATTTACAGAAATCTGATACAGAGGTAATGTATACTGGTTATGTAGTTTCAGGAAGGTGAAAGATGGGAGAATACAGCCGCAGTGACAGCCGTAAACGTTATGACAGGGACAGGAGACGCAGCACGTCACGTCCCCAGGAAAGGGGAAGGGACAGCGGACGCTACCAGTATTCCCGTGGACAACAGGATGGCAGGCCGTCCCGGTACCAGCGGAATTCCGGATTTTCAAAAGGACAGAATGATTTGCCCAATGTTTCCCAGATTTCAAAATTTTCTTCCCTTGTTTGTCCACGTTGCGGGGAACCCATCAAGGACATTACAGGGGCAATCGCTGATAAGAATACCGGTGAGCCTGTTCACTTTGATTGTGTATTGAATCATCTTGAGGAAACCGAATCCCATGCGGAAAATGAAAAAATTGTTTATGTGGGCCACGGGAATTTCGCTGTTATATCCTATGAAAATCCTTTAGACACAAAAAAATTCAAGATTGTCCGGCTTATAGAATGGGAGGACAGGAATATCCGTCCGGAATGGAGGGCCGGGATTCTGGATTATTATGATTTGTCCAAACTGAATATTTAGTGAATATTGACAGCTGGGCTGCAAATGCGTAAAGTATAAGAAGTGTTATAACCATAAAATTCTTAGTCTAGGAGTGTTACCATGATTAAAGTAGGAATTAACGGATTCGGTCGTATCGGCCGTATGGTTTTCCGCGCCGCCGTGGAAAATTTCAGCAACGATATCCAGATTGTCGGTATCAACGACTTGCTGGATCCTGATTATCTTGCGTATATGCTGAAATATGATTCTGTCCACGGACCTTTTACAGGCGATGTAAAAGTTGACGGAAATTTCATGACTGTCAACGGAAACAAAATCCGCCTTACCGCTGAAAAAGATCCTGTAAACCTGAAATGGAATGAAGTTGGTGCTGATGTTGTTGTTGAATCCACAGGATTCTTCCTCACAGACGAACTTGCCCGTGCCCATATAACAGCCGGTGCGAAAAAAGTCATTATGTCTGCTCCTTCAAAAGACTCAACACCTATGTTCGTTTACGGTGTAAATGATAAATCCTACAAGGGACAGGACATTATTTCCAATGCTTCCTGCACCACAAACTGTCTGGCTCCTATTTCCAAAGTTCTGAACGATACTTTCGGAATCAAACGCGGTCTTATGACAACAATCCATGCCGCAACAGCCACACAGAAAACCGTAGACGGTCCCTCAAAGAAAGACTGGAGGGGTGGACGCGGTATTCTGGAAAACATGATTCCTTCTTCAACAGGCGCCGCAAAGGCTGTTGGAAAGGTTCTTCCTGATTTGAATGGCAAGCTGACAGGTATGTCAGTACGTGTACCTACCTCCGATGTTTCTTTCGTAGACCTTACCTGCGAATTGAACAAGGAATGCACCTACGAGGAAATCTGCGCCGCCATGAAGAAAGCTTCTGAAGGCGAACTGAAAGGCATCCTCGGTTATACAGAAGATGCTGTTGTTTCCACAGATTTCCGCAACGATGCACGCACTTCCATTTTTGACGCAAAAGCCGGTATCCAGTTGGATTCAACTTTTGTTAAGGTTTGCGCCTGGTATGACAACGAATGGGGTTATTCAAACAAGGTTCTTGAAATGGCCCGCGTTATCGCCAAATAAGGTGTTTACGGTTCAAAAATCATAATTCCGCATCCCTTGACGGATAGTTGAAGTTGACGGATGCGGTTTTTGCAAAATAGCGGGGGTTTCTTTCTCCGCTATTTTAATTTATATGCTGTATATAAAATCCCCTGCCTCGGTTGAAACCGAGGTGAAGAAATCAAGGTTTTTAGCTGAAATCTTTCCTGTGGAGTCCCAAAAGGATGCCCGGGTTTTGCTTAAATCACAGAAAGAAAAATATGCTGATTCAACCCACATCGTCCACGCCTTTGTTACCGGTCCGGATGGAGGTGTCTGTGGTTGCTCGGATGACGGTGAGCCTTCCGGGACTGCGGGACGGCCTGTGCTGGAAGTGTTGAAGGGAAGCGGGCTTACAGGCTGCATTATAACAGTTACCCGTTGGTTCGGTGGAATACTGCTTGGAACAGGGGGGTTGGTGAAAGCTTACAGCAACGCTGCCAAAGCTGTACTTTCCGTGGTGGAAACCTGTGAATTGGTGCCCAGGCTGCGTTTTATTCTGGAATTACCCTATGATGCCTTTGGATGGTTTAAGCGGTATGCGGATAATGCGGACATTGAAATTACTTCCCGGTCTTTCGGTTCCTCCGCAGTGATTGAAGGTTATGTTCCCCTCTGTTTTTCCGGGAAATTCACCGCAGAGATTCAGGATTTTACTGCCGGTCAGAGTTCTCCTGTTTTTCCTGAAAAACCTTAAACTGTCCCTGTTTTGTTTCTTTTGGAGGCTCTCTTTTCAAATGGGATTTCCCTGGGGATATCTATTCATTTCGTACTTGTTTTAAATGGTCTAATGGGATAAAGTAACGGACTGGAGAGATAAATTATGAATAAAAAAATTCCTGTTATTCTGATTATGGTTTTTTTTGTGGGCTCAGGAGTGTTTGCCGCAGGGATAGGTATCCAGGGCGGTACTGATGTGGCTGCCGGTGGAAAAACAGGCATAGACATTACCTTTAAGCTTGATTCTGTGCCTTTTGTTTTTGCGGTTGGTATTCCCAGTTTTAGTCCCCTGGCAGTAGGTGTTACAGCTGATTACTGGATTTTGAATAACAATTTGGTGGGTCCTCTGAATTGGTATATAGGAGCGGGGCTTTTCGCCCAGCTTTATACGGATGATGACGAACATTTTGACGCCGGATTTTTCGGCGGTGTCCGTGTTCCTGTGGGGCTTAACTTGTTTTTTGCTGATGACAGGTTTGAAGTGTATCTTCAGGTTGCACCGGGACTTGGCATCGGTATAGGGAATGGGATTCATCCTGATTTTGTGATTCCCATTAATTATGGTCTTCGTTTTTGGTTCTGATATTTTATATTCGCAAAACCGTCCTTCCGGGGCGGTTTTTTTTTGAATACGGAGGATTATATGAGTAAAGTGGTTGTGGGTGCATCTGCCCTTGATGGTTTTTTAACGGAAAAAGATGCGGCTTATCTTGAAAAGATGGATGCGCTTTATGCGCGTGCCATGGATTCTTTCAAAGTGCTTTCTGCCGGAGGCTTTTCAACTTCCCTGGCAAATGAAGAAAAAAAGGTTATAGATATTTACAATGAGATGGGGCATATCATGCAGGATATATGTAGGGAATCTCCGTCCATAAGTGTATATTCCTTTGAAACAGAGGAAGAATCCCATGCGGAAGCCAGCCGGGTTATAGCGAAACTTCGGGATATCCGTACAGGACACCGGGAATTTGTTTATTACATACAGCGTGCCTATGAAATGCTTTTCAGGCTTGCTTTCAACCAGAATCATTCGGAGAACAAAAATTATCTTGTGGTAAAAACACCTGTTACTTTCCCTGTTCAAAATTATGCTGTTCATAAAATTCCGGATATCGATTACAAAATTGAAAATTCCGTCATGTGTGTTATGCTCCGGGGCGCTCTTTTACCTTCAATGATTATGTCGAAAGAGGTTGAAGAATATTCCTCCCACGGCTACGTAACGCCCTTTGCCCTTTTTAAGATAAAAAGGGATGATTCAAAAAAAGAGGATGACATGGAATACATCCTTGATTTGGACAGATCCTTTTTCAATCTGGAGGAATTGGACGGCAAAGATTTGATTTTTGCGGATCCAATGAATGCCACCGGAGGAAGTCTTGTCACCGTTGTAAAATACATCACCGAGCACGGTGTAAAGCCAAAATCCATAAAATTCTTCAATGTTATTTCCGCCCTTAAAGGAGCCCTCCGCGTTGTGCGTGCTTTGGAGAATTGCAGTGTATATACCCTTTGGATGGATCCTGTTTTAAATTCCTCCGCTTACATAATGCCTGGACTGGGAGATGCCGGTGACCGGATTAACGGTAAAGACCAGGATGAAACCCCGCGGAATATAATACAGCTGGTGGCAGATTATGGTTCCGATGTGAATAGTCTGTACCGTTCCCAGTTACGGCAGATTGAAAGGACTGTTCTGGGGGATCACCGCTAGTGTTTCCCCGCCGTGTTTTTTTCAGAATATTTATTACCGCCGTAATGGTCTTTACCTGCATTTCCTGTTTGTCCGCCCCTGACAGGGAGTCCATCGCCGCGGAATATATGATTCTTGCGGAGGGCTACGCCGGGTTGGAAAAGTATGATCAGGCTTTGTTTTTCTACCGGAAAGCCGCGATGGAACCTTCATACAAAAACGCTGCGGAATATGGTATAGGCAGGATATATGCCCTGACAGGAAACTGGAAAGACGCCGCAAAGGTTTTTGCCTCACTCTATGAAATGGAACCGGAAAACGAGATTTTAATTTCCTCGTATGCTTATGCTTTGGCGGCTTCCGGAGATGTGGATAAGGCTCTTCCTGTTTACAGGGTGATAATGGAAAAACATCCGGATGATGCGCGTTTTGCGGTTGATTATGTGGAGCTTTTGTTTGTTGCCGGACTTTACGATGAAGTCCGGCAGGAAACCGCTGCCTTGGAAGAGCGTTTCCCGGATAATCCGGAGGTAGCTTCCTTGGCTGATATTGAGCGGCGTATTGATGAGGCCCTAAAAGCCCGGGAGGAGGGAAAAGAACCGGAAGCTCAGGATAAAATCCTCTCCCCTGGGGATACTACCGGGGAAACCGCAGGCGGTACTGAAGGCAACGGAACATCCGCTGTTGAAGGGGATACGGCAGGGTAGTTCCTGGTTTGGATGTTCCCAAGGCTTATTTGCCTGATAAAATTTCCCCGAATCTGGATATCCTCAGATGTTCCCTTTCTGTCAAAGCTTTTTCCAGCAATGGCTCTATATCCATTTTATCCATTATCGAGGTGACTTCTTCCCGGGTTGCTTTCAGCACGGGATGTTTCGGTGAAAAAATGACGCAACAGTCTTCATAGGGTAAAATTGATATTTTGTATGAACCGGTTTTTTTTGCGGTGGATGTTATTTCTTCCTTGTCCATGCCGATAAGAGGACGTATAACCGGAAGCGGCGAGTAAGCATTCACCGCATTTATGTTTTCTATAGTCTGGCTTGCAACCTGTCCGAGACTTTCCCCGGTGATGATGGCTTGGGAACCTATTTTTTCCGCAAGCATAACAGCTGTTTTCATCATGCAAACCCGGAGTATTACAGTGGTGAAAGCCTCCGGGCAATGCATCTTTATGTGCCGCTGGACTTCCGTGAAGGATATGATATTCAAATGGCCGCCCAGGTTGTATGTGGCGAGTATGGATGCCAAATCCTCCACCTTTTTTCTGGCTTCCGGTGAAGTGTAGGGGTGGGAATGGAAATAAATTGAATCGACCTTCATCCCCCTGCAAATCATTCTGTAGCCTGCTACCGGTGAATCAATCCCGCCTGAAAGGAGCAGAAGCCCGCGTCCGCCGGTTCCGCAGGGAAGTCCCCGGGGCGCTTCGTTTTCCTTTCCATAAACAAAGGCTTCTTCCCGGATTTCCACGGTTATTACAAGATCCGGATTGTGGACATCCACTTTCATAAGCCCCGAGTTGAAAACCTCCGCACCGGTTTCCCTTGCAATTTCAAAGGAGTTGAGAGGAAAGTTTTTATCAGAACGGCGGGCCTCTATTTTGAAAGTCCTGCAGCCTTCCCCGGCGGCTTTTTCCGCCGCCTTCATGACGGCAGCCTTTATGGCTTCCAGCTCTTTCCCCGTGGTTTCCGCCTTTGCCCAGCCGGCTATACCGGAAAGGTGTGAGAGGGCGAATTCCGCTGCGGAGGCATTTTCTTCCGGGCATCTTATGTACATACGTCCTGCGGACAGCCTCACTTTCGCTTTGCTTCCTTCAAGGAAAAGCTGGGCGTTCTGGACGAGGCGTTGTTCAAAGTCATCCCGGTTCCCGCACTTGAGGGACAGCTCCCCAATCCGGGCAAGGTATAAAACTTCGTTTTTCATTCTGACCTTCTTTCAGGATATAATTTCGGAAAGGGATTTACACAGGAGGCCGATGTCTTCCTCCGTAGTCTCGTAACCAGTGGAGACTCGGAAAGCGTTTAAAATGTCCTTTTCGGCTATTCCCATCGCCTGCAAAACCGGCCTTGTTTTTTTCCTGGCGGAACAGGCGGAACCAGTGGAGATAAAAACCCCCTTGTCGGAAAGGGCACGCACAAGGACTTCCCCCGGCATAACCGGATTCGTAAACTGGAAAATAAATGGGGAAAACCTGGTGTCGCTTTCAGTCCTGCCGGCAGGCAGCGGGCGGATTCCCGGAATTGAGGTTAAGCTGTTGAACAGGAGCTTTGAGGTTTCCTCCGCTTTCCCACGGGTCTCAGAAGACTTCAGATGGTTGTACGCCTTTTCAAGTGCCAGGGCTGTGGCCCAGGCTCCGTAAAGGTTTTCCGTTCCGGGGCGGAACCCCCTTTCCTGTCCGCCGCCCGAAATAAAAGCTTCCGGTTGCCGGGGACAGTATAAAAGCCCGGCACCCCTTGCTCCTCCCAGTTTGTGGCCGCTGAATGCCGCTGAATCCACGCCGGTTTCTTTCAGGCTGAAAAGGATTTTCCCCGCACCCTGCACTGCGTCTGTATGAAAATGTATGTGCCGGCGTGAGTTTTTTGAAAGGGCGGCGGCGATTTCTTTTACAGGCTGGATTGCCCCTGTTTCGTTGTTCACGGTCATTACAGCCACAAAAACCGTGTCTTCCTGCAAAGCTGATACAACTGATTCCGGTTTGACAATGCCGTTCCCGTCAGGTCTGACCGTTATGACCTTCCAGCCGCAGGACTCCAGCATTTTCGCCTGGTTTATGACAGCGGAATGCTCGACAGCGCTTACAATCAGGCTGCCTTTTACCGGCCGCCTCAGCAGGGAAAGGAGGGGAAGATAATCTGATTCAGTTCCGCCGGAGGTAAAAAAAAGGGAATCCGCCGGAACCCCCAGAACGGCGGCGCATTTTCCCCTGGCTTCTTCCAAGGATTCTGCGGCTTTTTTCCCGAGAGAATACAAACTTGAAGGGTTTCCCCAGGTTTTCGCCGCCTTTTGCGAGGCAAGGCTGTGTATTTCCGGATCTGGAGGGGAGGTCGCGGCCCAGTCGAAATATCCTTTCATATTATTCATCCGGAAACCTCACCTGAGAACTGCCAGAATGTCATTGTCTGAAACTTCCCTTATCAATGTGGAGTTTATGGTTTTTTGGAGGATAAAGCGCAGTGCCCCGTTCTTTTTCTTTTTGTCTCCCCTCATGGCGGACAACAATTTTTCCGCCGGATTTCCTTCCAATGACAATGAGGAATGAACAGGGGAATCCTCCCAGCCGTAACCGGTAAGAATGGAAGAAACCTTCTGCCGGTAAGCCGGATCTGTTATTCCCAGCCTTTCCCCGAGGGCCATGGCCCTGCCTATTCCCCAGGCCACCGCTTCCCCGTGGCTTATTTTGCCGAATCCCACAGTGGATTCAAGGGCGTGGCCGAAAGTGTGTCCCAAATTCAAGAATGCCCGTTCACCTTTTTCATAAACGTCTTTTTCCACAACCGAAGCTTTAGCCTGGACGCAGAGTTTTACGATTTGTAAAAGGGACTCCGGGGTTCTGGAAATGATTTTGTCTTTTTTCTCGGCAAAAAGATTGAAAAGCCCGGGATTGTACAACATTGCGGTTTTAAGAACTTCAGCCAAACCTGAATAAAATTCTTTTTCATTCAGAGTGTCCAGGAGCTTTGTGGAAATGTGGATTTTTTCCGCAGGGTAAAAGGAGCCCACGGAATTTTTAAAGGAACCGAAATCAACGCCGGTTTTCCCTCCGACGGAAGCATCGACCATCGCCAGCAGAGTTGTGGGGACAAGCTCCACCGGAGCTCCCCGCATATAAATGGAGGCTGCGAAAGCCGTCATGTCTGTAATAACACCTCCCCCGAAACCGATAAAAAGGCTGTCCCGTGCCAGACCCGCTTTCAGGGCCTTATCCAGAATAACGGCGATTGTATCCAACTTTTTTTCATTTTCCCCGGCAGGGATTTCCACCAGGGGAACATCCCCGGAAAACCCTGCCGCCGTTTTTAACAGGGGGACCGTGTTGCTGTCCGCCACATATATGGCACCTGCCGGGGGGGCTGCGGGAACTGTTATGCGGTCATGAAAAAAAACCTCCGATTGTCCTGCCGGAGTTTTATATATGAAATAATTCATAGGGACATATTAGTAGGTATTTTCATCCATTGCAAGAAACTCTGCCCGTACTTTTTCAAGACGTTCGAGTTCACGGGAAATTGTGCGCTCATAATCCAACTCCCCGGTGGCAATTCTCTCCCTTTCGTCCTCCCAAAACTGGAGGTCTGTTAAAAACAGGAATTTGAATTTCTTGGTGTTGGCCTTTTCGCCCCAAAGTTTTGCTTCGTTCCAATAATGAAGGGCGGTTTTGTAACAGGTTTCAGCCGTGTTCAAGCTGTCCAGGTTCTGCTCTTTCCAGGGTGCGTTGTAAAAATATGCGACCTGTTTGTCCCACTTCATTCCCAGTCTGAGGTGTTGCTCCACAAGCTTCAGATTCAGGTGCATCATAAACATGTAGCGGTATTTTTCCCATTCATCCTTGTCGTTGATTTTGCCCAGGGCGTAGAGGGGGTTGCAGAAGTCGGCTTCCACAGCCCGTTCCAGCCAGTAGATGTTCTCCATCGTATCGTCCGGATACTGGTTATAATGGATATGGTAAAGTTTATAAAACTGTTCTTTGTATTTCACTGTGTATGAATACAAGGGAAAAACCGCGGTTAATATCAATATCATGGAAAATATTGCGGCCCGCATTCCCGGGGATTTAAGCGGATTTGCACTTCGAAATGAAAAGAATGATACCATTACATTATTTTCGGCATATTTTTAACAACAGTCCAGATTTTTTCCGTTATTTCTTCCGGAGGAAGGGAAGCGTCAACCGTTATTATGTTCATGTCCGGTTCCTGACGTTTGTACCATTCGATTACGGTTTTGTATTTTTCCCGTATTTTCTTTTGGAATTCCGCTTTTTCAAAAATTTCCGTACCGGATTTTTTTTCTGCCGCCCGGGACAAAACCCTCTCCATGGCCGTTTCCGGATTTATATCAAAAAGGAACAGGTATTCAGGCAGCGGGAAATCCTTATTCAGCTTCTCCGGAAGATCAGGACTTCCTGATTCCCCCTGGTAAACGAGACTTGAGAAGAGGTACCTGTCTGAAAAAACCGCGTATCCTGTTTCCAACAGGCGCAGGATTCCATTTTTCCCTGAAATATGCTCATTTCTGTCCGCGGCAAAAAGATAAGCCAGCGTGTCCGCTGTTACACGGACTTCCCCTGAAAGGATACGCCGGATAAGTTTCCCTGTTTCTCCTTCTGTAGGCTCGCAAGTGAAGCATATCCTGTTGTTTCCTTCCGCTGAAAATCGTTTCCCCAAATTATTCATTTGGGTGGTTGTTCCTGTACCGTCAATTCCTTCAAAAACAATGAAATTCTTTAGAATCATGTGTGTAAATATATATATTTTTCTGCTATGATTCTAGACTGGAATGTTTCAACTTTCACGCCGTTATAGGTATGTAAAAGAAATTTTTATTTTCCTCTGCATTATGGCTGCGATAGCGGTATGTTTATTACCGGCGCACCGGTATATTCAACATTCCTTTTCCTCTTTTGAAAACTTTCTTCGGGTTGAAATTCGCAATAAAGTGGGACTTGATGTTTCCTTTGATTCCGCTTCACCGAATATTTTCCGTAATCTTACATTTTTTAATGTGTCTGTTTATGATTCTTCCAGCGGACAACAAATATTTTCCGCGGCGCGGGTGGCTGTTTCTTTCAGGTTATTGAAAATTTTATCAGGGGATTTCCTTGATTGTCTGAAAGAAATAAGGATAGAAAGCGGAGAATGTCTGCTGGATGCCACAGAGGATAACGCCCTTAATGCATTGATATTCCGTAAGGACCAGGATTCAGAAAAAGAGGATTCCGGCACATCCTCCGTGGCTTTCGCTCCGGAAACTGTATTTTCCGGAGAGGGATTGCCTCTGGAAGAGGCCCTTTCCGGATTGAAAGGTTTGTTTGAAAGCGGCGTTTTATTCAATATGCGGAATTTTTCATTTTTAATTAACAGTGGTTCCGAATCTTTTTCAGTGCATGTGGGAGCCGCCGAGGCGGAAATGAATTCCCAGCGTTTAAGCGTGGACACAAACAGCCGCATAACCTGGATGCGTTCCGGACGGGGACTTTTCGGCTCCCTTTCTGCCGAAATAACCCTTAAAGGGGAGCTTTCCTCGGATTTTACTTCCGGTTTCGCAAGTTTGTTTGTGGATTCCGTTGAGTCAGGAGGCTTTTATCTTTCTCGGATAGGCCTTGTTGCCGGTTTGAAAGACGGTGTTATTTCCGTCACCTCATTGCAGGAAGGTCAGCCCCTTTCAATTTCCATGACCCTTGACCAGGTGAATAAAACCGCTTCTGCCAGTTTTTCCTGCGAAAAACTCCTCCTTTTCCGGTGGCTGGCATCGGACAGGAGGAACGGGACTCTTTCAAGCTTGCAGAATACCCTTATCAGCGGAAACAGCTCCTTTTCCTATTCCGAAGAGACTGGCTTCCTTTATTCCGCCAGTGGAAGTGCGGAATTTTCCCCGGGATTTTACAGCGGCGGGGAGTTGTCCTTTGATTTTTCAGGAAACCAGGAAAAAGCGGATATTTCCTGTCTAAAACTTAAAGGAAATGATTTTGACGCGGATTTTTCCGGGGTTTTTAATTGGGAAACAAAACTTCCGGATGGACTCCTTTCTGTGCGTAAATTCACGCTATTCAACGATAAGCTTGATTTCGCCGGAGATTTCACCCTTTCTTCCAGGGAGAAAAAACTGGTTTGCACAGTTCCCCTTTTGTATGTGAACAGGGCGGTTTTTTCCAATGTGCGCGCGGATGCTGATTTTTCGGTTTCACGGCAGTATGAATTTTCCCTTTCCGCGGAAGATTCTTCGGGACGTTTTGTGGGGGAAGCCTCTTTTTCCCCCAATCCCGATAAATTCCTGCAAATTTACGGAGCTTTTGACTCTGTGAGTGTGGCAAATGGTCTTGGAGGAATTCCCGGGATTTTGCTTAAAGACGAAACTTTTTCTTCCTTGGCGGAAACATTCCAGTCTTACGCCTTGACCACGGAAGTATATTTTTCAACGAACTTTGACAGGTTTTCTTATAACAGCCCCCGTTTGATTTTGGCTTCCGCTGAAAGCGGTGGTCTTTATGTTATTGCTTCCGTAACCGGAACGGAAGCCGGATTCGATGTGGTGGATATTTCCAGTGCCCCGGCGGGAATCCAGCTTCGGGGAAATGTTTATACTGTTTTCGATGAATCAGGAGGAGTCCTTTTTACCTCGGATTTTTCTGCCGGGGGAATTCCTTACGCTGTGTCCGGTATGTATTCTGACCGGATGATTTCCGCTTCCGGGGATTATGGTTTTTCGTTTATTTTCAGGTTACCCGGAGAAAATGAAAACGGCAGCGGGAATATTTTCTTTAGTAGTCTGCCGGTTCAAGCCGGATCAGCTGTCTTTACTTTTTCCATGGATGCGGATTTTTCCCGTGGATATAATGAAAAATGGGGCGGAAATATTAATTTTTTCCGGGCTGAAGAAGCCACCGGTATGACTTTCCTGAATACAATTCTTTCCGCTTCCGGAACCTTTGATTCATCCGGAGTTTTTCTCCACGATGTCAGTTTGTCGGATTCTTATTCAGTTTTGAATGGTTTCGCTTCCTTGGCTGTAATGTCTGACGATGTTTCAGGAATCCGGCGGGCAACGATGGAACTTAACCTGGGGGATTTTGCCGGTAAGGAAATTATTGAAATTGACGGTTCCGTCACTTCCGGTATGGGTGACCTTCTTTTTGAGGGTTTGTGCACCGTTAAAAATTTTCCTCTTATGCGGGTTAATAAAAATCAGCAGACGGATAATCTTGTTTCCGCCGATATTTCTATTTCCGGTTCCCCGGATATGCTTTTTGCATCCGCCAATATTTCCGATGCTTCCTGCCGTATCGCCGGTGCCAATTTAAATACCAACGGTATTTTCCTTTATGAAGATGGTCTTTTTTCAATCCACGATGCTTCCGCTGCCTGGAGGGGAATCCGGCTTTCCGGAGTCCAAGCGGATTTTTCGGTGGAAGACTTAAAAGCTTCCATCGACGCTGAATTTTCCGGCATTTTTGTAAGATCCTCCTTTGCAGCCGACTTATCGGCACAAATTCAGGGTATCAGGGATGGGAATGAAAATCCCGGTTTGGATTATGGCTTGGACTCCGGAATTGAGCAGGCCTCTTTTTCGGAAACTGATTCCCAGGATGGGGCGGAAACTGTAACTGTTCCCGGAAAAACTGGAGGTTTTTCAGATTGGGTTGAAGCGTTTAAATCAATCACCAGACGCTTTTCCTCTGAAATTTCCTTCGCTAATATAAGCTGGAGGGATTTGAAATTCACCGATCCTCTTTCATGTTCCATAGAGCGTGAACCCGGTGTAACTGTGGTGTATGGTGGCAAGGATGACGCATTAAGCGGCCTTTTGCTTGATGACGGCACTTTCACTCTGTCTTTGTCCGGTGAATTCCCAGTGCACTTTATGGCTGATGGTTCCGCCTCCGCAGGTATCCTTGATGTGGAAGTTTCCGATGTGGATGTGGACATAAGCAGATTGTGGCCGGTTATCGGTCATCAGATAGTGGCTTTTGACGATGGACAAATTACCGGAAGTTTCCATATAGGCGGATATTTCACTGATCCGGAATTTGACGGAACCCTGCGGTCTGATGGGATTGTGGTACGTTCCCCGGATTATTTCCCTACGCCTTTTGATCCTGTTTCTTTTTCTTTTATTGCAAACGGGAAGGAAATTTTTACCCCTGCCTTTATTTTAACCGGAAACGGGGGCGCCTGCCGGGTGGAGGCTTTCTGTTCCTTCAATAGATGGATTCCTGATGAAGTGGAGTTGCTGGTCAATAATATTAATTCCAGCAGGATAAAAGCTTCCGCTGACAACAAGTATGTTCGCGCCCAAGGTGATGTATTCTGTGACATAAAATTCCTTTGGACTCCCGATTTGATGGAAGTTACAGGAAATGCGGGTTTTGAAAGGGGGAATTTTGCCATAAAATTTGAAAATATCGGAGATGAGACCGAGACAGCCAAAAAAACTTATAATGTGAATGTTGATTTGGACGTATATATGGGGCAAAAGGTGGAATTCCATTGGCCCTCCGGTACCTTCCCAATTCTTCGGGGGCTTCTGCAGGCTGATGAACCGCTGCATTTTGCGGCGGATACGGGAGCAGGCACATACTCTTTCAAGGGAAAAGCGGCCTTAAAAGGTGGTGAATTCTTCTACTTTAAGCGTAATTTTTACCTCAGACAGGGAAATATTGTGTTTGATGAAACCCAGGACCATTTTGACCCGCGCATAACCCTACGGGCAGAGGTCAGGGAACGGGATGAGGACGGTAATGCGGTGCGTATTATAATGACCGTCGATGACGATCCCCTGAGTTCTTTTAATCCGCAATTTTCATCGGATCCATTGAGAAGCCAGTTTGAAATCATGGAGATTCTTGGACAGATCGCCAGCGCTGACACTTCTTCCGAAAACGCCTTAAGGGATTTGGCCGTTACCGGTACTGATCTTTTAACCCAAATGGGTGTGTTCCGTAACGCTGAAAACCTTATCCGTGATACCCTTCACCTCGATATTTTCTCCTTGCGTACCCTGGCTTTACAGAATGTGGTTTTCGGAAACTCTGTTCAGAGTGTGGATTCATCTTCCCGGTGGACAGCCGGTAACTTTTTGGACAATACAACTGTTTATATGGGTAAGTATTTCGGCTCAGCTTTGTATGTGGATGCATTGCTTCATTTCAGTTATTACGACAGGAATGTGTATCAGGAGCGTGTATACAAAAATACAATGTTCCCGGCTGTTTTTGGGAATATGCTGTTCCTTCCGGAAATAGGCCTTGAACTTGCCAGTCCCTTTGCCCTTATCAGGTGGGGAATAAGTCCTGTGCCGGAAGATAATACAGTTACACTGTCCTGGAGGTTTTCATATTAAACGATTTTTGATATATTGTTCGGGCATGTATGACGGAGAAAATTTTGGCTGTTTCTAATAAAAAAATAACGCGTTTCAGCGCTTTTTTCATGTTTTATTGTGTATTGCTGTTTTTCTGTGTTCCCTGTCTTTTTGCACAGGAAAACGCCGGGCAGACGCAGACAGAAATCCCCATTCAGGATGAAGGCTCTCTTCAGGAAGATGCCATTCAGGCTCCATCCCCTTTACCTGAAGAAAACCAGGCGGAGGAACCTTTGCCGGAACAGTCTGTTCAGGAAGAATCTCCCGCACAGGAACAGACCGCTGCCTCCAATTTACCGGACGGATGGTATCAAAACAAGGTGATTTCATCCATTCCTTTTTACGGTCTTAAGACTATCACCCAGGAGGAAATGGACGGGATTTTTTCATCCTATGTGGGAAAACCCTTTACCGATGAACTTTACGCTGACATTCTCCAAAAACTTTACGGTCTTGAATACTTCAGCGATATAGTTACGGAAGTTTTACCGGTGGATTCTTCCCTGGAAAAAATATTGCTTACTTTTACGGTTATTGAAAGGCCTGTCGTCCGTAGAATCATTTTTGTGGGGAATACATCCTTCCGTCCTGGGGCTCTTTTGGAAAATATAACGGTGAAGGAAGGGGATATATATAATGAGTCCACCCTTGCCATTGACGAAAGAAATTTGCGCAATTTTTACCTGTCAAAGGGTTATGACACTGTTACTGTTTCCAGGGCGGTAGAGGAAAATCCGGACGGATCTGTGACAGTCAGGTTTGTGATAAATGAAGGTCGTCCCACCGTTATTTCAAAAATAATGTTTGAAGGAAACCAGCTTGTCACCGCCAAGACCCTGAAGCGGAAAATGGAGTTGAAGGAAGCCCGATTCCTTTCTTCGGGCGCCTTCACTGAATCCGCACTGGTCGCCGACAGAAACGCCATCAGGCAGTACTATGTCCAGCAGGGTTATGTGGATGCAATGGTGGAAAATGTAATCCGCAATATTGACTCCGAGTCGGATCCGGAAAGGAACCTGTTGGAATTAACTTTCGTCATCAGGGAAGGGGAACGCTACACCTATGGCGGTACAGAAATAGAAGGTAACCATATTTTTTCTTCCGAAGAACTTTTGAGTAATATCAAAATAAAACAGGGCGACATTTTGAATTTAAGCCGGGTGGAAGAAGGTTTCCAGGCTATTGCGGATGTGTATTATGAAAACGGATATACCTCCGCCATTATAAACCAAAGTGAAATGAGGGATACCGAGCAGCGTTCAATTTCATATTTGATTACAATTGTGGAAAGTGACCGCAGCCATGTGGAAAGCATTGTAATTGTCGGGAACGAAAAAACAAAGGAAGACGTTATCAAGAGGGAATTCCTTTTTGAGGAAGGCGATATTTTCTCAAAAACAAAACTGATGAATACAATCAGGAATCTTTACAACCTCAGATACTTTTCCACCGTTGTACCGCAGATAGACCAGGGCTCCGAACAAAATCTTATAGATGTGGTTGTGAACCTTGAGGAGCAGTCAACCGCTTCTTTCCAGTTTGGTGTCACCTTTTCCGGGGTAACTGACTCCGACACTTTCCCCCTTTCAGCCTTTGTCCAATGGCAGGACATGAACTTCCTCGGATTGGGGCTGGATGTTTCCGCCGGAATAACCGCTTCCACTGACATCCAAAGCGTGACGCTTGGCTATACCCAGAATTGGTTCCTGGGATCGCCTCTTTCAGTCACCTTTGCCCTGTCCGCCGCCCACAGATATCTTTATACCTACCAGGATTCCCTTTATCCTATTTTTGATGAGGATTATACAAACGAGTGGGGTATTGTGCCTGACCCCTTCCATTCCCGCGAGGAATATGAGGATGCGGATTTTATTGATGATTCCTACAGGATGAGGTACGAGCAATGGTATTTCTCCTTTTCAACTTCAACCGGTTACCGTTGGTATCCTGTAATTGCCCCTTTAACCCTCCGGGGCGGTATAAGGTTCGGTGTTGTTAAAAACCTGTATGATGCCCAGATTTACCGTCCTGCCGATCCTGCCATCCGGGCAAGGAATGAACGCTGGACATGGGAAAATTCAATATGGCTCCGTTTGTCCCTGGACGACAGGGATATCAGTTATGACCCCTCAAAGGGTTGGTTCGCCAGTGAACAGATTTCCTATTATGGATTGTTCCCGGTAATAGAGACTGATTACTTCCTCAGATCCGAAACAAAGCTTGAAGGATACCTTACTCTCCTTGATTTGCCGGTTACGGATTCCTGGAACCTGAAGTTTGTTCTGGCAGGGTTCTCCACATTGACCGTTCAGACACCTGTGACCGATAAGCCAATCAGCGAAACCAGTAAGCTTTACATTGACGGTATGTTCATAGGCCGAGGGTGGACGGATATTTATTCCAGATCTTCCGCCAAGGGAAACTTTATGTGGAGCAACAGTGTGGAAATGCGTATGCCTGTCATAAAAGGTGTACTTGCCCTGGACTTCTTCTTTGACGCGGTGTTGATGCAGAAAGACTTGTCGATGGTGAAAACCTCAACCTTGGATGATTTCTATTTCAGCTTCGGACCCGGCTTGAGGTTCTCCATTCCCCAATTCCCCCTGCGCCTCCTGTTTACGAATGTTTTCCGGGTACAGGATGGTCAGGTCCTTTGGGGTGAAGACGGGCGTTCCAGCAAACCCGAATGGGCTTTCGTCCTTTCGTTCAACATGACAAGCCAGTAGTACTGTAATTGTGGATGTTTTGGTATTTTGATATATTGTTATAAAGATTTTCGGAGGGAATATGAAAACCGGAATTATGAAATTAACGGCGGTGGCTTTTTGTCTTTTTGTAATCAGCTCCTTTGTTTCCGCCCAACAGATAACCCGTTTTGCGGTTATAGACACAGCCCGTATTTATACAACATTTTACCGGGATTCCAGGAGCGTCAGGGATTTTGAATCAAAGCGTCTCCGTTACCAAAAAGAAATTGAGCGCCTTTCAGAAGAGATAAAATCCCTGAGGCAGCAGAAAGTTGATGCGGAAGCTTTGGGTGAAACCGCAAAGGTAACCAGACTGGAAGCCCAGATAAACAGTAAAACAAATTTTCTTCTGGATTATTCAAAGGCGAAAAACGCGGAGCTTGACCAGCTTAAAAAGAAGCTGACAACAGATGACGAATTTTATTCCATGCTCTATGAACAGATACGGAAGATAAGCGAAGCTGACGGATACAGCATGGTTTTAAGTCTCCAGGAAGGTAACTCCATAATCTGGTATAGTCCTACCGTTGATATTACTGACAAAGTTATCCGGAGCATGATTTCCTCGAATTAATGATTCTGGTGTGCTGCCATGGCTGATCAAACACCGATGATGACCCAATACCTCAAGATGAAAGAACAATGCCGGGATGCGGTTTTGTTCTTCCGGCTCGGGGATTTTTACGAGATGTTCAATGAGGATGCGGTTGAAATAAGCCGTCTCCTAAATCTGACCCTTACGAGCCGGGCGGGGAATCCCATGTGTGGAGTTCCATACCATGCTTCACGTGTTTACATTGCCCGCCTTTTGCGTATGGGGAAAAAGGTGGCTGTCTGTGAGCAGATAACCATCAACGCCCCGGGAAAAGGGCTGGCTGAACGCAAAATAGTAGAGATAATTACGCCCGGTACCGCTGTTGACGATGACTATCTGGAAAAGAATGTGAATAACTATTTGGCAGCCTTTTGGTTTGACAGCGGGTCGTCGGCAAAAAGCCGGGGTAGGTTTGCCTTTGCATATATTGATGTTACGACAGGGGAATTTGCCGCCACATCCTTTCCGGAAGAAGACGGTGTTGAAAGATTCAGGAAGGAATTGGGTCAAATAAATCCCCGGGAAATTTTAATCCAACAGTCTCTTTTTTCCTCCCATCCGGAAGTTGCTTCTGTTTTGGATACATGGCCTTCCATAATGCGGAATCCATATCCGGATTGGAGCTTCAACCGGGAAGCGGCTTACCGCAGGCTGGCAGCGGCTTTTTCTGCCGTTAATCTCCAGGCTTTTTCCCTTAAGGCAGATTCTCCGGAACTTCCTCCCGCAGCCCTTCTTCTGGAATACCTTGATAAAACCGCCGCAACCCCCTTGCAGCATATTGACGGCATCAAGATTTACGGCGGGGATGAATTCGTTTCCATCGATGAATCCACCAGAAAGAACCTTGAAATTGACAGGAATCTCCAGGATGCAGGCCAGGATTTCACCCTTTTCAGTGTGATGGATGAAACAAGGACTTCCATGGGGGCCCGTACCCTTAGAAGCTGGCTTTTGCGTCCACTGATAAAAACGGAAGATATTTTGCACAGGCTTTCCGTCACTGAAATTTTGTACAACCACCAGAATCTGTTGTCTTCAATCCGTGCGGATTTGTCCTCTGTTTTGGATGTGGAACGTTTGGCTGGAAGGATTTCCATGGAAAAAGCCAACGGAAAGGATTTGATTGCCTTGCGGCAAAGCATGAATTCTTTCCTGTCGTTGGAATCAAAACTGTCTGAGGAAATCCCTGAAAAACAATTTTTCACGCGGGAAGAGAAGGACTGTGCCGTAAAGGTTTTTGAAATTATCGATGCTTCCATTTTGGAAGACTGTCCTGTCGTTTTAAATGAAGGCGGTTTGATAAAGAACGGCTGGTCTAAGGAATTGGATGAATTGCGTTCCCTCCGGGATAATTCTAACGCTGTCCTTGAAAAGTACTTGATGGAAGAGCGGGAACGGACGGGGATCCAAAACCTTAAAATAAAATATAACAGGTTGATCGGGTATTACCTTGAGGTTTCAAAGGGAAATTTAAAGTCAGTTCCTGAACATTTTATAAGGAGACGCTCCCTCACTAATGGAGACAGATTCAGCACGGAACGCCTTGCGGAACTCGAAACAGAATTGAATGGTGTCCATGCGGGAATTATAGAATGCGAGCAAAAGCTGTTTAACGGAGTGCGTTCACAAATCGCTTCTTTCTGTTATACGCTTATGAAAATATCCCATGGGATTGGCTGTCTGGATACACTCCAGTCTTTCGCATATGCCGCTGTCCTCCATGGTTGGAATAAACCTTGCTTTACGGATACCGGGGAGTTATCCATAGAGGAAGGGCGTCATCCTGTTGTGGAAGTCCATTTCCCGGACGGCGAATTCGTGCCGAACAGTATACGGCTTTCTTCTGCGGAAAAGGAAACGGACACGGGTAACCTTCCCCCTGCTTTCGCCTTGATTACGGGACCCAACATGGCCGGTAAAAGCACTTTTTTGCGCCAGACAGCTTTGATTGTGCTTATGGCACAAACCGGTTCCTTTGTGCCTGCTTCTTCGGCTTTAATAACTCCTGTGGACAAAATTTTCTGCCGGGTGGGTGCTTCCGATAATCTTGCCCACGGGGAATCAACCTTCCTTGTGGAAATGACGGAGACAGCCCACATTCTCCGGGCCGCCACAAAGTCAAGTTTAGTCATAATGGATGAAGTGGGACGGGGAACATCAACGGAGGACGGTTTTGCCATAGCCCGTGCTGTCACTGAATATCTTTTGGAAGTAAATGGTTCAAAGACCTTGTTTGCCACCCATTACCATGAGCTTGCCCAATTTGAGCATCCCCTGCTTGCGGATTTTTGTCTTGATGTTTTGGAAACAGAAGGGGATGTGGTTTTTTTGAAAAAAGTGGTGCAGGGGGCAAGTGCAGGCTCTTACGGGATTCATGTGGCAAAACTGGCAGGGCTTCCGTTTCCAGTAATTGAAAGAGCGAAGGTATTGCTCAAGGAATATGAAAGCCACAAGGGGACTGTTTCTTCTGGCGGAGAAAAAAAACAGCTTGTCCCGGAAAAAACTGCCGGCAATTCCGGTGCACCACTGTTGTTTTCCAAAGAAGAGCTGATTCTGAATGAGATTGTTTCTTCCGAACCGGATAACATGACGCCCATGCAAGCCCTCCAATTGATTGAAAGGTGGAAAAAAGCCCTCTATCCTGAAAATAAGTGACAGGATTTTTAATTTAATTCCGGCCGTTTTTTATTTTTTCCAGTATAGAAAATTATATGAAAATCGACTTTTGCAAACCGGTGGTGCGTTTTTTTTCCGCTGTCGCCTTCCCCCTTTTTTGTTCCCTGTGCGGGAAGCAGATTTTTGACGGAAATATGTTTTGCACTGATTGCATGAAAAATTTATTGCATCGGGCGGAAAGTAGAATGCTTTTTACTGATGAGAAAGACTGGTGCAGTAAATGCGGTCACCGTCTCGTTTCCGCAGATAAATACTGCCCTGAATGCAGGGAGTCCGTTGATTTTGTTTTTTTGGATAAGGTTTGTGCCCTTTTCCCTTACTCTCCGGAAAACAAGGGATTGCTGACAGGTTGGAAAATAAACGGGGAAAGGCTTTTTTCCCGGGCTTTCGCTGAAATTTTCGCAACGGTTCTTAATGCAAATTCAGTCGGCGCCAGGGCCGGGAAACCGGATACCATCCCGCAACTTAAAACCGCGGTGGTTCCGGTTCCGCCCAGACCGGGAAAAATACGGAAAAAGGGATGGGATCAAATAGAAGAGGTTTGCCGCTTGCTGAAGCGGTATTGGCATATTCCTGTGTCAAATTGTCTCGTTAGGACAACAAAAATCCAGCAAAAGCAGTTGGGAAAAGCCGCCAGAAAAATGAATCTTAAAGGTCATATTCTCATAAAAAAAGGATATGCTCCACCGGATGTATCAATTATACTTGATGATATTATTACGACGGGATCCACTTTGGAGAATTGTGCTGAAGTTTTAAAAGCCGGGGGATGCACCCGTGCCGTGGGTTTAACTCTGTTTTATGATTGAGCCTGATATTCATCCCTAAGGGATAGGATGAGTGTAAGCAATTGATCCAAATACTCTTTTGTTACAGACGGATTGAGCAATGTAAATTTCAGGAAAACCCGACCGCAGTCTACTGTCTGCCCTATAACAACTCCTTTTTTATGGAGAAGGGTCCGTCGGATGGATTTATTCATTCCATCGGTAAAGGCTTCGCTTTTCTTTTCGGACGGGAGAATCCTGAATACAACAGAACTGATTTCCGGTTTAGAAATTGTTTCAAAGTCCGTACTGCAGGAAAGTTTTTCATAAACATAGGCTGCATTTTCAACACAGGTGTTTATAATATTGTCCCAACCTTTTTGACCCCTGACCTGGAACGATGTCCAGATTTTCAGTGCGTCGAAACGGCGGGTTGTTTGCAATGATTTTCCCACGAGATTGATGTACCCGTCCTCTTCATCTTCTTCCCGGTTCAAGTAATCCGCATGGAGTTCAAGGGGAGAAAAATTTTCCGCGTTTTTTATGAGAAGGGCACCGCAGCTTATAGGTTGAAGGAACATTTTGTGAAAGTCAACTGTAATGGAATCACACAAATTTATTCCGTCAATTCTGGATTTATAGTTTTGCGACATGATCAGTCCGGAACCGTAAGCCGCATCAGCATGGAGCCACATTCCGTATTTTTTACAAAGAGCAGCCGCTTCCTTTACCGGGTCTATGCTTCCGTAATCGGTGGTTCCTATTGTAACTGCAGTACAAAAAGGAATGAAGCCGGCGGAAATATCCTTTTTAATGAGCTCTTCCAGTTTTTCCGCATCCATTTTTCTTTGTTTATCTACAGGAACTTTTTCCACTGCAGTGTAACCCAAGCCCAAAAGGTGGGCGCTTTTTTCCATTGAGAAATGGGAAACTTCCGAAGCGTACATTTTAAATTTCCTGTATTCAGAAGGTAACCCCAGTTTTTTGACATCATGTTTCAATTTTGTTTTACAAAGGTAGTCCCTTGCCAACAGAATGGCAGTTGTATTTGATTGGGAACCTCCGGAAGTAAACACGCCGTCTGATTTTTCGCCGTAACCGAAAAGCCTGCACAGTTCTTTAATAACAAGAACTTCTATTTCCGTAGCCGCCGGAGATTGATCCCAGGAATCCATCGATTGATTGAAAATAGAGATAATCAATTCTGCCGCCAGACTTTCCAGTAAAACGGGACTGTGAAGATGCGCCATATAGCCTGGAGATACTGTTCTCACCAGATTGGGCAGTATGTCCGTTGTCATTTTGCTTATTATGACATCGAAGCCTTTGCCTTCTTCCGGAAGTATTGTCTGTGAATTCAATAAACGCCTTAAATCCAGTGGCGGAAGTCCTGAATAGGCTGAAACGGAATTTACGTTTGAATCGGTTTTATTTTCCCCGGCTGCGTCTGAAATTGTATCTGCCGCCGCTTTGCATACAGATTCAATCACATGGAAAAATGCTTCCCTGGAATCCTTTTGGTTTGTAAGAAAAAATTTTTCCGTCATAGGTGGCCGGCTATCGCCTTTTATTTTGATACATCGTTGTCAACTTCAACGACTGCCTGTTCAAAAATATCCGCCGCGGTTTTCAGGTCTTCCCTTGTTATGTTCAGGGCGCACAGGCAGCGCATGACTGCACCGCATCTTCCCCCCTTTTCCACTATTAGGCGTTTTTCAAAACATTTCCGCTGTACAGCTGTGGCTATTTCCCCGGAAGCGGGATATGTTCCCAAGGTATCGGGCTTTTCCTTTGGATTGATGAATTCCGTTCCCAGCATCAAGCCTTTGCCCCTAACATCCCCGATGATGGATGTTTTCGCTTTTATGGCAAGAACCCGCTCTTTCAGGTAGTTCCCTTTTTCGGTTACTTCCGCCAGAAACTCCGGCTGGGATACCCTGGACATTAAAACAGTACCTGCTTTCATTGCCAGCTGGTTTCCCCGGAAGGTTCCCGCATGGGCTCCTTGAGTCCATTTATCCAGTTCCTTGTTGTAAATTACGATTGCCAAAGGTTGGCTTCCTCCGACAGCTTTTGACGCTAAAATCACATCAGGTATAATGCCGGAATATTCGAAGGCAAAGAATTTTCCTGAACGTCCTATCCCGCATTGTATTTCATCCACGATAAGGGGAATCCCCATTTCCTTTGTTACCCGCCGGATTGTTTGAAGGAATTTAGGAGGAGCCGGAATAACTCCTCCTTCACCCTGTATGGGCTCAATTATAACGGCGGCGGGTTTTGTTATCCCCGACTCCGGGTCTTTGAGGGAGCGTTCAAAAAACGAGCAGGCGGCGTCCACTCCGGCTTCACCCCCCAAACCGAAAGGACATCTGTATGTGTACGGAAAGGGGAAAAACTGGACTCCCGGCATAAGGCCGTTAATTTTTTCTTTGGCTGTCAGGTTCCCAGTGCAGGACAAGGCGCCATGTCCCATACCATGGTATCCGCCTTGGAAGGCGATGACGGAAGAACGACCTGTAGCTGTTTTACATAATTTCAGTGCCGCATCAAAGGCATCCGAACCTGCAGGGCTGCAAAACTGTATTTTCGTATTGTCCTGCATCTCCTGAGGAAGAAGTGAAAAAACTTTTTCCATAAAAGCTTCTTTCACAGGTGTCATTATATCCAATGTGTGCAGAGGGTAATTCTGCGACAACATTTCAATCATTGCATTGTTGATTTCCGGATCATTGTGGCCTAGCGCCAAGGTACCGGCACCGCACAAAAAATCAAGGTATTTATTGCCCTCAACATCTTCAACCCAAGAACCCTGCGCCTTTGCCAACGCAAAGGGAAACTTTCTGGGGTATGAGCGAGCATTTGATTCGGTTGAATCCTGCCTTGTAATGTAATACTGATTGGTGCTTTCAGAAGCTGTTTTCTGAATCATCTACGTTCTCCATTACTGGGATAACCTTATCGGTTTAAATGTGGGCAAAGGATATACCATATTTCCGTTATGCACAAGCTCAAAAGAGCCTAAAATGCCGAAAAAGTTTTATATTGTGTTTTTTTCGGCATTTTTTCGTTTTTTGAGGGGAATCCGGTTTCCGCGGCTTTTATTCCGTGTATTATGCTTCGTTCCCTTTCCGGCTGATGGAACCTTTCTCCCTGATAAGCGGTATGTTTGGGAACCGAATTTCAGGAAAACCTTACGGGAACACCTGATGCGGCGAGGCTTTTTTTTATTTTCTCCACCGTGTATTCGCCGGAATGAACCATTGACGCTATTAAAGCCGCATCCGACTTGCCGGTGGTTAAAACTTCCGCCAGATGTTCCGGTTTGCCTCCGCCCCCGGAGGCTATCACGGGTACACTGACGTTTTCAGCTATCATTTTCGTGAGGGGTATTTCATATCCGGTTTTCCGTCCGTCCCCGTCAATTGAATTAAGCACGATCTCCCCGGCTCCAAGGCTGACGGCTTTTTTTGCCCATTCCAGGGCGTCCAAATCTGTTTTTGTACGTCCGCCGTTTATAAAAACCCTGTAGCCGGACGGAGATGATGAATCCCTTGCCGCATCCATTCCCAAAACAATGCATTGTTTCCCGAAAATAGCGGCTCCTTCAGTTATGATTGACGGATTTTTCACCGCCTGGGAATTCAAGCTGACTTTTTCAGCCCCGGCGGCTATTGTGGCGCGGATGTCTTCCACAGAACCGATTCCCCCACCGACACAAAATGGAATGAAAACCTTTGCCGCCACCTTTGATATTAAATCCAGAATTGGCCCCCTCCCCTGGTGGGATGCCATTATGTCGTAAAAAACAAGTTCATCAACACCTTGCCGGTAGTATTTTTCCGCCATTTCCACCGGATCACCAATATCAATATTGTTAAGGAAATTCACCCCTTTTGTTGTTCTGCCGTCTTTCACGTCAAGACAGATGACTATCCGTTTTTTAAGCATTTTGGGTTCCCCTGTCTCTTACGGACTCTTTTGCGCCGGATAAATTAAGTCCGGCCTTTGTCAGCGTAAAATTGGCCAGCATTCTTAATCCGGGTTGTCCTGACTTTTCAGGATGGAATTGTACAGCCTGAACACTTTCTTTTTTGACGGCTGCTGCGAATTTCCCCCCGTAATCTGCGAAGGCTGTTACGCAGGATTCCTCCTCCGGTGCCATATAATATGAATGGACAAAATAAAAATCCGTGCCTTCCTTTATACCCTCAAAAATATTCATTTCTTTTTCTTTCAGTTTCCGGTTCGGAGAAGTGGAATCCTGCAGGGGAAAGATGATATTGTTCCAACCCATGTGTGGGGTTTTAAAACCACGGACAGTCATTTCCCTGGAAAAAAGTTTAATGCTGCCGTGGATTAACCCCAAACATTGTATACCGCCCTCTTCGGAATAATCAAAGACGATCTGGGCTCCAAGGCATATACCCAAAAGGGGAATCCCTGCCGCCACTTGGTCTTTTATGAATGACTCAAAGCCTGATTTTTTTAACTGTCCCATCGCATAGCGGGCTTCTCCCACTCCAGGAAAAATCAGTCTGTCGGCGTTCCTTAAATCTTTGGGGTTCCTTGATATAACATATTCCGCTCCTATTGCCCGGCAGGCTCTTTCCACGCTTTTTATATTTCCTGCATTGTAATCAATTATTCCTGTCATATTATGAACATCGTACAGACATATTTAACCCCTAGTCAATAGTGTGAATTGGAGCAGGTTTGTATATGACAGTATTTATGCGGAAACTTAATTTTAACAAAACCTTGTCCGATATTTTCATTATGGACATGACTCTTGATGAACTTTTAAACCTCATAAAAACAGTGATTCTTTCCAAGGAAGTACTGGGAACCACAATTATAATTATCCTTATTTTAAATATGGTATTCTACATTGTATCCTATAAAAAACATCCCGTGAAAAAAAGGAAAAAACGTCCTGTCGGCAGTTTTTCATTGCCTAAAACATCTTCAACGCCCACAACATCTTCCTCCGTGGATAATTCCGCGAATGCTACCGGTGGAGGGAATGTCAGCTATGACGCTTAATGGAGGGAACTGTCAGTTTTCCTTTCCAAACAAAAGACGAGAATATGATTTTATTTTCTTTCTGCAGTTTTTTTAAAATATCCATAAAATCTTTTGTTTGCCAAATGTTCTTCCCGTAATGATTTCTGGTATACAAATTGGCTTTTTCACATAGGATTTGGGAGGATTCCAGGATAGTATACCGCCTTTTGTTTCTCCTCACAAAAATTTCAGCCAGGGCTTCTTCCTTGGGGAAAAAGACAGCATTCCCATTGCACACATCACATCCTGCGCAGGCTTTTTCCTTTTCGCCTTCCAAGGCGGAAGGTTCTCCTGATTTACATTCCCCCAGCGCTTCCAAAAGTACTGACCGCCGGCACCGGCCACTTTCAGCATAAGTTGTTAAAACCGATGCCCGGCTTTTTGCCGGTTCCTGAAGGGTTTCTATTTTTTTTCTGTCATCGTCATTCCAAAGTAATATGGCTTTTGACTGTAAACCGTCTCTTCCTCCGCGCCCTGCTTCTTGTATATATGCCTCCACTGTCGGTGGACTGTCATAATGTATAACTGTCCTTATATTTTTTATGTCTACCCCCATTCCCCAGGCACAGGTCGAGCAAAGGATTCCTGAGGCGGCTTGGCTGAACCAGTTTTCCGTTTTTATTTTTTCTTCCCGTAATAAACCCGCATGGTAGTATTTTATATTATCATCCTGAAAGTATTCCTGTAAAAGAGCTGCCAATCTTTGGGTTCTTCCACGGGTTCCACAGAATATTACGGCAGGTCGTTCCGATTCCGCTATTAGCTTTATTAGGGCGGGATCTTTGGCAGTACAACGTTTTACGCTGTAAATAATATTTTCTCTGTCTGAGCTTCCTCTTATCAGGCGTGTCTTCCCGTTAAAAAGAACCTCTGTGATACGTTCCAACACATCAGGTGATGCTGTGGCTGTAAAAGCTGTAACAACCTGTGGGGAAAGTTCTCCGATTATGTTTCCCAGATTCAAATATGCCGGCCTGAATGTGTCACCCCATTCCGATACGCAGTGAGCTTCGTCTATGGCTATGTGGGATAAACCGCTTTCCTTGATTTTTCCCAATATATATTTGTCAGCCAGTATTTCCGGATTTGCAATGATTATGGATGCGTCTTTGTTTTCAAGCCTTTGAAACTGACTGTTTCTTTCTTCATCTGTTTGTCCTCCTTTGAATAACACAGGCTCTATTCCAACAGCCCTGAGTTTAGCCACCTGGTCATGCATCAGTGCCAGTAGAGGATAAATTACCAGTGTGGGACCGGGAAGCATCATTGCAGGAATCTGAAAGCACATTGATTTTCCCGCTCCTGTGGGCAGGATGACTATTTGCCTGCCCCGCAGAAATCCGTCTTCGTCCCGGAAAATAACCTTTTGCTCACCGCCGGATTCCGGAAAGTGGTTTTTCGCATATTCTTCAGTGGTGGCAGAATACGCGGCATCTAGGATATTTGCTATGACAATCCGTTGCCATGGATACAGGTAGGGAAGGGAAAAAAACTTTTTCGCCACATCAGCTACAGGATCCCGGCAACAGTTGTTTTCCGGTGCATCGGCCTCGTCGGGGAAAAGGGGGCTTTCGTTTTCCGGTGTCAAAAAACAGGTATACGGATCGTATTCCGGTAAGGAATTTGAAATTGTGTCCATAATTCCTATATACCGGAAAACTGCGGTTGTGGCCTGCCCTTCGTTTATCTTACAACCGGCAGGGCCGAGGTGTCTGTTGTATACAACGGGGAATATTTTACGGGGAATATGTCTTTACGCATTTTTACGAATGTTCTTCCATATCTTTCAACCATGGAATTAACTTTCAGATTAAAGTTATGTCTGTCTTTTTTTCCGGTTTCCCCGTCTTTGTCGGTAATTTCCACATTGACATCTATTCCGGTTTCTTTTTTTATACATTTGGCAATTCTGGAAGAAAGACTTAGAAAATCCCTTGTTCCGGAATTTGAAAAAGAAATGGTTATGTTTCCTTTATCATCAAAACAAACCTTGTCTGAAAAACGCCGGCAAACACATATCATTCTTTTGCCTATATCCTCATAGAGGCCGGGATTTTCATAAAAAATGGAGGTTCCCTCCGGTAATATTGAATTCCTGTGGAGAAAATTTCCGGGCAAAAACCCGGCGTTTTTTGCTATTTTATTCGCAGAGACTATTTTCTTCCGGGACAGGAGAGATTTTGTTTTTGAAATCACCAGGACAGCCTTGTCCGCCAAGTCCGGACGGAAAAGAGTTTCACATTTTGAAAAAAAATCTTCTGAATAAAAACATAATGTCATATTTTTCTTACAACTCCTGTTACCACGCCGAAAATTTCTATGCTGTCATCCACAGCAATTATGTAGTCAGAACTGTCTTTAAGGGCTAGACCTTCTCCATTCCTGACGAGCTCCCTGCATAAAAACTCCCCGTTCCTGCAAAAAACCGTAAGACATCCCGGCAGCGGAGGCCTGGATCTGTCCACGGCAAGCATATCATCCTCCAGAATATGCCTGTGCCGCAGACTGTTTCCCTTTATTCTCATAAAATAAGTGGAAGCCGGATTGGATACAATGATTTCGTTTAAATCAATTCCTGCCGTTAAATTTTCTTTCATCTTTTCTCCAAAATAAGTATAAAATCATGGACAAAGTGAAAAATTGATGATATGCTTATTCTATAAGCAATATGCTTATTTGTCAAGCAAATAATTTATTTAAATGATGAGGAAAACATGGCCTTTTTCCAAAAAACTGAAGCTTTTCCCCTTTCCGGTTTAACGGTTGCAGACCGATATGCCTTTGTCAGATCCCATGCGGGACTTTCAAAAAAGGATTTTGCTGAAAGTCTGGGAATCCATCCCGTGGTTTCAGGTGACATTGAGCTGGGAAAAAGGGATCCTTCCCGGGATGTTCTTGTACGGTTGGCAAAGATTTACGGTGTGGATATAAACTGGCTTCTTACGGGGAATCCGGCTTCCAGGAATTTTTCTGATGGCGGAGAAGATTCCACCGCCTTAATAAAATTATTGGATCAGCAGGTGGCGGCGGGGTACGGAATTGAAGTGGAGGACAATGCTTCTTCAACGGAAATCGCTGTGCCGGAATTTATGATTGCGCCCCGACGGCCGGAAAATATACGGGCAGTCACAACCCGGGGAGATTCCATGACCGGGATCGGTCTTTTTGACGGTGATGTGGTTTTGTTTTCGCCCAAAGAAAAGGAAGGTGACGGAATTTTTGTGGTGTCCATAGAAAACCGCCTTCTTGTAAAAAGAATACAGTTTGAGCCTTCCAATTTCTGTGTCCGGATTATAAGCGAAAACCCCCGGTATGAGCCTGTAGTGCTTTCCGGAGACAGCCTTCTTTCCTTTACCGTTGGCGGCCGGGTTATAGGATGGCTTCACCGCTGTTAATCCGGAGGTTCAAGGTTCTGGCTTTAATTCCCGGTTTTGTCCAGAACCCTCTCCAATTCATCCACAAGCGAGGCGAAAGTTTTGCAGGCGGCTTCCACCGGATCGGGCTTGCTCATGTCTACACCGGCCACCTTAAGGGCTTCAATAGGATATCTGGATCCCCCGGATTTCAGGAAACGGAAATAATCTTCCCTTTCCTGTTTTCCGCCGGAATAAACCCTTTCGGCTAAAGCCAGGGAAGCTGAAATTCCAGTGGCGTATTTATAAACATAATAAGCATTGTAAAAATGAGGAATCCTCAATCCTTCCAGGTCGCTTTCTTCTTCAAACACCATTTCCGGACCGAAATATTTCTCCAAAAGCTTCCTGTATTCGCTCCTTAGAAGTTCCGCCGTCAAGGGTGTGTCTTCTTCCACAAGGACATGGGCCCTGTGCTCATATTCCGCAAACATTGTCTGCCTGTAAAGGGTTGCCACAATGTCCGCCACCCTGTGGCTTAAAAGGAAGGCTTTCATTTCCGGGTTATCCGTTTCCTTAAACAAATACCTGAAAAGCATATCTTCGTTGAAGGTTGATGCCACTTCCGCTTCAAAGATAGTGTATTCATACGACAAATACGGGTTGTTTTTTGCGGAATAAAAGCTGTGCATGGAATGACCGCCTTCATGGGCCAGGGTGAAAACATCCCGCAGGACATCCTCTTTATAATTGAGAAGAATGTAAGGATATCCGGTATAAGCGCCGGAAGAAAAAGCTCCGGATCTTTTCCCCTTGTTTTCGTATTTGTCCACCCATCCGCCGAGCAAGCCTTTGGAAATTGTATCCGTGTATTCTTCCCCCAGGGGAGTAAGGGCATTTTTGATTATTTCCACCGCTTCTTCATAGGAGGTGCGGCGTTTTATTTCTTTTACCAAAGGCACATAAACATCATAGTGCCTTAATTCATCCAGTTTGAGGAATTTCTTCCTCAAGGAATAATAGCGGTGGAGTGGCTTCAGGTTGCTGTTTATGACTTTTATTAAATTGTCGTATACGCTTTCGTCCACCTTGTCCGGGAAAAGGGCGGCGGCTCTGGCGGACGAATAACCCCGTATGCGCGCGCGGGCCACATCCTGATTCACGCTCCCCGAGTAAAGAGAAGCGATTGTCCTCTGGAGTGAATTAAAATTTCCGTAAAACTGCTTGTAGGCTGTTTTGCGTATTTCCCTGGAAGGATTTTCCATCAGTTTTGACCAGGTTGTCTGGGTCAAGGGGACTGGCCCTTCCTCCGTCTCGATGGTGCCGAAATTCATGTCGGTGTTTGTCAAAACCGAAAAAGTTTGCTGCGGTGTGTGGGAGCTTGACTGCATCAAGGCCAGGATTTTCTCTTCCCCGCTGCCGAGGATGTGGGGCCTTTGTCTGATGAGTTTTTCACTCCATACTCCGTACAGTTTTTCGCCTTCAGGGATTTGTGAAATCATGGAGCGTATTTCAGCTTCCGGTATTTTCTGAATCTCCGGAATGAACCAACTGAATTCCGCCTCAAATGCCGAATAAGCCATCAAAACCCGTCCGGTTCTGTCTATGTTTTCAGGATTGCTTTCATCCGCCGATTGTTTCAGATGGGCGTAAACATACAGTTTTTCCAGTTTTTGGCTGGACATACTGTAAAAATCCAGGCATTCCCGGAAAATCTCCGTGCCTTTTTCTCCGGATGCAAGCTCTTTTTCATTGAAATTCTTTTTTAAGTCCGGGATTTTATCTTTCAAGGCTGAAAAAGCTTTTAAATCTTCTTCCCATTCCTTGTCGCCGGCATAGAGGGAGGAAAGATCCCAGCAGTCGGCAGGATTTATTTCGTCTCTGGATGGTATACTTGTTTGTTTCATTTATATAGAATACATTATGGATATGAAGAGTACAATGCTTTTTACGAAAAAAAAATCAGGGCTTCCTGTTTGCCGGGCAGCGGCTGCATGGCTTTTGCTTTCATGCTTTTTAATTTTATCCTGTTCGAAATATATCGGTTATGGGGTCATGAATTGGTCTGTGCCTGAATTCGGTCTTTCCGCCGGTGATGTGGTCCCTGTCCGTATCCGGTCGAATATATCCAACCTGTATGTGATTGAAATTAAAACAGACAAGGGCTATGAGCGGAAAGAAATTCCCCTGTGGCAAATTGATTTTTATTCTTCAAAGGCAAAGGCAAAAAAAGCCGCCGATGAATTGAAAGAATTCCGCCATATATACGCTTCTGTGAAAACCGACGGACTTCCCATACGGGATGAACCGGATAATACAGCCCGTCAGGTTTACCGGTTGCGCCAGTCCGAAATAATTAGAATCACCGGAGAGGGGGAAGGGGCTCCCGTTTTTGCCGGGAATTCTCCCTTGGAAGGAAAGTGGTACAAGGTTATGACGGAAGAAGGTACCACAGGATGGTGTTTTTCGTATAATTTGACTTTGTTTGATGATAGGGATGGGACCGTTCCGGAAAAAGTTGAAGCGGACAGCTTTATTCCGGACAGTAATCTGGAATACATTCTTTCCAGGACTTGGTATCCTTCGGTTTATAAAACCATGCTTGAATCGGGGACCGTGGATATCAACCGCATAAATTCCTCCTGGGGTTTCTTTCCCGGGACTGATTCTAAAATTGCCAGAATTGAAGATGATAACGGTGTGATAACTTTCCCGTACACAAATATTGTCCAGAATTCTTTTGGTGCCTACAACTTTGAAGATTCCTCTCTTGCGGTTGAATTGCGCCGAGGGAATACTCTGGTGGTGCAGTATACCGATGAAAACGGAATGCCAGCGGTTAAATATTTCACCAGTTTGGATGTTACCCCTGCCCAAATGATTGAAAACGAGCTGGACCGCCGGACGGAAGAACTGGACCGCATAGTTAAGGCTGGTCCACGGTTCTCATCCTCCAGTTACGGAGTGATTCAATTTGCCGTGGACGGGAATTTCCTGTGGAGTGGCTATGGGATTCTTGTGCCCTCTGTTATTCCTGAAGGGGCAGGAGGCAGGGGACGGGTGGAAATGGATTGTTTCCTTTCCAGACAAATGAGTTCCGTTTATGACGGTGTTCTTTCCCTTTATTTTGAGGGATTAAACAGGCGTCTTGTTTTCATGTACACATTCTCGGACGGCGGAATAAAATTCGAGCCTGTTTCCGCCGCCAACATTTCCGATAACACTGTGGTTTCCAGGGATATATCCCCGACTGTTATGTTTTTCTATTCCGAGGACAGCGGGGAAGACTGATGGCCTTTGTCCAATTTTCAAAGGTTTCCCTGTCCTTCGGTGACAGGGATATTTTGAAAGATGTTTCCTTAAATTTCGCTTCCGGGATGAAGGCAGCCCTGACCGGTGCCAATGGTTCTGGCAAATCAACCCTGATGAAAATCCTGGCCGGGGTTATACAGCCGGATTCCGGTGTCAGGGCTGTCGAAAAGGGGACACGGGTTTCATACCTTCCCCAGTCCGGCATAGTCCATTCCGGTAAAACCCTTATGGAAGAAGCCCTTTCCGCTTTTTCCCCAGGTTTTGTTCTTTTGGAAAAAATCGAAAGGCTGGGAGGGGAAATCGCTGAAGTTTCAACCGCAGGTCTATCGGAAGAAAACACCGGAAAACGGATTGAAAAGCTTTCGGAGGAAAGGGAACGGTTGCAGCAGGAACTGGAAGAGTCAAGGTGGTTTCAGCGTGAAGCCCTTACCAGGCAAACCCTTACCGGCCTTGGATTTGTTCCGGAGGATTTCCTGCGGTTAACAGGCGAATTTTCCGGCGGATGGCAGATGCGTATCGCCCTGGCAAAAATCCTCCTGGAAAAGCCTGATATCCTTCTTTTGGATGAACCCACAAATTATCTGGATCTTGAAGCCCGCCAGTGGCTTGAAGACTGGCTGTCGGATTTTTCCGGCGGTTTTATTGTTGTAAGTCATGACAGGTTTTTCTTGGACAATACTGTAAATGAAATTTACGAGCTTTTTGACGGAAAACTGAACCGCTATCCGTCCTGCACCTATTCCGGGTACGAGAAGCGCCGGGAAGAAGAACTGAAGCTTTTAATCAAGCGTTATAAAGAACAGCAGGATGAAATAGCCAAACAGGAAATTTTCATACGCCGGTTCCGGTATAAGGGTACAAAAGCCGCCGCAGTGCAGAGCCGTATAAAGCAGCTGGAAAAAATGGAGCGTATTGAAATCCCGGAATCGCTTAAAAAAGTTCATTTCAGTTTTCCTCCCGCCCCCCACTGCGGCCGTATTGTTTTAACCGCTGAAAAAATCACCAAGGTTTACGCCGGGTCTTCCGGCGGGAAATGTGTGCTTAAAGATGTGGACTTTGTTCTGGAAAAAGGCGAGAAGGTTGTTGTGGTCGGACGGAACGGGGCAGGGAAAAGTACCCTTCTGCGCATTCTCTCCGGAGCTGATGAGGATTTCTCCGGTACGGTAACCAACGGCGCCGGTGTTTGTGCCGGATATTTTTCCCAGGACAGTGCGGAGGCTCTTTCCGACGGTATCAGTACGGATAAAAGCATAATCGATATGCTGGAAGATGAGGCTCCTTCTTCTGTTATTCCCCGCCTCCGTGATATGCTGGGCGCATTTCTTTTCCGGGGAGATGATGTTTTTAAGGCTGTATCCGTTTTATCCGGCGGTGAAAGAAACAGGCTTGCCCTGCTCAGACTCCTATTCAAACCCCTCAACCTGCTCATTCTGGATGAACCTACCAACCATCTTGATATCCATGCCAAGGATGTCCTTCTTGATACCCTCCGGCGCTTTGACGGTTCAGTGATTTTCGTTTCCCATGACCGTGGTTTTATCGAAGGCCTGGCTACCCGGGTGCTGGAGTTGACCGCCGGCGAAAACGGCCAGCCTTCGGTGGTGCGGAATTTCCCCGGCAGTTACGGTGATTACCTTTACCGCTTGAATTCAAGCCCCCGGAATGACGGCTCCTGTCCCGGCAGACCCGCGTCCCGGACGGAGGATTCCTCCCAGACGTCCCCCAAGGAAAACCCGCCTGCTTCCCCGGCATCTTCTTCCTATTTCGAGGAAAAAAAGCAGAAGGCCGCCCAGCGGAAGCTTGAAAGGGAGGAGCAGAGGCTTCTTTCCCTCATTGAAGAGCAGGAAAAGAGAATCTCTTTTCTTGAGGAACAGTTGAATCAGCCATCCGTTTATTCGGACCGGGAAAAATCCAGAGAAATTCAGTTGGAAATTGAGAAAAGCCGCAACCTTCTCGGGGAATTAACCTCAAATTGGGAAAAAATTTCGGAAAAACTTTTATAGAGGCGGTGTTTTTCGCTTGCCGGAAGATACCGGATAATATTGAGGATGTATTTTATTTGCACAAATACAATGTCTGTGTTATAAATAATTAAAGAATAAAGGAATGAATTTCCGGTTTTAGTTAAACGTTTAACTAAATGGTATGCTTTATCCTCTGTTTTTCAACTTTGGTTCTAAATAGGATAGGGTTGTCTTTTACCGGTTCATGGGACAGGAGGAAAAAATGAAAGGATTTCTCTATTCAAAAAAAGTCGCGCCATACGTATTTATCCTTCCGTTTGTACTGACATTCGCGGGTTTTTGGATTGTCCCTCTTTTTAAATCCGGGATTATGAGCACAGAAAAAATTCTTCCCGGTCAAATCCAGTTTACCGGCCTTTATAATTTTGGACGGCTTCTGGGTGACCGGGTGTTTATGGTTGCAGTTGGTAATAGCTTCAAATATATGTTGTTTACTTTGCTGCTTCTCATCCCGGTTCCGTTGCTGTTGGCTTGCCTTGTTAACTCAAAGGTTGCGAAAGGAACTGTAACAGGATTTTTCAAATCATCATTGTTTATTCCCGCCCTTACTTCCGTGGTTGTAGCGGGTACAATTTTCCGTTTGATTTTTGGTGAGATGGATACCGCGTTGATGAATCGGTTTATTGGGCTATTTGGCATTGAACCGGTAAAATGGTTGAAAGGTGCGGGAACCGGATTCGCAGCTTTGTTGTCCCTTGCCCTGTGGCGTTGGTGTGGTGTTAACATGATGTATTTCCTTTCAGGTTTGCAAAGTATTCCTGAAGATTATTATGAAGCCGCCTCAATTGACGGGGCTTCTTCCTGGCAGAAATTCATAAAAATTACGATACCTCAACTTAAACCGACTATCGTGTATGTACTTACAATAAGTATTTATGGCGGTCTGGCAATGTTCAATGAAAGTTATATGTTGTATTCAGGCAATAATTCGCCAAACAACATCGGATTAACAATAGTAGGATATTTATACCGGCAGGGCATTGAAAAAAATGACATGGGATATGCCAGTGCTGTAGGTGTCGTTTTGCTCGTTTTAGTTTTAACAATCAATATTTTACAGCTTATTGCTGCAGGAACATTCAAAAAGGAAGAAGATAAATAATGAATGCAAATCAGGCAAAAAAAATTGTCAAAAAGTCATTTACGGCTGTATTCTTGGTTTTATTCGCTTTTTTGATTCTTCTTCCTTTTTGGGCTGTGTTTGTTGGTACCTTCCAGGATGGAAGTATGCTGATACGCTATGGGTTGAATTTAAAACTGGATTTTGCGGAAGCGGATTTTGACAATTATATTATGTTGTTTACAAATTCCGGCAATTATTTCAAATGGTTTTTTAACAGTCTTCTGCTTACAGTAATCCAAGTTATAGGGACTTTGTTTGTCAGTTCCTTTGTGGCTTATGGCTTTGCCGCATATGAATTCCGGTTTAAAAATTTTCTTTTTATATGTGTCCTCCTGATTATGTCTGTTCCATTTGAAATGTTAATGCTTCCTCTGTACATTCAGGTAAATGATATGGGACTGGCAGATACGTATACCGCCATTGTCCTTCCGTTCCTTGCCCATGCCATGACAATTTTTTTCTTCCGTCAATATCTTCTTGGAATTCCCAGGGACATTATTGAAGCCGGACGAATCGACGGAGCAACGGAATACGGGATTTTTTTCAAGCTGATAATCCCTGTGATGAAACCTTCTTTTGCCGCAATGGCCATATTAAACGGAATGAATAGTTGGAATAACTTTTTATGGCCTCTGCTTGTTCTTCGCTCCAGTGATAAATATACCCTTCCTATAGGTTTGAATACTTTAATCACCCCTTATGGAAATAATTATGATCTTCTGATTGTCGGTTCTTTTTTTTCGGTTTTACCGATACTCATTTTGTTTTTATGTTTTCAACGGTATTTTATTGCAGGAATGACAGCAGGAGCTGTCAAAGGCTGATTTGCAATATTTAAGCAGGATTTTATTGAAAATAAAAAGTATTTACAAATTGAAACCGGCGTGTTATATTACTGTTATATTAGGTTAAACGTTTAACAAAATAAAGGAGATGCAGATGCGTAAAAGAAATGTATTATTGCTGCTGGCACTTAGTTTTGCAATGTTGGCCGGAGTTCTGACAGGATGCGGAAAAGCAAATGAAAATTCCGGAAAAACAGCGGATGGAAAAACAGTGTTGGAATTCTGGACATTCACAGGCATACACGGGGATTTTTATCTGAAAATGGCGGAAAAATGGAATGCCGCGAATCCGGATAAGCAAATCCAAGTAAACGTGAATGTTATGCCCTATGATGATATGCATAATAAACTCCAAATAGCCCTTAACTCAGGGAAAGGAACCCCTGATTTTGTGGATATAGAACAGGGAAAATTTGCCAACTTTACACAGGGAACACCAGCCCTTATGGATTTGTCCGATGTCGCCCGCCCTTATACTGAATCCGGTAACATTGTAAAATCCCGGTTGGATTTGTACAGCAAAAACGGTGCATTGTACGGGCTTCCCACCCACGTGGGGGCGACTGTCGCCTTTTATAATACAGAACTGCTTTCTGCCGCCGGTATTGATTATAAAGCCATTGTAACCTGGGATGATTTTAAGGAAGCCGGAAGGGAATATAACGGAAAAACAGGGAAATACTTGGGTACCGCGGATACAAGCGCATTGTGGACAGAAAACCTTTTGATGGCGGAGCTTGGAGGAGAATACACTGATGAGAATGGAAATGTCACTGTAAACAGTCCTGAAATGTTGGAAGCGATGACCATTCTGAAAGATCTGTTTGATGCCAAGGCAATCGGGACTGTTCCCGGTGGTAATCCGGATAGAGAAGAAGCGTTCGGAGCCTTTAACAGCGGGGAATTTGTATGCGCGATAATGCCGCTGTGGCATATGTCCAGGTATACAAGCTATATGCCTGATCTTAAAGGTAAAATTGCGATTGCCGTTGCCCCCAGATGGAAAAAGGCCGGAAAGTTTCTGTAGGCGGTGGTGGAACCGGTACTGCGGTGGTCGCCGGAAAAGAAAATGCCTCTCTGTCTGCGGAATTCCTCGCTTATGCAAAGCTTTCTGATGAAGGCGGGGTGGAAGTTTGGAATATGCTTGGTTTTGATCCATGCAATATGCGTATCTGGGATGATGTACAGGTGACAAACAATCCTGAAAATCAGTTTATACAGTATTTCCAGAACAATCCTTTTGATGTATTGAAAGAAATAAAAAACAACATTGTGGGACTTGAATCCCATGCCTCCGCTTCCTATCCGTCTATCAATAATATGTTTACAACGGTAACATTAAACAGTATTTTTGAAAGCGGGACAGATGTAAAAACAGCCTTGGATCAAGCGCAGGCTGATTTGAAAAATGAACTTGGCCAATAACTCTTGATTTTAGGTTCATTTAGAGACGGATCTTTTGATCCGTCTTTTTTTTATTCCGTAAAACATAAAATCAAGGTTTTTTCTTTCTGTTTATCCCCTTTTGATAAAAAAATCATTGGAAAACTTAAAAAAAAGCTTGCATTCTCCTAAATATACTTTATAATTACTTTATTATAAGAGTTTTGTAAATTAGAATTTCATCAATTTTAATTTACAGGAACTTAATTTTATTTTGAGTAAAAGGAGAGAAGGATGAAAAGAATGAAAAATGTGGCGGCAATATTGGTGCTTGCCGCACTGCTTGTGGCCGTACTGGCCGGATGCGGAAAAAAAGAGGCGGACGGGAGCGGCAAGCTCGTGGTTTGGTCTTTTACGGACGAAATAGGGAACATGACAAACAACTACTACAAGGCAAGCCATCCTGACGTGACTGTGGAGTATTCAATGACTCCCACAGACCAGTTTCCCAACAAATTGGATCCGGTGCTGACATCCGGACAGGGAGCTCCTGACGTTTTCGGTTTGGAAGCGGCTTTCGTGAGAAAGTACGTGGAATCCGGACTTCTGCTCGATTTGACAGACATATACGAGGCAAATAAGGATAAGCTGCTGGAATACCCGGTGGAAGTCGGAACATATGATGGCAAGGTCTATGCCATGTCATGGCAGGCCGCTCCGGGCGCAATGTTCTACCGCAGAAGCCTTGCAAAAAAATACCTTGGTACCGATGATCCCGCTGAAGTGCAGAAATATTTCATCAATATGGAAAAATTCATGGAAAGCGCCGCCCTTCTTAAAGAGAAGTCAGGGGGCAAATGTGTGGTACTTGCCACGAGCGGAGACCTTTTCATGCCCATAATGGGTGCAAGGAAGGATCCGTGGGTTGTGGACGGAAAACTCGTGATAGATCCGGCTGCAGAAGAATATATGAGGACAGCGAAAACATTGAGGGACAATGGATATGAAGGACGGGTGACGCAGTGGTCCGAAGGATGGTTCGCAGGCATGAAAGGTGTATTGAAGGATGAAAGCGGAGCCGATGTGGAAGTGTTCTCTTATATGCTGCCGACATGGGGATTGCACTATGTCCTGAAAACCAACGCGCCTGAAACAAGCGGCGACTGGGGAATGATTGCCGGTCCCGCTCCCTACAGATGGGGAGGCACATGGCTGGGGGCTTATAAAGGGACAAAGAATCCTGAGATTGCCAGGGAATTTATCCGGTACCTGGCCACGGACGACGCATTCCTGGAAGCATGGGCGAAGGACACCGGGGATTTGGTGTGCAATATGGTTGTCGTGGATAAAATAAAAGGCGAATACAGCGAACCGTTTTTGGGCGGACAAAACCATTATGCGGAATTTGCAGAGATGGCTAAGTCCGTGGATGGTAAGCTGACACAGGGAACCGATCAGGCTGTCGAAGGTCTTTTCAATGAGGCAGTTACCGCGTACGTGAACGGCGAAAAGAGTTTGGACAAGGCTCTTGAGGACTTCCGGGCGCAGGCAGCGGCCCAGCTGGGTCTGGAATAAAAGATCCGGATACGTCCCGGCGGATAGCCGGGACGTACAGACAAGGAGATAAACAATGGAAAAAAGGGCAAGGATGCGGGGACAGAAGCTGGACAGATGGGGTTATTTTTTCGTGGCGCCTTTTGTGTTGGTTTTCTGTCTGTTCAACCTATACCCTACAGTGTATACGTTCCTGTTGTCCTTCTCAGATTTGAGGGGACTGAAAAGCGGATTCAGTATTATCGGGGCGGAAAATTATGTGAAACTCGCAGGTGATCCGTACTTTTGGGAGGCTGTAGGCAATACCTTCATTATGTGGGGTTGGAACTTCGTGCCGCAGCTTGGTATTGCGCTGCTGCTTTCAGTATGGTTGTCGGACGTAAGGCTGAAACTGAAGGGGAGAGGGGTGTTCCGTGCGCTTATATATATGCCGAACCTTTTGACTGCGGCAAGTGTGGCTATGCTGTTCAGGAGTCTTTTCGGTTATCCGGTTGGCCCGGTGAATCAGTTCCTCCAGTCCCTTGGATTCTTCCACGAGACGGTGAGGGCAGACGGAACAGTGGTGCAGGAAGCCTTCAACTTTTTCAGGAATGTGACGGTGACCAGGGGTGTTGTGGCGTTCATCCAGTGGTGGATGTGGTACGGGCACACGGTAATAATGCTGATGGCCGGAATAACAGGGATCCCGGCGAGCTTGTACGAATCCGCGGTGGTGGATGGTGCCAGCAGTAGGCAGACTACACTGTATATTACGCTTCCGCTTCTCAGACCGATGATGCTTTATATTTTGGTGACATCCCTGATAGGTGGAATGCAGATGCTTGATATCCCGTTCCTGTTGACAGATATGAGGGGTGCGCCTGACTTCAAGATAAGGACAACGGCGGTGTACATATACAATGTGGCTTTCCAGGGAAGGAATGATTACGCTTATGCGGCTGCAATATCTGTGGGAATGTTCATAATAACCGCTGTGCTGGCACTTGTGGTGTACCTGTTCATTCAGGACAGGAGCGAGCCGGCCAGGAAGAAATAAGGGGGTTGTGATGAGTGTATCCGTGGCGGTACGGCGAAAAGCCAGCAGCAGCCTTTACCTGAAGAGGGGATGCTGCTATGTGGTTATGATATTCCTGGCGTTGCTTGCGGTGGTGCCGGTATATATATTGCTTGTGAATGCGACCCGTTCTACAGAGCAGATAAACGCGGGAATATCCCTGATACCCGGAACAAACATAGGGTATAACTGGAATGCATTGACAAGCCGTGGTTTTCAGATATGGCAGGGTTTCCTCAATAGTTTCATCCTGGCTGTACTTATGACCGGTTTCGGGGTGTATTTTTCAGCGATGACAGCATACGGTATGCAGGTATATAATTTCAAGGGTAGAAAGATTCTGTGGGCGGTGATACTGCTTGTGATGATGCTGCCTGCAACTTTGTCATTTATAGGCTTTTACCAGTTCATGGCGAAGCTAAGGCTTTTGAACAGCTACATACCGCTGGTTGTGCCCACAGTGGCCTCCGCCGGTACTGTACTATTTCTCCGGCAGTACCTGTCATCAGTGTTGTCCATGGAGCTGATAGACGCCGCCAGAATCGACGGTTCCGGGGAGTACAAGACATTCAACAGGATAGTTCTTCCGGTAATGACCCCGGCTCTGGCAGCCCAGTGCATATTCTCGTTTGTGGGTTCCTGGAACAACTTCTTTACGCCCTTTGTCCTTATATCTGACACAAGGAAGTATACTTTGCCCATGCTGGTGCAGATGCTCCGCGGGGATATTTACAGGACTGAATATGGCGGCATTTATCTGGGTATTGCGGTTTCAATTGTGCCTATCCTTATTTTTTATGCTTTTATGTCGCGGTTTATCATTTCCGGTATTACAATGGGCGGTGTGAAAGAATGATAGCTTTCTGCTCTTGCCAGGGCAGTTTGGTTTGAATGACAGTAATCTGAAGTGATATAAAATTTATTAAAAGGGGTATTTGAAATATGGATGCTGGTTTGTGTAAAAATCCGGTTTTACCAGGTTTTCATCCTGATCCGTCGATTGTACGTGTCGGTGATGAATATTTTATCGCGAATTCCACTTTTGAATGGTATCCGGGTGTTGAAATCCACCGGTCAAAAGACATGGTGACATGGGAGAGGGTTCCTTCCCCGCTTTCATCCAAGAGACTCCTGGATATGGCAGGCTGTATACCTTCCTGTGGTATATGGGCTCCATGTCTTTCGTATTCAGACGGTCTGTTCTGGTTGATTTACACAAATGTACGTTCCTGGGGAACCTTCGGTCCTTGGAAAGATACCCCTAATTTTTTAACCACTGCGCCTTCAATAGAAGGTCCCTGGTCTGACCCTGTTTTTTTGAATGCATCCGGGTTTGACCCGTCCCTTTTCCATGACGATGACGGCCGCAAATGGCTGGTAAACATGGAATGGGATTACAGAAAAACAGAATGGGAATGTTTTTCCGGTATTCTTTTGCAGGAATACAGCCCTTCTGAAAAAAAACTTGTGGGGAAACCCCGCAAAATATTCACCGGTTCCCAAATCGGTTGTGTGGAAGGACCTCATTTGTACAAAAGGGACGGGATGTATTATATTCTAGCCGCTGAGGGCGGCACAAGTTATGAACACGCCGCCACAGTGGCCCGTTCAAAAAATATAGACGGTCCCTACGAAATCCATCCCGGAAATCCGCTCATTTCATCTTACGGGAAGGATGTTGTGATAAAGAAAGCGGGGCACGCCAGCTGGTGCGATACCCCAGACGGCAGGACATACCTGGCTTTTTTGTGCGGGCGGCCCGTTCCAGGTTCAGACCGGTGTGTGCTCGGGCGGGAAACTTCGATTGTGGAATTGGAATGGAAGGATGGATGGCCCTATGTGAAACATAATGACAAGTCATGCCTGGTAGAAGGATTTTCTTTGAATTATCCGGCTGGGACTTTTGAGCCTCCTGTGGTCGCGGAAAAAGTTCCCCGGCGGGACGGAATATATGTCCGTGATAATTCCAAATTTTATGATTTTAAGAATTTAAAAGAGGTTCCCGGTGATTTTATGACTCTCAGAACCGAAGCGCTGCCGGGAACATATTCCTTTCCTGTGGATGCAGAGGGTATACGTATCAGGGGCGGGGAGTCTCCGGTTTCTTTTTATAACCAGTCCATGATTGCCAGGCGGCAGACTGATTTTTGTTTTACGGCGGAAACAAAAATCAGTTTTGATCCCGGATATTTCCAGGAAACGGCGGGAATGGTTTGGCGGTATGATGAAGCCAACCAATATTTGCTTTCACTTTCGTATGAAGAGGGACTGGGTAAGACGCTCAGGGTTATTTCTATAAATAACAGTATGTTTCGGTTAAGTCCGCCGGAAATTATAAAAGAAAATACTCCCTTGTACTTGGGGTTGGTGGTGAAGAAAGAGAAGGGCTTTTTTAAGTTTTCGTTTGACGGAAAAAACTGGAGGCAACTGCGGCCTGTGCTGGATGCAACCCTTCTTTCCGATGAATACCCCCATATGGGTTTTACAGGCGCTTTTGTAGGTCTTTTTTGCTGTGATACTTCGCGCTATTCGGCTTATGCCGATTTTAGTTATTTTGATTACAAGGCTGAGGATAATTCATAGATATGTTCCTTTCCTGCGACCTCCTCTCACGGGTAAGCTTAATTTCCCGTGGCGGTAGAGGACATTATATGTGAAACCTGAGTCTGTTCCCTTCACAGCATCCTGCGGTATTTGGGCAGCGTACACCGCAGGATGCTTTTTTTTATAATTGCATTACAGCTTTTTTTATGATAAAGTCAACCTATGTTTTATTGTGATACGAGAGATCCTTCTGTAAAGGTTTCTTTTAAGGAAGCTGTCCTCAGCGGAATGAATTCTTCAACTGGAGGGCTTTATGTTCCCCGGTTAATCCCGAAGCTTCCGGAGTCTTTTTTGTTTAAAAATCCGCCTCCTTCTTTCAGGGATATAGCCTTTATGGCTGCCAAACCTTTTGTGGAAGATGATATATCAGATAAGGATTTAACATCCATTATTGCCGACGCATACCCATTCAGCGCACCGGTTGTTCCTGTAAATCCGGTTACATATATTCTGGAATTGTTTCATGGACCGACCTGTGCTTTTAAGGATTTCGGCGCCAGATTCATGGCCAGGGTGATGAGTTTTTTCAACAAAAATGAAAAGGATTTGCTTCACATACTTGTGGCAACCTCAGGTGATACTGGCAGTGCGGTGGGCAGCGCCTTTTATGGTGTTGAAGGAATAGACGTCACTATTTTGTATCCGGCGGGGAAAATTTCACCATTGCAGGAAAAGCAGCTGTCAACCTTTGACGGTAACGTGAGATCACTGGCGGTGGAGGGAACCTTCGATGACTGCCAGAAGCTGGTGAAAACAGCTTTTACTGATGTTGAATTAAGGAAGAAGTTGAGGCTTTCCTCCGCCAATTCTATCAATATTTCCCGGTTGCTTCCCCAGGCTTTTTATTATATTTACGGATCCCTTTCAATTTTGGAACGGAGCCGCCATGACAACCGCATAGATAATCCCAAACTTATAGCCGTGGTTCCTTCCGGTAATTTTGGCAATTTGACGTCCGGTTTAATTGCGAAAGAGATGGGGGCACCCATTGCCGGTTTTGTTGCGGCGACCAATTCAAACCACACTGTTCCCGACTGGCTTGAGACCGGAGAATATACCCCCAGGCCATCTGTGCAAACCCTTTCCAATGCGATGGATGTGGGAGCTCCAAGTAATTATGAACGTATGTGCGCCATGTATTCTATTGAAGAAATCCGTTCGATTATGGCCGGGTTCTGGGTGGATGACCGGGAAACTTTGATGGCAATACGTTCCTGCAATGATAATACCGGTTACATTATAGATCCCCATGGGGCCGTAGGATGGAAGGCTTGGCAGGATATACGCAATGGGGCAATGGCTGATGTTTTGGAGGGAGAATCCCCCGCCGCCGGAAAAACCGGCTTGCGTTGTACAGCGGCAACTGCTCCGGAATGGGGACAGGATTGTGTTAAGGGCAATTGTCTTGGTATGATACTTGAGACAGCCCATCCCGCGAAATTCGGTGAAACCGTCAGGCAGGCGGTGGGTCGTGAGCCTGTGATGCCGGCAAGACTTGAACGGGTTCTCCTCCTGCCGGATAAATCGGTGCCAATGAGCCCTGATTATTCGGAATTCCGCAGCTGGTTGGAAGCTAATCTTTGACAGTCTTTCGGAGCCTTACTGGTTTGTATAGGTTTCAACGCTTTCGTCAAGATGCTCCAGCTTAATGCCGGCTTGCCTGAACATTTGTATTGTGTCCTCGGAATCGTGATATTTGCGTTCCGCCACAACCCGTACAATGCCGCAATTTATTATCAGCATGGCGCAGGTTCGACAGGGTGTCATTTTACAGTAGAGGGTACTGCCTTCGATGGCGATTCCCCTTCTGGCAGCCTGACATATGGCGTTTTGCTCTGCGTGGACGGTTCTGACACAATGCTGTGTTATGCTGCCGTCCTCGTGTTGCATTTTTTTCAGATGATGACCTACCTCATCGCAGTGAGGGAGACCGGTTGGCGCTCCCACATATCCTGTCACCAGAATTTGATTGTCCCGGGCTATGACACAACCGGAACGGCCTCTGTCACAGGTGGCTCGTTTTGCTATTGAACGGCAGACTTCCATAAAATATTCGTCCCAGGTAGGACGCACGTATTTTCCTTCGTTTTCCATTTTATTTTCCTCCTGTTTTATTTCAGTTTACTCTACGGTTACGCTTTTTGCCAGATTTCTTGGTTTGTCAGGATCGTGGCCTCTTTGTACAGCACAATAATAAGCAAAAAGTTGGCAGGGGATAACAGACAATACCGGTGTAAGCTCATCATAGGTGCGGGGTATCCGGAAAATTTCGTCAGCGATACTGTTAAATCGGTCTTCATCTTCATAGGTTATAACCAGGACTGTGGCACCCCGGGCCTTTACCTGCTTGATGCTGGAATCCATTTTGTCAAAAAGCTCAGACTGGGTGCAAAAGGCCACAGCCAGGGTATCATTGTCCACAAGGGCAATGGGACCATGTTTCAGTTCGCCTGCGGCAAAAGCTTCGGAGTGGGTGTAACTTATTTCCTTCAGCTTTAAAGCGCTCTCCAAGCTTATGGCATAATCAAACAATCTGCCCATGAAGAAAACCTTTGTCTTGTTGAATTGCCGGGCTGCAAAACGCTGGACAGAAGCTTCGTCACTGAGTATTTTCTCAGCCTGGCCGGAAAGATTCTCCAAGGCCAGGATGAGTTTTTCCAGTCTGTCGCCGGTGATTTCACCCCGGAGCAAGCCGAACTGGAAGGCAATAAGGTAAAGGCACATAAGCTGGGTTGTAAATGCTTTTGTGGAAGCCACAGCTATTTCCGGTCCCGCCCAGGTATACATGACCAGATCAGCTTCCCGGGCTAAGGTTGAGCCTACTACGTTTGTAACCGCTATTATTTTCGCTCCGGCTTTTTTTGCCATACGCATGGCCGCCAGGGTATCTGCGGTTTCTCCGGATTGGCTTATGATAATGAAGATGTTATCCGGATTTAAAATGGGGTTTCTGTAACGGTATTCGGAGGCTATGTCCACATCCGTAGGGATTCCGGCAAAATATTCAAAAATGTATTTACCCACAACCCCCGCATGCCAGGCTGTTCCGCAAGCGGTTATCACAACACGTTCCGCCTTTGCCCAGCCGGAATTGAATCCGATTTCATCCAGGTTTATGGCTTTTGAAGCGTAGGTTTTTATGCGAGCCCTTAATGTATTCGCCAGAGCTTTTGGCTGTTCATGTATTTCTTTAAGCATGAAATGTTCATAACCGCCTTTTTCTGCGGAGGAAATGTCCCAGTCGACGCGGGAAAAATCTTTTCCGTGTTTTGTTCCGTATTCATCGAAAAAGTCCACCCGGTCTTTGTACAAAACTGCAATTTCCATGTCATCCAGATAATACACATTGCGGGTATATTCCAACAGAGCCGGTACATCTGAGGCGATAAGATTTTCACCGTCACCTTTCCCCACAATAAGGGGATTATCCTTACGTACCGCGATAATCCTGTCCGGTTCATTTTCACAAATTACGCCTATTGCGTAAGAACCTTCCAGTTTTTTTATGGTTTCTATGACGGCTGCCAGTAAATCGCCGTTATAGTTGAAATTAATAAGATGGGCGATAACCTCTGTATCAGTTTCGCTCCGGAAAAGGATTCCGTTGTTTTCCAGCCAGGTTTTCAGTTTTGAATAATTTTCGATTATACCATTGTGGACAACGGCTATTTTACCTGAAACATCCGTTTGTGGGTGGGAATTGATGTCTGATGGTTCCCCGTGGGTAGCCCAGCGGGTATGGCCGATTCCCAGGTTGCCGCGTATAACTTCTGTGGCGATTTTTTCTTCCAAAACCCGGAGGCGTCCTTTGGCTTTACGGACGGTGATGTATCCACTGTCCAGAACCGCAATCCCTGCCGAATCGTATCCCCTGTACTCCAGTTTTTTAAGGGCATTTATAAGCACAGGAGTAGCCTGTTCCTGGCCTATGTAGCCGACAATTCCGCACATTGAAAGCCTCCGACAGGAACTTATATCACAAATTGTTCTCTATTTCAATTTCAGCGTGTGGCGTTTTCATATCGGGTTCGCCTTCGGCAATTTCGTTTATATGTTCTGCTATTACCTGAAGAGTCCGGCGGGCAACAGAACTGGTTACATCGATTGCTTCCTGGAACAATTCCGGAGGAATTTTGAGGAGAATGCAATCTGTTTCAGTCATGGCGGAGTAAATCCGGTAAGTGCCTGTGAGGAAAGCAAAGTCGCCGAATATTTCCCCTGAAGTAAGAATCTTTTTTGTTCTGCTGTTTTTAATCAGTATTTCCCCTGAACATATGTAGTAAACATCATAGGATTTGTCTCCCCCGGAGAAAATCGTCTGTCCGGCGGGAACCCGGATTTCGTACCTGGCCAGCCTTACAGGGTACTTGAAAAGCTTCGCCTCGAATTTCCCTGAAGAAGTTGTTTTGTCATTTTTTGAAAGCAGGTAAATCTGGGCAAAAATAAAATCATCGTAAAATTGGGATATATATTGGAATTGGGCGAAAAACAAGAATAAAATGAAAAAGAAATATACTTCAATAAGCAACAGAATTAAATTTCCCAGCAAGCCGTAAATCAGGTTGTATCTATTACTGTCAATTATGAGGGAAAACACAAAACTGAAAACCGTAAATGTCACGGAACACATCAGTGCGCAGGCAAAACTCAATGTGTTTTTTGGATGAGGGAGTGGTGTAAATTTGTAAACAAAAAACAGGAAAACTATTAACAGCCCGAAAGGTGCAAACCTGAATACATTATGAAGGATTTCCAAGACAACCGGTGATACAATCTTTAAGGATAGTTCCATACTTAAAAAAGCCCTGGCACTTGTGATAATCAATATGATGAATATTATGGAAAGGACAAGAATTATCTCGCTGGCGGTTAAAAAAAGATTTTGTTTTATGGGCTTGCGCTGGGTCTTTTTCCTGTATATGCGCTTTATCGCTCCCTGGATAGAAATAAAAAACCTTCTGGAAAGCCACAAGACGGAAAAAACCGCAAAAATTTCCAGCAATCCGGAAGGTTTTGTCAGTATGCTGCTGTTGATTATGGAGCTGGTCCAGTCGAAGGAATCGGAAAGCAGCTCATAATCGCTTAAAAATTGAAGGATTTCTGTTCCCGATGTATGCCATATCCTGAGACAAATTGATATGACCACAAGAGCCAGAGGGATGCTTGAAAGCAGGAAGTTAAAGGCTCCCGCACAGGCATAACTTGACAAATCATTCGAAAAGAAATATTTTGTGGTTATATAAAACCTCTGGGCTGTATCGGATAATTTCATGCTTCAATTATTATAACTTATGGGCGGGGTTTTAGCAATTTTCATTTTCACAGCCATTCAGTTTACAGCCGGATGCCGGGTCAAACAGATTTGGGAGCATTTATTGCCGCCAATTTTGAGGTTTTGTGTTAAAATCCGTTGAATTTTCAGAAAAATATTGTGGAAATATAGGGGGAATGTATATAAGATACCGTCTATTGACACAGGAAATAACAGAAACTAAACAGGAAACCTGTAAACCAGTTTCTCCGACCGGCTTCCAGGTACCACGGGGGGGGATGACCCATGCGGCGCCCCGCCCGTAAACCCCTTAAATCCCGGTTCTTCCGCACTGTGGCGGCGGTTGCGGCGTGCGTGTTGGTGGCGGAACCTTCACCATGGAAGGTGGAACCATCGGCGGAGATGTCGCCACTAGCGCCAACACTGCCATGTTCGGTGGCGGCATGTATGTAAGTAGTGGCACCTTCAAAATGAGCGGCACTGCGGCCATAAAAGGGAACGAAGCGAAAAACTCCGGCGGCGACGTATACGTGAGGAATGGTGGCACCGCCAATCTAGTTGTTGATAACAATATCACAAGTAACATACCCGATGATGTTTATCGCGAACCTTAAGGGCTATTGCCGAACCCCGCCTTGGCGGCTGGCAGTAAAAAAGAGTCCCTCTGTTGTGTCTGTGTTCCCGGACTTCATCTTGATGAGACCTTAATCTGATGATATACTTATCCTGATTAGGAGCTTATTATGGAAAAACTTCGCGGTTCTTTTACCGCCCTCGTTACTCCGATGAAAGATGACGGTTCCGTTGATTATGACTGTTGGCGCAATTTAATCCGTTATCAGCTTGACGGCGGTATAACCGGATTGGTTCCTCTTGGGACAACCGGGGAAACACCGACTCTGGATGAAAATGAAGAAGAAGTGAGGATGATTCAAATCCTCATGGAAGAAGTCAAAGAGTATGAGAAAAAACAAAACCGGAATATTCCGGTTATTCTCGGTGCCGGCAGCAATAATACGAAGGATGCTGTTGTATACGTGTCAAGGGCAAAGGAAGCCGGGGCTGATTATGCCCTCGTGGTAACGCCTTATTATAACAAACCCTCGGATGAGGGGGTTTTCCGTCATTTTGAGGCTGTCTCCAAATGCGGTATTCCCATAATTGTGTATAATATAGCCGGCAGGACAGGGAAAAACATAGGTACGGAGCTTATGATGCGTATTGCGGAACTGCCCAATATTGCAGGAGTAAAGGAGGCTTCCGGCAGTGTTTCCCAAATCATGGAAGTCATAGAAAAGATAGCCAGGAAAAAACCGGGGTTTTCCGTCCTCAGCGGGGACGATATGCTCACGCTTCCTGCCATGGCAGCCGGCGGAGACGGTGTTATTTCCGTTGTGTCCAACCTGCTTCCGGAAGCGGTTTCTTCCCTTGTGGATTCCCTTTTGCGGAACGATATGGAAAAAGCCCGGGATATCCATTACAAGCTTGCCCCTGTGTTCCGGGCAGCCTTTGTGGACGGGAATCCCGCTTCCATAAAGTACGCCATGAAGCTGAAAGGACTTGTTTCCGGCAGACTCAGGCTTCCTTTGGTGGAAGTGAATGACAAGGCCAAAGTTGTCATTGAGTCGGCGTTAAAAGAATTCGGGTTGTAAGGTTCACACCGGGCTTAAATCTCTTTTATCCCTCTGGTCGTTTTGACAAATGGCGCAGGAGGGGAATTTAATCCGCCGGTGTTTATTCCGGATATTTTGTATTTTGCAGTCAACCTTTTAAGGAGAAAAATATGAGCGGAAAAATTAAGGTCGGTGTTCTTGGTGCCACCGGAATGGTCGGGCAGCGTTATATCGCCAATCTGGCTGACCATCCCTGGTTTGAAGTTTCTTATGTGGCGGCTTCCCCCAGGTCGGCGGGAAAATTATACAAAGATGCCGTGGAAAACCGCTGGCTTATCGGTGCGGAAATCCCCGCCGGAGTAGCGGATTTGATGGTGTATGATGCCAACGATTTTAAATCTGCCCTCGGAAAATGCAAGTTTGTATTCAGCGCCCTGGAAATGGGAAAGGATGAAATAAAGGCTTTGGAGGAATCCTATGCCTCAATCGGGATTCCCGTTGTCTCAAATGCCAGCGCAAACCGCTGGACAGAGGATGTGCCCATGCTCATTCCGGAAATCAACCCGGATCACACCGACATTATCGCTGTCCAGAAGAAACACCACGGCTGGGACAAGGGCTTTATTGCCGTGAAGCCGAACTGTTCCCTCCAGTCCTATATGGCTCCGGTTTATGCCCTGATTAAAGCCGGGTATCCGGTGAAGCGGATGGTTGTCACCACAATGCAGGCTGTTTCCGGTGCCGGCTATCCCGGGGTTTCCTCCTTCGATATGATTGACAATATCGTCCCTTATATCGGAGGGGAGGAAGAAAAAACCGAGCAGGAATGCCTCAAGATTCTGGGCTCCATTGAAGGGGACAAAATCAAAAACGCCCGGTATCCTCTGGTGTCTGCCCATTGCAACCGGGTTCCCGTCATAGACGGGCACACCGCCTGTGTGAGCCTTGAGTTTGACTTGCCGGAGGACAAGAAGCCTTCCCTGGAGGAAATTGAAAGGGTATGGGTGAATTTCCGTTCCTATCCCCAGGAGCAGAATCTTCCTTCTGCGCCCCTGCATCCGATTATTGTGCGCCACGAGACAAACCGTCCCCAGCCCCGCCGGGACAGGGAAGCGGACAAGGGGATGGCGGTGACCATAGGCCGCCTGCGCCCCTGCCGGGTTTTCGACGTGCGCTTTGTGGCTTTGAGCCATAATACAAAGAGGGGGGCTGCCTTGGGCGGCATCCTCAATGCGGAGCTTCTTAAAGCAAAGGGTTTTTTTGAAAATTTGTAATGGGCCGGGGCCGGTTTCCGGTTCCTTCCCGTTGCGGAGGACTGACTATGAGTGAAAAGTATTTTCCCCTTTCCCCCGGAGAGCTTTCCGGATTGGCGGAAAAGTACGGCACCCCCTTTTATCTTTATGATGAAAGGGGCATAAGGAAAAACATCAGGGAATTCACCCGGGCTTTTTCAATCTTCCCGGCTTTCAAGGAATTTTTCGCTGTGAAAGCTTGCCCAAACCCCTATATCCTGAAAATACTGGCGGATGAAGGATGCGGAGCGGATTGCTCCAGTATGCCGGAGCTGATTCTTGCGGAAAAATCCGGCATACTGGGACGGGATGTGATGTTTTCCAGTAACGAGACGCCGGAAAAGGAATATATTTACGCAAATCTGAAGGGCAACATCCTCAATCTGGATGATATTACCCATATCCCCTTTGTGGAAAAAGCCCTGGGTGCCCTTCCTGACATGATTTCGTTCAGGTACAATCCCGGTTCCCTCAAGAACAGCGGGGTAAATTCAATTATCGGCAAACCGGAGGAAGCCAAGTACGGCCTTACCCGGGAACAGATTTTTGAGGCCTACAAAATCTGCCGGGACAAGGGAGTGTCCAACTTTGCCCTCCACACCATGGTTGCTTCCAACGAGCTGAATCCGGATTGTTTTGTGGAAACCGCCGGCATCATTTTTACCTTGGCCGCTGAGCTGAAGGAAAAAACCGGCGTTAAAATCGAGCTGATAGACCTGGGCGGCGGATTGGGTATTCCCTATAAACCAGGCCAGAAGGCGGTGGATTACACCGGCATCGCGAAACGCATCCGGGATTCCTATGACAGAATCCTTGTGCCCGCCGGATTGGATCCGGTGAAGATATGCTGGGAGTGCGGCCGGCCTGTGACGGGCCCCTACGGATGGCTGGTCACAAGGGCTATCCACGAAAAGCACATTTACCGGGAATACATCGGGGTTGACGCCAGCATGGCGGATTTGATGCGCCCCGGAATGTACGGAGCCTACCACCATGTCACAGTGAATGGAAAGCCCGACCCGGTTGATTTTTCCGATGGTACCGTAAAAAGCGGTTTGCAGGAGGGGCGTGACTATCGTATTTACGATGTCGTGGGTTCCCTGTGCGAGAACTGCGATAAATTCGCCGTCCAGCGTCCCCTGCCGCCCATTGACACAGGCGACCTGATTATCATCCACGATGCGGGCGCCCACGGCAGGGCCATGGGATTCAATTACAACGGGAAACTAAGATGCGGCGAGCTTCTCCTGCGGGAAAGCGGGGAGGTCATGGAAATACGCCGCCGGGAAACCGTGGACGACTATTTCGCCACACTGGATTTCCGGGGACTGGCATCCTTCAACGCCAAAAGCTCGGAATAGTAGCGTTCCTCGATTTCGCTCTCGGGGATTCCAGCCCGGGCGAGCAAAACCCCCAGGGTTTGCCGGGCTTCCTTTTCCGTTTCCCCGTCAGGCTTGTCCAGCATTATCTCAATTTCCAGGAAAAAGCCAAGCCCGGCAATCTCCGATAATTCCAGGGAAGCCGGGAAACCCTTCCCGGCGCCGGCGGCTTCCGGGAAGGCTCCGCAGGTATAGGTTTTCGTGCGCTTTTCTTTCCGCAGGGAAGGGGAAAAACCCGCTTCTTTGAGGAATTCGGAGCAAAGGCTGCCGGAGGAAACGGAGAATTCCTTTTCGTCATTTACCTCCACACCGCCGTTGAGTGTTTTCACCTTCCAGGTTAGGACAGGCGGTTTCCCTGTCTCCTCCCGGATACGGACGGTTTTCCCTGCCGGGTTTTTCCAGTATTCATCCTTTTTGACTGTTTCCCCTCGGAATGTGCAGAAGGAACGGAGCCTTTCCTCTGTTCCGGAGGGATCCCTCACATGGGCTTTAAGCTCGATTTCAGTCATCGCCGGAAGCCGCCTGGGCTTATTTTTGTCCGTTGCGGCCGGAGTAAACTGAAAGCTTTCTCAGCCGTTCCGCCTGGGCAGGATCCATGTGTTCCTTCCCCATCCTCCAAGCCCAGTTTTTGCCTACGGTTGAGGGCTCGTTTATGCGGGCTTCTTTCCCCAGGGCGTAAATATCCTGGAGGGGGAACACAGCGTAACGGGCAACGGACATAAAACCTGCCCGGACTATGAGGGGTGTCAGGGGGGTGGAGGTGTCCACGTCAAAATATTCTAGAATCATCTGGATGTCTTCTTTTGAGGCGGAGTCAAGCCAGCCCTGCATTGTGTCGTTGTCGTGGGTTCCCGTGCATACCAGGCAGTTCTGGGGATACATATGGGGAAGGAAGGCGTTCGTGAATCCTTCCTTGCCGGCTTCGTTTTTGTTGAAAGCGAACTGGAGAACCTTCATCCCCGGGAAACCGCAGCCGTCACGCAATTCCTGCACTTCCTTTGTCACAAAGCCCAGGTCTTCCGCCAGGAAAGGCAACTCCCCCAGTTGGCGTTTCACTTCGTTGAAGAAGTCAAAACCGGGGCCTTTCTCCCATTTGCCGTTTACAGCAGTTTTTTCTCCGCTGGGAACCGCCCAATAGGATTCAAAGCCCCTGAAATGGTCTATGCGGATGAAATCGACTTTTTCCAGCATGGACTTGATGCGGGTAATCCACCAGGCATAGCCGTTTTTCTTCATTTTTTTCCAGTCGTAAAGGGGATTGCCCCACAACTGTCCGTCCTTGCAGAAGTAATCAGGCGGAACCCCGGCTTGGGCGGAGGGTTTACCGTCCTTGCCCAGCTGGAAGAATTCCTGGTTGCCCCAGACATCCGCTGAATCTGCCGCCACAAAAATGGGGATGTCCCCTATGATGAAAATGCCTTTGCCGTTCGCATAGTCCTTCAGGGCTTTCCACTGGCTGAAGAAAAAGTATTGAAGCACGCTGTATATTTCAATTTCCTGCTTGTGGGTTTCAACCCATTTTTTTACCCCGGCAGGTTCCTTGGAAGCCAAATCCTTGGGCCAGTAAGCGAACCAGACGGAATTTTCCGGATGCTCTTCCGCAGCCTTTTTGTCGTAAAAATCTTTTATGCTCATAAAAGCCGTGTAATTGTCCAGCCAGTAAGCCTGCTTTTTCTTAAAGTCTTCAAATCCTTTTTTTTCGGAGGCGGAGGCACTTTCCAGGAATTTGGAGGCGGCTTTCCTCAGGAGAGGGTTCTTCCATTGGATTACAGCCCCGAAGTCAACGTATCCTTCGGTTTTAATTGAATCGGGCGGATTGCAGTCCCCGGCGGAAAGCCAGCCGTTTTCCCGGAGTTTTTCAATGTCTATGAGGAGGGGGTTGCCCGCAAAGGTTGAAAAAGACGCATAGGGGGAATCCCCGTATCCGGTGGGTCCCAGAGGAAGCACCTGCCACAGGGTTTGACCGCCTTTTTCAAGCCAATCCACAAAATCATAGGCCGGTTTCCCCATTGTACCGATACCCGGCGTTCCCGGCAGGGAAGTTATGTGGAGAAGGATTCCGCTCCGTCTGTCTGTATTCATGTTATTCCTCCGAATATAGTCCTTGTTTTTCATTCGCCGGTTTAGCCCTTCATAGACGTGTTTCCCGGGCAATAAAAAACGGGTGGCAGGGTTTACACCTGTGCCACCCGTTATTTTAGTACTTTAAGAGCCGGATTGTACAGCCCGTTTCTTTCAATACTGTTATTTTTCTGCAAGAAGCAGGGTTTTTACATCCAGTTTGAGGTCTGTGGAAACATTCTCTTTGCCGTGTTCCTTGATGACCTTGATTTGGATTCCGTCCTGTCCGGGTTCCAAAAAGAGGATGACATCCAGCTGGCTGTCATACCTGGAAATGGACTGGGGCAATTCGTTGTTTTCCAGCTCCGCATTGGCACTGTACCACACTGTGGCGCCGGTTTCCTTCGCAAAGGATTTCATTTGCTCCATTTCGTCAGGAAGGGCCTTTGAGAAATCAAAGCCGTCAATGATTATTGATTCAGCCTTAATCCCTGATTCCGCAAGGGCTTTGATGGTTTTAATTACCTGGCCGGTGCGTACTGTTTCCTGGTTAAAGTTGAGTACAATACGTTTGCTCACAAGGTCGGCTTTCACCTCGGCGGCTTTGTCAAGGTTCTTGCGTTTGGCCTGTTCTGAGAAGATGTTTTCATACCAGGTCATCACGTGGTTTGCCTGCTGGTTGAAAGATACATGGACAACCGCCTTTTCCTGGAGGAGCGTGTCAATTGCCAGCTGCACAAGAATGGAGGTTTTGCCCAAGCCTTTTTTGGAAGCAATGAGGCCGATTTCCCCTTTCTTGACTCCGCCTTCGAGCAGTTTCTCAAAATTCCTTACGGGGCTGCGTTCAATAAGATCCTGTTTTACCATCGCGAACTCCTTATTTCTGTTCTGCCTTGCGTTTCGCCTCATACTCTTTTATGAGGGTATCCGCAATGCTTTGGGGAACCTTGCCGTATTTGGCAAATTCCATGGAATATTCCGCCTTGCCCTGGGTGGACGAACGCAGAATTGTGGAAAAGCCGAACATTTCGCTGAGCGGCACTTCGGCGTCCACTCTGGCGAAGTTGTCGTCTTCCGTGGACGATAGTATTATACCCCGTCTTTGGTTAATTAGCCCGAAAATATTTCCCTGGAATTCCTGGGGGCCTTCAATTGAAACCTTCATTATGGGTTCCAAAATACAGGGCTTGGCTTTTGCGTAGGCTTCCCGGAAACCGCCGATGGCCGCTGTCTGGAAAGCTATATCCGATGAGTCCACAGGATGGGACTGGCCGTCGTTTATAGTCATGCGCACGCCCACAATGGGGAATCCGATAAGGTCGCCTTTTTTCATGGCCTGCTGGAAACCCTTGTCGCAGGAAGGGATGAATTCGTTGGGGATTGCCCCGCCCTTGATGGCGTCCACGAATTCGTAATCCTGCTCCACCGGTTCCATGAATCCAGCCACACGGCCGTATTGTCCGGAACCACCGGTTTGTTTCTTGTGCGTATAGTTGAAATCCGCCTTCTGGGTGATTGTTTCCCTGTAGGCAACCTGGGGCTGTCCTGTCTCCACCTCGCAGTTGTATTCCCGCTTCATGCGTTCAATGTAAACTTCCAGATGGAGTTCCCCCATTCCCTGGATGATTGTCTGGTTTGACTCGGGATCCACGTAGCAGTGGAAGGTGGGGTCTTCTTTGGTGAACCGGTTAATCGCCTTCGCCATCTGGTCCGCGGATTTTTTGTCCTTCGGTGTTATTGACAGGTCAATAACCGGGTTCGGCACGAACATGGAGCTCATGGCGTAATTGAGGCCGCCGCCGCAGAATGTGTCACCGGAGGCGCAGTCAATTCCGAAAAGGGCAACGATATCGCCCGGCACACCTTCGTTTATATCTTCCATGGAGGCGGAATTCATGCGGACAAGGCGCCCGACCTTGAATTTCTTTCTGGCGCGGGTGTTGTAAAGCTCATCGCCTTTTTTGAGGCATCCCTGGTAGACGCGCACATAGGTGAGCTGTCCGTATTTTCCGTCCTCCAGCTTGAAGCCCAGGGCGACGGTGGGTGAGTTTTCATCGCATGAAAGCTCGACCGGCTCCTCGTTTTTGTCCAGGTTGAGGGCAACGTTCTTTACTTCCGTGGGATCAGGCAGATATCTGGCCACGCCGTCCAAAAGGCACTGGATACCCTTGTTTTTATAGGCTGAACCCAGGAATACGGGCACAAACTGTTCCGCTATGGTTCCCTTGCGGATGGCTGCGTGAATCATTTCCTCGGTTTCTGTCCCTTCCAGGAAGGCTTCCGCAAGTTCATCGGAGAACATGGAGGCCGCGTCGAGCATCTCTTCCCGGTATTTCTGGGCATCGGCCTTCAGGTGTTCCGGGATTTCCGCGATGCGGATTTCAGTTCCGTTGTCGCCTTCGAAGTAAACGGCTTTCATTGAAACAAGATCCACGACACCTTCCAGTTTGTCTTCCAAACCGATGGGGAGTTGCATCATGTAAGCGTTGAGGCCAAGTTTTTCCCTCAGCTGCATACGTACTTTGAGGGGGTTGGCGCCGGTTCTGTCGCACTTGTTCACAAAGGCAATGCGCGGAACATGATACCGTTTCAGTTGCCGGTCTACAGTGATTGACTGGGACTGCACACCACCGACAGAACAGAGAACCAGAATCGCTCCGTCAAGAACACGCAGTGATCTTTCAACTTCGATGGTGAAGTCAACGTGTCCGGGAGTATCGATAACGTTTATCGTGTAATCTTTCCACTGAACCTGGGTTGATGCGGATGCGATTGTGATTCCGCGTTCCCTTTCGAGTTCCATGTTATCCATTACAGCGCCTACGCCGTCTTTACCGCGGACTTCATGAATGGCATGAATTTTGTTGCAGTAAAAAAGGATGCGTTCGGAAAGGGTTGTCTTTCCTGAGTCGATATGGGCGCTGATACCGATATTCCGCATTTTGGAAATATCAATAGCCATATTCCTTTACCTCTCTTAAATATTTTGCAAATATTGGAATCCAGCGCAGTATAGCGAAAATTTTGCATAATGACAAGCGGGAGAAGGCTCTTACAGTAAAACTGAAACACTTAATATTCTCCGGTTTTCTTTACTTGCTTCTGTGTCCCCGTTTGTGGTAAAGTGAACGAGCCTTATAAATCTGGAGTATCCCATGACAAAATACGTTTTCATCACTGGCGGTGTTGTTTCTTCTTTGGGGAAAGGAATCGCAGCGGCTTCATTGGGCTTGATTCTAAAAAGCCGTGGTTTGAAGGTTGTCAACCAGAAATTCGACCCTTACCTGAACATAGATCCGGGAACCATGAATCCCTATCAGCATGGGGAGGTTTTTGTGACGGACGACGGTGCGGAAACGGATTTGGATTTGGGTCACTACGAGCGTTTCACCGATGAAAATCTTTCCCGGAGCAGCAACACCACTGCCGGAAGGGTTTATCTTTCAATTCTTAACCGTGAAAGGGAAGGCGGGTACCACGGTGGTACCGTTCAGGTTATCCCGAATGTTACGGATGAAATCCGCCGGCGCATACTTCTTCCGGCGGAGGAAACTGGGGCGGATGTCATTATAACCGAAATAGGCGGAACCGTTGGGGATATCGAATCCCTTCCTTTTATAGAGGCCATAAGACAGATAAGGAGGGAAGTGGGAAGCCAGAACTGCGCTTATATACATTTAACCCTCCTTCCCTATTTGAAAACAGCCCAGGAATTAAAATCAAAACCTACCCAGCATTCCGTCAAAGAGCTTCAGGGGCTTGGAATACAGCCTGATATTATAATGGTAAGAAGTGAAGTTCCTGTGGATGCCGGTACCAGGGCAAAGCTTTCCCTTTTTTGTGATGTGGATCCTTCTTCGATAATACAGAATGTTAACGCGAAATCCATATATGAAATTCCTCTAATAATGGAAAGGGAGGGATTGGGGAAGGCTGTATGCAAGGCTCTCCAGATAGAGGACAGGCCGTCCCATCTTGAGGACTGGGCTTTGATGGTGGATAAGCTTTACCATCCCGCAAAAAAGGTGAAAATTGCCCTTGTGGGAAAATATGTGAAACTTCATGATGCCTATCTTTCCGTGGTGGAATCACTGCTTCACGGCGGGATTTACAATAGCGCAGAGGTTTCCATTGACTGGGTGGATGCCGAGGCCCTGACAAACCGGGAAAAAACCGCCGGAAGACTTGAATCCGCCGATGGTATTATTGTACCCGGTGGATTCGGTAACAGGGGTGTTGAAGGTATGGTGTTTGCGGCGGAATTTGCCAGGACAAGAAGGGTCCCTTATTTCGGGATTTGTCTGGGTATGCAGATTCAGGTTATTGAATTTGCCAGAAATGTACTTAAAATGGCGGACGCCGACTCAACGGAAATCAATAAGGATACCCCCTTTCCGGTTATAGATTTAATGCCGGACCAAAACGGGGTTATCCTTGGCGGAACCCTGAGACTCGGAAAATATGAATGCACCCTTTCTTCCGGCAGTTTGGCGGAAAAATCCTACGGGGAAGGAACTGTTTGGGAGCGTCACCGGCACAGGTATGAATTCAACAATGCATATAGGGAAAATTTCGATGCCGCCGGGCTAAAACTTACAGGCATTAACCGGGAAAGGGATTTGGTGGAGATAGTGGAGTTGCAGTCACATCCCTGGATGCTGGGGGTGCAGTTCCATCCGGAATTTAAGTCCAGACCTAACAGGCCGCATCCCTTGTTCAGGGAATTCATCAGGTCGGCGGTGGAATATTCCGATGCTTCAGGCAGGGGCAATTTCAACAGCTGAAAAATCCCCCGGAAGTCCTGGTTCGCTCCCGACAGTATTATAGTTGACCGTTTTTTTTCTGTACAGTAAAGTATTTCCCAGAGGTTTTTTGTGTTTCTAAAAAGTCTAGAAATATTCGGTTTTAAATCCTTTGCAGACAGAACCCGCATTGAATTTTCAGACGGAATCACTGCGCTTTTGGGACCGAACGGATGCGGTAAAAGTAATGTTGTTGATGCGGTAAAATGGGTTATAGGCGAGCAGGGGGCTAAGGCTCTGCGTGCCGAAAAGATGGAAGACGTCATATTTACCGGAACAGAAAACCGCAAACCACTTAATGTGGCGGAAGTAACGCTGACCATTGCCAATGAAAACGGTCTCTTGAATCTTGACTTGACGGAAGTAGCCATAAAAAGACGTTTGTACCGTTCCGGGGAAAGCGAATATTTCATAAACGGGAAACCCGTGAAATTAAAGGAAATCCGGGAGCTTTTTTGGGACACCGGAGTGGGAAAGGTTGCCTACTCCGTTATGGAACAGGGGAAAATTGACCAGATCCTTTCCAGCAAACCGGAGGACAGACGTTACCTGTTTGAGGAAGCCGCCGGGATCACCCGCTTCAAAGCCCGCCGCATTAATGCTGAAAGGGATTTGGAACGCACTGAAAGCTACATGAAACAGAGCGAAATTATTCTTGCGGAGGTAAAGCGGGAATATGATTCGCTCAAAAAACAGTCGGATGAAACTGTCCGTTTCAGAAAGCTTAAAAATGAGGAATTCGAGAAGGAGCTGGACATAAACCTGCTGCGGCTGAAGGGGTTCACCCAGGACAGGGATCGGCGTTCGGCTTCCCTTGAGGAAATGCAGAAAAAGAGGGACGGCATAAAGGCTGAGATAGATGAGATAAGCGCCTTCCTTGAACGGAACATGAGCCGCGTCAACGAAATGCAGGAGCAGATGAATGCTTTCATGCTGGAATTGACAAAGCTTCAGGTTTCAAAAAATGAAAAGACAACCTTGTCCCGTCATCTTGCGGACAGGAAAAACGAAATAAAGTCAAAAATAGGCCAGCTTGAAATCCGCCGTCAGAGTATAACGGAACGTATTTCTGTTTTGCAGGAAGATGCCGGAAACCAAGATATGATTTCCCGGGATTTGGCGGGCAGGCTGGCGGAAACTGAAAAAAACATCACTTCATTTGAACAGGCTGTGGATGCCGCCGCCGCAAGGATTACAGGAAACGACAACGAAACTGTCCGTCTGGAAGGTGAAATTTCTTCCCTCGAAGAGCAGAGATCCCATTTTGAATCCTCTCTTCAGGCTTTGACGGAAGATATCGTTACTGAATTGGACAAGAGACTCCGGGAGGCGGGATATTCCTCTTCCGCCCATTCCCGGGCAGAGGAGACGGTTGCCTCGGTTATAGCAAAGATGAAAACCCTGGTTTCCGGACGGCGGAATATTTTTTCGGATTTTACCAGGAACATTTCCGCCTCTGAACAGGATATCGCCAGGTTCGCAGGGAATGCGGTTGATTCCTTTACCGAATTGGAAGCCCTCCTCGAAAAACTTGAGGAAGGTTTTAAAAGCTTGAAAAAGGCTTCCCCCGGGTTTATAGACGAATTCCTGGCTCCCGAGGGTATCATCACAAAAAAAAGGTCTGTGGATGCCCAAATCCAGCAAAACCGCAGCCTGTGCGCCGAAAAAAGGGCTTTGATTGGGGAGTTAAAGACTGAAAACATCGGGCTTTCACAAAAAATAGACGAATACCGTAAAACCCTGGAGGATTTGAGGCTTAACCAGGTTCAGATGAAAACCCAGAGCGCCGCTGCGGAAGAACAGGCAAAGCTCATCAGGCGGGAAATCGCTTCCCAGGAATCCCAACTGAAATACCTTGAGAACGAGATGTTTTCGGAGGAAAAGAACCTGGAGGAAGTGGATTCCCAGATTGAAGATGTGGACGGCGAGCTTTCTGAAATAGAGCATAAGGGCTCCAAGCTTGCCGGCGAAATGGAGGAGCTGAACAATAAAATCCATTCCGGCACCAGTGATGTTTCCGGCAGGCAGGGAAAACTGAAGGAACTGAATGAGTCGCTCATGAAGGAACAGTCCAAACTGGAAAAAATGCATATGGATGTTATGCTTTCCGAAACAGAAATACGGAACGTTTTGGAAAATTTCCGGGAAAGGTATTCTAGGGATCTTATGGAATTCGAGGAGCGTATGTTCACCATAACCTGCCCGGCGGCTGATTTGCGGGAAAAACTGGCGGAAATACGCCAGCAGCTGAAAGCCCTGGGCAGCGTGAATCTTCAGGCTCCGGAACAGTTCGAGGACGCAAAGGAAAGGTACGCCTTCCTTTCCGGACAGCTGGAGGATTTGCGGAAGGCGAGGGAGGATTTGCGCATCGTGACGGAAGAAATCCGGGCGGAATCCACCGAGCTTTTCCTGTCCACCTACAACAAAATAAAGAAGAATTTCCACAATATGTTCCGGAGGCTTTTCGGCGGCGGCAGGGGAGAATTGAGGCTTGTGGATCCCGCCAATGTTCTGGAATCGGGCATTGATATTTTCGCCCAGCCGCCGGGAAAAAAGCTGGAGAATATCAGCCTTCTGTCCGGCGGCGAAAAATCCATGACCGCCGTGGCCCTTCTTTTTGCCACTTACATGGTGAAGCCGTCCCCCTTCTGCCTCCTTGACGAAATTGACGCCGCCCTGGACGAGCAGAATGTGACCCGCTTCATACACACCCTGCGGGAATTCGCCAATGTGAGCCAGTACATAATCATAACCCACAACAAAAAAACCGTTATGGGTGCGGGTACTATGCTGGGTGCTACAATGGAAGAGTCAGGCGTGACAAAACTGATAGCCATCAAGCTGGAAAATGACATTGATTATTCCCCGGATGAAAAACTCCCGGATATAGAGAATTTTGAAGAGGAAGATGTCCCGCCGGAAGAAGGGATTGTCATTCCTCCGCGGCCTGAAAGGCACAGCCGGCAGCCGGATAAGCCGGTTGGCCAGGAACAGACTGAACAGCAGCCGGAACAGGGTGTACCGGAGGATACCGGAAGTGATTGACAAGGAGCAGGTTTCCGCTTTTATTCAATCTCATTTAAAAACACTGGTTCTGGCTGTTTCCGGTGTTTTGATCCTTCTTATATTTGTCCTGATTATTTCCATAACCTCCGCCAGAAATGCTGAAAAGCGCCGGCAGGAAGAAGCCGCCCGGCTGAAATCCATGGTTATTCCCCCGGAGGAATTTTTCCTGCCTCCGGAACCACTGCAAATTCCCGGGGTGCAGCTTTCAAGGGAATCCGGTTTGAAGTGGACGGAAGAAGAAGTGACCGGGTGGTACATTCTTCCGTCTGAGGATGATTTGGACGGACTCCGTTCCATGGGGGATAATGCTGTTGAAAATCTTTTGGAGACTGTTCCGTGAAAACAAAACTTTTGCGTGAAGTTTTTTATTATGTAATTTTCATTCTTTTGATTCCATGTTTTATCTGTTTTACTTCCTGCGCTTCCTCCAAGGAGACAGTGCCTGATGAGGTTGTTCCCCTGGAGGAAGATGCCGGCATTGCAGGGGAAGGGCAGGAGCCGGTTTCCGGCGGTGTTCCCGAAGCCGGAGAAAACCCGGAGGATTCCATTCAGGAAGCTGGAGCCGCTCTCCCGGAAGAAATTCCGGCGGTAGAAAACCCTGTGGAAGAAAGCCCTGTGGAAGAAGAGGGAGTGCTTCCTTCCTCCGGCACGGAAGAGCCTGCCGGGGAAGTTTCCGGCCCCCTGGATTCTCTTCCCGTGGTGGAGTCCCCGGATGTGAGGGACGAGCCTGAAATGATTGTTATCCCTTCCGGGGAAGGCTCCGAACCGGAGATGGAAACGGAAACGGAAACGGAAACAGAATCAGATCCTGAAACCGCAACAACGACAGCGGCCGTGGAGCCGGAGGCTGCTGAGCCGGAAACCGTAGAACCGGTGTCTCCCGGTCTTCAGGATGAAACCGAGGAAAACACCGCCACCCAGCCGCAAAAGGATGCAGCCGGTACCGGGGAACAGTCCGAAGACAGCCTTCCGGACGGGGAACAGGAAGAAACCCCGGCTGACGGGGAGGAGGAGGCCGCCGTTGAAGAAAAGCTTCCTCCGGAGCCTTCCCGCTCCGTTTCGCTTAACCGGGGGCAAACCCTTGAGGTATGGTATCCGGGGCGTGGATGGGTTTTCCTGGGGGCAAGGGAAAATCCCAATGGCATCTCCTTTGATTCCCGGCGGATGGACGACAGGGACACTGTGTTTTTATTCAGGACTTTCAACGAGGGCTCTTACATCCTGGACTTTTCCCGTTTTGATGTTTTAACCGGGGGATATGTGGAGGATGCCCTTGCCGTTACAGTGCTTCCCGAAACTGGGGGAAAAGATGTAAATAATGTTGTCCATGCTCCCGATTATTCCGGTTTGCCTATGGAAGCGGTTTTCCCCGGTGACCGGGATGAAGAGAACACGCCTGAGGAGGAAGAATCCCTTCCATCCGCTGAAGATTCTTCCGGGAAGGAATCCGCCGGTGAAATAATTTCTCCCGGCGATATGAAAGAAAGCCTGCCAGCTGAATCCTCCGAGACTCTGGATAAGCCTGGGGAAGATTTTATTACACCGGAAAGAGGAGATGTTTCCGTCCCTGAAACAGCTGTGCCGGCAGAAACTCCGGAAGAAACAGGTTCTTCCACCGTGTTCCAGGAGCCTTCTGTCATAACCCTGGTTTCCCCGGGTGAAGAAGATAGGAACCGGGAAAACAGTGCCGATTCCACTGAAACCTCGATTACAGAGAATGTTGATGGTGCTGGAAGTAATGGGAATCCAGGGGAAGAAATTGCGGGACTTGCCGGCACTGAAAATTTCCCGGCGCCCGGTCTGGCAGACATAAAGGATATGCTGGATGCCGGTGATGCGGCCGGTGCCCTGGATGCCCTGGATAAATTCTTCGCCTCTTCGTCTGTTGATGCGGATGAAGCTTTGTATTTGCAGGGGCAAGCTTATGAAATGGAAGGTCCCCGGCGGAATATACGCCGGGCGCTTACTGCCTACGAAACGTTGACAAGTATGTATCCTTACAGCAGGTGGTGGCAGGCTGCGGACAGACGTATAAGGTATATCCGCAGGTTTTATTTCGACATACGTTGACTTTACCTGCGCTTTTTGGTATCATTCATACATTGTTAGATGAGTTATTTTAGCCGGGCAATAGCGCAGGTGGTTAGCGTACAAGTCTGGGGGACTTGGGGTCCCCGGTTCAAATCCGGGTTGCCCGACTAAAATAATTTTTCTGTGTTTTCATTTGCTTAACCGCTTTATGTTTCATATTCAGGATTTTCCATACGTCCATTTTTAATGGCTCGGAGGTAGTTTTGTTTCCGCTTGTGTTTTTATAAAAGAGGCTGCCGGAATATTTTATGGAAAAAAGAAGTTTTGCCGTTCTCATTGTTGAAAGAGATCCCATTGTTGCCTTGGATTTACAGGGGATAATGCTTAATATTGGTCATGATGTGGTGGCCTCTGTGTCAGAAGCTGATGCCGCTGTTGCCGCTGCCGGAAGATTTAAACCGGACGTGGTTTTAATGGGCGGGGAAATTTCCGGCGGAAAGTCCTGGAAGACGGCTGAAAGAATCATAAAGGAATTTGGTTGTCCGGTTATTTTTTGCCTTTCCCCGTATGAACGTGAAACCCTTGCGGCCGTGAAAAATCTGGCTTCCTGCGAAGTTGTGTTTAAACCTGTCAATGCGGAAGCCCTGGCCGCTGTCATAGATATGCTGATTTATAAGCATGAACTGGAAAAATCAATTATTTTGGCGGAAGAAAAAGTCCGACGGCTTACCGGGGCTGCGGATATTTGGGATGAATTTCAAAATAAAAAATACGCTTTCAGATGGAAGCTTGATTTTTCCGGATTCAGTTTTTGCGATTCAATTCCTGAAATTCCTTCCGTTGAACCTTTGAAGGAAAAAATAACGGAGTGTATTTCCGGATTGGGAGACGGGGTTTTTTCCTTTTTAGTGGATGTATGTATTATACCCTTCAAAGAAGGAAAACGGCCGGATTTTGTAACAGCTGTGTTTTGCAGGAAAAAAAACGGAACGTCACAGGGCTACATGATAGCCCTGAAAAATATTTTCTGATATTTTACGCATTGGTATTCGCTTATATTCATTGTATATAATATATAGAAACTTTTCCTTGACTTTCCCGTGAATCCGTATAAAACTGTTTTTGCAGGAGATGTGTCCCATCTCCTGTTTTATTTTAATATGTCTGTTTATTTATGCCGGATGAATTCCTTCCGATGGAGGTTTGTATGCCCTTTTCAAAGGAACTTTATGATACTTATATAACTATTTTGAATCATGAGTTGGTTCCGGCCCTCGGATGCACGGAACCTATAGCAATTGCCTACGCAGCTTCAAAGGCGACCGGTGTTCTCGGTGTTTTTCCGGATAAGGTTAAAATTGAATGCAGCGGAAATATTATAAAGAATGTGAAAGGTGTTATTGTTCCCGCTTCCGGTGGACAAAAGGGGATTGAAGTTGCCGCCGTCTTGGGAATTGTGGGCGGAAATCCTGATAAGGAGCTTGAGGTTCTTGAAACAGTGACAGACAGCGACAGGGAAAAAACCCAGGAGCTGGTCAAGTCTGGATTCTGCTCTTACTCTTTTGCGGAGGATGTGCCCAATTTGTATATTAAAGCTTTTGTTTCAAAGGGCAATGATTATGCTTCCGTCACAATAACGGAAAACCACACTAATATTTCTTCCATCGAAAAAAACGGTGAAGTTCTTTTGTGTAAGCCCGCTTCCCCCGGTTCTGGCGCTGATGATCCCCTTTACGATAAATCGAAGCTTAATGTTAAAGGAATAATCGAATTCGCGGATACAGTTAAAATTGAAGACGTGAAGGAACTCTTGGACAGACAAATTGAAATGAATTCATCGATTTCCAGGGAAGGTATTGATAATCCATGGGGTGCACAAGTCGGAAAGACCTTGCTTTCCGTTTGGGGTAATGATCCGAAAACAAGGGCTTGTGCCAGGGCTGCGGCAGGTTCCGATGCCAGGATGGGAGGCTGCATTCTGCCGGTGGTAATAAATTCCGGAAGCGGTAACCAGGGTATAACTGTTTCCCTTCCTGTTTTGGAATTTGCTGAAAAATGGGATGTCTCTCCTGAAAAAAGATACCGCGCCCTTGTTTTAAGTAACTTGATTTCCCTTCATCTGAAATATTTTATCGGAAGCCTTTCCGCTTTTTGCGGGGCTGTGAGTGCGGCTTGCGGGGCCGGGGCTGCCATTACTTATATGTATGGCGGACAGTATCCACATATTTCCAGAACAATAATAAATACTTTGGGTAATGTGGGAGGCATTGTTTGTGACGGTGCAAAACCCAGTTGCGCCGCAAAGATAGCTTCTTCCGTTCATGCGGCTCTTTTGGCCCACTACATGGGGATTGAAAACAAACAGTTCAAAGACGGCGAAGGTTTTATCGAAGATTCTGTTGAAGAGACCATAAAAAACATGGGATATATCGGCAGGGTTGGAATGAAAACAACCGACAAGGAAATTCTTAATGTTATGACAGGAAAGGCTGATGTCAATATGGGTTGTTGAATAATTTCAGTTTGTATGTTGCAGTTCCGAATGTTATTTTAATCCGGAGCTGTCCGGCATAGTAATGCGAAACCGGGTTTATACTCTGTTTACGTTTTTGTTTAAACCTGAAAATCCAAGGAGGAATTATGGGTTCAGGAAAAATCTTCAAAAGCTTGCCGTTCAGGCTTATTGTCGGCGTTGCTCTTGGTATCGTAATCGGAATGATTCTGAGTTCTACAGATGTATCTTCGATTTCACGGGGTATTTTGAATGTTCTTGTTACTTTCAGGTATATTGCTTCCCAATTCATTAACTTCTGTGTGCCGTTGATTATCATTGGTTTTATCGCGCCTTCCATCACCCGGCTTGGCGGCAGTGCGTCAAGGATGCTCGGTGTAGCGCTTATTCTTGCCTATGTCTCTTCTGTTCTGGCGGCATTTGCTTCGATGGTTGCCGGATATGTTATTCTTCCGTTCCTGAATATCAGCTCCAGCACTGAAGGAATGAAAGAACTTCCCGCCCTTTTGTTCCGTCTGGATATACCTGCCGTCATGTCTGTTATGTCGGCTTTGGTTCTTTCGATTGTTGTTGGTCTCACCGCGGCATGGGTAAAGACAAAAGCGATTATCAACATTCTGGAAGAATTCCAGAAACTTGTCCTCGCTATTGTTGAGCATTTCGTTATTCCGTTGCTGCCTGTTTACATCTTTGCGTCTTTTTCTCTCCTGTCGTATGAGGGAACCATCGCAAAGCAGCTGCCTGTGTTTATTTCAATAATTGTGATTGTAATTATCGGACATTATATTTGGCTTGCCCTTTTGTACGGAGTAGCGGGCGCTTATTCAAAGAAAAATCCTTTTGCCGTCCTGAAAAATTACGGGCCTGCATATCTCACCGCCATCGGAACAATGTCTTCCGCCGCGACTCTTTCCGTTGCCCTTGAATGCGCCAAAAAATCAGAACCGCCGCTGCGCCGCGACCTGACGAATTTCGGTATTCCGCTTTTCGCTAATATTCATCTTTGCGGATCTGTTTTAACGGAAACATTCTTTGTTATGGCTGTTTCCAAAATCCTTTACGGTTCTTTCCCCGAATTGTCCACGATGATTCTTTTCTGCATCCTGCTTGCGGTATTTGCAATCGGTGCGCCCGGTGTTCCCGGCGGTACAGTCGTTGCGTCACTCGGTCTTATAATAAGCGTTCTTGGTTTTGATGAGGCAGGTACGGCTTTAATGCTTACTATTTTTGCCCTCCAGGATTCTTTCGGAACAGCCTGTAACGTTACCGGCGACGGCGCCCTTACCCTTATTCTTACAGGATATGCTGAGAAACATGGCATCAGCGAGCAACCGCCGGAAATTGATTTAGGCGCAGGCGCTTGATATGGTTTTATTCGGCAATCCATAAAATTATGAAACAAAAAAAATGCTTGAACGTGCGGTTCTTTCCCGCACGTTTTTTTTCACGTTTTTTACTTGAGAATACCGCAAATAGGAATTAAAATACGGTAAATAAAAAAATGAGGCGGAAAAAATGGGAATACGAGCTGCTTTTATGGTTCCTCATCCTCCTTTAGCCGTACATGAAGTGGGTAGGGGTGAAGAAAATAAAATCAAAAAAACTCTTTCTGCTTATAATGAAGTTGCAGACCAAATTGCGAAAATAAAACCTGATACGATAATTATTTCTTCACCTCATTCCGTAATGTATGCGGATTATTTCCATGTTTCTCCGGGGTTGGAAGGTAAAGGTGATTTAGGAAGATTCGGCGCTCCCCAGGTTTCATTCCGCCAGGATTATGATACGGACCTTGTGCGTTTGATTTGTATGTATGCGGAAGCAGCCGGAATCTCCGCCGGTGTTCTTGGCGAAAAAGACAAAAGTTTGGATCACGGTGTTATGGTTCCCCTTTATTTTGTGAATAAAAAATACACAAAATACAAACTTGTCAGGATAGGGCTTTCCGGTCTGCCTTTAAGCGACCATTACCGTTTGGGCATGTGTATTAAAAAAGCTGTTGAAGAAGAAGATATTAACGCTGTGTATATAGCCAGCGGGGATTTATCCCACAAATTAAAACCGGACGGACCCTATGGTTTTAATCCTGACGGACCCGAATATGATGAAAAAATAATGCAGGTTATGGGTACAGGTGATTTCGGAAAGCTTTTTTCTTTTTCACCTTCTTTTTGTGACAATGCGGCTGAATGCGGACACCGTTCTTTTGTCATGATGGCAGGTGTTTTTGATTGCACAGCGGTCAAGTCTTCCGCACTTTCCCACGAGGGCACCTTCGGTGTCGGATACGGTATATGTTCTTTTTATCCTGTTGGAGATGACGCTTCCCGTAATTTTCTTGATTGCCACGAAAAAGAAAAACGCATGGAATTGGACAAAGTCAGGAAAAAAGAAGATGCATATGTAAAACTTGCACGGATGACGGTGGAAGCATACGCCGTTTACGGCAAAAAACCTTCCTTGGAAAAAAAGGGAAAAGAAATTCGCGCGGTTTCGCCCGGCGGGGATGTCCTAAGCCTTCCTCCGGAAATGATGGAACGGAGGGCCGGTGTTTTTGTGTCCTTGCATAAAGAGGATGATTTGCGAGGGTGTATAGGAACAACGGCCCCGTGTACGGATTCCATTGCGGAAGAAATAATGAATAACGCTGTGAGCGCTTCTGCAAACGATCCAAGATTTGATCCTGTGGAAAGCATCGAATTGGATAAAATCGTATACAATGTGGATGTTTTGTCTGAACCTGAATTAATTGATTCCCCTTCATGTCTTGATGTGAAAAAATACGGTGTCATTTGTTTTAAAGGAAACCGGCGGGGTCTCCTTCTTCCTGATTTGGATTCCGTGACAAGTGTTGAGCAGCAGATAGAAATCGCCTGCCGTAAAGGCGGAATAAATCCTGCCGAAAACCCTGGACTGATGCGCTTTGAGGTTGTGCGGCACAGATAGCCTTTGCGGCGGGTAGTTGTTATGGTTGTTGAATGCGGATGTTGTTTTCATAATTGCAGACTTGAGGAAGGTTCCACAGGTTTCTGTCGTGCAAGGATGAATAAGGACGGCAGGATTACCGCAAAAAACTATGGGATGCTGACTTCTTTAAGTCTTGATCCCGTAAGAAAGAAACCTTTGGCTCTTTTTTACCCTGATAAGTTTGTTTTTTCCGTGGGGAGTTTCGGATGCAATATGCGCTGCGCTTTCTGCCAGAATCACGAAATATCCCAGAATGATTTTTGCGCGGACGGCGGACAGGATTTTCAACGCGAATATGTGAGATATTTCCCGCCTGAAAACATCGCGGAATATGCTTATTCCCTCCGGTCCCGGGATAACATCGGCGTGGCTTACACATACAATGAACCATTAGTAGGATGGGAATATGTCCGGGATGTTTCAAAACTGGTCCGTGAATACGGAATGAAAAATGTCATCGTGACAAACGGTTGTGTTTCGTCTCAGGTTTTGGATGAAATACTTCCATTCATAGATGCGATGAATATTGACTGCAAATGTTTTACAAAAGAGCATTATTCGTTTTTAGGCGGTGATTTTGACTCCGTTGTAAAGTCGATAGAAAAATGCGCGGAAAGATGCCATGTGGAAATAACAACCCTCATTGTCCCCGGATTCAATGACTCTGTCCGGGAAATAAAGGAAATGGCTTCCTGGCTTTCCACCCTGAAAAGTTTTGACGGTTCCATTGCGTTGCATATTACAAGGTTTTTTCCCCGATGGAAAATGACGGATACAAACCCCACTCCCATCGGAGTAATGCATGAACTTGCGGATGCGGCCCGCATTTATTTACCTGATGTTTTTCTGGGGAACTGCTGAAACCGCCTTTTCCCGTTTCGTTATGCCTTTGATTTGCTTTTATGCTCGTCCCCGCGGTTTAATAGGTTTCTCCGTGGGGAAGGATGATGGCGTCAACTTTCACATTCTTTTCTTCGGCTTTTGCGAGTACGCTTTCTTTTGTTATTTTCCCGCGTGGTTTCGGATGGGGAGGTGCGTCACCTATCAGGATGATTCTTTTTTCCGCTGCCTCGTCCCAGTTTAAATCAAGCGCACCGTCAATTCCTTCGTAAACAGCTTCCGGTATATCCCGGCCGCCTTGTACGGAGAAGTTTTTTAACGCACGCAGGAATACGTTGATGTCTTTTGTTAATCCGCATGCGGTTTTTACCGTGAAATCTTCAAAGTAGTCCTTGTATAAAACAAGCCCGATGCTCCAGGATGTGTACTTTGGAAGTATTTCTTCCAACATCCCTGGAATGTTTTTTCTTATTTCTTTTATGTCGTTTTTCATGCTTTCGGTCGCATCAATTACAAAAACAAGATTAATGTCATCGGACACACTTCCATTTAGAATGCTTTTAATAAGCGGAAGTATTTCTTCTGGTGATGATGCATAATTTATGTTTCCTCCGGAAGATGATGCAATATTTGAAAATGATTCCACTGTTTCAGTCATGTAAATTGAAACATCTCTTTCCGGTTCTTTTTTCACAGGTTTTTGAGTCACCTTCAATTTATATGGATTGTCTTTAAATGCGCCGGAATAATCCGCATAGGGTTTTTCAAAAGTACGTATATTGAAGAAAGTGCCGTCTAAAACCTGCACTTCCCCGTGACGGGTCCAGTTGTAACCGTACACTAATATATATGGAATCCAGATATGGAAGGCTTCACCGAAAACAGAATCTTCGGAAGGAGTGGAATCAACTAAAAAATAAAGCTGTTCTGAATTTTCCTTCTCGTCGATAAATTGTCCGTCAAGGATTCTTCTTTCGTTACCGTTAATGGTATTATATTCAGTCGTTCTGTAAGCGTAATTATCTGCCTGTAAGGCGGGATCTTTTGTTGTTTCTGTCAACAGAACGGATTCAATCCCCGGTTTTTTCCTGATGTAAAGGTTGTATCCCCCTTCAGGGCTTTGGGTAATACGTATGTCGGAGGGAGAAATCGTCAAATCCTGCGCTGAAACACTCAACGGCAAAAAAATCAACAGTGCCAGCAGCCATTTACTGATTTTTCCTGTTTTTTTTTCGGTATGGAGTTTTGACAAAAGTCCTTTCATAATTACATTATCGGTAGTGATGGAAAGAACTTTTACCATATTAAAATGTAACGGAACAGATGTTCATTCTTTTTTTGTGGCGGCTGATTCCCCCTCGGAAACCTTCTCCAGGTCATTTCTTGCCAGGACAAGATATTCAGGGGGAAGTCCCGCACCGCCTGCCATTTCATATCTCGCAATTATTTGCTCTAGCAGTGGACGGGCGCTGCTCCAGTGTTTTTGTTTAACCCTGATATGGGCGATTTCATATTCCGCGGCTGTTACCGCACCCATATCATTGGAATACCGGTCGATGATTGTCTGGTAATATATTTCCGCAGCCTTGTAATTGTTTTTGTCGAGAGCTTTTTGACCCATTAAGCTTAATTCGGCGGTAGTTAAACCTTCAGGTATTTCCTCTTTTAACGGTACTGTTTTACATGACACAGCCGTAAATAAAACCAGAAGAAAAGTCAGAGTGGTCGCTGTATGACCCATAATACTCTTTTTTCTTGGTTTAAAAAGAGAAACAATCACTTTATTCATAAAAGCTCTCCAGATTTATTCAGAGTAATGATTATAGATGTATTATATACAATTATATGATTATGACAACAAATAGAAGCAGTTATTTATCATATAATTCATCACGAATCGGGAGATTATTCCTCAAATCTGATATAAAATTATCATCATCTCCCATTGATTCATATGAATCACAACAATCAATACTGCGTCTGGTAACAGTGAAATATTTATATATTTTTTCACCGCCAAGTTTCTTTTTCCATTTTCCCGCATCACAGCGTACCCTCAGGTAAAACTGTCCGGGAGAACTTTCCGCCGGAGTAGGTACAAGTTTGCAATGAATGCAATTTGCACAATAAATTTTTCCGGAGTCAAGGAAATCCTGCATACTTTTTTCTGTTTCTCTTTTTTCTAATACAGCCGTATGTTTTTGCATAACGAGCCCCCTTATTTTTTTACAATTACAATTATAACGTTTTTTTTTTTTTTTTAAAGAAAATGTAAATAAATTTTGAAATTTATTCATCAAATATTGCTGTTATTTCAACCCTTCTGTTGCGGGCCATGTTTTCCTCGTTGTTATTTGGGGCAATAGGTCTTGTTCCTCCGTACCCCGCGGTTTCGATTCTGGAACTGTCAATTCCAGCCGTTATAAGTCTGCTGGCAATCGCATCGGCTCTTTCAATTGAAAGCTGGAGTTCCCCTGCGGGACGGCCTACAGATGCGGTGTGTCCTTCAATAATAAAGCGTGTTCCCTCATCTGTTGATGCCAGGGCACGGGCAATTTCATATATCCTGTCCTGTTCTTCGGGCAGTATTTCCGCGGAATCGGCCACAAAGCGTATTCCGTAAATTGTTAGTGTGACGCCGTTTTTATTTCCCGCAACCTCAACTCCTTCGACTCCTTTTTCTTCAAGGAACCGTTCTATTTCCCTTCTGACAAAGTAATAGTTTTCATTTTTAACTTGAGGAACGCCGGAGGTTTTTATTACATCTTCGTCACACAAAATAACCACACGACCTCTTTTCAACAAATCCAGATTCCCGTTGTCACAGAAAATCCTGAGATAATCCCGCTCGGAAATAACAGGGTCTGTCCTGGAAATACCGTAAATTCCCACCGCCTTTATGTAAAGGGGGTCATTTCCCGCCCCGTTAATGCAGTTTTCATGTTTCGGTGACACTGCATAAGACACAATGCCAGTGTTTGACGCTGTTTCCGGATAAACCATGTTCCTTTCGTATACGGTTTTCATTTGGGTTGTGCGTACTTTGGGAAACATTGACGGTGTGAGTTTTTCCTCCGTGAATTCCCCGTGGACAGGGAGTTTCCCCCTGGCATCGATTATTATTCCGCTGTATGTCCTTGTGGGAATTGAATCCAGCGGCTTTTTCGCAGTATAGGCAGTCTGATGTTTTACGAAAATTTCCCGTAATTTTGAAAGTGAAATAGTGTTCGCCATCGTGGAGGTTTTCAAATCCTGGGAAAACCATGGCGATGTCCTTTTCCCCGCGTCAATTATTTTATGGATTTCCGACAGAGAAATTTCCCCGCTATTTACAGCTTCTCCAAGGATTGTGGAAGAGTCCACCGGAATTGAAAAAATAACAGGCGATATCATTTCCGGCAGCTTTCTTCTCATAATTTGATAAACTGACTTTCTGCCGTCAGGAAGGATTATTCCTGCGGATTCCACATCCAGGGTTATTGTTGATTCTATTTCTTCCGCTTCCCAGTTTACAACATTAACCGCAGAAACAAGCGGAATATTGTTATCCCGGGCATTTATGGCAAGAAAGGCGGTGGCAATATACAGGATGACCGCAACCGTTTTTTTTGTTATTTTTATCAAAACAATCTCCCGTTTTTATCGGAATCTTATTGTTTCCTGAAATTATACCGTTTAAATATCGGCTTAAAGTGCCGGAACTTTCAGAAGTTTCCCTAATTTGAGGACGGAATTGACTTCAATATTGTTTTTCTCCGCAAGGGTTTCGACCTGCGTATTGTAAGCAAGGGCTATGGACCACAGGGTGTCTCCCTGTTTTACAATATATGTGCCGGTGAAATCGAGGGAGGAATCATTTCTGCTGCCTTTATAAGCCTGTACCTCTTTGAGGGCTGGTATCAGGACGTTGGAGCCTATTTTTAGAGTGTTGGGTTTTATTCCAGGATTATATTCCTCTATCATGTCTACACTTACACCATAATGCCGGGAAAGGGCGTATAGCGTGTCCCCTGAGCGGATTTTGTACACATAATACTCTATGAGCATTTTTCCGGAATCAAGAAGCGCCTGGGTTTCCTCTTTTTTGGAAGCGGGAATCCTCAAGGCGTATTTTATCCCGGGCGGTGTAATGGAATAGTGAAGGGAAGGGTTGAGCATTCGTAAAACCTCGGGATTCTCCCCGGTTTCTTTTGCCAGCAAATTTATGTCCACCGCCTTGGAAACACTGATTGTTTCATAATCCGAAACCTGGTCTGCCTCACCCCAGTCTATTCCAAGCTCTTCGCTTTTTGACAGGATTTCCGCTATGGCAAGGAATTTAGGCACATAATTGACGGTTTCACTTTTAAAATATCCTTTATCGCATAGTTTCCAATAGTCACTTGTGCCCGATTTCTTCACCGCCCGGGACACCGCCCCCAATCCGCAGTTGTAGGCGGCAAGGGCAAGATTCCAATCCTGAAGATATTCGTAGTTCTGCATGAGTTTCCGTATCGCCGCCGTGCTGCTCAGCCACGGATCCCGGCGTTCGTCCATCCATTCGTTAATTCTGATTCCGTACCCGCCTATGCTGTTTTTCATGAATTGCCATATTCCCACAGCCCCCGACCTGGAAACAGCCCTTTCGGAAAATCCTGATTCTATAACGGGTACATAAAGGAGAAATCCCGGGGCGCCCAGCCTTTCTATTTCTTCCAGAATGAAATTTCTGTAGGGCACTGAACGCCGCATGACAGAGGACAGGTACTTTAAGCCCTCAGCTGTTGAATACTGGTTACGGTAACGTGCTACAAGCTTGTTGTCTGGAACGGGAATATCAAGCTGGGGGATGCCTGTGTTTTTTTCAGGGTTTTCCGCCGATTCCCCTTCTTCAAAGATTTCAGCGGCAAGTCCCATTTCTTCAATCTGTTCCACTTCCGCCGTGGTTTTTTCCGGATTTTCAACTGAAGCGCAGGCTGTTATGTTCAGGCAGATTAAAAGACAAAAAACAGCCGTGGCTCTGCCGGTCAGCAGGGTTTTTTTCCGTGAATTTTTTCTGTGGGGGAATATTATCAAATTTTCTCTCCATAATAAATTCCGGCCCATTCCCACCTGCCATGGATATCAGGATCCGCAGGAAAATTGACTTTGCGGAAGTATAAATACCATACGGTGACATATTGGTTCCAGCCGGATGTCCGCAGGTAAGCTTCATAGGGGGTTGACGAAGGATCCAAATCCTTTGCATAAAAAATACGGTTTCCCTGCATAAAATCATGCATTTGAAATTCAACCTGCTCCCTTTCTGTATCGGTATAATCCTGTTTCCACGATATGGCAAAAAAGTTGACTTTTGCCCTGTATTTTTCCAGAGCTTTGTAGTCATATCTGTCCAAGGCGCTTTTTATGCTGCTTACAAGGGCATCCAAGCTTTCGAATGTCCAGTCTTTTGAGGAGTTATTGTAGTCTATAATTCTTTTCGCATGGGCATAAGAATCAGGGATTCCCGGTACAAGTACATCATATTGCCCCAATTGTAGAAATCTTGTATAGGATTGTATGGCCATTTCCCATTCCCCCGCGTTCTCATAGGAGCGGCCCAGCATAAAATAAAACTGGGGTATTTTTTCATCCTGTGGAAACCGGGTTATATAATCGGTATAATATCTTATGAGCTGCGTAGGGGAATCGGTTATGTTTATCAGATTCTGAAGGCACATCTGGTGAATTGAATTGCCGTGGATTCTTAAGTCTTTACAATTATCGAGAATACGTTCAAAATAATATGCGGCGATTTGAGGTGATCCCTGCTTCATGTAAACATCGGCGGCCATTAAAAGCCAGTATGCTGAATACAGGTCGGAGTTGTTTTTTGCTGCATCCGATGTAAGAAAAACAATCAGGGCCGGAATATTGTCTGTCGCGGATAAATTCCTGGCTATACGGTTTTTCACTGTAAACATAGTTTCCTGAGCGTGGGATTCGCTGTTCAGCAGCTTGACAAGTTCCTGTTGTTCCCTTCGCATTTCCCCCGGGGGAATGCAGTCCGTCAAATAGTCGGGCTTTGTGCATGAAACACATAGACTTGATGCCGCTGAAATGGCTATACATATAAAGGCTATGGGCAGACATTTTTTTAACACGGGGTTATAGTATCACAACGGAGGTCTCCGCCGCAAGCGGGAAAGGTCAGATGGGAAAAAACGGAGCCGGTTTTAACGCAAAAAAAAAGGAAGGCAGGAAAGTTCTTTATTTCCTCGCGATGATTTTTATTGCCATTTCCCTTGTGTTCATTGTCGTGAACTCCACCCTGATATTCGCCGGGGTCGCCCATATTCACCTGTTGTTGTCTGCCCTGGTAGCTTTTGCAGCCGGGTTTATCTCCTGGTTTTCTGTACGCAAAATACGCAAGGGTTTTTTGTTTTTGTTTTCATCCCTTTTTTGTCTTTTAACCTCCTGTCTTTTTTTCTTTTCCGCGGCTTCTCCAGGAAAAATGAGTTCAGGTGTTTTCTGGCCGGTTTTGGTTCTTTTTTGCGGCATTTCTTTTTTTTATGCCGGAATTATGAAAAAAAAGCGGCTCCTGAATTTTTATACAGTGATTGCCGGTGCTTTTTTAATTTTAGGAGGAGTTTTCCTGTTGTTTTCTTCTGAAATAATCCCTTTCCCTTTTTCTTCCATGTTTGTATACTTTTTCCCTCCCTCCATTTTGATTTTTATGGCGGTGGTTTCGGCTATTGTAAATTCCCGCCGGGAACGGAGCGAAGGGGTCATCTGTCATGGAGAGGTTTCGGAAGAAAAATCCGCCCTGGAAGAACCCCGGGAGGAATGGTTTTAGAATGAGAAACGGACACCGCTGGCCTGAAAATACAAAACACACGGACGGATTTTTCCGTTTATGCCGGGGTTCCGGGATTTCCCGGTGTGCGGCCCTGTGCGCCGGAGTTTTCGCCTGTTTTTTTATATGTTTTTTCCTGCAAAGCTGCGCTTCCTCTCCGGCGGAAAAAAGCGGCGGGCTTTCTGACTATTCCGGTTCCAAAGAGGCTGTCTCTGAGCCTTCTTCCGGCGCAGGAACTTCTTCCGGGAGCCAGGGAGGAACAGTTCTTTCCGTTCCCTCCAGCGAGCAGCTCCGACGCGGACAGTTGAATGAAGGGGTGCTTTTTTCCTTGGAAATAGGTTCTCCGGACAGTATCCGGCTTGCGGTGGATAAAATAAGCGCCGATTCCCGTGGAATGTCCGATTTGAACCGTTCCGCCTTGGCCATGGCCGGGGAACTCATGAAAGTTCTTTATCCATTGGAGACTGTGACCTGGAACATTCCCTCGGTACCTGAACAGGATGTGTATGCCCGTATAATACGCTCGGCAAAAATGGGAGTCCCGGATTATTCCGGCGGCGAAGACTTTTTCGCCCTGACTCTTCCTGCCCTGTCCCTGTTTTATGCTCCGGAAGCTTCCCTGCCCCTGGAAGAAATAGATAATGCCCTGTTAAGGGCTTCCATGTTGAATTCCCAGTCCGTGCTTCCACCCTGGTTCCGGGCTGTTATTGCCGGAAGGGAAGGGCGGCAAACTGATGCTCTGGAATTTTATAAACAGGCTTGGGAACTTGACAGCGGATGTTATCCCGCCGGATTCGGTTATGCCGCCGCCCTTATCGGGCAGGGAGACGGTGAAACAGCCCTAAGGACAGCCCAAACCCTTTTGCGCCGATATCCCTCATCAGCGGAAGCAATGGGTTTATGTGCCGATGCCAATGCTGCTCTTGGAAACTGGCAGGCGGCGGAACCCTATGTGCTTTCCGCCCTTCAGTTGGAGCCGGGAAACACCCGCTTCCTTTTACTGCGGGCCCGAATTTTAGTGGAACAAAAGGATTACCTCAAGGCTAATTCTCTTTTGGACGCTTTCAGCACCGTTAACAGGACGGATAAAGACTATCTTCTCCTTAAAGCCAGAATTAGCAGGGAATGGAATAAAAGCCCCGCTTCCGCCATTTCTTTTATGCAGGAAGCCCAGCGGATGTATCCTGACAATGCGGACGTGATGCTTGCTTCCGCCGAAATTTGTTATGAAAGCGGCATGACCATAAACGGAAAGAACGGAAGGGATTTTGTTCTTCAGGTTTTGGAAAAAAATCCGGATCAAATTCAGGCCCTGTCCCTTTTGGTGAATGATTATATAAACGCTTTTGACTGGCAGAATGCGGTTGCTTCCGCGGAAAGATTTTCCCGGGTTTCACCCGGAGTGGAGTCTTCCCTTCTTTTGGCAAAGGCTTATTCCGGTTCGGGGCAAACCGGGAAAGCCCTGACAATAGCTCGGAACCTGTATTCAAATGATCCGTCAAACGAAGAGGTCGCCGACCTTTATATTGAATCCCTGGTGGATTCTGGGGATACTCCCCAGGCACGCCGTGTGATAGATTCCCTTATGACCTCAGCTTCCCCGTCCCTGCAGAGTAAACTTTATTACCATTTGAGCCGGTTGCAAACTGACCCCGAGATGGAGCTTTCTTCCCTGCGTTCAAGTTTGCTGACGGATCCCAGGAACAGTAAGGCTTTGTTCGCCATGTACGCCTGGTATTACCGTACGGGAGAATACCGGCGGGCCCAGTATTATTTGAAGCAGGTGGCGGCTATAAATCCCCTGAACCGGGAATATTCCCGGCTTCTTGCTGAATTGGATTCCCTGCTGGGACAGTAAGGAAACAAATCCTTCGGATTATCCCTTGCCAAAAAGCCTGTTTCAGCATTATATTCAAAGAAATACTTCTGGTTTACGGAGGACTGAGATGGAAAAATACATTTGCGATGCCTGCGGATATGAATATGATCCCGCCGTCGGGGATCCCGATAACGGAATCGCTCCTGGAACAGCTTTTGAAGATTTGCCTGACAGTTGGGTTTGTCCTGTCTGCGGAGTTGGAAAGGATAGCTTTTCAAAAGCATGAATTCAAATATGGTTGAAAAACTTTCCGAAAACGAATCCCCGGAAACTCCTGCCGCTAAGGGAGTTTCCGGGAGTAAATCCAAACCCGCAAAAGAAAAAAAATATCCTCTTGCGTATTCAGCATGGACAATCGGTTATGATGGTCTTTCAGCCATAGTTGATAAAGGCGGCTTTTCTTCCCACGAAAAGGATTCGGTTCACTCCCTTCTGGAGGCCGGTTTGTTCCGGGCCGCCGCCTCCGCCGCTGTTAATTCCGGTTCCCCGGATGACATCCGGGATGTGATTGATTTTTATAACCGGGTTTGCGGGGACAGCCGTTCTTCTTATACGCCTGAGGATATTTACAGGCTTTTCGGAGTCCAAAAAGTTCAGTGCGGACGTTTTATTCTTTTGTGATTTCTTTTGCAAAACAATCACTTGAATAAGCTTTTTGTTTCAGTTATAGTTAATCCAACATCTCTTGGAGTTTAATATGGGTTTTATTGGTGTAATCCTTTTGGTAATTTTTGTTATAGTTTGTTTGATTATCATCGCTCTCGTTCTCCTTCAGAATGAAGAAGGGGATGGCTTGGGTGGGCTTTTTGCCGGAGGAAGCAACACAGCTTTCGGTTCCCGGTCAGCCACAGTTTTAACTAAAATAACTTATGGGGCTGTGTTCCTGTTTTTTGTTACGGCATTCTTTTTAGCCCTGGCAAATAAATCACCTTCAGACAAGGGGCTTGAGCAGGAAGCCCAGATGCAGCGTGCCGTTGATACAGAGTGGTGGGATGAAGGACAGGAGACTTTACCCGCCGAAGATGCTGAAAGTGTCGAAGATGCCGATGCTTCCGTTCCATCTGCGGAAGCTCCTGCCGCCGCCTCTGACGCAGGAGATTCCGTCCAGGCAGAATAAAACCGGGGTGTTTTATGATACTCGGCAAGGTTTTTTCTCCGGCAATGATAAAAGTTGACCTGGAAAGCGAAGAAAAAGAAGAAGTTTTTGAAGAACTTGTGGATGTTTTTGTTTCCAAGTCCGGTCTGCCATTACGGAGAGAAATCCTGGAGGCTATAAACGAAAGGGAAACAAAGCTTTCCACCGGAATAAAAACCGGAATCGCTGTTCCCCATGCCAGAATTGATTCCATTGAGGAAATATGTGGTGTTATCGGGGTTTCCAGGGTTGGTTTGGATTATGATTCTTTGGACGGTCAACCTGTTCATCTTGTTTTTTTAATCCTTTCTCCGGGCGGTGATTGTTTCGGTTATTTAAGGGTTCTCAGGAGGCTGGCTCTCCTGATGGAGAACCCGGAATTTTATCCTTCAATTCTCAAAGAGAAAACAGCTGAGGGGATACATTCGGTTATCTGCCGGTTTGAAGATGAACTGACGGATTCTCTATAAGGAGGATGGTGTGAGTGATCTTTTTACTGATCAGGATGTTCTCGGTCATTTAATGGATGTGGAGCATGCCGCATCTGAGCTTGCCCTTGAAGCCCAGGAAGAGGCCGACAAAAGGCGGGGAGAAGTAAAGCAAAAAGTTGAAGGCGAGTATCGGGCTAAATATGAGCAGCTTATCGCCGGCTTGGAATCTAATCTGCAGGCCGGTAAAGAAGAATGTGATGCCGCCAGGGAAGTTGAATATTCAACTTATGCCTCCCGTCTTGATTCCATGCCCAAGGATGTTGCTTCGTTCAACTCTTTTGTGGATTCTGTTTTTTCCGGGAAGTAGCCTATGGATAAGGTTGCCGCTGACGCTTTCGTTTATGCAAAGGCAAGCGGAATGTATTCCAAAGCTTTTGTGGGGGAAAGGGCAAAAAAACTCTTTGAACAAAACCATGTTTCTGATTTGTGGACACTGCTGTTTAAGGATGAGGTCCCCCTTGTGCCGGAAGGCCGGCTTGCCCAGCTTTTGGAGCGGCGGGTCGCTGAACAGAGTGCGGCGGATTTTGTTTCCCTTGTAAAAATGTATGACAAGCCGGATCCCCTGTCCCTGGCTTTTTTATCTTTTTATGATTGCAACAATATAAAGACAGCATATCAGGCGGTTTTGTCCGGGGCGGAAAAACCTTATTTGGTGGATATTTCACCTTTTTCCATGCTGAAAACCGATGCCTGGCCTGATATCGGAGCGATGACCGCATCCTCGCCCTATAAATGGTTTGACCGTATTCCGGAAATGGATTTGCGGGTAAAATGGGAAAACCGGCTGGATAATCAATATTTTATGGGACTCTGGACGGCCATGAATCAGCTTCCCGGTAAAGACCGCATGGCGGTGGAAGACATTGTACGCGAAGAAATCGTATTGCAGAATATTGTCTGGGCGTTAAGACTCCGGGTGTATTATAAAATGACGGAAGAAGATATTCTCCCCATGTTGGCTGGTTCCGGGGAAAATCCCGAAGTGAAAGCGGAATTAACCGAGCCGGCTTTGGCTGTTCTTCGGAAACCTCTGGATTCAATTGAAGAATGGAAAAAATGGAAATATTTTTCACTGTTGAACCCGGAGGATGAAAACGGTTTTTGGCAGTTGGATCCCCGCTGGCTTGGACTTCAAATACAGCGGAAAATATACAAAACCGCAGAAAACCGCTTCCATCAAAGTCAGTTCACTGCCGGAGTTTTGGTTTCTTTTTTCAAAATACAAAGATTGCAGGAATATATGATCCGGGTTGCAGCCGAAGGTATAAGAATGGGCGCGTCCGAAATCCAAATGAATGAATTTGTGGGGGATTTAGATGCTTAGAACGGCTCCTATGAAAATGGCGGAATTGATGATTCTCCGGCAGGATATTGACCGCGTTTTGGAATATATAGGCAAAAAAGCTGAATTCCAGCTTCAACAGGATGTTTCCGGAAATTATGCTTCCACCGATGATATCCAGAACCGCATTTTGGAAAGATTAAAGGAATGCCGTGTGTATCTCGGTATTCCTGATGCGGATGAATACGCCGCAGCCACCACTCTTCCCACCAAAGAAAACGAAGAAGCCGCCCTGAAAATAATTTCCGCTGTGGATGATATGCGGAAGCGGGAAACAGAAAACGCGGAATTGTACAAACGGGTTTCTTCCGCTTATACGGAAGCAAAAGCCTTTGCGAATTTAAAGGTTTCGTATTCGGAATTGGAGCATTTGACCTTCCTGACATTCCGGATTGGCAAGATAGATCCGGCGGTTTTTGATGATTTGAAATTCACCTTGGGCGAAAGGGCTGTGGTTGTTGCCCTGGGAGAGGATAGGAGCCGTATCCTGGCGGCGTCTTCCAAAAAGGGGCGCTTTGCCCTGGACAGCGAATTAAAGCGCTTCGGTTTCGTCAACCTGGAAATTTCCAAGGATTTTAAGGGCGTTCCGGACGGTGTCCTGGAAGGCCTTGAAAAGCAGGTAAAGGATGCGGAAAAAAACAACGCCCTTATCCTTGAAGAAAAACGTAATTTTTCCAAATTACGGGGAGGGGAGCTTATTTCCCTTTTGCAGACATTTTCCCTGGAAACCCAGATTTCCACCGTCCGGGACAAACTGGAGGCCACTCAGCTTGTATACCGTATTTCCGGATGGATCCCTGCGGAGGATGCATCCAAAATAATGAGGGACTTGGACAATCTGACCGAGGGAAGAATCGCCATCAGGCTTTATTCCCCCGATGAAGTTCCTTCGATAAAAAACGGGCGGGAAAAGGTTCCCGTCAAGTACAAGCATAATGCACTGACAAAAAGTTTTGAGCGGATGATTTTCAGTTACGGGGCACCCTTGTATGGCACCATTGATCCGACTCCCATGGTGGCTTTTTTCTTCACCCTTCTTTTCGGGATTATGTTCGGTGATTTTGGACAGGGGCTTGTGTTTTTCCTTCTGGGGCTTGTGTTGGTCAGCGGAAAAATCCGGGCTCTCGGTAAATGGAAAAAATTCGGCCCGATTTTTGTAGCGATAGGCTGTTCCTCCATGGTGATGGGGCTTTTAACAGGTGAGTTTTTTACCAACGGCCAGGTGCTTGTGCCTTTCAGCCGGTGGGTGACCGGTTTGTTCGGGGAACCCCGGGATAAAATACTTCATCTTATGCCTTCGGCGGATTCCATTGACAAACTGATGTTCTTTTTTGCCTTTACACTGTGCGTGGGTTTTGTGATAAACTCCATCGGTCTTGTCATAAATATTGTGAATCAGTTTTCGCTGGGACGGCCCGCCCGGGCGATTTTCAGTAAAACGGGTATTTGCGGGGCATGGTTTTTCTGGTATGTGGTGTTCATGGTGATCCGAATCGCCTTTTTCAACGGTAAATTCGGCATCCCCGATGTGGTTATGATAGCGATTCCGCTTTTAGGATTGTTTTTCTCTTCCCCGCTTACCAGGATTATCGAGCATGAGGAAAATGTTTTCGAGAACGGTATCTTTTCAGCCTTTATAGAAGGTGTGGTGGAGCTTTTGGAAGTGGTTTCCACTTATATTTCCAATTCGGTGAGTTTTTTGAGGGTGGGAGCCTTTGCCCTTTCCCATGCGGTTTTGAGTTATATTGTTTTTACCATGACAAATCTTGTGGGAGGTTCTGTTTCCGCCGGAGGATTGGCGGTTACTATTTTCGGGAATTTCATTATTATAGTTTTGGAAGGACTTATTGTTGCCATTCAGGTTATAAGGCTTCAGTATTATGAGTTCTTTTCAAAATTTTTCACGGAAACAGGCAGGGAATTTACGCCGTTCCGCTTTAAATATAAAGATAATTAAACTATATATAGAGATAAGGAGTTCAATATGAGTAAAAAGGCTGTTTTAATTTTGGTGTGTCTTGCGGTTTCTGTCTGCGGACTTTTTGCGCAGGGCTCTTCCGGGGCTGCCCTGTCATCCTCCGGGCTTAAATACATTGCTGCCGCGGTTGCGGTAGGTATTGCCTGTATAGCTGGCGGTATGGCTGTGGGCCGCATTGGAGCTGCGGCTATGGGTGCCATGAGCGAAAACGCCGAGCTTTCCGGTAAAGCCCTGCCCTTTGTAGGACTCGCCGAGGGTATCTGTCTTTGGGGGTTCCTTGTGGCCCTTTTGATAATCCTGCTTTAACCGAAGTACCGGCGTGAAATACTGTATTATCGGTGGACGGGCTGTTGTCCTGGGATTCAGGCTTGTAGGTGTAGAAGGTATAATCGTCAGCGGCCGGGAAGAAGCGAAAGATGCGTTTTACCGTGTCACCGGCCGTGGCAACAGGCTTGCCGCCTCGGTTTCTTCCGAAGAGGAGCTTCCGAAAGTTCTGATACTGACCGAAGAGGTTGTCTCCATGCTTGAGGAAGAAGTCCGGGACTGGCAGATGAAAGCGGATTATCCTCTCATCGTTGAAATTCCGGGGCTTCATGGCCATTTGGAAGGACGTAAAACCCTTACGGACTCTATCCGCGAGGCTATCGGGATACATGTGTAAATCCGTAAAAGTGTTTTATGTCTTTGGATTGATAAAATCGGGATAATAGTTATGGAAGAACTTCGTTCAACAGAAATCCTCGACAGGGAAATTCAAGAAGACGCCCGGCGGAAAGCCGATAAGATTTTAAAAGCCGCTGAAAGCGACTGTGTTGAAATCGAGCGGGAAGCCGCCGGTCGTTTTGAAAAAATGAGCGCCCGGAAAAAAGAGGAATATGAGCAGATGCTCAGTTCCTACCGGAAAGATTCTGAGGCGGCTGTCCCTCTGGAAAAACAGAGACGCCTGATTTCCTATATTGACAGGGCTGTCCAGGGCGCATTGGACAGTTGGTTTGCCTCGGCGGAAAAGGAAAAAAAGTTGCGGCTTTTGGGCGGTTTGCTGGTTAAGTATTCCGCTGCCGTGGAAGGTAAAAAGATTAATATTTTATACCGGGGATATGGAGAAAAAGATATATCAAACTTGGTCTCTGAACGGTTAAAAAATGTCCCGGTGGTTTCTATGAAAGAGCTTTCAAATTCCGAAGCAAAAGGTCTTGGACTTGAGGACGGTTTTTTCATACAGACTGAAGATGGTTGTGTTTTTTGCCGTGTTACCTGCAAGGAACTGCGGGATGAGCTTTTGCAGGAACACCGGGAAGAACTTGCGGTAAAGCTTTTGGGTGCGGATATTTTTTCTGCGGCGGGAAGTTCTAAATAATGGAGCGTCACTGTGAGCATTAGCGAAATAGAAGGTAAAGTAACAAGAATTTCCGGTCCAATTGTTTATGCGGAAGGTCTTGATTCCTGCGGTCTTTACGATGTGGTGGAGGTCGGGGATCAGGCTGTGACCGGTGAAATTATAAGAATGAAAGACGGACTTGCCACCCTTCAGATATATGAAGACGTGACCGGGATGACTGTAGGTGGAAAGGTTGTCTGCCACCGCAGGCCTCTTTCTGTCAGGCTGGGGCCTGGGTTGATAGGTACTATTTATGACGGCATCCAGCGTCCTTTGGAGACAATGTTCAATGATTCCGGTGCCTTCCTTAAACCAGGTGTTCGTAGCGAACCTTTGGATGTGTCCAAAAAATGGATCTTTGTTCCCGCTGAGGGTATTAATGCTGGAATTCCAATTAAGCCGGGAATGGTTCTGGGATCTGTCCAGGAAACGGAGTCTGTGAATCATTCAATTATGGTCCCTCCTTCCATAAGAGGAAGAACCCTTGTGGAATTTTCCGGTGCCGGTGAATATACTGTAAACCAAAAAATAGGGGAAACCGAGCTGGGGGAAGAAATCTTTCTTGCCCATTATTGGCCAGTGCGTACTCCCAGACCCTTCACTCAAAAACTTTCGGTTTCTGAACCTCTGATAACCGGCCAGCGGGTCATTGACGTGTTTTTCCCACTGTCAAAGGGAGGAACCGCGGCAATACCGGGCGGTTTCGGTACGGGCAAAACCATGACCCAGCATGCCATTGCCAAGTGGTGTGATGCGGACATAATCGTATATATCGGGTGCGGGGAAAGGGGCAACGAAATGACGGATGTCCTTACGGAATTCCCTGGTTTGACAGACCCCAGAACCGGCCGTTCCCTTATGGAGAGGACGATTTTAATTGCCAACACCTCAAATATGCCGGTGGCCGCCCGGGAAGTTTCCCTGTATTCGGGTATAACCCTGGCGGAGTATTACCGGGACATGGGGTTGGATGTGGCTATCATGGCGGATTCCACAAGCCGCTGGGCTGAGGCTCTCCGGGAACTTTCCGGCCGTATGGAAGAAATGCCTGCGGAGGAAGGCTATCCCGCCTATCTTCCCACCCGCCTTGCGGAATTCTACGAGAGGGCGGGGCGTGTAATTTCCCTGTCGGACAAACCCGGTTCCGTCAGCTTGATAGGAGCTGTTTCCCCGGCGGGAGGCGATTTCTCCGAACCGGTAACCCAGCATACAAAACGCTTTATCCGTTGCTTCTGGGCCCTGGACAGGGATTTAGCCAATGCCCGGCATTATCCGGCTATAGGATGGATTGAATCTTATTCAGAATATGCGGAGGAAATAAAGCCCTGGTGGGATAAGCTGGATCCCCGGTGGAATTCTGTCCGTATGCAGGCCCTTGAACTTTTGAAGAAGGAGCAGCGGCTGCAGCAGATTGTACGGCTGATAGGGCCTGACGCCCTCCCGGATACAGAGCGCATAGTGCTTATTGCCGCTGAAATGATAAAGAACGGATTCCTTCAGCAGAGCGCATTTGACGAAATTGATATGTACTCCGTCCCGGAAAAACAGATACTCATTCTTTCAATAATGATGTCTTTTTATAAACGGGCTCTGGAAATTATCAGGAACGGATGCCCGCTTTCAAAAATCATGAACCTTTCATGCAGGGAAGAAATTGTCCGCATTAAGACAACCTTTTCCAATGAGGATACCTCTGGGATCGCCTCTGTTGAAAACCATATGAATCAGCAGCTTGACGAGTTGGACAGATTTTACCGGAAGGTAGGTGCGATATGAGGGGAGTTGAATACCGGGGTTTGTCGTCCGTTGACGGCCCCATTGTTATTGTAAAACGCCGGGAAAATGTGTTTTACGGCGAAATAGCCGCTGTAAGGGATTCTTTGGGGAATGTCCGTACAGGAAGAATAATAGATGTTTCCGAACAATATTGTGTTGTTCAGATTTTCGGTTCAACTTCCGGCTTGAGCTTGAAGGAGTCCTCTGTTGAATTCCTTGAAAGCCCCATGGAAATCCGCGTTTCTGAGGGACTGCTGGGGCGTATCTTCAACGGGTTGGGTAAACCCATAGACGGGTATCCGGAACTTTATTCTTCAGCCATGAGGAACGTGAACGGTTGCCCCATAAACCCCTATGCCCGGGTTTATCCGAGGGATTTTATCCAGACAGGTATTTCTGCCATTGACGGAATGAATACCCTTATCCGGGGACAGAAGCTTCCGGTTTTTTCCGGAAACGGTTTGCCCCACAATAAGCTTACGGCGCAGATTATCCGGCAGGCTAAAATCCTTTCAGAGGATCAGGGCTTTGTCATGGTGTTCGCCGGTATGGGTATCAAATATGACGTAGCACGCTTCTTTATCGATACCTTTGAAAAATCCGGTGTTCTGTCCAAAGTTGCCATGTTCCTGTCCCTTGCCGATGCGCCTTCGATAGAACGTATTATCACGCCCCGGTGCGCTTTAACTGCCGCGGAATATCTCGCTTACGAAAAGGGAATGCACGTTCTTGTGGTTCTTACCGATATGACGAATTACTGCGAAGCCCTCCGTGAAATTTCTACAACCCGGGGCGAGGTTCCCGGACGGAAAGGTTATCCCGGTTACCTTTATTCAGACCTGGCGGAGCTTTATGAGCGCGCAGGAAAGATAAAAGGCTCCGAAGGTTCAATCACACAGATTCCCATATTGACGATGCCCAATGATGATATTTCCCATCCCATTCCGGATTTGACCGGATATATAACCGAGGGTCAAATTGTCCTTGACCGGGAACTTTCCCAGAAAGGAATTTATCCGCCGGTTTCCGGTTTGCCCAGCCTTTCGAGGCTTATGAAAGATGGTATCGGAGAAGGCATGACCCGGGAAGATCACAAGGATTTGTCCAGCCAGTTATTTGCTTCCTACTCGAAAGTGAAAAGTATCCGCAGTTTGGCGGCCATTATCGGGGAAGAAGAGTTAAGCGATGTGGATAAACAGTATTTGTCTTTCGGGGATAAATTCGAACAGAAATTTTTATCCCAGGGTGAATTTGAAAACAGAACAATAGAGCAGACTTTGGATATCGGTTGGGAATTATTGAAAATCCTTCCCCGTGAAGATTTGTTCCGCATAAATCCTGCCTTGATTGAAAAATATATGGATGCCGGTTCCAACCGGGATAAAGCCTCTTCAGGCGGAGATGAATTATAATGTCCCGGCTTCCTCTCGCTCCGACAAAATCAAACCTCCTTGCCGTGAAGGAACAGCTTTCAATTGCCAAAGACGGGTATGATTTGCTTGAACAGAAACGGGAAATACTTGTGATGGAATTGATGCATATGGTTGAGAAGGTCAAGCTTTTGGAAAGTGATATTGATAAACAAATAGAAAAGGCTTATTCATCCCTTAAGCATATGTATATGGCTGTAGGCACTGAACAGGTTGACAGATTATCCCGTTCCCTTTCATATGATTTTAAATCAAAAGAAAACCGGGTTGTTTTGGCTGGCATGGGTTTTTCAACCATTGAAGTGGAAATGCCTGAGCCAGAACCGGCTTGGTCATACGTAAATTCTTTTGCCGACTGTGATAAAGTAACTGTGGAATTTTTTGAGCTGCTTCGTCTTCTTACTCAAATGGCTTCGATCAGGACAATTGTTTGGCGTTTAGCCAGGGAGGTTCAAAAAACACAAAGACGTGTCAATGCGCTTGATAAGCAGGTTATCCCCCAAACTCAGGAAACAAAGGTGTATATCGAAGGAGTCCTTGAGGAAAGGGAACGGGAAAATGTTTTTGTTTTGAAAAATTTAAAATCAAGAAACGGAGGGGCGCTGTAAGCCGGCGTGTATTGTTATGGTTAAACCGCTATTTAGAAATATAATGGTTGTTATAAACGGATCTGACTCATCGATAAACGCCTTGAAGTATGCGGTTCTTATGGCGAAGTTATACCGGTGTAAGGTATACGCCATTTATGTTGTTGACACCGCCACGATTAAGCAGCTTACATTGAGCAAGTTCTTTATCGAAGAGGAAGCCCGGGAGTATGAACAGAGCCTGGATGAAAACGGAAGGCGGTATCTTCAATATGTGGAAGAAATCGCAAAAGCTAAAGGAGTGAAGGTTGAGCTTCTTTTCCGCCGTGGCGTGATTTGGAGTGAAGTTGTTTCCGCCGCGGAAGAGTTCTCTGTTGATACGATTTTACTTGGGGGATATGAACGGGGTGTAATAGATCAAAAGGATCTTTTGTCGTCATCTTCAAAATCAATTTTACTTAACGCCCGTTGTTCTGTCCTTATGGTAAAAGAGAAAATGATAGAGCAGCTTTACAAAATAAGTTAAGGCTTATTATTTGGAGAGATTATGAGAATTGCATTGGTAAGTTTTTGTGATAAAGATGACAGCCGTTCTTTCTCAATCGTTGATATACTGAGACAGGCTGCTGAGAAAAAAGGTGGAACTGTTGAACTTTTTAACGGTAATGATGATGTGGGGCAAACCAAGCTTTCATTTTTTGATTATATAACCGTTGTCCTTAAGAAAAAAGGTTTGTTCTCAGGAAGCATTCCTCCCCGTGTAAAAGAATTTCTGGCGGAATCAGGAACTGTCGCCGGTAAAAAAGGAGCCGCATTTATCATTTCTTCCGGTATTTTCGGGAATGCAAAGGCGTGCTCCAATTTAATGGGTGTTTTGGAAAAAGAAGGTTTACTGCTTGATTATTCCGATATTTTGAAAAGCAAAGAACAAGCCGGTGAATCCGGAAATAAAATAGGTTGACGCTTTGATTAAAGATTGTTACCGCATCCTTGGTGTTTCCGAGACTGCTGGCGCCGCGGAAATAAAACGGGCTTTCAGGGAAAAAGCTAAACGGCTTCATCCTGATACGGCAGGACATATCCGTAAAAACGGCGGTACTCCGGCGGAAAATGAGGCTGGAATGCGGGAACTGTTGGAAGCCTACAGGACATTGTCGGATCCTGCGCTTAGAGCCTGCTTTGATTCTACCTATAAGCGTTATTGTTCTTCCTCCGGAAAAACTTCCGGAAATGATGCCTTTGACTACAGACTATGGCTTCTTTCCCGTGAAGACAATGAAAGCCGGGCTAAACTTATTTTCTTTGACTTGTTCCATGATCTGGAAGATGAAGCTGTTGAAGAATATTTAAAACGTTTGTATTCGCCGGGTAATTTTCTTCTTTCCAGTTATTTTAGCAGGGAAGATTATATGGACTGTGGTTTTGTTCTGGCGGAAGAACTTGTTTTGCGGAATAAAATTTACGAGGCTTTTACACTTCTTGCCGGGGTAATTTCGGAGGAATATAAAAAGCCTTATTTCCGCCATTTTTTTCCGGATGCCCTGGATTTCCTTCGTTCTATAATCCGCAGACTGATACCGGAAAATTTGTCCGATGAACTCGCCCTTGATTGTTTTGAATATGCCTTGGAACTGCGTCTTGGTGAAAAAGACGATGCCTTCATTTTGAGGCGGATGGCTGAATGTTATTACCGTATAGGGGATGGGTATACGGCTTCCTTGTGTGAAGCTGAAGCGAATAAGTTTGATTCTTCCTGGCGTAAAAAATCCAAATCCAGGGCTTTTTCTGGAATTTTATAATAAGGCGGAGAAAAATGATACGAATAAAAAATGAAAAGCAAATAAATGGTATAAGAAAATCCTGCAAACTTCTTGCCGCTTTATATGAGGAACTTATTCCGATTGTGAAAGAGGGTGTGTCCACCGGAGATATCGATGAATATTGCAAACAGTTTATAAAAGCCCATGGTGGAACACCTGCCTGGTATTCGGAGAATTTTCCAGGCGCCGCCTGTATTTCCATAAATGAAGAAGTTATACACGGAATACCGTCTAAACGCAGGATTATTAAATCCGGAGATATTGTTTCTCTTGATATTGGAATTAATCTGGACGGATATATAAGTGATTCAGCGAAAACAATCGGGGTGGGGAAGATTTCTTCCAGGGAAGCTGAGCTTATCGAGGTAACCAGGAAAAGTCTTTATGCCGGTATTGAAGCTTGTAGAAAGGGGAACCGGATAGGCGATATTTCCCGGGCTGTGTATGATGTTGCCCGTTCAGCCGGATTTGGTGTCGTTTACGAATACTGTGGCCACGGTGTGGGGCTTGATGTCCACGAGGATCCCAATGTGCCGAATGTTCCGTCAACCAGAGGGCCGAATCAGAGGATAGTTCCAGGCATGGTTCTTGCCATTGAACCGATGATAACCATGGGTACTGATGATGTGGAACTTTTGGAGGACGGATGGACTGTTGTTACCGCAGATAACAGCAAGGCTTGTCACATTGAACATACTGTGGCGGTTTTTGAAGATCACACCGAAATACTGACTGCCCTGTAACCATAGGGAATTTATCTGTCCGGAACCATGCTTCAATAAAGCCATAAAATTTTTTTTTCTGAATTTTTCGTCATTTTCCGAATAAAAGTATTTGTAACCTGATGCCTTTAATTATTATTTTTAAATTAGTTAAGGAGATTTACTTTATGAAGAAAATTTCAAAGGGTGCTTCTGTACAAAAAAGAAAAATAATTTTTATTGTGTCTTGTATTTTATTTTGTTTTCTGCTCGCAGTCTGTGCGGTGGCAAAGGATCCGGAAGTTTTGACAGGAGGTGTAAGGGACAGTCAACCTGTGGCAACCACAGCCGAACGCATTCAGGTGTCAGCCCCGGCTGTTCCTGTTGAATCCAGAAATTTCCTGGAGTCCCTGCAAACAGCCAACAGAGCCGTAGCTTCCACCGTTTTGCCAACAGTGGCCACACTTGATGTGGTGGAAACCCACACAATTGAATCTTCCCCCATGGATGGTTTCCCATGGTTCTTTTTCGGTCGCCCGGACAACAAGAATGGTGATGAAAACGACTCCAGGAATAAACGGGAATACGAGACTGAAGGGATGGGATCCGGTGTTATAATCCGGCGTTCAGGAAACACTTATTATTTGCTTACGAATTACCACGTTGTAAAGAATGCGAATAAAATCCGTGTAAAACTTTACAGCGGACAGGAATTTTCCGGGAATGTTGTCGGTGGTGATGAACGCAAAGATATTGCGCTGGTTTCTTTCGAGTCCAATGATAATTCAATCCCGGTCGCTAAAATGGGCGATTCCGATTTAGTGCAGTCTGGAGACATTGTTTTTGCTGTGGGTTCTCCTCTCGGTTATGTTTCTTCCCTTACCCAAGGCGTTGTCAGTGCGGTGGGAAGAAATGGCGGTCCCAACGGAAATATCAACGATTTTATCCAAACGGATGCGGCCATTAACCAGGGAAATTCCGGCGGTCCTCTGGTGAACATTTACGGTGAAGTTATCGGTATAAATTCCTGGATTGCTTCCTATTCCGGTGGATCCCAGGGGCTTGGTTTTTCCATACCGATTAACAATGTTAAAAATGCTGTTGATGAATTTATTTCCGACGGTAAATTGAATTATGGCTGGTTGGGTGTACAGCTTTTGGATGCCGACAAATCCATTCTGAAAACCATGGGAGTGGAAAAAATCACTGGAGCGCTGGCGGCACAAGTATTTATAGGTTCTCCTGCCGATAAGGGAGGTATTCTCCCCGGAGATTATGTGACAGCCCTGAATGGTGAGCCTGTAAAATCTGTTAACCAGCTTGTCCGGGATGTGGGTGAATTGCGTAGCGGTGAAACAGTTGAATTCACCGTTATCCGCAATGGTAAGACTGTAAAGCTTTCTGTAAAAATCGATACACGGGATGAAAAATATGTGTCCGATTCAAGCAATCTTTGGCCGGGATTCCTTCCCTACGAAATCGATGATGATTTGCGGAAACGGTTTGATATTGATAAAAACCAAAAAGGTGTTCTCGTCACCAATGTGATGGCAAAAAGCCCTGCGGCTGTCATGGGACTCATGTCCGGAGACATTATTGTTAAAGTGAATGATACGAAGGTGTCAACCCTTTCGGAATTCTATGCCGGAATGGCGGCGGTTAAGTCCGGTGACATTTGGTTCACTGTAATCCGTGAAGGCCATGAGCTTTCTACAATAAGGTATAGGCGTTAACTGTCTTGAATATCTGCCGGCCGGAGCATTGCTTTGGCCGGTTTTTTTTGGTATTTCGGGTTGTGTTTTCTTCTGTCCGATAGTAGAAAGAAATAAAAGACTGTTTCCCGCTTATTTTTTTTCCGGTATAGTGGTATAATATCTCTGCTGATAAATTTTATGAGGTGGCGGATAGTTGGAACGGCGCATAAAAATTTTTGACACTTCTTTGAGAGACGGAGAACAGGCTCCTGGATGCAGTATGAATCTTCACAGTAAGGTGGCTGTGGCAGAAATACTTCAGGAACTGGGTGTGGATGTGATTGAAGCTGGTTTCCCCGTGTGCAGTGCCGGGGATTTCCGTGCGGTCCAAACAATTGCCCATTGTGTAAATGGTCCGGTCGTCGCCGCTTTGGCCAGGGCTTCGACGCGGGATATTGATGCCGCTGTGGAAGCCTTATTGCCTGCCCGGGCTCCCCGTGTCCATGTTTTCCTTGCCACCAGTCCCATCCACATGAAATACAAACTGCGGAAATCCCCTGAGGATGTTCTTTCACAGGCTGTTGAAATGGTTTCTTATGCCAGAAGCCTTTGTCCGGATATAGAATTCTCCTTGGAAGACGCTTCCCGGTCTGATTTGGATTTTATTTACCGTGTAATAGAATCTGTGATTGACGCAGGTGCATCCACCGTTAATATTCCTGACACCGTCGGGTATGCTGTACCGGAAGAGTATGCGGCTCTTGTGCGGAATATAAAAAATTCTGTGCCTAATATAGACAAGGCCTGCCTTTCAGTCCACTGCCATAATGATTTGGGAATGGCGGTGGCTAACAGTCTGGCTGCCGCTGCCGCCGGGGCGGATCAAGTTGAATGTTCCGTGAACGGAATAGGGGAACGGGCCGGGAACACTGCCCTGGAAGAATTCGTAATGAATCTTCATGTGCGCCGGGATTATTATAAAATGAAAACAGGGATAGATATCTCCAAGATTTATCAGGCATCAAAAATTGTTTCCAAAGCCAGTGGTGTCAGGTGTCAGCCTAATAAGGCGGTTGTGGGGGAAAATGCCTTTGCCCACGAAGCCGGAATCCATCAGCATGGGGTCATGTCAAATCCATGTACTTACGAAATAATGACACCCCAGTCCATTGGGATTCCTGACAGCACCCTCAACAAAATGGTTTTGGGGAAACATTCCGGGCGCCATGCTTTTGAAGAAAGGCTTTCCTATCTTGGAATTAATTATGAGGACTCCCCTGAGATATTGGATCATTTGTTTGAGGAATTTAAAAAACTGGCGGATAAAAAGAAAACAGTATCAGACAGGGATATCGAAGCCCTTGTTGCCGGACGTAACGGGGAAATCCCCCAGGCCTATGTGCTTGACCGCTTCGTAATTAATTCCGGTTCGTCTATTACCTCAACCTCCGTTGTAAGACTGAAAGTTGCGGATGGTTCTTTTGTGGAAAAGGTCGCGATTGGAGACGGGCCTATCGACGCATCCTTGAATGCTGTTGATAAAATAATAGGTGGTGAAGAGATAAAGCTTGAAGATTTTTCCCTCCAGGTGGTGGATGCTGTGGATACGGGAACAGATGCCCAAGGTGAATGCCTTATGAGGGTGACCAGGGGAGGAAGAACTTGGAATGGCAGCGGGGTTTCAACCGATATTGTTGAATCAGGAATAAAAGCTTATTTATCCGCGATAAACGCTATGGTTTATGAGCTCGCTTGTGAACGTGAGGCGGAAAAAATCCGGGAGGCGGAGAAAAATGGATAAAACCCTTTTGCCGGAAACTGTCCGGATTTTTGACTCCACGTTGAGGGACGGTGCCCAGGGTGAGGGTATCAGTTTTTCCGTTCAGGATAAAATTTATATTGTCAGGGCATTGGATGAACTCGGCATATCTTTCGCGGAAGCCGGAAATCCAGGGTCGAATCCGAAGGATATTGAATTTTTCACGGAAATAAAAAAGGTTCCGCTTAAAAATATCAAGGTGGTCGCGTTCGGTGCCACCCGCAGGAAAAACATCCCTGTGGACGAAGATGTGAATCTGAAAAGCCTGCTGGCCGCCGGAACCGAATATGTGTGTGTATTCGGTAAAACCTGGGATTTTCAGGTGACGGAGGTTCTCCGCACGTCTCTCGAAGAAAACCTGAAAATGATAGCCGACACCGTCCGCTTTTTAACCGATTCCGGGCGGAAGGTCTTTTATGATGCGGAGCATTTTTTCGACGGGTACTTTTCCGATCCGGAATATGCCGTGGAGACACTGAAGGCGGCCGCCGGCGCCGGGGCTGTTTCGCTCATATTGTGCGACACAAACGGCGGCACCCTTCCGGGAAAAATCCGGGATGTTACGGAAGAGATGGTCAGGCGTTTTGATGTTCCCGTTGGGATTCACTGTCACAATGACATGAATATGGCGGAGGCCGCTTCCGTCATGGCGGTGGAAGCGGGAGCCGTCCAGGTTCAGGGAACGTTGCTCGGCTTCGGGGAACGCTGCGGCAATGCGAATTTGTCCAGCATAATCCCCGCCCTTGAATTGAAATACGGTGTAAAATGTCTTCCCGAGGGCAACATAAAAATGCTGACAGCTACAGCCAGATATGTGGCGGAGATTGCCAATGTCACCCTGGACAGCTCCATGCCCTTTGTCGGGGTGAATGCCTTTACCCACAAAGCCGGTATGCATGTGGACGCGGTCCACAAAAATCCCCTGGCTTATGAGCAGATTTCCCCGGAAAGTGTCGGCAACGAGCGGTCCTTCCTTTTAAGTGAGGTTTCGGGCCGGTCCGCGATTATCGACAAAATCAAAAAATTCGACCCCTGGGTTACAAAGGACAGTCCGATAACCTCCCAAATCATCAATAAAATCAAGGAATTGGAATGCGCCGGGTATCAGTTTGAAGGAGCCGGAGGCAGTTTTGAACTTCTTGTGCGGAGAAACCTCGGCAAGTACAGGCCGTTTTTCAAGCTTCATTATTATAAAGTTATAGGAGAACAGGCTGTCGCCGGCGATAACTGTACAGCCTTCGCCCAGATAAAGATTGAAGTTGACGGTGAAATCGCCGTTACCGCCGGAGAGGGGGACGGGCCCGTCCATGCGCTGGACATCGCTTTCAGGCGGGCTCTGGGCCGTTTTTATCCTTCGGTGAAGCATATAAGACTGAAGGACTTTAAAGTCAGGGTTCTGGATTCAAAGAGCGCCACCGCCGCAAAGGTCAGGGTGTTGATTGAGACAAGTGACGGCGAAAATATGTGGTCCACGGTAGGGGTTTCATCCGACTTGATAGAGGCGAGCTGGCTCGCCCTTACCGATTCCTTTGAGTACAAGCTTATTCTGGACGCGGAAAAGCGTTTTTTAATTTGATTCCTCCCGTAATCCCGTCCGGGCGGCCTGCGTGAATCCTGTGGAAGGCGTTGTTTTTCACTTGAAAATATTTAATAATTTTACATAAATTTTAGTAAAAATGCAGAAAAATTATCCCCTTTCCATTGCCTAATATTCCGTAGTTTATTATACTTTTTCCATCCATGACGGCAAAATTCCTGCCGCCGTTTAATTTGATAAAGGAGGCTGGCGTGGCTGCTTGTAGACCTGTTATCGCTGTGGAGCGCTGCAAAGGTTGCGGGCTTTGTATCGGTTCCTGTGCAAAAAAAATACTGGAAATGTCAAAAGAAACAAACGGACAGGGTGTCCATTATCCTGTTTGTACCGATGAATCCCTGTGCATAGCCTGCGCTTTTTGCGCGGTTATGTGCCCTGATGCCGCTATAGAAATAGAAAAGGAATAAAACATGAGCAAGAAAATACTGATGAAAGGAAATGAGGCAATAGGGGAGGCGGCAGTACTTGCCGGCTGCCGGTATTACTTTGCTTACCCTATAACGCCTCAAAATGAAATTCCGGCATATATGTCGAAACGTCTGCCCCAGGTGGGAGGCACGTTTCTCCAGGCTGAAAGTGAAATAGCCGCCGTAAATATGGTAATGGGGGCTTCCGCTTCCGGCGCCCGGGTGATGACCTCTTCCTCCTCCCCGGGAATTTCACTTAAACAGGAAGGTATTTCCTATCTTTCCGGAGCCCAGCTGCCTGCTGTAATCGTGAATATGATGCGTGGCGGTCCCGGCCTGGGCAACATTGCGGGTGCCCAGGGGGATTATTTCCAGGCGACCCGGGGCGGTGGAAACGGTGACTATCACGTTGTTGTTATCGCACCAGGTACTGTCCAGGAACTGGCTGATTACACTGTAAAAGCTTTTGAAATAGCCGATAAATACCGGGTTGTGGTCATGATTCTGGGAGACGGTTATCTGGGACAAATGGCGGAACCCTGTGTTCTGCCGGAGGCTGTGGCCGATTTACCTGCAAAACCCTGGGCTTTGACCGGGAAAACACCTGACCGGGAAGCCCACATCATCGCTTCCCTGAAGCTTGGCAAGGATGACGCATATTTGTCCCGCCATGTCAGGGCTTTGGAAGAAAATTATAAGAAAATCGCCTCTTCCGAGGTTATATACGAGAATTATCTGTGTGATGACGCGGATTTTGTGTTGTGTGCCTATGGCACATCCGCAAGGGTTTGTAAAAAGGCTGTTAAAATTCTCCGCAGCGAGGGTATTAAAGCCGGCCTTTTCCGTCCCGTGACTTTGTGGCCTTTCCCGGAAAATGAAATTGAAGCCGCCTGTGGTAAGGCGAAAAAGGTTCTTGCGGTTGAAATGAGTCTGGGCCAGATGGTTCAGGATGTCCGTCTTTACAGCGGAAAGAGAAAGAATGAAGTTGATTTCTACGGTGAACCGGGAGGAATCATCCCGAAACTCGATGTTATTTTGGAGAAGGTAAGAAGCTATGTCTAAAGTGTATAGTTTTCCCAAGTCCATGAAGGATGTTAAAAACCATTATTGCGGCGGATGCGGCCATGGAATAGTGCACAAGCTGGTTGCCCAGGTTATTGATGAGATGGGAATCCAGCAGGATACCCTTCTTGTGGCTCCTGTCGGATGCGCTGTTTTCGCTTACAATTATCTCGATGTCGATTCGGTGGAAGCCGCCCACGGACGGGCTCCTGCGGTTTCAACCGGGATGAAACGTGTCCACAAGGATAAAATCGTAATATGTTACCAGGGTGACGGGGATTTGCTCGCCATTGGAACCGGTGAAACCATTCACGCCGCCAACAGGGGCGAAAACATCACCGTTATCTTCATTAATAATGCGATTTACGGAATGACCGGTGGACAGATGGCTCCCACAACCCTTGTGGGGCAGGTTACAAAAACAACCCCTTTCGGAAGGAACGCTGATGAAGTCGGTTATCCTATCCGGGCTGCGGAGCTTCTCAATACCCTTGTTGAACCCAAGTACATAGAGCGCTGCGCTGTTTACGATGTAAAGCACATAAATAAGACAAAGGCAGCCATCAAAAAAGCGCTCACCTATCAAAAAGAGGGCAAAGGCTATTCCTTTGTGGAAATTTTGTCGATGTGCCCCACAAACTGGGGTGTGGAGCCCAAAACCGCCGCTGATTGGGTCAGGGACGCAATGGAACCCTATTATCCGCTGGGTGTTTTCCGTGATATTCCGGCCGGTGTTGTTCCGGAAGCGGCACAGCCTAAAGGCGGGGTTGTTTCCGCCGGTGCATGAACAGGAGATAATATGACTACTGAAATAATTTTTGCCGGTTTCGGGGGGCAGGGTGTAATCCTTGCTGGAAAAATTTTAGCCCTGGCGGGAATGAGCGAAGACAAAAATGTTTCCCACATTCCCTCTTACGGTGCGGAAATGCGCGGGGGTACAGCCAACTGTTCCGTCATTGTTTCTGATGATGAGGTTGCCTCCCCTGTAATTGAGCACCCGGATGTTGTGGTCGCTTTGAATAAACCTTCAATGGCAAAATTTGAACCGATGTTGAAAAAAGGAGGGCTTCTTATTTACAACAGTTCTCTTATAGACACCACTCCCCAGCGGAACGACATAAGGACTTTGGCTTTGCCTGCAAACGATGTTGCCTCCGAATGTGGTAATGACAGGGGGGCCAATATGGTTGTCCTTGGTTGCCTTGCGAAGGTTGTTCCCGGGATGGTTGGGGTCAAGTCCTTTGAATATGCGTTGGATGAAGCGATTTCCGCCCGCAACAAGAAGTTTAATTCTTTGAATATAGCCACAATAGAGGCGGCTTTTTCCAAGGATTACGAAATAAAAGGTTAAAAATCTCCGGGGGAAGCCGGTTGCGGACGGTTCCCCCGTTGGTCCATGAAATTCCTGAAAATATTGTTTTAATTATATTAAAGGTATTGCATAAATACTAAAGTTGTGTAAAGATAACTCATCTTTTCGGATTGAATTCAGTTCCGACCCAGTAAAACACGGAGGTGTATTATGAGTGAAAAAAACCGTATAGGGAAAAAAGTAAAGCTTGTCCGCGAAACCAGAAAGCTGTCTATCGAAGATGTTTCCGAGCGTACTAATCTCAGCGCGGAGGGAATTGAGCGGATTGAAAAAGGGGAGCTTATTCCCGGGCTTACTCCTCTCATCAAAATAGCCCGTGTTCTCGGTGTAAGGCTCGGAACCTTCATGGACGACCAGGAGAATCTGGGGCCTGTTGTTAACCGTGGCGGCAGTGAAAAGGACAAGAAAAACCAAAAAAACGTCACCCGTTTCTCTGAAAGAAGCAATGCTGTCTCGTCAGATTTGGACTTTTTCTCCCTTTCCCAGAACAAAGCTGACCGGCACATGGATCCGTTCATCATAGATATATATGAATCCTCCCATGAGGATGTAAAACTTTCATCCCACGAAGGAGAGGAATTCATTTATGTTCTCGAAGGAAAAATCGAAGTCATTTACGGGAAAGATAAATACGAGCTGGAGACCGGTGACAGCATTTATTATGACTCCATAGTAGCCCACCATGTCCATTCAAATAACGGAAACGCGAAAATCCTCGCCGTTATTTATACTCCTTTTTAAGCCAGGATTGTTTATCCAAGAATTAAATTGAGGGGTTTTATATATGATTGAGTTGACTTTGAATCAGGTTTTAAGAGAAAAAACACAGGCCGACCCTGATCATGAATTCATGGTTTATTCTGACAGGGACTTGAGATTTACATATAAAGAATTCGATATGCGGGTTGATGACTTGGCCCGTGGTCTTTATGCAATAGGGGTTCGAAAAGGGGATCATGTGGGTATTTGGGCCACAAATGTTCCCGACTGGCTCACTTATATGTTTGCCTGCGCCAGGTTGGGGGCTGTGGCTGTCACTGTGAATACAAGCTACAAACTCCATGAACTGGAGTACCTTGTCAAGCAGTCGGATCTTACAACCCTCTGTCTTTCGGACGGAGTGAAGGACTCAAATTATGTTTCCATGATAAAAGAACTTGTTCCGGAATTAAATGAATATGAAAGGGGATGCCTTAAATCCCAGCGGTTTCCGTTCCTCAAGAATGTGGTATTCATGGGACCGGAAAAATTCCGCGGCCTTTATTCCACTCCTGAATTGTTGCTGCTCGGTTCCCACATCGATATGGAAATCATTCACCGGATTGAGGCGGAGACTACCTGCAATGACGTTGTCAATATGCAGTACACTTCCGGAACAACCGGCTTCCCCAAGGGAGTTATGCTTACAAGCAGGAACATAGTCAATAACGGTTTTTCAATCGGCGAGTGCATGAAATATACAAACGCTGAGAGGGTTTGTCTGCCTGTGCCCCTGTTCCATTGTTTCGGGATTGTTCTGGGCGTTATGGCTGTCCTTACCCACGGCGCAACCCATGTCCTTCTTGAAAGCTTTGATCCCCTTGTGGCCCTTGCCTCTGTGCATAAAGAAAAATGCACGGCAATTTACGGTGTTCCCACAATGTTCATCGCTGAATTGAATCATCCCATGTTCAACATGTTTGATATGTCCAGCCTCCGCACCGGAATCATGGCCGGTTCTTTGTGCCCTGTGGAATTGATGAAGCAGGTTATGGACAAAATGAACATGAAGGAAATAACCAGCGTTTACGGTCTTACGGAGACTTCCCCGGGAATGACCCAGAGCCGTACGGATGATCCGCCGGAAATCAGGGCAACCACAGTAGGAAAAGAGCTTCCGGATATTGAAGTCAAGGTTCTGGATCCGGAAACGAATGAAGAGTGCCCGGTGGGCGTCCAAGGTGAAATGTGTTGCCGGGGGTATAATATAATGAAAGGGTATTATAAAATGCCCGAGGCCACCGCGGAAATAATTGACTCCAACGGTTTCCTGCATTCAGGGGATTTGGGTGTAAAGGATGCCGACGGATATTACCGTATCACCGGGCGCATAAAGGACATGATTATCCGGGGCGGTGAAAATATTTATCCCCGGGAAATTGAGGAGTTCCTCTCCCAGATACCGGAAATACGGGATGTACAGGTCGCTGCCGTCAAGGATAAGAGGCTTGGGGAAATAACCGGTGCCTTTATTATCCTGCATGAGGGGAAAAAACTCACGGAAGAAGATGTGATAGAATTCTGCCGGGGTAAAATCGCGAAATACAAATTCCCGCAACTGGTTATGTTCATGGATGAATTCCCGATGACCGGTTCCGGAAAAATCCAGAAATTCAAACTGACTGAAATAGGAACCAAGTACAGGAAGGAAGTTCTCGGATTGGAATGAATCCCTGCTTTTCAGGAAAGCAGATAGACTGAGGAGGAGTAAAATGAGCGAAGAATTAAAAGCAGTCGCAGACCGTCTTAAAGGTTTGCGTGATGTCCTTGATGTTTCCGTGGAGGAAGCCGCTTCTGTTTGCGGGATTACACCGGAGCAATATACTGAATATGAATCGGGGACAAAAGATATTCCTGTCAGTGTGTTGCACAGCATGGCAAAGAAATACGGTTTTGAGCTCACCACCTTGATTTCCGGCGGCGAGCCCCATATGCATTCATATTTCCTCACAAAAAAAGACAAAGGAATATCCGTGGAACGGCGGGCGGATTACCGTTACCAGTCCCTGGCCTATGGTTTCATGAACCGCAAGGCGGAACCGTTTATGGTGACAATAACACCTGAGGAAACAAAGGAAATTCATTTTAATTCCCATCCCGGTCATGAATTCAATTACATGATTGAAGGCTCCATGCGTATTATTGTTGATGGTAAAGAAATGATTTTGGAAGAGGGTGACTCCCTTTATTTTGATGCCACAAAGATGCACGGTATGCAGGCCATAAACGGAAAGAACGCCAAGTTTCTTGCAATAATAATTTAAGCTGTCTGTTTCTTTCCTTTATTTTATGCCGCTGTTTGCAATGATAATTTATATGGAGAATATATTATGGAAGAAGTGTTTTTACCCCGGACCGAATTTGATTCCTATGACGATTTTTTCAAAAACTATAAGGTGAATGTTCCTGAGCATTTTAATTTTGCCTATGATGTTATGGATGTCCTTGCCGGGAAAATCCCCGGTAACCGTGCCCTTGTTTGGACAAATGACGAAGGCTTTTTCAGGGAATTCACCTATGCCGAGCTGAAAGAAAGGACAGACGCCGCCGCTTCGTTTTTCCAGTCCTGTGGGATCGGTCGCGGGGATATGGTCATGCTTATCCTCCAACGCCGTTATGAATTTTGGATTTCGATTCTGGCTCTACACAAATTAGGGGCTTCCGTAATTCCGGCAACCCATATGCTTACCCGGGAAGACATCGAATACCGCAATAATGCCGCCAGCATAAAAGCCGTCATTGCGGTTAATGACGGCGACATCCTTAAGCACGTTGACGGCAGTCTTCCTGTTTCACCTTCACTGAAAATACGCATCGCCGTCAATGCCCACGGTATTGATGTGCCATCAGGACAGGCTTGCGTTTCCCCTGACGGTACGGAACATCCGGCTTCAACCCTTCCAGACGGATGGCTGGATTTTACCACAGGCGCCGCATCCGCTCCGGCTTTTAAAGCTCCCGACAGAAACAAGGTGAATGAAAACAACGATATAATGCTTGCTTATTTTACCTCCGGCACAACCAGCCATCCGAAGCTTGTAGCCCATGATTTCACCTATCCTCTGGGACACATAGTTACCGCCAAATATTGGCAGCAGGTGAAAAAAGGCGGACTTCATCTTACCGTCGCGGATACGGGATGGGGAAAGGCTGTGTGGGGGAAACTGTATGGTCAGTTTATCTGCGAATGTGCCGTTTTTGTTTATGATTACCATGCCAGATTCAAACCCATAGATTTAATCCACAAAATTGAAGAATATAAAATAACCTCCTTTTGTGCTCCGCCTACCATATACCGCTTCCTTATTCAAGAGGATCTTTCCAAGTTCGATCTGTCATCCTTGGAGCATTGTTCCACCGCCGGAGAACCTCTTTCTGAGGAAGTTTTCCGCAAATGGTTTGATATTACGGGTCTTGAATTAAAAGAAGGATTCGGGCAGACTGAAACAACCCTGTCCCTGCTTAATTTCGGGCACGAGAAGGTAAAACCTGGTTCAATCGGGAAACCGGCGCCCTATTATAACTGTGTCCTGCTCAATGATGAGGGCAGGGAATGCGAAGACGGTGAAGTAGGTGAAATAGCCTTTCCTCTGGAAGGGGATGGAAGCAGGGAATACGGCAGTTTCAACGGCCGCCCCACCTTCCCCGGTCTTTTCCTGGAATATTTCCGGGATGAGGAAAAAACAAAAGAGGTTATCCGCAACGGTTATTATTTCACCGGGGATACAGCCTGGCGTGACGAGGACGGATTTTTCTGGTTTACAGGACGCAGCGATGATGTTATAAAATGTTCTGGATACAGGATAGGAACCTTTGAGGTTGAAAGTGTTCTTATGCAGCATCCCTCTGTCCTTGAATGCGCCGTGACAGCCGCTCCGGATCCTGTCCGGGGACAGGTGGTGAAAGCTACCATTGTGCTCACGGAGTCTTTCAAACCCGGTGATGACGAATTGAAAAAGGATATCCAACGTTTTGTGAAGGAAACAACCGCGCCTTACAAGTACCCGCGTATTGTGGAATTCGTTGACGAATTGCCTAAAACAATCAGTGGAAAAATAAAGCGCAGGGAAATCCGGGCAAAAAACTGAAATTATCCAAGCTGTAAAGGAGTTAGGGAATGAATGCAGAAATTAAAGCTGTTGCCGACAGATTGAAGGGGTTGCGTGATATGCTGGACATATCAATAGAAACCGCCGCCAATGTCTGTGGAATTTCACCCAAAGAATATATGCGTTATGAATCCGGGGAAGTTGACATTCCCCTGAGCGTCATGTTCTGCATGGGAAAGAAATATAATGTGGATTTAACTTCATTCATTTCCGGAGAGGAACCCCATACAGTTTCTTTTTTTGTGACTGAAAAGGACAAGGGGATTGCGGTTGACCGTTTGGCGGATTACCATTTTGAGTCCCTGGCTTACGGTTTCGCTAACCGGAAGGCAGATCCTTTTTTGGTCACAATAAATCCCGGGGACATCCCTGAAATTCATTTCACGACCCATCCCGGGCAGGAATTCAATTATGTGATTGAAGGTACCGTCCGTATTGTCATCGGGGACAATGAGATTATCCTGAAAGAAGGGGATGCCCTTTATTTTGATTCTTCAAAACCCCACGGGATGCAGAATGCGGATGACAAGCGTTGTAGATTTATAACTATCATTCTGTAATAATGTTCCGGGGATTAACAGATAAAACATGGAAGAGATTTTTTTAGCGCGCACTGAATTTTCATCTTACAAGGATTTTATTCAGAACTACGAATTAAAAATACCGGAAAACTTTAATTTCGGGTATGACGTTATGGATAAAATCGCGGAAAAAACTCCGGATGCTCTCGCTCTGGTATGGACAAATGACGAAGACGAATATTATGAAATCACCTTCGGTAAAATGAAGGAATTGTCGGACAAGGCTGCATCTTTCTTCATGCAGTGCGGGGTAAAACGTGGCGATTTTGTGATGCTGATTCTACAGCGGCGTTATGAATTCTGGATAAGCATGATAGCCCTCCATAAAATCGGTGCTGTGGCGGTGCCTGCTACACATATGCTCACAAAGGAGGACTTGATTTACAGGAATAATGCCGCTTCGATTAAGATGATTGTGGCGGTGAATGTCCCCGATGTGGTGAAACACATAGACGAATCCAGATCCGGATCCCCGACCCTGAAGGTATGTGCCCTGGTGAATGAATTCGGAGTGGAAAAGGCTGTGGAGAATCTTCCTGAAGGCTGGGTTGATTTTACGACCGGCTGTGAAAATGCGCCGCCATTCCCGGTTTTACCCAGGGAACAGGTTTCTTCAAACAATGACTATATGCTCGGCTATTTCACTTCGGGAACGACGAGCCATCCCAAGCTGGCCATACATGATTTCCTTTATCCACTGGGGCACATTACCACCGCAAAATATTGGCAACACGTGTCAAAGGGAGGGCTCCATCTTACCGTGGCGGATACCGGTTGGGCGAAGACTTCCTGGGGAAGACTTTACGGTCAATGGATTTGCGAAACAGCTCTTTTTGTTTACGATTATCATTCCAGATTTAAACCCATTGATTTGCTGCATCAGGTTCAAAAACACCGGGTAACCACTTTCTGCGCTCCGCCTACTATTTACCGTTTTCTTATAAAAGAGGATTTATCCGGTATAGATTTTTCTTCCCTGACCCATTGTTCCACAGCCGGGGAACCCCTTTCCGAAGAGGTTTTCAACCAGTGGAAAAAAATAACAGGCCTTGAAATAACCGAAGGTTTCGGGCAGAGTGAAACAACCGTTTCCCTTTTCAACTTTGATGATCAGCCGATAAAGCCCGGTTCCATTGGTAAGCCCGCACCCTATTACAACATCTGCCTCCTTAATGATGAAGACGAGGAGGTGGGGAACGCCGTTGTGGGACAGATTTGTTTTAAGCTGGACAAGGAAAAATTTCCCGATACGGACGGACGGTTCCCCGGACTGGTTTGCGAATATTACGGTGATCCTGAAAAAACCGCCGAAGCTTTCCATAACGGTTATTATTATACGGGGGATACAGCCTGGCGTGATGAGGATGGTTATTACTGGTTTGTGGGCCGGTGTGATGATGTAATAAAATGTTCCGGTTACCGTATAGGAACATTTGAGGTTGAGAGCGTTTTAATAAAGCATCCGGCGGTACTGGAATGTGCTGTAACCGGGGAACCTGATCCGGTAAGGGGTCAGGTTGTAAAAGCTACCATTGTCCTGACAGCTGATTACAAGCCTGGAAATGAGGATTTGGCGGTGGACATAAAGCGCTTTGTCAAGGAAATGACCGCTCCCTATAAATACCCGCGTATAATTGACTTTGTGGATTCCCTGCCAAAAACCACCAGCGGAAAGATTATGCGTAAGGAGCTGCGGAATAAAAAAGCCGGGCAGGAAAACAGTTGACCAAATCCAGTCCATAAGGCAAACTGTTCCCCGGATGCTTTTTCCTACTTTTTCTTTTTTATTGTTTTTTCTCGTTGTTTTTGCGGGCTTTTGGTATGTTTTCCGTACCCCGGGAACCAGACGGATTTTTCTGTTGGCGGCAAATTTTGTATTCTATGCCTTCTGGGATTGGCGGTTTTATTTCCTGATCTTTTTTTCCGCCGCCGCGAATTACGCTTTCGGATTGTTAATAGGGAATAACCGGGAACATATCCACAGGAAAATTTTCCTGATTTTATCCGTAGCATTTAATATCCTGATTCTGGGGTTTTTCAAATACTATAATTTCTTTGCCGGACAGGTTAACTCCCTTATTCTTCATTTTTCCGCCGGAAGTGGCGCTGAACCCTGGTTGTTGCCTGTTTTATCTGTTGTTATGCCACTCGGTATTTCTTTTTATACTTTTAAGGCAATGAGTTATGTTTTCGATATTTACCTGTGTAAAATTCAGGCGTCAAAAAAATTCTCTGATGTACTTTTATACGTTTCTTTTTTTCCACAGGTGGCTTCCGGTCCCATAGTCCACGCTTCGGATTTTTTTCCTGCCCTGCCTTCATGTCTTTGTGCCGGAGTTGAACCCGGCTCAAAGCCTGTGAAATTTGACAGGGCGGCCGTTCTTATTGTTTCAGGACTTATGAAAAAACTGGTGTTTTCAAATTTTCTTTCGACGCTGGTTGTAACTCCGGTTTTTTCAGATTTGGCGGCAGTGCATTCTGCGGACGCCATTTTCGCCGCCCTGTCCTATACCGTAGTCATTTACTGTGACTTTTCCGGATACAGTGATCTGGCTGTCGCCGCCGCCCTTCTCATCGGTTTTGACACGCCGGAAAATTTTTACCGGCCTTATGCTTCCTTTTCAGTAACTGAATTCTGGAAACGCTGGCATATTACTTTTTCTTCTTGGTTGCGCAATTATTTGTACTTCAGTATGGGCGGCTCCAGGTTTGGTTTGGGAAGGACTGTATGCGCCTTGTTTTTTACTATGGTTTTGGGAGGACTTTGGCACGGATCCTCATGGACATTCCTGTTGTGGGGTGTAATGCAGGGAACCGCGCTGTCCGTTGAGCGTATATCCGGATACGGGACTAAATCCCCCGGAAAAATATTGTCCCTTATCTTTCAAACCCTGGTTACGTTTTTGTTTACTGTGGTGAGCTGGGTGGTTTTCCGTTCCTCTTCCATGAATGAAATAGGAGATTGGTTTAAGGCTCTTGTAAATTTCCATGGAAACGTGGAATTTATTACTCCGTTGGCAAGCATACTTGTTGTGCTGGGAATTGCCATTCATTTTATACCGGATAAAATACGGGATGCTTTTTTCAGGGCTTGGCAGCTGATGCCGGTTTTTGTAAAAATTATCCTTTTGGCTGTATTTTTCTCCTCTTTGAATATTTTTGGAATGTCAGCCGTGGCTCCATTTATATATTTTCAGTTTTAGTTTTGAGGAAAGAAAAGCATGACGTCCTTTTTTGAAAAGATACATTCCGTTTTTAAATCTGCCGTTGAAAGTTATAAAACACGGGATGGCTCTTATTCCGTAAACTATGTTTCTTTTGTGGTCATACTAGTCATTTTCTGTACCGCTGTACTATGCGGTAAGTCCCTGTGGATTCCTTTTTCCAGAATAGAAAATCTCCATGTCCGTTCAGCCGGATTAGCCGCAGCCGATGCTTTTTCTGCTTTCGCTTCCGGAACAGGTTTGGATAAACTGGTTCCCAGAGCCAGGGAGGCTTTTCTTTCAGTTTCCGGTTTGTCTGAAAATATAGCTTGGAACGAAAGGTATTTTAACCGCCGCCAGAACCGGGCTGGGGTTGACATAAAAGAACCCTCTGCCTCAGAACCGGGGACAGCCGGTGTTCCGGAAGCGGGAACAGTGGCAGATGATTCCGTCTCTGTAACGGAATCACCTGCATTACCTGTAAGAGTTCCAGGCACGGTTTCTTCCCTGCATACCCTGCATTCCAGTGCGGATCCGCTGCGTGTTTATATGTTCGGGGATTCCCAGGTTTATAGCCTTGGTATCGGTCTTTCCCGGCTGGCCGGTAAAAATTCCCCGCTTTATGTTGATTATCTTCCGGTTCATTCTTCTGGTTTTATCCGGCAGGATTATTTCAGCTGGAACCAGATGATTGAAGACACCTTTTCCGAATCTGCCTATGACACTGGAATACTGATGCTGGGCATGAATGATTACCAGAATTTCTGGGATGATGACGGTAAAGTTGTGGTAAAGGAAACTGAAGCTTGGGAAGCTGCATACAGGAAAAAATGTCTTTCCATCATCGATGCAGCTCTCATGTATCTTCCGAAAATTTATTGGCTTGGAATGCCTGTTGTCAAAAACAGTACTTATAACGGCCATCTTTCATATATTGAAAAAATACAAAAGGAAATAGCGTCTGAATACAGTCCCGACATACTTGTTTATGTCCCCTTGCGTGATACCATACCTGGGAATGGTAAACCGTACTCAGATGTTTTTGTGACCGCAGATGGAAAACAAATTAAAACAATGTCTGATGACGGTTCCCATTTCACGGTTGAAGGAGGACAGATTGTGATGAAACCTTTGTTCGATATGCTGTGCCGGGATTTTTTATTTTCAGAGCTTCCTATTGCGCATATGCCGGAGTAACACGTATAATGAAGTCAGCTTTGGTTCGCTCTACTGTACTGTAAGGAGAATATATGATAGCTTCCAATTCTTATTTTAAAAATCTTGCCTCCGGATTTCTTTTTCCGGAAATCGCGAAAAGAAGGCGGGAATATTGCGCTGCCCATCCGGATGCTGAAATTATCAGTCTTGGTATCGGAAATACCACCGAACCTTTGACCAGGCATATCGCATCCGGCATGAATGACTATATAAAGGCTTTGGAAACTCCAGCCGGTTATTCCGGTTATGGGGATGACAGTGCGGGTGAATTACCCCTGAGGGAAAAAATCGCTACTGTTTTATATAACGGTATAATAAAAGGTCACGAGGTTTTTGTCTCGGACGGGGCTAAATGTGATGTGGGAAGGTTCCAGCAATTATTCGGGGCTTCCGTCAATGTGGCTGTTCAGGACCCGGCTTATCCGGTGTATGTTGACGGTTCTGTTATGGTGGGTGCGGCCGGGAAATCTCCCGCTGTGCACGGAGGTTATTGTGATATAACCTATATGCCCTGTTTACCGGAAAATAATTTTTTTCCTGATTTGTCCGGTGTAAAAAAGGAGAGCCTTATTTATTTTTGTTCTCCCAATAATCCCACCGGAGCCTGTGCCACCCGGGAGGAACTGGAAATCTTGGTGTCTTTTGCCAGGGAAAACGGTTGTATCATTATTTATGATGCGGCTTATTCTTCTTTTATCCGGGATTCAAAATTACCTAAAACTATTTTTGAGATTGAAGGCGCGCGCCGTTGTGCCTTGGAGATAAATTCCTTTTCCAAATCAGCCGGATTCACAGGGGTTCGTCTCGGATGGTCGGTTATTCCCGATGAGCTTTTATTTGCGGATGGAACCCCGGTTTCCGCCCTCTGGTCACGGCTGACAAACACCTTCTTTAACGGTGCTTCCAATATTGCCCAGGCAGGCGGTCTGGCCGCCCTTGATGCGGAGGGCTTGGAAGAGATGAGGGATTTAACCAACTATTATCTTTCCAATGCGGCTATTATCGCGGAAACCCTCCGCGGCAAAAAATTCTCTGATGCCGGTGTGGAAGTATATTTTACCGGAAACGCTCCCTATGTTTGGGTGCGGTTCCCTGGGAAAAAAAGCTGGGAAGTGTTTGACAAGATATTGGATGAATGCCGTGTGGTTACGACTCCCGGCGCAGGATTCGGCCCTTCCGGGGAAAGCTTTATACGCTTTTCTTCTTTCGGTCACAGGGAAAACATCATGGAAGCTTGTGAAAGGCTTTCGGATAAACTTTCTCTTTAACCGAAAAAACTGGCGAAAGCCCGCTTTCTGCCGGTTGTAATAGGTTCCGCTAATTGAATGTAAGCCTTACGCCGGCGGAAAAGTCGTATAAAAACGGATTATTTAAATCCTCCCCCTTGTCGGCAAAGGTATATACGCTTCCCTGCCCATTCAGGAAAAAAGCTTTGTTCCCGGTTTGCAGTTCCAGACCGCCGCCAACAACAATGGATCCCGCCGAGTTTTCCGGCAGGTTCGATACGGCGCTGTTGTTAGCCTTGAAGTCCAGGGTTCTGTATATAAAATTAACCTTGAATCTTACAGGGGAATTTTTCCCGAAAATCTCGGTGTAAAAACCGTAATCCGTAATGGTTTGTTTGTTGCCTTCATCGCCGGATGTGGAAACCGCTTTTTGGTTTATGGCGGCGGTGCATATTATCGACGGGAATACCAATCCGATGGCGAGTTCAGCCTTCGACGGATATATTTGTCCGGGAACCCCGTCCGCTGTAATGAGGCAAAAGTCCGAAGATGCTCTCAGGGTGATTACATTCAGAAAGAAGGTGGAAAAACCAAGCCTTACCCCGGGTTGGAGCAGGGGAGCGTCTTTGCTGTCCTCCGCTCCGTTCAACAAACCGAAAACCGGGCCCGCGGTGAATTTCATTAATCCGGCGTCATAGGAGCATTCTGCGGCTATTTTTCTGCCGAAAACCGGTTCCTGCTGTATGACAAGGGAGGCGGAAATGTGGTCGCTTATGCCGGAAGCGAAACCCAGGCTAAAGGACGGAGCTAAATTCTCCGGCAACTTTCCGTCTGATTTATACCCCGTATTACCAACACCGCCGGAAATTGAAATTTCCATGGCTCCGGCTGTTGCAGGGATAAAAATTATTGCAAGCGCCAGGAGCAGGACCGGTGAAAATACCGTCCTTAAGCCGGTAAAAACAGGTAAACGGTTAAATTTTCTGAAATCCATTAAAGTGCCGCCTCTATATGGAGATTTATTTCGCCGGCGGAAAACGGCGATGTTATTTTTGCCGGGTTAAGCGATATACTGAATGTTATAACACTTCCTCCCGCGGCAATGTTGAAAAAAGGACTTATAAGAAAGATAATGTCCTTGCTATTATCATCGGAATTTTTATCCGTATCTGAAACCATTGTAAAATCAAATCCTAAATTCTGCTTGTGGAAAAGAAGGGTCCCGCAGGTAAACCGCAGGTTCATCCCCAGATACTGCCCCTCATCATTGATGTCCATGTACGGAACCTCTTTTACCGCAAGCACCGGGGAAATAAAGAAGGCGGCGTGCACCGAGAATAAATTCCCGTTGAATCTGGGTTCAAGCATGAAATGCACTTTTTTCTCCAGGTTTTTCACCAGGGACTCCCCGTTCATCAGATCGAAGGGCAGTATTTTCGTTTGCATATAAAGGGAAAAGGGCCTTTCCGCCCCGGCTTCCGCGGACAAGCCTGCGGATAAATAGAGCCCGTCTGTTCCGGCCTCGGTTCCGTCTTTTTCCACTCCGGCATAAATATTCCACAACAGGGTCCGTCCGGCTCCCGCCGTTTGGGCGAAAACATTATAACCGGGGTTGTCTGTTTCAGCGTTCCAGGCGGAATATGCCGCCACAGCCACCGGTACTGTTTCCGCGGTCCACATGAATGCCGCCCCCAATCCGGAGGTTTCCGTGTCATCTGAGAAAATCTCCATGGGCCCACGTTTTATGAATTCCGGCTTATTCATTCTGGTTCTCAGGGTCCTGAAGAGGAGATCGCCGGAGGACAGGTTGGCATAATTCCCCGTAAACAGGGCTGGTACAATCCTTCCTCCCACATTGAAGGGGAATTCCGCCGCCAAAAAAGCCAGTTCAAGTTCAGACGGCTTTTTTTTTGCTTCCGCCGCATGAAAAAAATTCAGTATATCGTCGGCATAAAGGTTTATACCGGCGGAAACCTTAAAATGTTCCGCCAGGGAAAGTTCCCCGCCGGTTTCAAGGGCGGAAGTAAGGGTGACTCGGTTATCCCGGTTGAATAGCCTGGTTTCGAAATCGAATTTAGTGAGGGAAAACTGCTGGGCATGAAGCTCCCGGACAAAGAGAAAACAAAAAACCGGCAAGAAAATACTGTAAAATTTAAAAGATAATTTCATTCTGAATTCCTTATGTAAATATATACCATAGATTGATTTAACTCCAGTTTTTTATTCAACAAAGAAAAAAAAAGCTTATCTTCTTGACTATTCGTTGAAAGAGTATAAACTATATTGCTAGTATGAGCGATTATCTTGATATAAATAATGAAGAGCTACTCAAGGATTTTTTCAGTGAGGCTGAACAGCAGGTTGATATGCTGGAAAGTAATATCCTTGTGATTGAGAATGACCCCGAGAATCATGATGCGATAGACGAGATTTTTCGTGCCGCTCATACCTTGAAAGGCGGATCCGCCACTGTCGAAATGAATGAGCTTTCCGGCTTTACCCATAAAGTGGAGGACTTGCTGGATGCCATTCGCTCCGGTACTGTTAAGGTGACGGAATCTGTCGTTGACCTGCTTTTACGGGCTTTGGATGTGATAAAAGCCATGCTTTCAGCAAGGGCTGACGGTGGCGTATATGATGAGGATGTTTCAGGCATAGTTTCCGAGCTGGAGGGGCTGATACCCAAAAAAGACAGCTCCAAGAAGGCGGAAAAAAAGGCGGTTCCGAAAAATATTGCTGAAAAATTAGCGAAGGAAGCTCCTGCCGCAAAAAAAGACTCCGGTTCAGAGAACCGGGGCGCCTCTTCCACCGGCGGGCTGCCTGTCCAGCTTACCGAATATGAAATGCTCGAATTAAAGGAAGCTGTCCCTGAAGGTGAAAAAGCTTATCTTGTCCAGGTTGTGTTCGATGAAAATAATCCGATGAATACGGTGGGCGGAATCCAGGTTTTTGCGGCCTTAAAACAGGAAGGCCAGGTTTTACGCACCATACCGGACTTTGACGAGCTTTATTCTGATGTTTTCCATGAAACTGTCTATTATTTTGTGTCTTCCCAGTCTTCCCCCGAGGTTCTGGAGAAAACCGCATCCATATCCGATGTAACTCTGTCTTCTTCCGTATCCCTGGTGGATTTTTCCGCTTCCGGGTCTTCCTCATTCCAAGAGACGGTTGCGCCTGAGCCGCCGGCTTCTCAGGAAAAAAAGGCGGAAAACTCCGGTGTGGTTGAGAATTCCGGGGATGAATCCGCCACGGTTTCTGGCGGGGATACACGGGAAACAGAAGCCGTGGAGGGAGAATCAAAAGACGATAAGGCTAAAACCCCGCATCCTGCCCAGGGCCAGAAAAAAATTACCGGTACCGGCTCTATTCTGAGGGTTGATTCAAAACGGGTTGACGCCCTCATGAATCTTGTGAGCGAAACCGTTATTGTCAAGGCTTCATTTAATCAATCTTCCGCCCAATTCGCCGATTTGTTTTCTGATTTTATTCAGAGTGAAACTGTTTACAGGGAAAAACTTCATGAATTGTTGGATCAACTCCCCGATTTGGTTGCCGAGGTTCAGGAAGGCAGGAGCCTCAAAGATTTGAAACGCCGGATTAACGATGAATATTCAATGCTTTTTGAGATTTTCAACAATTATGAAGCTTCCATGAAAAGTGCCATCAACCGGTACCGTTCCACAGCCCAGAATCTGGGAAGAATAGCGGGGGAACTTCAGGAAGGTGTCATGAAAATCAGGATGGTTCCCATAAACCAGATTTTCAACCGTTTCCCCCGGGTTGTACGGGATCTTTCCCGTGATTTGAATAAAAAAATAAACCTTGTCATTGAAGGTGAAGACACGGAGTTGGATAAATCTGTGGTTGAAGACCTTCTTGACCCCATAATGCACTGTATCCGCAACGCAGCGGATCACGGTATAGAATCCAAGGAAGAGCGTCTGGCCGCCGGGAAACCGGAGGAAGGAACGGTTCTTTTGAAAGCCGGGAATGAGGGCAACCTGATAATCATCGAAATCGCTGATGACGGCGGCGGTATTGATGTGGAGGCGGTAAAAGCCAAGGCGGTAAAACGTGGCATAATCCATCCCGGAAAAAGTCTTTCCGATACGGAGGCTTACCAGCTTATTTTCTCCCCTGGTTTTTCAACTTCTGAAAAAATTTCAAATATTTCCGGCCGTGGTGTAGGGTTGGATGTGGTTAAGAATTCAATAGAAAAACTGAATGGGTCTGTTTCCGTCATTTCACGCCACGGGGAAGGTTCCCGCTTTGTCATAAGGCTTCCTCTTACCCTGGCAATAATCCAGGGACTGTTAATCCGGGTTGGGGCCGAAGTGTATTCAATTCCTGTGGCATCGGTCATTGAAAGCCAGCGTATAAGGACCGACGAGGTCAGCATGATAGACAATTACGAGGTGCTGAACGTCAGGGATGAGGTTATAAGTCTTTTAAGGCTTAACAGGCTTTTTGGAATCCGTGCCACGGAAAAATCAGAACATGCTTATGTGGTTATTGTTGGAACCGCCGAAAAAAAAGTAGGCTTGATGGTGGATGCTCTGATAGGCGAGGAAGATGTGGTTATCAAGCCGCTTAAAGACCAGTTTACAAATTCCCCGGGAATCGCAGGAGCTTCAATTTTAGGTGATGGTTCTGTTTCCCTTATAATAGACGTGAATCAGCTTTTGGATCTTGGATTGAGACAGGAAGCTGAAGCCCGTGAACAGAGAGGCGAACCGAAATGGTAGGAGAAACGATGGAAGAAGCAGCTGTCCGGGAACCGGCGGCCGTTACGGCTGAAGATAATTCCCGGGAAGAATCCGAAAAGACAGTTGCGGCTGATTGTAAAATAGTTACTTTTTCTCTCGGCGGTAAGGATTATGCCATCGACATTATGCGCGTAAAAGAAATAGCCAAAGCAGGCCGGTTTACCTATGTACCGAATACGGCGCCTTTTGTCCTGGGTGTTTATAACCTGCGTGGTGACATTATACCGATAATTGACCTCCGTTTGTTTTTCAATCTTCCGGTAAAAGAGCGCCGGGCTGACAGCCTTGAAAGTCTGATTATCCTGACTGTGGAGGACTTGACCTACGGCGTTGTGGTGGACAGCATCGACAAAGTTGTGGGCATTTATTCCGATTCAATCCAGCCTCCCCATCCCATTTTCGGGGATATAAACATCAGGTACATCCAGGGAGTGGTGGAACATCAGGACAGGCTCTACATCCTGCTTGATACGGACAGAATTTTCCGTGAAAAGGAATTTGAATCCGAACATGACGTTTCCCTGGTGTCCAGGGTTGAAAGCCCGGTTTCCGCGGAGTCTTCCAGGGAACAGGCTTCCGATGTCAGGGAAACACAGCCGGATACTGCGGATTCTCCAAAAGAACCGGAAACCGCGGCTATTTCGACGGAGAAAGAGCTTTCCTTCATCAGGGATTCACTTGCCATGCTGTCCAGGTTCTATGTTTCCCAAGTGAATGAAGACTGGGTTAATATCCGTTTCAAGGAGTGGAGCGGTCTCCGGGGCGCGGACAATCTTCAGCTTCATTCTGCGGAAGATTCATCCCTTTTTATTTCAACTTTCCCGTCTCCCGATTCCGGAACCATATGGTCGGATTCATATATCAAAGAAGTTTCTTCCCTTATGCCTTCTAACCAGGCAAAGCAAATCAACGTGTGGAATATCGGCTGTGGCAAGGGCTATGAATCCTATTCCATTGCCGTTATGATGAGGGAACTGTACCCTAATGCCCGGATACGTATTTACGCCAACGATTTGGATTTGCTTGCTGTTTCCGGCGCCCCTCTCCTCACAGTACCGGATCAGGCTGTGACGGAAACCATAAGGCCGTATCTTACCAAAAACGTTTCCGGAGGATGGGTATTCACCCAGGAAATACGTGATATGATTCTTTTTGAATATCACGACTGTGCCAACCAGAATTCTTTCCCCGCCCTTGATTTGGTTGTATGCCGGGATGTTCTTTCATTCATGGAAGTGAAAAAACAATCTGCGGTTATTGCCGATATTTCGGAAAATCTCAAGGGTAACGGAGTTGTTTTATTGGGTATGAATGAATCAATGCCGAAAAATGCCGGGTGGCAGAAAAAGGCAAAGGGACAGGTTGCCGTTTTCGTAAAGGAATAACGGGTTAGTGAATAATCACGTGGGTAAAAGGAGTAAACGATGCGTGTAGAGTATATCAACCCTTTCGTGGAGGCTGCATACAGCATTTTGAAAGAAGTTCTGGATGATGAAGTGCGCAGGGGGGAACTTTACCTTAAAGCCACTTCCATGCCGACAATGGGGGTAGCCGCTCTGGTGGGACTGGCAGGTGATGTTTCAGGCCGTGTTGTATTCGATATGGATATGCCTACGGCAATTAAAATTGCCGGCAGAATGAATCGGGAGGAATTCACGGTTTTTGATGACATGGCAAAGGCCACTATTACTGAACTGGCGAACATGATAACGGCTCAAGCTGTAACAAAATTGTATGATCTCGGGTTCCGGTTTGATTTAACCCCTCCGGCTCTTTTTTCCGGACAAAACCTCGAGATTTCGGATCATAACGTTGAGGCTCTCATTGTTCCCATAGAAACGAATTATGGTTGCCTTGAAGTTAATGTCGCCATCAGGGAAAAATCGGAATAATGTGCCGGTGAGGCATTTATTTTAACCGGAAATAAGGTAGGAGCTGAATATGATTTCAAAACAGGATTTTCCGTCTATCAATGAGAGACCGCCGGCAGGTCTGAAGCCGGACGGAACGCCTTATAAAATTCTTATAGTTGATGATTCAATCTTTGTCGCAAAACAAATCGGACAGATTCTGACAAGTGAGGGCTATGAAATTGTGGCCACCGCTGTGGATGGTTTGGACGGGGTTGAAAAATATAAAGAAATATCCCCGGGCGTGGATTTGGTAACGATGGATATTACCATGCCGAAAATGGACGGTATCGCCGCCCTTGAAAAGATCATGGCTTTTGATAAGTCCGCCCGGGTAGTAATGATAAGCGCCCTGGGAAAAGAGGATTTGGTGAAGCAAGCCCTCCTTTTGGGAGCAAAAAACTATATTGTTAAACCCCTGGACCGAAAAAAGGTTCTGGAACGCATAGCGTCCGTTCTCAGCAAATAAATCCTTTCCGTGTAAAGTCTGTATGCCTGCGCATACAGACTGCCGGGAAGCGTTTTTCCTCCCAAACTTTTAGTCCGGTCAGCTTCTCTCCGGTGCTCGTCAGCGACCGGTCTGTTTCCTTGGTTTTATCATTTTAAGGAATGAATAGTCCTGTGACTCAGAAAATCAGGATGGTTGGTTTCGGTCCCTACGGGAATCGAACCCGTCTTTAAAGATTGAGAATCTTTTGTCCTAACCGATAGACGAAGGGACCAGGTCAGGTTTTCCGCGGTATTCCTGCGGAAGAGTCGGGATGGCGTTTTCCCCAGGGAGGATTCGAACCCCCACAAGCAGAACCAGAATCTGCGGTGCTACCATTACACAACCGGGGAATGAATGGCTGAAAGGTATCATATGACGGCAATAATGTCAACCGGGATGGGGATTCGCGGCGGTGAATCCGGAAGGAAATGCTTTTTGCCTATTCCCCGTCGTACTCTATCAGTGTTTTCACGGGTATATCACCCAATGCCGCCGAATAATTCAGGAAGGGTAACCCCACTATTCCGAAATAACCGGCCACCTGGGCGCCGCCCTGCTCCAAGACATTTCTGGCCGCATTCAGAGTGCCTCCTGTGGCTATCAGGTCATCGGCTATTAGAACCCTTCCACCGGCAGGCACGTCGGCTTTATGGACCTCAAGAACTGTCGTTCCGTATTCGAGCTCATAGGCGCAGGCATAAACTTCCCCTGGTAATTTGCCCTTTTTCCGCACCAGTATCAGCGGAATATTCTTTCTCAACGCAAAGGGAGCGGCAAAAACAAATCCCCGGGATTCAACGGCCGCGATAGCATCGATTTTTTCCCCGGAGTAAAGTTCCTCCATACGGTCAATGCACCATTTGAATGCCTTGGGAACCGCAAGGATCCCTGTTATGTCGTAAAATAAAATCCCCGGCTTGGGAAAGTCAGGAACCTTCCTGATGTAATCATCCAAAGGAAAAGAAGGGCTTTCAAGTGAACTCATAGAATGATGGTAAATCATTATCCGGCGGAAGTCAACTTTATAGAAAATAATATGGCAAATAATTATTATGGACTTTTGCCTGAATATCTTTAAAGAAAAATGATGTTTTTTATTTATAACCGTGTTATAATAAACATTAAATATCAAATTTAGGAGTTATAACATGAAAAAGATTTTTGTTATACTTTTGGCTCTCCTCATTCCGGCCATGATTTTTGCCGGCGGCGGAAAAGATGCGGCTGCTTCAGATTCAGGAAAGCCGACAATAAGGCTTCTTACTGACGCGACAGGTATTGACGACAAGTCCTTCAACGCCGCAGCCTGGAGGGGAATCGTCCAGTTTTACGGTGACACAGTTGATAAAACAACCCACCGGGGTTCCCACTATGACGTTGTGACCGCCCAAACCCAGGATATGTATATCCCCAACCTGCGCCAGGCTGCGGATGAAGGCTATGACCTTATTGTTGTGACAGGGTTCACATTCGCTGACGCCCTCAACCAGGTTGCGCCCCAGTATCCCGATCAGAAATTCGCCATTGTTGACGTGGATTATGTCCTCCATCCGAATGTAGTTGACTTCATTTACTCTGAAGAACAGGGTTCCTACCTTGTTGGTTTGGTTGCCGCCCTTCAGGCTAAGGAAGACGGTATCAAGAATCCTAAATTCGGCTTTATCGGCGGTATCCCCGGTGCCACTATCACCAAATTTGAAGTGGGTTATATCCAGGGTATCCTCTCAGTATTCCCGGATGCTGAAATCGTAGACTATTATGCCAACGACTGGGGGAAACCGGAACTTGCGAAGGCCCAGGCGAAAAACTGGTATGACAACGGCGTTTACTGTATTTTCAGTGCCGCCGGTGGAACAGGAAACGGAACCATCGCCCAGGCAAAGGAATACAGGCTTGCCGGACGGAATGTATGGGCTATCGGGGTTGACAGTGACCAGTACGAGGACGGTATTTATGACGGTAAAAACAGCGCCGTTTTGACCTCCATGATCAAACGGGTTGAAAACTCCACAATCAAAGCTCTTACTGACATTGAAAACGGTACCTTCCAGGGTGGCGTTGTAAAGATGTCCATGGCAGATAAGGGTGTTGATTATTCAACCGCCAATCCTTCCCTTTCAAAATCTGTTATTGCTGAGGTTGAAAAAGCTAAAACCGAAATTATCAAGGGAAACATTAAAATCTACGACACATACAAATCAGCTCTGGAGGCCGGTGTTGTTCCCGCAGGTCTTTCAGCTTTGGATGACTAAGTAACCGTTTGTTCAATACATCCGGCAATCAGGTAGATGGGGGAAACCCTGTCTACCGGAGGCCGTTTAAAAATCAGGCAAACTTCCTTTCGTCTGAGGGTTTGTCTGATTTTTGAAATACCTCTTTTCAGGAGTTTTTTGTGTCTGATTATGCCATCGAAATGCTGGGTATCACTAAAACCTTTCCGGGGGTGGTTGCCAATGACAATGTTACCCTCCGGGTATATGAGGGCGAAATCCATGCCCTTTTGGGGGAGAACGGTGCCGGGAAATCTACTTTGATGTCTGTTCTGTTCGGTGCCTATAGTCCGGATTCCGGCACGATACGCATACGGGGAAAGGAAATCGCGATCCGGGATCCCAATGTGGCGACTGATTTAGGCATCGGAATGGTTCATCAGCACTTTAAGCTCGTACAGAATTACACAGTCACTGAAAATATTGTGTTGGGAATGGAACCCACAAACCGTTTCGGGATGTTGGATTTACGGCAGGCAAAAAAACGTGTGGCCGAATTGTCCGATTTGTACGGTCTTTCCGTTGATCCGGACGCTTTGGTGGAGGACATAACCGTAGGACAACAGCAGCGCGTGGAAATCCTGAAAACCCTTTATAGGGATGCAAATATCATCATATTTGATGAACCCACTGCGGTTTTAACTCCCCAGGAAATTGATGAGTTGATGGCCATTCTCCATAGGCTTAAAAACGAGGGAAAAACCATAATCCTGATAACCCATAAACTGAAAGAAATAAAGGCTGCGGCAGACAGATGCACTGTTTTACGCCGGGGCAGGTATATAGACACAATAGATGTGGCTTCCGTTACGGAAATGCAGCTGGCGGAAATGATGGTTGGAAGGGCTGTTAAATTTGAAATTGAAAAGGCTCCGGCTGATCCGGGTAAGGTTGTTCTTTCAGTGAAAAACATTTCCGTAAAAGACACCATGGGAAATACGAAGGTACGCGATTTCAGCCTGGATGTCCATGCAGGGGAAATAGTGGGTATAGCCGGTGTGGACGGTAATGGGCAGAAAGAGCTTTTATACGGATTAACCGGACTTTCACCCCTGGAGAGCGGACAGATTATTTTGGATGGAGAGGATATTTCCAGGTATTCAATCAGGAAAAGGATAGAATGTGGTTTAGGGCACATCCCGGAGGACAGACAAAAGCATGGAATTGTAAGCGAATTTTCAATCAGCGAAAACTGTGCTTTGAAGAATTACTATAAAGAGCCTTACAGTAATTCTTACGGTCTTTTGAATTATACCGCCATGGATGAAGACGCCGCAAAACTTATAGATCAGTTTGATGTCAGGGCAGGTGAAGGTGCGAAAACCCATGCTGGAAACCTTTCCGGCGGCAACCAGCAAAAAGTGATTGTGGCCAGAGAAATCAGTCTTTCCCCAAAGGTTCTCCTTGTGGCTCAACCTACCCGTGGCCTTGATGTGGGCGCCATTGAATATATACGCAAACGTATTGTGGCAGAGCGGGACAAGGGAAGGGCAATCCTTTTGGTTTCCTTTGAACTGGATGAAATTATGAATTTGTGCGACCGTATTGCCACAATAAGCAGCGGTTCGATTGTTGGTGTCTGCAAGAGCGGTTCCGTTACTGAGCACGAAATAGGTCTCATGATGGCAGGTTCCAAGAAAACAGGAGGCGGTGCTTAATGATGAATGCGCAAATGAATAAGCTGAAAAGAAATTCCGGCCGGGATTCCCTGCTGGACAGACTCCTCGGTTCTGATGCTTCTGTTTCTGTGCTTGTTATCTTGCTGGGATTTTTCTTTGGAACCATCCTTGTCTGGGCGGTGGGACGGAACCCTCTAAATATGTACAAGGCTATTCTTCAGTCTTTAACCGGATACAATGTGGACAACGGCAGGATGAATGTCCGTTATATCGGTGAAACCCTGAATTATTCGGTTCCATTCATTCTTTGCGGTCTTTCCATGGCTTTTGCCGCAAGGGCCGGTTTGTTCAATATCGGAGGCGAGGGACAGTATATTATCGGGATGACGGCCGCACAGGTCGCCGCTTTGCTGGCTCCCCGGGTTCCTGTTCTCCATTGCGTTTTTGCAATCTTTGCCGCTGTTGTCACCGCTGCCCTGTGGGGAGGCGTTGTAGGCGTGTTGAAGGCAAAATACGAGGTTTCCGAGGTTGTTTCAACGATTATGTTGAATTATATAGCCTTGTATCTTTCCAGGATTATTTGTCTCCAGCTTCCGGAGGCGACCACTTACAGGACAGCCTCTTTCCCGGAAACAGCTGTGCTTAAAAATCCTCTTTTTGAAAAAATCACCAATTTTTCCCTGCTTAACAACGGTTTTTTCCTCATGATTATTGCTGTTGTGGTTTACTGGTTCATCATGGAAAAAACAAACCTGGGCTTCGGTATGCGTGCAACCGGTTTTAACCGGGAAGCCGCCAGATGCAGTGGAATTTCTGTTGTTAAGAATATTTCCCTTTCCATGGCAATATCCGGTGCCTTTGCCGGTTTGGCGGGTAGTATTGTTGCCCTGGGGTCTTTCAGTTACGGAAGGATTATCGCCGGCATGGATAATTACGGTTTTAACGGAATTGCGGTTGCCCTTGTGGGAAACAATACCGCCGGCGGGAATTTCCTTGCAGGTCTTCTTTTCGGAATGTTGAAAAACGCCCAGGCACTTATGCAGAGTAAGCAAATCCCCAAAGAAATAACCTTCATCATCCAGGGGCTGATAGTTGTATTCATTGCCCTGCGCTCAGGCTTGAAAATTTACCGCCAGTGGTTGAATAAACGGAGACTTCAGAGGGAAGTTGTTGCGGAAAATAATTCAGGATCCAGCGATTCAGAGGGGAAGGAGGCCGGCAGATGAGTGTTATCCTTGGAATGATTCCTTCCGTATTGATGATTGTTGCCCCGATTTTAATTGCGGCTGTGGGCGGAATGATTTGTGAAAAATCGGGCGTGGTGAATATTGCCTTGGAAGGTTTAATGGGAATAGGCGCCTGTACTGCGGCTTCCGCCCATGTCCTTATGGAGATGTCCGGCTTCGGCGGCTCCGTATGGGTTTCCTTATTGTTGGGGGCTTTGATAGGAGGATTGTTTTCGATTATTCATGCTGTGGCCGCTATTACTTTGAATGCGGATCAAACCATAAGCGGAACCGGACTTAACCTGTTGGCTGACGGGGTTACAATATTCGCCGCCCAGATTCTTTTTGCCGCTGACAGGACCCGTGAATTCCGTATGGGTATGCGCCCCGATGCTTTAGGTATCTATCCCACCGCTTATATTGCGCTTTTTATTGTCGCCGCCGCTTGGTTTGTATTATATAAGCTGCCCTTTGGGATGCATTTACGGGCTTGCGGTGAACATCCGGGAGCGGCGGACAGCGTGGGTATAAATGTGAGACGGACCCGTTATATTGCCGTCATTGTAAGTGGTTTGCTGGCGGGTCTTGCGGGAGGATGTTGCGTTCTCACCCAAACCATCCAGTATACTTCCACCACAATAAACGGAAGGGGATTTATCGCCCTGGCCGCAGTATCTTTCGGAAGGTGGAGACCTTCCGGGGTAGCCCTCGCCGCTTTGCTTTTCGGTACTGCCCAGGCTTTTTCAATTATAGCAAACACTGTTCCGGCTTTGAGAGTTATGCCCAGCGAGGTGTTTAATATTCTTCCTTATGCGGTGACATTGTTCGCCCTTGTGATTTTCAGCGGGAAGAACTATGCGCCGGCGGCTTCCGGTAAACCCTATGAAAAAGGAGCTTCCTGATGACGACACCACATAACCGGGCCGCTCCCGGGGAACTGGCTCCCTTTATCCTTGCCCCCGGCGATCCTCTCCGGGCAAAACTTGTGGCGGAAAAGTTTTTAACCGGGGCTAAGCTTGTAACTGACGTAAGGTCAATTACAGGTTATACCGGTTCTTATAACGGTAAACCGGTAAGTGTTATGGCTACAGGTATGGGATCTCCCTCCGCTGGAATTTACCTGTACGAATGGTTCAGGTTTTTCAATGTACAGACTGTCGTGCGTATAGGTACTTGTGGCGGATTCAGGGCTGGGCAAAGCCCCGGTTCCCTGATTTTAGCCATGACAGCCAGTACGGATTCTGCCTGGGCACGTCAATATAAACTTGACGGTACTTATAGTCCCTGCTGTGATCCCGGTTTGTTTTTAAAAGCTGTGTCCGTTTGCGGGGAAAAAAGTATCCCATTCACGGCAGGAATGGTTTTTTCCAGCGATCTTTTTTCAGAATACAATGCGGCTGGACCTGACGGTTGGAAGCCTTGGGCAGCCATGGGAGCTGTGGCCCAGGATATGGAAACTTATGCTGTGTACAGTACCGCTGCAGCCGCAGGCCGGAAAGCTTTTTCTATCCTTACTGTGACTGATAATTGTGTTGACGGCAGGTCTGTTCCCGATGACAAAAGAATGGAATGTCTCTATCCTATGATAGAAACAGCCCTGGCATTGGTGTGAACCCTGCTTTTTGACCGGTGTCCCGTTTTCACTTCATAGCGGTTTTATAAAAGTTTATCTTTTCCCGTATTGACAAATCCTCTTCTTCCCACTAGTTTCCTTGTGAGTGATATATGCCTGTACATTTACGATTTCCCTTGCACCGTCCCGCCCACGCTGCAATGGACATGACACAGGGCGGTCCTTTAAAACTTATTGTACTTTATTCTATTCCTCTGCTTATTGGTAACGTTATACAGCAGTTTTATAATATGGCGGATACAATCATTGTGGGCCGCCTTTTGGGAACGGAAGCCCTTGCCGCTGTCGGAAATACAACCCCGATGAATTTCCTCGTGTTGGGTTTTGTTACTGGACTGACGGCCGGGTTCGCCGTTATCACCGCCCAAAGATTCGGAGCGAAGGATATGGAGGGTGTAAAGCGGTCTGTTGCCATGAATTTCATTTTGAATGGTTTTTCTTCCGTTATTATGACCCTCCTTTCCGTACTTACGGCCGCTCCTATTTTACGCATAATAAACACTCCCCAATCTATATTTGAAGGTTCACGGGTATACATAACGGTTATTTATATCGGGATTACAGTTACAGTGCTGTATAATTTGACCGCTTGTATTTTACGTGCTGTGGGAGACAGCCGTTCCCCCCTTTATTTTTTGATAATTTCTTCAATTTTGAATATTTTTCTGGATATCATTTTTATTTCCAGACTGGGAATGGGAGTGGATGGAGCCGCCTGGGCCACAGTGATATCCCAAACCTTTGCCGGCATAGCCTCACTTTTTTATATGTTCGCCAGGTACCCTTTCCTGCGTGTAAATAAAAAACATTTTTCTATGGATGTCCATTTTGCCTCCCAGCATCTCAAAATAGGTCTTCCCATGGCTTTTCAGTTTTCAATTACAGCCATAGGGGTTGTTATACTTCAAGCGGCTTTAAATGTTTTCGGTCCGGTGAAAATAGCCGGTTATACAGCCGCCCAAAAGGTCGAAAGCCTGATTGTTGTGGCGGCAAGCACCTTTGGTGTCACCATGGCAAATTATACCGGCCAGAATTTGGGTGCTCACAGGATTGATAGGATTAAGGAAGGAGCGAAAAAATGCTGTATCCTTACGGTAGCGGTATCCCTTTTTTCGGCTTTAATTGCCTCGGTTTTTGCGGATCAACTTTCATCCCTTTTTGTGAGCAATGGGGAGGAAGAGGTTATAAGCTCCGCCCGGCAGTATCTTAGGATTACATCGCTGTTTTATCCATCCCTGTTTGTGATTTTTGTTTACCGTAATGTTTTGCAAAGTCTGGGGCGTGGTTTTATGCCCCTTATGGCCGGGGTCGGGGAACTTATCGCAAGGACAGTCGGCTCCTATCTTTTTCCTCTGGCCTTAGGATATGCGGGGATATGTTTTGCCGGCCCCGCTGCCTGGGTTGCCGCGGCTGTTCCGCTTATGATTTCATATTTTATCATTATAAAGGAATTCTCATAAAACCGGTTTCTTCCCTTGGAAATGTATATCCCGACTCCCCGCCATATCCTGCCATTTAGTCTGGTTTTTTTTATTTTTTTATGACATAATTACCATATGATACCCGGGAAAAAGGATACCTTTGATGAACTCGTGAAAAGCCTTGCCGATACAGAACGGAGGGAAATGCTCAACCGTCTGGCTGATGTGACGGAGGTTGAAACAGCAATTTCCAATGCTGTGCCGGAATCAGAGAATTTTTTTGATATTAAGGCGGATGCCAAGGAAAAAAAAGTTCAATTATCCGATGAAAGTCTCCTTGTCCGGTTGTGGTTCAAAATACTTGCTTTTTTTTCATCTTCAACTCCCGATGAGAAATACCATGATTATCTTGTTATGGATTTAGGAAAAAGAATTGAAAGAAAATTCGGAACATACATTTCAATCCAACGTAGAATGTATACCGATGCCATGTATCAGGATTTGTCTTTTCTGAATACAGCGCGCAATTTTTTTATCCCTTTGATGGCGGAATATGAAAAACAAAGGGGGGATTTTTATATTTTGCTTTCTTCCCTGATAGCGCCTGAATCTTATAAAAATATTTCAGCGGCCTTGGATCCTTTCACTGAATCCTATGAAGAAGAGGATATTCCTAAAGACATCCGTTCCAGTTTCCTGAAAAAGATGGAAAAAGCATTTACAGAATTTTCCGCAGATGAAAAAAACAAGATGTATCAAGCTGCCCAGGCTGCCCAGTGGCTGTCATCTTTTTGTTCCCTCCAGCTTGACAGACTTGTTCTCCAGTTTTCCGACATGACAGGGAAGGGGCAAATGTGTCTGCTGGATGCTGTGGTTGATGACTTGAAAAAACTGGCTTCCGTCCTTTCCTCCGCTTTAAAAATCCCTATGCTTTTAGTTGAAGCCCTTTATATTTTTTCCGAGCAGGATAAAATTCAGGATAGTTCTTTTTCGCTTGACCAGGAATGCGCCAAATTTGTGAAAGTTGCTGTAAATTATTTATTGGGCATTACCTCATTTAAGAGCCGTATCCCTGTGGCTGATTTTGTACGTTTTTCCTGCGGAGATATTTTATGGGAACCTGATATTGAACGGCAGGGAGAAGACTGGTTCAATCTTTTTAAGTCTGCTTGGAAAAAGCGTTTTGAAAAACGGCTGGGGGAATGGATAAAACTCCATGACAAGTTTATCCTGAAAAAGAAAGCCCTTGTCTTTTTGGGTTGCACAGAGGCTCCGTCCCTGGAGTTTACCCCTTGGGATGCAGTTTGGTTTCCCATGAAGTTCCGGCGTGAGCCTGTTTTTTTATTTCTCAAGGCTTTTTTTTCTTCGGTGTATCCCAGGCAGATTTCAAAAAACTTGAAAATAATCCTTGTTGAAGGCGATTTTTATAAAAGGGAAAATCTGGTTGAGTTTACCGATGCTTTTAATGTGCTTGAACACCAGAAACAGGATATTTCTGATTTTGAGCACCGTCTTTCTCCGAAAGGGGATTTGGGAGAAGGTTTCGCTTTGGCCCTCACTGAGAAAATCGGTACTCATAACGGTAAAAGCCGTCTTGAGCATTTGATGGCAAATGTGGAAAGTGAAACTGAAGTTTTTTATACAAGGGTGCTTTCCGCTTTTCAAAGTATGGATGCAATTCTCGGAGGAATTCTTGATGTTTCCCGCGGGGGGCCCTATGAAACATTGATAAACATGGCCGCCATCCAGGGCAAGCAGAATGAAACTTTCCGTAAGGATTTGTCTGCCGTCCGGTTTAAAATTCAGGAAGGGATTGAAATTTTATCTTCCCTCGAAAAGAGCATATCTGAATGAAATGCATATCCCCTGGCCAGAATGATGTGGAGTTTTTCAAATTCAATTCAGGTTCACCTGTGGAACCGGTGTGTGCCTTGTCACTGAAAGCCGCCGGTGCACTGCGTCCTGTGGAAAATGAGGACAGACGCCAGGATTTTTTTTCTTCTGTTATCCCCGTCCCTTACGGAAATGTTGTTTCTCTGTCACAAATCCATTCAAGGACAGTCTTCAAGGTTTCTCCTGTATGTTCCGGAACGGGAAACGGGTCAGGATGGGTTTTTTCCGCTTTCTCTTCCTGGGACGGGGATATAGCGGATGCCCGGAAAGACTCCTCCGGTAGACATTCCGGTGATGGTATTTTGTCCACCTGTGCTTCTGTTGTTCCCTGTGTCACAGTGGCGGACTGTATGCCGGTATGGCTGTTTGATCCTGATACCGGTTGTTTCGGTGTTCTTCATTCCGGTTGGAGGGGAACAGGTATTATTGCTTCGGCTTTGGCCTTGGCGGAAAAGGAATGGGGCAGTAAGGCTTCTTCATTTCATGTGATTCTTGGACCTCATATCAGACAATGCTGCTATACTGTCGATGAAGAAAGAGCGGTGTATTTCAGTGATAATTTTTCCAATGATTGTGTTTTTTTGGACGAAAAACTCCATTCTGCCGGCTCAAAATGGCCTTACCGTCTTTCTTTGGCTGAGGCAAATATTTCCCTGTGCCTCTCACTGGGAATACAACCGGATCGAATCAGGGATACCGGAATATGCACATCCTGTTCTTCAAGATACGGTTCTTCCCGTCGTGAAATTATGGAACGTGGAGGGATGGATTCTTTCCGCTCCGGTGATTCTTCTGTTACACCTTTTACTTCCATGGCTGCTTTTATTTATTGGCCTGTGTGATTGTTATCCGGCCTGAACGGTTGACAAAGGCTTTCCTTTTGGTTTCCGCTTGGTTTATAAGGCATGAAAGAAGGGCTGTCAATTCCGCATATAAAATCCTGATAAAAGTAAAAAAATTTTTCCGTCCTTTTCCGTTTGTCCGCGCTTTAACCGCAAGATCGATTTTTTTCCAAGTGCTGAAAATCTGTGGTATGAAATTCACCGCAAGGATTATTACAGCTGCAGGATTAAGTTTTTTTACAGGTGGAAATATTTTTCCAATGTATTCCTGGGCTGTTTCAAAGGCAAATTTTATTTCAACAGGTGATGTGCTGTAAAAAAGTATGAAAGCGGAGAGTACGCTTAAAAAAAATCTGAAAGCGTAAAGAAGGGAAGCTGGAAGTTTCTCCGGAAAAAAAGCTATAACTGAAAAAAGAACAATCTGTTGGTTTTCGTCTCTGGATATTATTTTGAATTTTTCAAATGATAAACTTTCTAATTCATATGGAGCGAATATTTTAAATATTGTATATAATCCCCCTATAAGAAAAACAAATCGCAATTTTTTCAGATTTCCGATCGGTATCTTTGCCAAAAAAAAGGCTGTAAAAATCAATATACCGCATACTGTAAGACAAAGCATCTCTGTTTTTTTTGAATTAAATCCGGCAAAAATAAATATACATATTATAAATTGAAAAAAAATTTTTACGGATGCGGGAATTCTGTGAATCAGGGTATATGCTTTTCTGTATGAAAAAAGAGGGCTTTCCATTTGTTATCCTCCTTTCCTGTTAATGCCATACAAGATCGTTGATATTGTTATAAGAGGTCAAAGGGTTTTTTATGCCGTAGATTTCAAGATTTTGTTTTAAACCATCTTCTGGTTTCCCGTCGAATTTTAATTTCCCCCGGTCGAGAATTATGAATCTGTCTGCAAGAGACAGAACTTTTTCAAGCTCATGGGTTAATACAATTATGGTATGTCCCTCTGTTTTTAATTTTTCCAGAATGGAACAAACTTGTTTTATACCCGGCCAGTCCAAGTTTGCAAATGGTTCGTCAAAGATTATAGAGGATCTGTCCAATGCGAGCATTGCGGCGACAGCAAGCCTTCGTTTTTCTCCTCCAGACATAAGTCTTGCTGGAAAATCCTTCTTTTCCCATAAGCCGCAGTCTTTAAGGGCTTGCTCTGTTTTTGATGTTATATCCTCTTTGGAATAAAAACAGTTTTTTAAGCCGAAGGAAACATCCTCTTCCGGAGTTTCCCCCAGAATTTGAGAATCCGCATCTTGGAATACTAGACCGATTTCGCCCTGTATTACTTTTACGGAACCGGAATCGGCGGTTTCCAATCCGGCAATTATAGACATTAACAGGGTTTTCCCGGAACCATTTGCGCCGGATATGACAATGAATTCCCCCTCCTGTACCGAAAAGGAAATATTGTCCAAAGCTTTTATTTCCGGTTCCCCAGGTATGGAACGGAATATTTTCGTTACGGAGGAAACTTCTATAACTGTTTTTGCTGTATCTGTTTTTTCCAGGTTATTCACAGGCAAGTGTCCGTATGCTTTATTCAGTTCATATACCGGGCGACAACAGCCCTGAGTTTTTTTGTCACCGGAATCATTATGGCCAGTTTTATTATTGTTCCTGGAATGAAAGGAATGACAGCGAGCATCCAGACATTTTTCTCAGGAAAAAGCATCATAAAACGCAGGACTCCGGCTGTGAAAATCACAATCATTCCGGAAATGGCGGCAATGGTTATCCGGAGCCAGGCAGCCGGTTTGTTTCCCATGATTAACCCGGCTATAATTGAGCCGAGGAAAAATCCTATCAGGAAGCCTCCTGTGGGTCCCTTCGTTATAACCGATATTCCCGCCAGTCCGGAAAAAACCGGGAATCCAACACACCCGAGGATTAAAAAAACAAGGACGGCGGCTCCACCGTATATTGGACCGAGAACAAGTCCTGAAAGGATGGCGAGCATATCATTCAGGATTATGGGTATACCCCCCGCCAGAGGTATCTGTATAAAACAACCGACACAAATAAGGGCTGCAAACAATGCTGTAAGGATGGTTCCTGATTTCTTTTTCATGCGTTTGAATATACCATATCCGCCAGAAAAAATTCAATAATTGGTGAGGACAGGGATAAATCGCCATATGAGTGCATTATGCTGATCGCTTATAATAAAACAACCCCTGTATTTTTACATACAGGGGTTGTCAGCAATATTCAGTGATATGAATTCAGCTGTAAAACTGTCTGATTGCTTTATTAAAGGGAATTGGATATCTTGTTGATTTCTTCCCTTAATTTGGCAGCTCCGGGTGTTGTCTTTCCTTTATAGCTTTCCGCAATGGTTGCAAAAAAAGTTTTCATTTTTGCCCGGGATTCGCTGTCGTTTAAGTTGGCTTTTAAATCAGGAATAATCAAATTTCCGTTTGTTATTATCACATCAGGATCTTTGATGGAATTATCACTGGCCATCAGAATAAGGGGAAAATAATAACCATTGGATGTTCCGTATTGCTTTTTGGCGATATTGGAAAGGGTGTCTCCATTTTTGACCTTGTACTGGGTCGCACCTTCAATAATAATTCCTGTTTTATCCCTTTTCGCTCCGGAAGTTACGGGAGCAGGGGCCGGAGTTTCAGGTTCATCTTCCATGGCAACAGGCTCTTCTGCTACCGGTTCGGTTGCGGTTGTTTGGGCTCCGCTTGCACAGGAAATAATAAACACTGCGGCAAGAAATAAAAACAAGAATGGCAGGATTTTTTTCATTTTTAAGCCTCCTAAAATAATGAATAACATTTTTTTTTTCAGTATATCATAAAATCCTGAAAATTCAAGAAATTAAAAAATTAACATCTGTAAATTTTTACTTGCCCCCATTATTTTTTTTTGTTACCATGGGTTATGATCAATATTGAAACACGTGTCTCCCTGCCTTTTTTATGGGGGAAACCGGCTTTCAAAAAGAGTTTGTGGTCCCATGTGAATCTGATTGTGGGGCCCAACGGTTCAGGAAAAACCCTTCTCGCCGGCAAAATAGCCGCCCAGTTTCAAAAATCCGGTTATGAAGTTAATTTTTTCCATGCTGATCAAATAGAAGAAGATAAGGTTCTTTCCCTTTTGAGGGAAAATCCCGCAGTCCGCGCCAAAATTGAATCCGTCCTTTCCGATATGTTTGAAAAATCCATCCGTTTTGAAAAATCACCTGATGGTACTTTTGTCCCGGTTGTTATAAATAAAACCCGGGGGGTGGAATATAATCTGAGGGAAGGAGAATGTCACGGACTTAAAGAAATATTAAGTCTTTTCGCTGTATTATACGGCGGACGGAAGTCCCGTTCAAAACGCACCTGTTTTGTGTTTGATGAACCTGAACTTCATCTTCATCCTCAGATGCAAATGTTTTTTATGGGAGAAATCCGCCGGGTTGCTGTCAACGCACCGGATTCAGTTTTTTTTCTGATAACCCATTCCCCGTTTTTTATCGATTTACGTTTCCCGGATGATTTACTTGGGGTTGTCGTTTGCCACATAAATCATGCTCCGACCAGCATTGAAAAATTATCTGAAAACGATACCTCCCTTTTCCAGCGTTTTCTGCCCCGCTTTAATACCTATCATAAGCAGTTCTTTTTTTCTGACAGGCAGATTTTTGTTGAAGGATACACAGACCAGCAGATTTTCTCCATACTTCTTTCTACCTTTGGGGGAAAAGACGGGGCTACCGGTACAGGAGTAATTGATGTCGGCGGTAAGGATGAGCTGGGGGTGTTCTTTAAGGTTTGTTCCCTGCTTGGAACAGACGGCAGGATTATAGCGGATCTTGATTCACTTTTCCGCGGAAAACTTCGGGATGTTTTGTGCGATGATCCCCGTCCCGCAAGATGGCTGAAAAAACAAAATGAGAAACAACTGAATCTTTACAGGCTTATTTTTCCTTTTAAAACAACGGATGACGGGGAAATCCGTATTTCCGGACCCGTTTCACTGAAACGTATTATTACAAGATTGGAAGCTTATCTTTCGGATGTGGGTAACACGGTTCTTAATTATATTCTTGAACAGGGAATTGTTTCCAGTCAAGAAAAAAACACAGGAAAACCTGGAACCCCTTCTGAAATATTTTTGTCCAAGATTGAATTTTTTTCCCATATGAAGGAAAAGCTCGATGATCTTGATACTTTTAAAACAGTTATCCTGCAGGCCGTTTTTTCTCCAGGTGTTTTGGATGATATTCTGCCTGAACAAACTTTCGCTCTTGTTCCAAGAATCAGGAATCTTGCCCGTTTGATTTTTGCCGCCGCTGAATCCGCCCGTGTTTATATTCTTCCAATGGGTTGCATAGAAAATTATTATGTGAAAAATAAAATCGATTATATGCCTGTATATGGTAAGGATAAACTTTTTCACGAAGAGCGTAATTCCATGCTTGCCATGAAACCCGAGGCTTTGCGCCGGATATATGCACCACTCACAGATATTTTAGGGAAGGCTCTTTCCAAACAATAGCAATGCGGTGAATATCAGGGGGAATACCTGGAAGAAATACATATTAAACGGATTGTGGGTAATGAGACGTACACTTCGTTCAGTAGAAAAAAAAATTTACGGGATATGGAACAGGGACTCTATTCCTGGTTTGGATGAGTTGTCATCTATTACAGAAAAAACTTAACGGCTGCTTCAAACTGAAAATGCTGACATAAGACCGCCAGGATCATCCGGTGTTTCAGGCGGATATGTTTGTTTGTCAGGAGAAATAATCCCGTCGGTTATTGTGCCTGATTTGCACGGACGCGGGAATTTTGTCTTAAATGTCTTAAAATCATTTCCCGGTGTTCTTTCAGATTTTTTTTCCGCCCGATGTACCGGAACTATCTTGGACTTACTTTATGCAGGTGAGATTAACTTAATATTTTTAGGTGATGCTTTTCATTCTGAGTCACGGGGAAGATTGCGTTGGATAAAAGCTTATAAGGAATTTTTAACCGGAAAAATTTTATCAAAATATATGCTTTCCGAAATGAAGGAAAATTTTTCCGTTATGGAAATGATAATGCTTCTAAAAGACAATTTCCCGCGTAATGTCCATTTCCTTAAAGGTAATCATGAAAATATAAAGAATTCTTTTTCAGGTGGAAATTATCCTTTTTGTAAATTTACAGATGAAGGGGAAATGACACGGGTTTTCACAGAAAAATATTTCGGCAGTGTTTTTTTTGGATTTGTATGCGGAAATGGAATTATCCCTGCCGGTTTTTATTTTCGGACCGGGATTCCTGGCCTCCCATTCGGAACCGGCAAGATTTTTTCCGGAAGAAGAAATCATTAATGCCAGACAATTTCCTGAAGTTGTTGCCGGACTAACCTGGACAGACAACGGGTCAGCTTCCGTAAACGCTGTTCCGGAAATGCTGTCTTTTTATCAACGGGATTTTCCTGAAGCTTTGTATTTTGGCGGGCACAGGCCTGTTTCCGATAGGTATGCTTTGAGGGCGGCAGGCAGGTTTGTTCAGATTCATAATCCTGATAAACAGAATGTGGCGGTTGTGTGTCCTGGGGAGGACTTTTGTTTCTCCAAAAATATATGCCCTGTAGAATGAAGGTGCGGATTTCCCGGAATTAGATCCGTGTTACCTGTCAACTTATCACTGTATCTGCTGTTTTTTGGGAATTCAAAAACTCCGCTGATAAATGCTTGAAAGAGTTAAAATATATTTCCGTCAATTCATCGACCGCTTTCTTTTTATCATTTTTATAAGAGTCCATATAGTCGCTTACGGAAACAGGTTCCCCGATAATCACCCTCGGATATACAGGAAACAGATGAGGACGGTTTTTAAGGGTTCCTCCTTTTGCCCTCTCCAATAAATCCGCAATGTTTTCTGTTTTCTCAATAAAAATGGATAAGGGCGCCTTTTCCGGAATTTCATCTTGATTTATATGCAGTAGCAATTCAGCGGTTTCTATATGACGCATCGCATACCATGCTTCACCGGCCATACGTGCCGCAAGATCCTTCCCCAATGGTGGCAAATTTTTTAAATGATTTGATAATAGTCTGCTCCAGGCTTCTTCCCTGGCAGCATAAATACGCGCGTGGAAATTTTCCTGAATCCCTTCCTCTGTGCTTTTTATTCCTAAAATTCCCTCCGCCCGTGAGATAACCAAATTCGCCAGTTCCTCTGCATTTTTTATTTCTTCTTCGTTTTTTACATGGGTTTTATTCATTGTTTCAGTGTATGTTTTTCTTATTGTTGATTCCAGTTGTGAAAGTCTTTGACGTAACATGGCTTCATTGTGTTCGTTTCCCGGATAAAATTGGTTTTGTTTTTTTATACGGATTCCGCATTTTTTTTCCAGTTTATTTAATATTTTGAATAATTTTTTTTCTATGTTTTTGTCTTTGCTGTTTTTTGAATACAGGTAATGAATTGATATGGGAAGGAATTTTACTCCGGTGTTTTCCCCTTTTTTCATCAAGTCCTCTTCTGCCCAGAAACAAAATCGTGCTGTCCCTGTTTCCAAAGGAGATACTTTCAGGCTGTCATAATTTACGTGGCCTTCGGGGGCAATGGCAGTTGGATATATACCCTCTGTTATTGTTTTCCGTATTTTATTGATACCTTTGGAATCCGGCTTCAAATGATTTACCGGTAGTCCGCCTACTTGTGGCAAAATTTTCCTTACAAATAGTCCAGACCATAAAGGAACTTCTGCACCGTAAATAAAATGCGCATGGGGGAACCCTTTCAATTTTATTTTCATTTTTTTCGCTAATCCTGGCAAAACACAATGAAGAAGAAAAACCATCAGTTGGGGATCATTCCCATAAGGGTGTCTGAAACCCAGAATTAGCCTTGTTTTGTTTTCCTGAAAATCCCTGTAAAGGTTTACAAGCCTTTCAGGATGTATGACCGATATTTTTTTGAATCCGAATATACGTTGGATTGGTACGGCAAAACAACGCATAAAACGTATGAAAGGATAATTCAATTTTGATTCAGGAATTACAGGGGCAGGTTTTGGCTTTAACTGTGGTTTGTACATTGTTTAAGTTTATTCGTGCAGGAAAAAAAAAGCAAGCAAAAATCCGGCTGTCAGGCCGGATTTCTGGGATCAGCCATTCAAAACCTCTTCCTTGAATTTGTTTCCCCTGTCAAATTCATTTTTAAAAAGCTCAAAGCTTGCACTGCCGGGAGAAAATACAACAGAATCCCCCGGTGACGAAAAATGTTTTGCGGCGGCAACAAGTGATTTTATATCTGGATACGGGCCTTCATAATCCGCCTGTTTGTTGTCCAGCATTTTCTGCAATTTCTTTGTGCCGCTTCCTTCCAGCAGGAGAATTTTTTTTGTTTTTGAAGCTGCTTCCGCAACGGGTGCATAATCCAGGTTTTTATCTGTCCCGCCGCAAAGCAGGACCACTGGGGTTTCAAAGGCATAAACGGCCCTGGCCGAAGCTTCCGGAATTGTGGCGGCGGAATCATTATACCATTTTACGCCGTCCCATTCATGAAAAAATTCCAGCCTGTGGGGAATGCCGGGGAAGTTCCCTGTTGATTCCATTATTTTTTCGCTGCTTATTCCTAAAATTGATAAAACCTGTCCTGCGTTTAGAAGGTTTGTTTTCATGTGTTTGCCAGGAACCCTTGTATTTCCCGGAAGAATTTGTGAGACTTTCCCGTTTTTAAGCAAGTAGCCTCCGTCTTCTTCAATCCATGCTCCGTTCCTTATTCCTGCTTCGGAAGGGAAGGGGGAAATGCTGTACCAGTTTACCGCCGCCTTTGTCTCTTCCGCAAAAACTTTTCCCCACCCATCATCAAAGTTGCATATGAGATGGGAATCCTCTCCCATATCGGCGTAAATAAGTTTTTTATCAGCGACATATTCTTCCATGCTGTTGTACCAATTCTGATGGTCAGGCATAATCGGGGTTATGACGGCGCACTTAGGTTTTAGTATACCCCGTCCCCGTAAGTCAGCAAGTTGCCAACTGGACAGCTCCAGTACAACGGTTGAATCCGCGCCGGTTTCACTTAAAAAAGAAAGAGGGCTTACTGTGATATTTCCTCCTAAAAATGCATCCCATCCGTTGTTCTTCAGGCCGAAATAAATGGCGCTGGCTGTGGAGGATTTTCCCTTGCTTCCTGTTACCGCTATTATTTCAGCCTTTGACAGCCTTAAAAAAACTGAGATGTCGGTTTCGATGGAAGCGGCTGATTTAAGAAAAGGATTCCCCTCGAGTTTTACACCCGGATTTTTTATTATGATATCCGCATTTGTAAAATCTTCCTGTCTGTGTTGTCCCAGTATAAATTTTATCCCTGGATATTCCGATAAGGCTTGGATGGAAGGATCCAAATCCGCCTCTGTTTTCATATCTGTTACCGTTACATCGGCTCCATGTTCCGCGAAAAAACGGGCGCTCGCCGTACCTCCACCGTGGAGTCCCAGCCCCATGACTGTAACCTTCAGCCCGGAAATTTCATCTATAGATGTAAAGGGCGGATTCGTATAGACCCCGGGATTTTTGAAAAAGCTTGTATTCTCTGGCATAATAGGAGTATACTATATGATAATTATGGAAAATAAAAGGCAGTTTTGTTTTTTAAGGTTTATTTTTCGCTGTTTATACCCGTTGTTTTTCCTGTTTTTCGGGTTTTTATACGCAGAAACCCCTTCTGCTGAAATCATAGAGGTTGAAGGTTCTCCTTTCATAATCTCCAGGGGCGGAACTGATTTAAATTTCCCGGCCGGTGGAAAAACCCGGGTGGAACTTTTGGCAGGTGATGTGGTAAAAACCCTTTCCGGGGGGAAGCTTGTGATAGAAGGCTCTTCTGGACTCCACATACAGCTTGCTGAAAATTCAGCGTTTTTCCTTCGACCGGACGGATATCCTTCCCCCTCGAAACCGGAGAATCTTTCCGCCTCCATTGGCACGGCTAATGCCGGTGAAAATATGTTTTCAGGCGAATTGTTTTACGGCCGAATGAGAATTTCCGCCTCCGGTGAGGCTGCCCCTTCTGTTATTTCAGTTTCCTCTTTTTCAGTTTTCCCCGGGGTAGGTTCTGATTTCGGTTGTGATATCCTTTATGTCCAGCCTGAATCCGAAGGCAGATTCCCCAGCGTTAACCGGGTTTCCTGTTTTACCGGTTCCGTGACTGTGGTTCAAGGTGGGCCTTCTCCCGCTTATTCCAGTCCTGTGATTTTGAATGAAGGTGACATGATAACAGAGGGAATCCCCGGAAGTTCTGTGACCCAGGTTTTTACAGCCCTTGCTCCCGTGAGCCAGGAAATACTGGACTTTTGGGATATTTCCGGAAAGGAAGCCGCGGAACCGGTAATAGTGGCGGAAATTCCTGTAACAGAACCTGTTGGGCCGGCTCCCGGGATTCAGGAACAACAAACAGAAGAATTCTCTCTCCCGGTGAAAGAAAAAGAGACTCCCTCTTTGCAGGAAAAAATACTACCTGAAGAAACCATGAAGAGAACCTTCAGTTTGAACAAACAGACAATGCGCACGGTGTCCGGCATTATGTTTCTGAGTGGCTTTGTTATGACAGGGGTTACGATGTATTTCTATTTGAATGACTGGTCCCCGAAACTGGTTGAGCCTTTGGGGGTTACTTCCGGTGTTCTGATAGGTACAAGCCTCATCCCGGCGTTTTTCTCTCTGTTTGTGGATTAGGGATTGTTTGCCGCTACTCCTGTTTTCTCTTTTCAGGATAAATAACCCGGCTTTCCAGCAGCAAATCACCTTCAAAATCCGTGACCTTTGGTTCGGATAGCATGAATGCTTCATCCGGGGAAAATACCCCGGTGCCGGCGACACCGCTTTTCCCGGTGCCTCCGAAAATTTTGGGTGCCAGATAAATATTTGTTTTGTTGACAATACCAGCCGCCAGGGCTGACCAGGCCAGGGTCGGGCCTCCTTCTATAATCACACTGTCAATTTTCATTTCACCCAGTTTTTTCATCAGAACCTGCATATCGATTTTATCATCTTTTTCCGGCAGGGACAGTACCCTGCAACCGGCATCCGTGAATGGCTTTGTTTTTTCAGGATCGCTTATTCCGGTGGCTATGAGGGTGGGGAAATCCCCGGCGGTTTTTACAATTTTTGATGAAAGAGGTGTATTCAGTCCGGTGTCACATATTATGCGCAGGGGCTGGGAAATTTTTTCTGTCTCAGGATAGGATCCGTCACACGGATTTTCAAAACGGCATGTGAGCATTGGATCATCGGTTAATACTGTTCCCACTCCTGCCATCACAGCCCCATACCTGTGTCTGTCAAAATGAACCCGGCTCCTGGCTTTTTCCCCGGTTATCCATTTAGACTTTCCGGAAACCGTGGCTGTTTTGCCGTCCGCGGTCATTGCGTATTTCAGTATAACGAAAGGGGTTCCGCAGGTTATATAATGAAAAAAAGCTTCGTTGAGGGCATCGCATTCTTCCTTCAATATTCCTGTTTCTGTTTTGATTCCGGCTTTTTTAAGGATTTCCCCGCTTTTTCCGCTTACAAGGGGATTTGGATCCCGGGAACCTGATACAACCCGCACAACCTTCGATTCAATAAGGGCATCAGTACATGGCGGCGTCCTTCCCCAGTGACAGCAGGGTTCCAGGGTTACATACACTGTCGCCCCCTCAGGGGATTCCGTACAGGAGGCAAGGGCATTCCTTTCAGCGTGGAGGTCTCCGTATTTTTTATGGAACCCTTTGCCGATAATTACGCCGTTTTTTACGATTACACAGCCTACCATGGGGTTAGGATTGGTGAATCCGCATCCTTTCCATGCCTCGGCAATGGCAATCCGCATATATTGTATGTCTGTCATAGTTAATTGAAAGAGCTTATCGCTTTTTTGAAAATTTCCTGGGGAAGTGAAGCCCCGATTACCGATACCACAGCGGATGCTATTTTGTTTGCCCTGTCCACAGCTTCCTCGATTGTATATCCCAGCTTTGTGTAGGCTATAATCGCACCCAGATGGGCGTCTCCTGCTCCTATGGTATCGCATACTTCTGTGGGATAACCGTCTATGAAGCAGCCTTTCCCTGTGGAGGAATTATAGCAGTAAGATCCCCTGTCACCCAAAGTGATGATTACGTCATTGTTTGTCCGTTTGTTAAGCAGTACCGCCGCTGTGGTCACATCATCTTCCTTCGTTAAAGAAAGGGCTTCGATTTCATTAAGATGGAAAACAGGGGACATTTTGAATATTTCGTATAAACGCCATCTGGGAATTTGGCAAAGCCTTGCCCCGGGAGCGAAAAATACCTTGTATTCCGGATGTTTTTCAAGATAGTGGATTATCTCATCCCCGGTGGATTCTTCGATTTCAAGTCCACAGATATAAACACTGTCAAAATTACTGCTGTCCACTTTGTCCATCCAGGACTGGGAGAACAGGTATTCCGCCCCATGCTTTGATATGAAAGTCCTTTCCCCTCCGGTTTCCACGATACAATAGCAGCATCCGTTGGGAATGGTATCCAGACGGATGAAACAGGGTATCCCCCGTTTTTCAAGCTCGTTTGCCACAAAATCACCATAAAGACCGCTTCCCACCGGTGAACAAAGCATATAAGGGGTTCCGATAAGATTAAGAATCTCGGAAACATTGAAGGCACATCCTCCCAAACGTTGTATTTGGGAAGTTATATTGAGATCCTCCCCGGTTTGGGGCAAGTGGGGTATTGAAATAATGACATCCGCGACTGTGGAGCCGATGACTAATGTACCTTTCATATGAAAAATTATAGCAAACTTTTTCGTTTTTTTCCATCATTTGTAACAAAAATGAAAAACTCTTCCTGATTTACTGAAAATGTTGATTTTAATGTTATATAATAGCTCCAATAAAAAGGATACAATGTTGAAATTCACCCGGATTGTCTGTGTGGATTCTACGTAATGTCCCCTGAATTTTTAAAAAGGAGTGTTTTATGGCAAAAGAAAAAAAAGCCTGTTATAAAAATAAGGCCAGACCGGATGAAGAACTTAAAGATTTATTGCACCGGTTGAATAGGATTGAAGGACAGGTACGCGGTATAAAGAAAATGGTGGAAGAAAGCGTATATTGCCCTGATATTATGATTCAAATCGGAGCGGTTACATCCGCTCTTAACAGCGTAGGGCGGATTCTGCTTCTTTCCCATGTCAATACCTGTGTTTGGAATGATCTTAAGACAGGAAAGAAAGAGGCTCTTGATGAAATAATATCCGCCTTCAATAAGATTGCAAAATAAAAAAAAATCCGGTATATTGTTATAGATATGCAACAATATACCGTAAAAGGAATGTCCTGCGCTGCATGTAGCGCAAGGGTGGAAAAAGCGGTGTCCAAACTCCCCGGAGTTGAGGCCTGTTCTGTCAGTCTTTTGACCAATTCCATGGGGGTTGAAGGAACCGCTTCCGCCGATCAAATTATTGCCGCGGTGGAAAAGGCCGGCTATGGGGCGGAAAAAAAAGACAATCCCTCCCCCTTGGAAAACAATGGGGCGGATGTCCTGATGACATCTGCCGCTTCCGGGGAGGATGGGCTTCAGGACAGGGAAACACCTATTTTAAGGAAACGCCTTGTTTTTTCCCTCTGTTTTCTTATCCCTTTGATGTATATTTCCATGGGGCATACAATGTTCGGTTGGTATGTCCCCGATTGGATAGCTTCCAATTATGTGGCTGGCGCTCTGGCCCAGATGCTTTTAACAGCCGCTGTCATGGTTATAAATCAAAAATTCTTTATTTCGGGTGTCCGTAGTGTCATACACGGAGCTCCAAATATGGACACCCTGGTTTCAATGGGGGCTGCCGCAGCCTTTGGTTACAGTACATATATAGTATTTGCCATGACATCCGCCCAAACATCCGGAGAAGACATCACCGTAAGGCATCTTGCCCATGATTTGTATTTTGAATCCGCTGCAATGATTTTAACCCTGATAACAGTCGGTAAACTGCTTGAATCCGTTTCCAAAGGAAAAACCACGGACGCTTTGAAAAACTTAATCAAACTTACACCGAAAAACGCTTCTGTCATACGTGCCGGTTCGGAAATCAAAATACCTGTTTCCCAGGTTCTTAAAGGAGATGTGTTTATAGTCCGCCCGGGAGAAAGTATTCCTGTGGACGGCCGGGTATTAGACGGGGAAAGCGCTGTAAACGAATCTTCCCTTACAGGGGAAAGTATTCCGGTGGACAAGGTTGCCGGGGACTTTGTTTCCGCAGGGACTATAAATCAATCGGGTTTTATAAAATGTGAGGCGGTCAATGTGGGAACTGACACCGCTTTGGCGAAAATAATAAAAATGGTGAGTGACGCCGCCGCCACAAAGGCTCCAATTGCAAAGGTCGCAGACAAGGTTTCAGGAATTTTTGTTCCGGTTGTTATCGCCATTGCAATTATAACTGTTTCCTGCTGGCTCTTTGCCGGTGAGAGCCTTGGTTTTGCCCTTGCCCGTGGAATATCTGTTTTAGTGATAAGTTGTCCCTGTGCCCTGGGGCTTGCCACGCCTGTGGCCGTAATGGTAGGTAATGGTGTTGGCGCCCGTAACGGAATATTATTTAAAACAGCGGCGGCCCTGGAAGAAACCGGAAGGATTAGCATCGTTGCTTTGGACAAAACCGGGACAATAACCCGTGGAGAACCGGGAGTCACAGGATTATATCCGGCCCCTGGAATTCCTGAATCAGATTTGCTTTTTTACGCCGCTGTCCTGGAGAAAAAAAGCGAGCATCCCTTAGCCAAGGCTGTATTGGACTTTTACAGCCGGGGCGGTTCAGGGGATGAATCTGTGGAGTCCCTTCCGGAACTTCCGGATACAACGGAATTTAAAGCCTTCCCGGGTAACGGTCTTTCAGCTTTTCTTGATGGAAAGAAAATAGAAGGCGGAAATTACAATTTCGTATCCGGGAAGGTGGAAATTTCCCGGCAAATTTTGGAGCAAGCCGATATATCTGCGGAGAAGGGTGAAACACCCTTGTTCTTTGCATTTGACGGGAAATTCCTCGGCATGGTTTCCGTTGCGGATATTATCAAAAAAGACAGCGCGGAGGCGGTTTCCCAGCTGAAGAACATGGGGATTACTTCCGTCATGCTGACCGGAGACAACCGGCGCACTGCCCGTACTGTGGGCGGATTGGCAGGTGTGGACGGCATAATCCCGGAAGTGCTGCCTGACGGGAAGGAGGCTGTTGTCCGTTCCCTGAAAAACGCCGGAAAGGTTGCCATGGTGGGTGACGGCATAAACGACGCTCCGGCACTTATGCGGGCGGACATAGGCATCGCCGTCGGGGCTGGGACAGATGTGGCTGTGGATGCCGCCGAAGTGGTCCTGATGAGGAACTCCCTTCTGGATGTCCCTGCCGCAATCAGACTGAGCCGTGCCACCTTGCGGAATATCCATGAGAATTTATTCTGGGCCTTTTTTTACAACATCATAGGAATCCCGCTGGCGGCAGGTGCATGGATTCCGGTTTTCGGATGGACTTTGAATCCCATGTTCGGTGCTGCTGCCATGAGCCTTTCAAGTTTCTGCGTCATAAGCAATGCCCTGCGCCTTAATTGGTTCAAACTTTTTGATTCGAAACGTGATGGAAAAAGGAAGGTGCCGGTTGATTTAACTTCCGTCACTGGAATGATTTTTGACGGAGAAGACCGGGATGACAGGAATGGAAAACCTGAAATAAATACGGAGGAGGAAGTTATGACTAAAACCCTTAAAATTGAAGGAATGATGTGCGGCCACTGCGAAGCCCGCGTAAAAAAAGCCCTCGAAGCTTTGGACGGTGTTGAATCAGTTTCCGCAAGCCATGAAACCGGCACCGCTGAAGTGCTTTTGAAAGCAGACGTTTCTGACGGGGATTTGAAAAAGGCAGTGGAGGAGCAGGACTATAAAGTAATATCTGTTTCCTGATATTTATCCGGTGGATTCAGGTTCAGGGATGTTCTCCCTGAACCTGAATCCCCGGCCTGCGGTTTACAGCACTTTGTAATGGGGGATAATGTCCTCATACCGTCCGTCCTTCATTAAAAAGCCTCCGGGTATTATCCCCAGTTTTGTGAATCCAAGTTTTTCATAAAGATAAAGGGCCGCCTTGTTTGTACTGACCACCGCATTGAATTGGAGTATCCTGAAGCCCATCTCCTTTCCCTTACGCAATGAATGGGAAACAAGTATTTCCCCGATTCCTTTTCTGCGCAAATCTCCCCGGACTGCGTAACTGGCGTTGCATATATGGCCGCATCTTCCCACATTGTTGGGATGCAGGATGTATAAGCCAACAGCTTCCTCTCCGTCAAAAGCTATTCCTGTAAATGATTGTTCCGAAAAGAATTCATGGGCTTCATCATCGGAGAGTGTTTCCATTTGCGGAAAAGCTGTTCCTTCCTCCACAATTTTATTCCACATAGAAGCTGCCACATGGGCGTCTTCCCGTTTATATTGTCTTACGGTTATGTTCATATCTTCCTCCGCAGGAGATATTAAACCAAAGTGGTAAAATCTGCAAATATTAAATTCAGTGTTTTTAACAAAAAGCCCGCATTTTCATGCGGGCTGTGTTTAATGGGTTCCCGGTCTGATACAGGGCTGTCCGTCAGACTGAAGGAGCTTTCAGGGTTTCACCTTTTTTGAGGTAAATGACCCGCCAGCTGAAAACCGCAAGACATACCACTGCGAAGATGATTCCCACTGGATAGGCGATTGAAACTGGCAGATGGAAGCATTCGGGAGCCTGCATCAGATATGTCATGGAGACGGCGGACATGAATGTCGCGGGGATACCCGCCATGAAGCACGCCAGCGGAGGGAAGCCGTGGCGGTACAGATACGCCGCTCCCGTCCAAAGGACAATCATCGCAAGTGTCTGGTTTGACCAGGAGAAATACCTCCACACAACCTGGAACGGAAGCTGACCGACCAGCGCTACAATCACGAGTATCGGCACGGACATGAAAAGGCGCGCTTTCAGCGATTTCTGGTCGATTTTAAACCAGTCCGCTATTGTGAGGCGTGCGGAACGCAGCGCTGTGTCGCCTGACGTTATGGGGCAGGCGATTACCCCGATCATCGCGAGAACCGCTCCGACAGGCCCGAGAAGGTTCTGGCATATTGTATAAACCACGGATCCCTGTCCAAGGGCTTTCAACGCTTCATTGAGCGGTCCGACACCTTCATAGAACGCGACGCCCGCGGCGGCCCAGATGAGCGCAATCACGCCTTCCGCTATCATCGCGCCGTAGAAAACGATACGTCCTTCCTTCTCGTTGGTGATGCAGCGCGCCATAATCGGGGACTGCGTTGCGTGGAATCCTGAGACCGCGCCGCACGCCACGGTGACGAACATCATCGCCCAGACAGGGGTTCCGTCCGGATGCTGGATGGACATGGCCGCTGTCATTTCGGGAAGGTTCATCATTCGTCCGCTGACGATCAGCCCGCCGAGCACGCCCGCCGCCATGATGATCAGGCATACGCCGAAGACCGGATACAGTTTTCCGATGATTTTATCTACGGGAAGGAATGTGGCGCAGAAGTAATATATAAGTATGATTATAAGCCAGAAATTAGTATTCATCCATTCAGGGGTGAGCATTCCTATGAGGGCGGCGGGCCCGACCGAGAAGTTCACTCCTATTAGCAGGAGCAGTATGACCGAAAACACACGCATGATGTTTCCGACGATGTTTCCGAGGTAACTGTATGAAATCTCGGAGACCGAAGCCCCGTCCTGGCGCTCACTCATCATTCCTGAAAGGAAATCATGGACCGCACCTCCCAAGATGCTTCCAAGGACAATCCACAGGTATACCCGGGGCCCCCAACATGCCCCGGCAAGTGCGCCGTAAATCGGCCCAAGCCCGGCGATGTTCAGCAGCTGGATTAAGAAAATGCGCCAGGTTTTCATTGGAACAAAGTCTACTCCGTCTGGATGGGCGACTGCCGGCGTAGTCCTGTTTGCGTCGGTTTGGAAAACTTTTTCGATTATTTTGCCGTAAGTGAAAAATCCCGCTATGAGCAGAACCAAGGCAATGAAAAAAGTCACCATATCGTACCTCCTAGAATAATAATATTTTTAGATTAAAGGGCAGTATATGATTTGTCAAAATATTTTTACAGAAAAAAGCTGGATGTTATACAGCGGAGGAAAATTCCTTGCCGATTGTGGTGGTGCCTCCGTGTCCCGGACAGACAATTGTTTCCGGATCAAAGGCGGCAAGTTTTTTCAGGCTTGTTTCCAGTTGGCGTTGGTTTCCTCCGGGCAGATCTGTCCTGCCCATTCCGCCGCAAAAAAGGGTGTCCCCGGAAAACATGATTTTCTGGGATTTGTTGTATAAGCAAACGGAACCGGGTGTGTGGCCGGGGGTATGTATTATTTCCCATCCCTCCAGAAGCTGTCCGTACTCCGGAATTTCAGGAACAGGGCCTTCTTCCAGAAAGAAGTCGGCTTCGGGCAGATTGTTTATCCAGTCCGGGTTTGAAGGATACAAAAAAGGAAGACTTTCCCCCATGGTTTTTTTGTGAAACGCCGGGGCTTTTTTCCCCAGGCAGATGGCATCAGCCTGGTTTATTCCTGTTTTTATGTCCGGAAAGGCTTTTTTTAGGTCGGGAATGGCGGCTATATGGTCAAAATGTCCGTGGGTTAGTAAAATAATACAAGGTTTCAGCCCAATGGAAGAAATATATGATACAATATCATTGTAATTTCCTCCCGGATCAATAACCGCCGCAAAATCGCCGGTTAAAGGGAGGATCCATGTGTTTGTTGAAATAGGTCCCGTTACTATGTTTGATATCCGCATGGTTTTAGTATATCTTATAAAGGAGCTTTATGATAGGCTGGTTGCTTTTAATTTTACCGGTTGCGGTTTTGTTTTATGCGGTTTTACCCGCCCTATTCAATTTTTTCTATAAAAAATTTCTGGCAGCCCGTATTGATTTTTTGCGTCGGGAAGGCCTCATGTCAGGTGTTTATGCCCGGGTTTCCGGTTTTTATTCCAGGAAACTAATGCTGGAAGCTTTTCCATCCGGAAGCCTTATTCCCGTTGTCCCTTCGGCAACTGTTTTTCTTCTGTCGGACGGAAAATATCCGAAAAAGATACCCTGGAGGTTTTTCCTGTCTATCCCACGGGGGCTCCATGCTTTTTATATTCCGCCGGCAGGATTTAAATCTCCTGCGGAAATGAAGGCCGCCGGCAAAAACAAAATTCCCGGGACTCCGAAAATTGTCCGCCGGCGGGGAATGTGCGTTTTTTTTACTCCGCCGGATGATTCAGGGGACAACGGGGGAATGTGTTTGCCTGAATTTTCCGTACCGGAAAAGACTGAATGCCCGTTAAAACCCTTTTTTGTAGCTACCGGGGCTTTTTTGGAATTTGTCCTTTTCCTGTTTTTTATGCAAGGCGGGCAGAACTTCGCCGCCGCAATCACAGCCCTTGCGGCGGTTTTCGGAAGGGTTGTGCCTTACTGTCCGCCAGGGCTTTTTTTCACCCTGGCTTCAGCCTACCTTTTGTCCCGGAATCCCTCCGCAAAGTTTCCGGCCCTGGTAATCAAAAGCCTGGGGGTAGTGGTGAATGTGATTGCATTCCTTCTTGCCATAAGAAGTTTCAGCGTGCAATCATAAGCCTTTCAGGAATTTTCGCTCTTGTTTTCGTTTTCCCTGACTGTTTCTCCGTCACCAGGATTCCCTGTTTCTTCTGTTACGGAGCCGGTTTCATCATCCTTTTTCCGGGAATAACTCACATTGAGTTTTTTACCTCTGTATTCAAAATCCGTCAGGGCTTCTATTATTTTTCCGGCATCTTCCGTAATAACCTGAACAAAAGAATAGTTATCCAGAATTCTTATATCGCCGATGTGATCCCTGTCCATTTCCACATTCTGGAGGATGAGGGAAATAATATCCCGGGGGAATACCCTGCGGTTTTTACCAATACTGATAAAAAGGGTGGATGAAGCCTCTTCCGGTAAAACAGGATGGGAATTTTCAAAACCGGACTTTTCTTCATGCCGGGAATTTTCATGGGTATCCGCGGATTCCTGAAAATCTGGTTTTACCCTGTCAGAAACACTCCTTTTTTCACCTTTGGGGAAACTCTTCCCGGAAAAACGGTCGGTTCTATCCTTATATTTTCCCTTGTCCATGGATTGGATTCTCGGGAGAGGTTTGCCTTCGGCGATGTATTTTAAAATCCAGGCTGCAAAATATGAACGCAGTGAAAAAGGAACATTTTTCCGGAAAATTTTCCTGTATTCATTTAATTCATAGGGATCTTCTCCGCTACGTATTTGATTGACTGCATTTTTTAAAAAATCATTTACTTGAGCCTTGATTGCTTCTTTATTTTCTTTAGATTTCATTTAGACTCCTCATACTTATAGTATTGCACAAAAGGAAAACTTTCTCAATGCTTGGACTGATAAGACTGCAAAATCTTAAAATAAAATTAAAAAAACAGACTTTCCGCCGGTTCCGCAGGTAAATCCGGTGTCATCTCCAGCCTTTCCAAGAGAGGGTTCAAAAAAGGACTGGTGAATGGCATAAAACACATGGCCCTATAGCTTTTCTTTTCTGCGGAAGATTTGACGGTTTCCAACAGTTGGGTGAACACTCCCAGTCCCCTGAATTCCATTTTGACAGCCGCAGCGGTGACAACAGCGGTTTTTCCGTTTCCTTTGCCGGAAAAATATTCCACAAGAACAGCCCCGGCTTTTTCCGCCGCCGGGGTTTCAGCGTAAAAAATTTCCATGTTCCCGGGATTTCCTGATATAAACCTGAGAAAAAGGTTCGCGGCTGCCTGCCTTGATGTTTCCGGTATTTTTTCCAAAACTTCGGAAAAACCTTCCTCTATTATTTTTTCGGGGAGGGCAGTATTTTTTGAAATAGTTTCAGGTTCCGCCCCGGAAAAAAGACGGCATTGACTTTTCAGAAAGCCGGAAGAAGGCTTGCAGCTTCCGAATATAAAATCGTTACGTATGATTTCATAGGTTTCCTCCGGTTCTTCCCCCAAATCCGAAAGCTCCTTTGCCAGAGAAATGGTTTGATACCAGTTGTACACGGTTTTTTTCAGTCTGTCTTTTTTGAAAAACCTCCAGGCCTGGTCGAATTCAGGGTATCCGGATAAAATTTGCCTGAAACGCTTGAAAACTCCGGTCCTGACTGAAATTGTTTCCCTTAGTTTTTCCCTTATTACAGGGTTTTTGACAGTTCCGGTGAATTCTTCCATCAATCTGAACCCGTGGACAGGGGTCCATTCCGGCAAAGGAATTAAATTTTCCCTCTCCATTTCACCGGATTCAGAGGCGGATACACATCTTTTTTGTTTTATATCGAAAAAAAAGACATCTTTTTGATTTTCCATGCAGAAGATTATATTTTCCATGATTTCCGGGTTTAATTTAAAATCCATGGCTTATTTTAGCATATTGAAACGGGCTTTTCAAAACATATTGAAAAGTTTTGTTTTTTTTGCAATTGTTTTGTTATGAATTCCGATAATTTTTTTCCCAAACTGCAAGCTTCTCCGGAGATTCTTGCGGCTCTTGCTTCCAAAAAAGTTTTTCTTTTTGATTTTGACGGTGTTTTGGTGGATTCCATTTCGGATATTTCCGCTTCCGTAAATGCCACTTTGTCTTATTCGGGTTTCCGGGAGTTACCGGAGGAAACCCTCCGTACTTTTGTGGGTGACGGGGCTAGGAATCTGATAATGAGGGCTTTTAACGCTTCCGCGGGGGAGGGCCAAAAAGAACATCTCTCCGATGATTATATTGACAGCCGGCTTGTGTGGTATAAGGATTATTACAACAATCATGCGGTTATACGCACAACCCTTTTCCCCGGGGTTATGGAACTTCTCAGGAAGCTGAAAGAAGAGGGGGCTTATTCCGCCATTGTATCAAATAAACCCCTGGCAACGAGCTTGATTATTACGGAAAGACTGGGGATTTCACCGTATTTGAGTTCAATAATCGGACCGGAAAACACCGGCCGGATAAAGCCCGCCCCCGATGGCTTGAAGGCTGCTTTGGAGGAGGTGAATAAGGTTTCCGGCTCCGGCGGATACAGTCCGGAAAATGTGCTTATGACCGGGGATTCCCCCCAGGACATCATGGCCGGAAAGAATTTCGGGTGCATGACTTGTGCCGTGCTCCGGGGCTATTCCCCGGAGGAAAAACTTCGGAATGCGGAACCCGATTTGTCTGTCGGTTTTGCCGGTGATTTACTTGAGCTCTTTACGTGTGGTCACAACCTTTGATATGAGTCCGTATTCCAAGGCTGCTGTGGAATTCATCCAGCAGTCCCTGTCCGTGTCTTTGGAAACCTTGTCTAAAGTCTGTCCGGTTTCTTCGGAGATCAGTCGGTTTATGTCCACCCGTATTTTTTCCAGTTCCTTGGCGTGTATTTCGATTTCTGTGGCGACACCTTTTATTCCCGATAAAGGCTGGTGTATCAGGTAACGGCTGTTTGGGAAACCGAACCTGCGTTCTTTGGGGGTTGATAACAGCACCAGGGCAGCGGCGCTGGCTACAAGTCCCATCCCGATTGTCATGACCGGGGCGCCGATAAAGCGGATCACATCAAATATAGCGAAACCTGCATCCACGTCCCCGCCGGGGGAGTCAATGAAAAGTTTTATTGGTTTGGAGGATTCCGCCTCCAGGACAAAAAGCTGACGGACTATTTTTTCGGAAAGGTCCTTGTTTATTTCACCGGATAAAAGTATTTGTCTTGTCTCCAAAAATTTTTTTGTGAAAGCGTCCGGCTGGTCATTTTGCTGCGGTTTTCCACCGCATTCTTCTTCAAGATATATCATTCATAAAATATACTAAAAAAAAAATTGATTTTCAACATGGATTTTTCACCACTTGAAGTTACACATCCTTAATGTTAGAATAAAACACTCATGAAATTTATTGTGATTGGGGCGGGATTAACCGGCTTTCAGCTTACAAAACGTTTAATTGATGATAAAAATGACGTGGTTTTAATTGACAGCGATGCTGAATCTGTGCGCCAAGCTTCTTCCAGGTTGGACTGTATGGTTATCCAGGCAAAGGGAAATGATCTGGATGTTCTGGAAAAGGTTGGAATAGAAGAGGCGGATGCCATGATTGCCGTCACCGATTCCGATGAAGTGAATATGATAACCTGCTCCCTGGTGGATTCTGTTTATCCTTCTGTTTTAAAAGTCGCCCGGGTGCGGAATGAAGAATATTATCTGGATAAAGAAAAAACAGAGACTTGGAAGGGATCCAGGCCGATTTACGGTATTGATTACATGGTTCATCCGGACAGCGAGGTCGCTTCCGTCATATGTAATGCGGTGTTTCATGGGGCTGTAAACGAAGTCCTTCAGTTTGAAGATTCCTCCTTTGTACTGGTGTCCCTTTCTGTAGGCGGCCGCAGCGTTTTGGACGGGGCGAGAATGAAGGAAATCAGAGGCAGCGCCAAGACAGATTTCATTGTCTGTTATGTGGAAAATGAAACCTCTGCTTATATCCCTTCCGGGGAGACCGTCCTGCATGAAGGTGACCGTATCGGGATTTTAACGAAAAAAGACGGTTTGCCGGATTTTTTCCGTATGGCAGGTGTTGAATCCGTTCCGATACACAAAGTGGCTGTAGTGGGCGCAGGAAGGATAGGAACACAAATCGCTGAAAGGCTTTTCGAGAATTCCCGGAGAAACGGCTTAAAGAAGTTTTTTCTTCCGTTCCTCAATGTGGAAGACGCCTCTTCCGTTTCAATAATTGATAAAAATGCGGAATTAGCCCAAGCCGCCGCGGAAAGATTTCCCGGTGCCCATGTGTTTAATGCGGATATTACTGACGAAGCCTTTATAGCCGAAGAGGATTTAGCTTCCTATGACCTGGTGATAAGCGCGACCCGAAACCATGAGCTCAACATGGTTACCTCGTCTTATTTCAAGGCGCTGGGGGTCCAGAAAACCATAAGTCTTGTGGGAAGCTCCACCATGGCTTCCATTGCCAGAAGTATCGGAAGCGATGTGGCTGTCCCTATAAAAGAAACCGTTGTGGACTGTATCTTGGGTCATCTTAGGGGCGGTGCGGTCAAGGCAGTCCATACCTTTGCTGAAGGTGATTTGGAAATCGTTGAGGCAGAGATACCGCCAACAGCGTCCGTCTGCGGAAAACTTTTGAAAGACATTGCCAGCCCAGGATCCTTCCTTATCCTGTTGGTTAAGAAAAAAAGCGGTTATGAAATTCCCGTGGGTGATACCTTGATGGAAGAGGGTGATAAGGTAATCTTTATTGTCCACGAGGAGGATTCCGGGGAAATACTCCAGATGTTCGACGGGAGCAAGGTATGAATATCCTGTCTTTTTTCCGGGTGCTTTTTCTTTTACTTGCGATTGTGGCGGCTACATTTATTTTTCCCCTCATTGTGGCTGTTGTACACGGGGAAACGGAAGTTATTTTTTCATTTGTTTCTCCCATGGTTTTTGTTTTTCTGTTTACTGTCATCTTTTTTATCATTGATAAAAACAGGAAAATATCCCTCAATATGAGAAGTGGATTTGTTTTTGTGGCCATGGCCTGGCTTAGTGCCTGTGCGCTGGGCGCAGCCCCTCTTTATATTTCAGGATCTTTCAATTCTATTTCCTCCGCATTTTTTGAAAGCGTATCCGGTTTTACCACTACGGGTGTAACCGCTTCCCCCGATGTGGGAAAATTGCCTGTGTCCATCAATTTCTGGCGTTGTCAAACCCAATGGCTTGGAGGTATGGGAGTAGTGGGACTCACTGTAGCCGTTTTCCCCCTTCTCGGGGTAGGCGGATTCCAACTCATAAAAGCAGAGTCCTCCGGACCGGAAAAAAATAAATTTATTCCGAAAATAACGGTTATGGCTAAATGGCTTTGGATTGTTTATACAGTCATGACGGCGCTTCAAACGGTTTTGTTGTGCGTTGCCGGAATGCCTTTTTTGGATTCAGTGATGCATAGCTTCACGACCCTTGCCACCGGAGGTTTTTCACCTAAGAGTAACGGTATAATATGGTATAACTCTCCGGCCGTTGAATGGATATGCTCGGTTTTTATGTTCCTGGCCGGTATTAACTTTGCCCTTTACTATAAGCTTTTGACAAAGCAGTTTTCTGATGTTTGGCAAAATACAGAATTGAAGGCTTTCGCCCTGCTTTGTTTTGTGGCATCTGTATTGGTGTCCGTTCCTCTGATTATTTCCGGAATGTCCCCCGGTGACAGTATAAGGCACGGGATTTTCCAGGTGATGACTTCCGTTTCTTCAACCGGATATGCTTCCGCCATGTATACCAACTGGCCTGCAGTTTCCCAAATAGTCATTATTCTGCTGATGCTTTGCGGCGCCTGTTCCGGTTCCACCACCGGTGGTATAAAAATCATACGTTGGGTGATTATGGGAAAGAGCTTGTCATGCGAATTGAGGCGTATGCTTCATCCTTCCGGGATATACAATGTGCGCATAAACGGCCATCTCCTGCGTTCTGACATTGGAAATTCAGTTATGGCTTTTGTATTCCTTTATTTCATGCTTTTAACGGTTACAGCCCTTGTGTCTGCGGCTACCGGTACTGATGTCTTGACATCCTGTACAGCATCTTTAACCCTTGTGGGGAACAATGGCGTTGGTTTCGGTCTGGTTGCTCCTGATTGTAATTACAGGTTTTTTCCTGCTTGGGCTAAGTGGTGGTTTTCCTTCGCTATGCTTGCAGGACGGCTTGAGCTGTACACTGTTCTGATGTTCTTTTTTCCTTCTTTCTGGAAAAAGTAATTTCCCTGGGTTTGTCCGGAATTGCCGGGGAAGTTTTACGTGACATCTTTACGGTTTTTGTGAAAATGTTATATAATCGTACCATGACGGTTTTTACGGCTTTATGTGCCCTTGGAGCGGAAAAAATACTTTCCAACGAGCTTGAACACACGGGATTTTCCCCTTTGAAGAAATACCAGGGGCGGGTATCATTTACAGCGGCTTCCGGCGAAAAGGATTCTGCCGCCGGCCACCCTGCCACCGAAAAGGCCCAGAGTTTTTCCCCTTTCCCTTCAGGTCCGGATCTTGAAGCCCTCATCCGTGCAAATTTGTGGTTGCGTACTGCCGACCGGGTTTATATTGAGGCAGCCTCTTTCCCTGTCCTTGATTTCGATGATTTGTATGATGGCATAAGGCGTGTCAGGTGGTTTGATTTTTTCAAAAAAGATGTCCGTCCGGTAATTGATAAGGTACGGGTTAACAGAAGCAAATTGAACTCGGAACATTCTGTGCAGAGTGTTGCCCATAAGGCTGTATTTGATTGTCTTGGAAATGCCTGGCACATGAAAACCCTTCCTGAAACCGGAGAACAACGGGATATTAGAATTTATATCGAGGATAACCGGGCCTTTGTCCTGTTGGATACTTCTGGAGAACCTCTTTACAGGCGTGGATACCGACGGGACGGAGGTACCGCACCTTTAAGGGAAACCCTTGCGGCTTCCATACTTCATTTTATGACTTGGAGACGGAAAATACCCCTCCACGATGCTTTCTGTGGTTCCGGCACTATTCCCATAGAAGCGTCCCTTTTTGCCTGTAATATTGCTCCAGGTTTGGCACGCCGATTCAGCTTTGAAACGCTCACGCCCTTTATTGACGGTGAAGGTTCATTTCTGCTTTCAAAAGCCAGGGCAGAAGCGGCTGATGCGGTGCGTACAGACTGCCTTATCCGGGTTTCCGGAAGTGATGTGGATTCCGCTGTGATCTCCGCAGCAGAAGCGAATGCGGAACGTGCTTTTTCCGCCGCAGGCGCAGCCATGCAGAAAATAGGCCGGACTGAGAAAATACCCCGCCCCCGGTTCTTTGTTTCCGGTTTTTCTTCTTTGGTTCCTCCCCACGAAACAGGAATGCTTGTTTCTAATCCGCCTTACGGAATAAGGCTTGGGACACAGGAGGAAGCAGGCGAGTTGTATAAAGAGATGGCATTGCTGAGGAAAAATTTTAGGAACTGGTCTTTTGGCTTCATTTGTGCTGAAGAAAATTTTGAAAATGATTTTGGGATGAAAGCTGATTCAAAGCGTAAATTTAAAAGCGGAAGACTTGAAAGTTTTTTTTACGCATATACAAACAAGCAACTGGAGAAATAAGTTTATGGCTGTTGTTGTCGAGCATGAAAAAAGACGCGCTGAAATTCTTGGAAAATCCTTGTCTGTTTTCGCGGAAGAAGGTTATGCGGATGTTACTTTTCAAAAAATAGCAGACAGATGCGGAATCACAAGAACAACCCTGTACCATTATTTTAAGGATAAGCGGGAAATTTTCAGCTGGAGCATAAAACAATTTATGGCAAAAATCGAGCAGCATTTGCGGAAAGTGATGGCTTCCGGTTTGTCTTCCAATGCTGAATTGTTAAAGGCTGTTCTGTTTTCAATTATAAAAACCTGTTCTGACCACCGCAAGCTTCTTACTGTTATCCTCACTTATCTTCTCCAGCTCCGTAAAGCCGGTAAAGACCCTGAAGCGAAAATCCGCCGGCGTACTTTGCGTTGGAGACACCTTTTTTCGCATATTTTAATAAACGGTCAACGCAACGGAGAATTTTCAGGTGTTTCCATAAAGGATGCGAACAATCTTTTTTACAGTCTGCTTGAATCTGCGGTTTTTCATATCGCTATTTTGAATACCATCGATATGGAAGGAATTTCCAGTGCAATCAGTCTTGCCGTGGATAATTTATCAAAGTGATTCTGTTCTTACAATAAACCTTTCGTTTATTTTTTTTGTGGTGCCTATTAAACATGGATGCAGATGATCTGTCCACTGGAGATTTTCACCTGTAATACTGTCAAACAGAAGATAGGCGTCGTCTTTTTCAGCCGGAACTCCTGGGCCAATGTATTCCAAATTTTCCCCTGCGGTGATTTTGTTCAGCGGGAAAAACTCAAAAAAGGAAAAATTCCCGTTGTCACAAGTATACCGGTTTTGAAAAACAGGCTTTATTTTTTTTCCTATTGTTCCTGCCATTTTGTATGGTGCGGAAGTTTGACCGGAAGTTGTTTTATCAGCTTCTTCCCTTGAAAAGTAAAATCCCGTGCAGAATTCCCTGTGGGGTACATTATATAATTCCGCCACAAAGGCTTCGGCTTCCTCTTCCGGTATAATGCCCCGTATGGAATCAATTTTCTTCCTATAAGCTTGTACTGTCATGGCCGTATAATAAAGGCTTTTCATCCGCCCCTCTATTTTAAAAGCATCCACCCCCGCATTCATGAGGTCAGGCAGATAATCTATCATGCACAAATCCTTGGATGAAAAAATGGAAGTGTAGTTTTCCGTATGTTCCACCGGGAAAAATTCTCCCTGCCTTTCTTTTTCTTCAACGTAAAGTTTCCAATCCCATCTGCATGAATGGGCGCAATTGCCGGAATTAGCGCTTCTTCCGGAAAGATATGCGCTTAAAAGACACCTTCCGGAATAAGCTATGCACATGGCACCGTGTACAAAACATTCCAGTTCCATTTCCGGCACTGTGTTTTTAATTTCTGATATTTCATTCAGAGAAGTTTCCCTGCCGAGTACAATACGTGAAAATCCCAGTGATTTATACATTTTTACTGCATTACAATTGATGCAGTTCGCCTGTGTGCTTAAATGTAGCTTTGCTTCAGGAAAATTTTTTTTTATGGTTTCTATAATACCAATGTCTTGTACAATGAAAGCGTCAAATGGATATTTTTTAAAATAAGGTATCTCTTTTTCAAATTTTTTAATATCACTGTTGTGAAAGGATATATTCAATGCACAGAAAAGTTTTTTAGATTTCCCTTCCGAATTGTATTTTTCTTTGAGTTCTTTTATATTTTGATAGTCGTTGCCTTCAAAGTTATCGGCACGTGTCCTGAGTGAAAAATTTCCTATACCGATATAAGCGGCATCCGCTCCATATTCCCATGCATAAGCCAGTTTTTCCAGATTCCCCGCCGGACTGACCAGTTCCGGTTCCGTACATGGTTTTCGGGATTTAACCTTTTCAGTATTCTCCATTTCGTAAAGCCCTTTTTTGCAGTTCCCGGATCCATTCTCCTGTATCCTTTACAGCTATCCTGGCTTCAGGTGTTACGGAATCAAAAGCCTGAAAAAGATGCCACATATCCGGTCTGATGTCAGTTGTTACCGCAACACCGTATTCACCCGCTTTCTCCACGAGTTTCCTGGTGTCTTCCAGCAGGAGATCGCATGAACCGCATTGAATGTACATCGGCGGAAATCCGGATAAATCACCCAGTACAGGGGATACATAGGGATTTGTAAAGTTGGATTCAAACGTGTATTGCAATGCCTGGCCTGTAAGAATTTCATTTGTGAAAACAGGATCAGCTGATTTTTTGTTTTTTTTGCGGTTTGTATTCGAGATGTCAACCCAGGGCGAAAACAAAATTACCGCCACCGGGGGCTTCATGTTTTTTGATTTTAAAAAATGTATAAGGGAAAGAACCAGGTTCCCTCCGGCTCCGTCTCCTGCAAAAATAATGGATTCCGGTTTGACTCTTTTTTTTACAAGGTAAGAATACACTGCGTACAAATCTTCCAGTGCTGCCGGATAAGGGTGTTCAGGCGCCAATTGATATTCAGGAAGAACCAGCCTGCATGCTGTTTCATGGGCAAGGGAAGAACAGAAATTCCTATAGGCATATCTGGAACCTGTGATAAAACCGCCTCCATGGGCGTATAAAATCGTAAAATTTTCAACGGCTATTTCCGGGATTAAAATATCTGCTTGGATTCCGTTTACAGAAATCTCTTCGCGGTCTATATTGTTTGGCAGAATAGGATTCCCTAAAAGCATATCGAAGTTTTTTCTTATGGTGCACATCGGGAGTTTTTGATTATAAACAGCCTTCCTGAAAGCTTTTGCCGTTTTTTGAATTGACGTTAATTCTTTCTCCATTTAAAAAAGTATACACAAAAAAATAATTTTGAAAAAGGGTTGTTATTCTTCGGCCGTATAATGTTTTGCCACGAAGGAATTTACATATTTAGAGAATTGTTTGTATCCCGGTGAATATAAAACTGAAAAACCTATCAGGGTTTCATCTTTTGTGTGTCCAACCCAGCAGGGTTTTACAATTAAATTGAAATCACTGAATCCAGAATTCGGCTGCGGATAGACTGTCATGGAATACTCCACATCCATGTCGAAGGCATCTGTTTTAGGGAACCGGACTTTACATCCGTTGGCGCTTATATCCTCCAGGCTGCCGGAAAACTGGGAAATTTCCTCCGCCACTGCTTTTAAGAAAACATTGAATCTTGGGCAGCTTCTCTTTTCAATATTTTTTTTGTCCATGACCATAAAGAGTCCCATTTTTTTGGGTTGTTGTCAATATTTTAAGGCCGTTATGTTGACTTTGTGTGCATATGCACATATATTTGAGATATGCCGCCTTCACGGAAATGCCGATTCGTTTTTTCTGAACCTCTTTGCCGGAATTTTCTTCCAAAAAATGAGCCGGAATCAGGTTCATCTTCAATCATTATTCCGGTTGAAGAATTGGAGGCCGTCCGGCTTTGCGATTTGGAGCATTTGAGTCAATGCGAGGCTTCTTCCAGAATGGGGGTTTCCAGAGGCACTTTCCAGAGGATATTGTATTCCGCCCGCTCAAATATTGCTTCGGCGCTTGTTAACGGTGCTGAGATTAAAATAGAAGGTGGATCGTACCGGGTATTGAAAGGCAAACGTTTGGGATGCAAAAAATACTGCCGGAAATTCGGAAGGGATTTTCCTGTTCCGGCGGAAAATGAATCCGATGAAACAAAAAAATAGATGTTTTCAGGAGGTCTGTATGAGCGAAAATTGCAGTCATAATTGTTCGGCGTGTGGAGAGGAGTGTTCTTCCCGGTCTTCCCCTAAAATTGAAAAAAAGGCCTTGAATCCTGCCAGTTCAGTAAAAAAGGTCGTGGCGGTTGTTAGCGGCAAGGGCGGAGTTGGAAAATCCCTTGTCAGCGGACTTCTCGCCGTTTCTTTGAATCGTAGCGGGATAAAAACGGCAATGTTGGATGCGGATGTTACAGGACCTTCAGTTCCTAAAATGTTCGGCTTGAATACCCCTGTGATTGAAGAAAACGGGATGCTTAAACCTGTGCGTACAAAAACAGGTATAGATGTTATGTCCCTGAATCTTCTTCTGGAAGATGAGACTTCGCCTGTGGTGTGGCGCGGACCGATAATTGCCGGCACGGTTAAACAGTTTTGGACTGATGTGTTCTGGGACAATGTGGGAGTGATGGTTGTAGATATGCCTCCGGGAACGGGTGACGTGCCCCTCACTGTGTTTCAGTCACTTCCCGTTGACGGGATTATAATCGTCACTTCTCCGCAGGATTTGGTGTCAATGGTTGTTGAAAAAGCAATTAATATGGCCGCCATGATGAATATACCCGTATACGGTATAGTAGAAAATATGAGTTATATTGAATGCCCTGACTGTGGAAAGAAAATTGAAATTTTCGGAACCGGCAATTCTGATAAAATTGCCGCAAAACATGGCTTGGAAGTGCTTGCCCGTATTCCTATGAATTCTTCTTTCGCCGGATTGTGTGATTCCGGAAAAATAGAGAATGCGGATCCAGGTTTTCTTGATAATGCCGTGAAGAAAATAACGGAATCCTGATTTTGTTTTAAGGAGAAAAAATGAAAGTAGCGGTTACATATGATAACGGGGAAATTTTCCAGCATTTTGGAAAAACACCGGCTTTTTTATTTGGCGAAATAAAGGATAAAAAAGTTCTTTCCTCCAGTGTGGAGTCAACCGGAGAAAGCGGTCATGCCGCTTTGTTTGATTTCTTGAAAGCTAGGGGTGTAGATGCGGTTGTTTGCGGGGGAATAGGGCAGGGGGCCCGGGACGCATTGTCTTCGGGTGGTATCACTGTTATTGCCGGTCAAAGTGGTTCAGCGGATGCTGCCCTCATGTTTTTTGCCAACGGTGATTTAAAAGATTCTCCCGCCGGGAACTGTTCCCACCATCATGGTGAAGGCCACCAGTGCTCCCATCATCATGGCGGCGGAAAATCCGGTTCCTGTGGTTCTTCCGGTTGTGGCAACCATTAAGATACTGTCCGCAGGAGAGTGAGTTTATTCTTCCAGAAATTTATCCACCGCAGTTAAAAGCTCACTATAAGTATTGAAAAGAGGAACTTCCGGGTGTTGGGTGGCGATGCTTTCCGGTGCCCGGAAAAGTGCTCCTGTGTCAGCTTCAAGTATCATACTTAAATCGTTGTAGGAATCTCCGGAAGCCATAACCTTCATGTTGATGCTGTGGAAAGCCTGTACCGCTTTCTTCTTTCCGTCTTTTTGTCTTAGTTTGTATCCTTCCACACTTCCACTGCTTCCAATAACCAAATCGTTGCAAAAAAGGGTAGGCCAATTCAGTTTTGCCATAAGAGGTTTTGCAAACTGGCTGAATGTGTCAGATAAAATCACAACCTGCGTCTTTTCCCTGAGGGCAGTCATAAATTCTGCGGCACCTTCCAGCGGATTCAATGAAGCGATTACTTTCTGGATGTCGTTAAGCTTCAGTTTGTTCCTTGCAAGGATATCCAGCCTATACTGCATCAGTTTGTCATAATCAGGTTCATCCCTTGTGGTTTTTTTCAGATCGGGGATACCAACCGCTTCCGCAAAGGCTATCCAAATTTCCGGGACAAGAACACCTTCAAGATCAAGACATACAATATGCATATTTCCTCCAAGATTATATTATAACACTATACCAAAGTGTCTCTTTACTCAAGGGTGAAGAATTTTCCGGCAATTTTTGCGGCGCATTTCTCTCCGTCCATGGCGGAGGAAACAATTCCCCCTGAGTAACCTGCACCTTCCCCGGCAGGATAAAGATTAGGCAGTGCCGGGGATTCAAGGGTTTCAGAATCCCGCAATATCCTTATTGGAGAGGATGTTCTTGTTTCACTTGCGATTAACAGGGCTTCGGAAGTAATAAAGCCATTCATTTTTTTTCCGAAAATTTCAAAGCCTTCTTTTAACCTTGATGTAATGTGTCCCGGCATCCATGTTCCGAGAATTGATGATACCAGTCCAGGAGTGTATGACGACTCAGGAAGCGACGGGGAAAGTTTTTCTGTCAGAAAGTCCGTCAGCCTCTGGGCCGGAGCCTGTTGCCCTGATCCGTGTTTTTTTGTTTCAAAGCCCAGCATTTGTTGGAAAGCCAATGCCTTTTCAGGATCCGTTCCCGCTCCTATGTCCTCCGGCCTTATTTCCACCACAATTGCGGAATTTGACCATTTTGTGTTCCGGCCTGAAGGTGACATGCCGTTCACTACTATTTCCTCATCGCAGGAAGAAGCGGGAACAACAATTCCTCCGGGGCACATACAGAAGGTATAAACTCCCCTTCCTCCGCACTGGGCCGACAACCTGTATTCCGCCGCGGGTAATTGCAGTTTATTACAGTGGTACTGGATTGAATCAATCAAATCCCGCGGATGCTCAATACGTACCCCCATGGCGAAGGTTTTTGGGGACATCAGTTCCTCTGGCTTTCGTCCTGTTTTTGTTGCCGCTTCTCTCAAAAGTTTGTATGTGTCCGACGCTGAATGTCCGCAGGCGAGGATAACCGCCGCCGCTTGGATTTCTTCTCCTGTTTGTGTCCTGATTCCGCATATCCCGTTTTTGTCTGCCAGAAGGGAAGTGCATTTGGTAAGGAATTTAATTTGACCGCCCTTTGATATTATGGTTTCCCGGATAGCCTTTATTATCGAAGGTAGTTTGTCAGTACCTATGTGTGGATGGGAATCAGTTCTGAGGTCGGAGCTTCCGCCGTGGTAGCAAAAAATTTCCACCGTTTTGGCTATGTTTCCCCTTTTGTCTGAACGGGTGTAAAGTTTCCCGTCGGAGAAAGTTCCGGCACCTCCCTCGCCGAAACAATAATTCGAATCAGGATTTATATGCTGGGTTCCTGCAATTTCACCTATATCCTCTTTTCGGCTGTCCGCATCGGCGCCCCGTTCCACAACAATAGGGGTAATTCCGCTTTCAAGTAGTCGAAGAGCCGCAAAAAGCCCTGCGGGACCGGAACCCACTATCACAACCCGTTTGGCAGGATCAGCTTCTTTCCATCCTGATAACTTAAAACCTGCCCCTGTTTCATCAGGAATGGATATCCCTGTAAACACTTCGCACTTCAATGCGATTTTCACGTTTTTCCGTCTGGCATCCACGGATTTTTTCAGAATACGCACCGCATTTATTTCTGTAACCTTTATATTCAATTCCATGGCGGCCGCATGGGTTAGAAAGTTTTTGTTTGTTTCAGTGCCCGGTTTCACGGTTAGGGTGATGCGTGTGATCATTGGAAAAACATATACTGTATCGGATGTTAAAGCAATAGTGCCCGTGTTGTGTTAATTGCTTTAATCAGCTATACTTACCGGAGTATGAGCGAGCAGAATTTATCACATTGGGCGGATCAAACCGCTGAAAGGATTATACGGGAGAGGGGAACCCTTGAAGACGGTGGCAGGCGTGAGGTTTTTACCTGTGCTTCCGGGATAACCCCCTCAGGTACCGTACATATAGGGAATTTCAGGGAAATAATTTCCGTTGATTTAGTGGTCAGGGCGCTCCGTCAACGGGGCGTGAATGTGCGTTTTATTTATTCTTGGGATGATTATGATGTTTTCCGGAAAGTTCCTGCAAACATGCCTGATCCGGATACACTGGAGAAATACCTCCGGTTTCCGATAACAATGGTTCCTGACACAACCGGGCGGGATTCCAGTTATGCACGCCATCATGAGGTGGATGTGGAAAGCGTGCTTCCCGTTGTCGGCATTCATCCCGAGTTTTTATACCAGGCGGAACGGTACCGCAGCGGGATGTATGCTGAAGGAATAAAAACAGCCTTGGATAACCGGGAAAAGATAAAGGAATGCCTGAATTATTTCCGGGATGAACAGCATAAAATTCCCGCGGGAGAGGAATATTGGCCTGTGTCAATTTTCTGTCCTGTTTGTAACAAAGATACAACCGAAATAGAATCCTGGGATGGGGAATGGACTGTTTCTTACTCCTGTTCCTGCGGTCATAAAGAGTCTGCAGATATCCGGACTTTAAAAGGAATCAAGCTGGGCTGGCGTGTGGATTGGCCCATGCGCTGGGGCAGGGAGCAGGTTGTTTTCGAGCCTGCCGGAAAAGACCACCATTCCCAGGGCGGATCCTTTGATACCGCGAAACTGGTGGCCAAGGAAATATACAATTGGCAGGCTCCCGTTTCCTTCAGGTATGATTTTATCGGCATTAAGGGAACTCCGGGAAAGATGTCGTCTTCCAAAGGAAAGGTTATTGATTTAAATGACGTGCTCCGGGTTTACCAGCCGGAAGTGGTCAGATACCTTTTTGCGGGGACAAGACCGAACACTGAATTTGTAATCAGTTTTGATCTTGATGTGATTAAAATTTATGAGGATTATGATAAAACCGAGCGGATAGCCTTCGGCCTGGAAAAGGCGAAAAATGAATCCGTGTACGAAAAGGAACGCCGCATCTGGGAGCTTTCCCAGATTGATTCCGGGAATTTACCTTCTGTTCCTTCTTACCAAATTCCTTTCCGGCATTTGTGTAACCTCCTTCAGATAAACGGTGGGGACATTGACGGCGTTATGGCCTCCCTTCCCGGGTTGCAGGATTCCCAGCGTGAAAGGTTGCGGACAAGGGCTGAATGCGCCTGGTACTGGATTTCCGAATGCGCTCCGGAGGAATTCCGGTTTTCTTTGCGCAAACCTGCGCAAACCGCTTCCATGGATGAACTGAGCCTTTCCGATTCGGATTCCAGGATTGTATCCTGCCTTCTTGAAACCGTTGTTCCACAGGTTGACACTGTGGATGAAAAGGAATTATCCACCTTGATTTATTCCGCGGCGGAAATATGTGGTGTGACTCCCAAAGATCTTTTTGTCGTGGTTTACAGGGTTTTAATTGGGAAAGATCAGGGACCGAGGCTGGCAAATTTCTTCAAAACCATAGGTAAAACCAGGTTGGAGGAAATTTTCTCATATTATACCGTAAAGCCATGATAGGATTATTTTTCAGGAAAGCTTTTTATGAAACCTGGGATAACTTGATTTTTTCCCTGGTATTTAATTTCACGGTCACAATTTTGGGAGTATTGGGAATGTTCCTTTCTTCATTTGTTCCTGATACTATACTGAAAATATGTGTTATTGTGTTTTTTTTGATTTTGGACGGCATAATTTTGACCGCTATGTCCTGCGTTTTCGGTCAGGTCGCCGACTATAGAAGTGTAGGTTTCCGGGATTTTATTGAAGCCTTACGGGAATCGTGGAAAACAGGGCTTTTATTTTCCTTTTTGATTGTGGTAATCGGATTGGTTTTATTTATTTCCATTCCCTTTTATTTCAGTTTTAAAACCCTTTACGGATATGTTTTGGGCGGGATCCTTTTTTGGAGCGGCTTTGTGGTTTTTGTGTCTTTCCAGTGGTTCCTGCCGGTTTATTACAGGCTTAACAAGGATTTTAAAACCTGCGTAAAAAAATCCTTCATTCTTTTTTTTGATAATCCTGGTTTTTCAGTTTTTCTCTTTTTTTATTCCCTGTTTCTTACCGCTGTTTCCTTTTTTCTTGGATTCATTGTTCCAGGATGGAGTTCCATTTTAATTGCGCATCAGGGAGCCCTGAGGCTCCGTATGTTCAAATATGACTGGCTTGAAGAAAAGGAAAAGGAATCAGGCGGTAATCCTGTCCGGGTTAAAATACCATGGCGGGAAATACTTGCTGATGAATCAGAAAACGTTGGGCACCGCAGCTTAAAGAGTTTTTTCATGCCCTGGAAAAATTGAAAAAGGGGAACCTGAAACTGGTTCCCCTTTTTTCTTGTCATAGGTTAATTTAGAATCCCGGCTCTGAGCTGAGGTTGTTTTCCTCCACAACCTTCAAACCTTTTTCAACATCTTCCACTTTGAATATTATAACAGCTGTTTCCCCTTTTATATTGAGGGCAGCATAAAGATATTCAATGTTGATGCCGTTTTTTTCAAAAAGGGTTAAAACATCCGCGAGACTTCCAACCTTGTCCCGGACAGTTACCGCCAAAACCGCAGTGGTTTTAATCGTGAAGTTCGCATCGTGTAGAATTTGCATAGTCTTTTCGGGATTGTCGGTTATTATCCTGAGTATTCCGAAGTCAGCTGTATCCGCAATCATTATTGCCCGCAGGTTTATTCCTCCGTCTTTTAATACCCGTGTTACTTCCGCCATCCTTCCGGCCGCGTTTTCAAGAAAAATCGATATCTGCTGGATTTTCATATATTCCCCCTTTTGTTATATTTTCCGGTTGTCAATAACCCGTTTGGCTTTCCCGGTGGAGCGTTCTATGGTTTTCGGTTCCACCAGCTTTATCTTCATGGTGATTCCCAGCTTGCTTTTCAGTGTGGCGCTAATGACGTTACGCAGGGTTTCCAGATTTTTTGTTTCATCGGAGAAAGTGTTTTCGCTGACTTCAACCTGCAATTCTGCTTCGTCCAAATGGGTTTCCGCATTTCTGTCAACAATGATGAGGTAATTGGGTTCAACCCCCTGTATTCCGATAAGGGCGTTTTCGATTTGAGAGGGGAATACGTTGACACCGCGGATAATCAAAAGGTCATCGGTTCTGCCGAATAGCCTGTGTATTCTGCGGGTCGTTCTGCCGCATTTGCATTTTTCCTTGAAAATATAGGTGATGTCCCTTGTCCTGTATCTTATTAGGGGAGTACCTTCTTTTGTTATCGTTGTTATCACGAGTTCCCCTTTTTCCCCGTCAGGAACCGGTTTAAGGGTTTCGGGATTTATTATTTCCGGATACCACATATCTTCATTCACGTGCATCCCGTTCTGGTATTCACATTCAAAGGCGACGCCAGGTCCTGTTATTTCAGTCAATCCGTATATGTCGTAAGCTTTTATGCCCCAGCTTTTTTCTATTTCCCGGCGCATATTCTCGGACCAGGGTTCCGCACCGAAGCATCCTGCAGAGACCCCCAGGGATTTTGGATCTATCCCCATTTCATTGGCTTGTTCCGCCATATACATGGCATAGGATGGCGTGCAAGTAAAAAGAGTGGTTTTGAAATCCCTCATGAGCATAAGCTGTTTTTGGGTGTTACCGGAGGATATGGGGATGATTGTTGCTCCGATTTTACCGGCACCGAAATGAACCCCGGCACCGCCGGTAAAAAGCCCGTATCCGTATGCGTTTTGCACAACCGCATTTCTGTCTGCTCCGGCGGCATTCAGGGTTCTCGCCATCCCCTCTGCCCAGTCATCCAGATCTTTCTGGGTGTAAGCGTCCACAACGGGAATTCCTGTCGTTCCGCTGGACATATGTATTTCCTTTATTTCTTCATGGGGAACAGCCAGGAGACCGTAAGGGTAAGTGTCCCTTAAATCGTCCTTTGTGGTAAAAGGAAGTTTTTCAATGTCTTTGAGGGATGTTATGTCCGAGACAGATACTCCTTTTTCATCAAATCTTTTTTTGTAAAAAGGAACGGCGGCATAAACCCGTTCCACCAAATTTCTAAGGCGGGCAAGCTGGATTGCTTCCCGCATTTCTTCATTCATGCATTCTTGCTCAGGATTGAATATCATAATGTATGAAGTATAACCTTTATTTCCAAAAGGTGCTATAAAAAAGTGTCCGGCTGGAAAACTTTTAAATAAAAAAAGCTGTTCCGGAGTTCATCCCCTGGAACAGCTTTCCGTTGCCTTACAGGTGTTTTTACCAGTTTTCAGCCAGGCGTTCAAAATAAGCCTGGGGATGGGCGCAAGCCGGGCAGGACGTTGGCGCTTCTTTGCCCACATAGATGAAACCGCAATTCAAACATCTCCATGTGGTGGGCGTATCCTGAACCCACATGTCACCGTTTTCAAGGTGGCGGAGGAAAGCTTCATAGCGTTTTGCGTGCTGTTTTTCAGCGATGGCGATGTTTTCCATGACGGTGGCTATGGCGTCAAATCCTTCTTCCCGGGCTACTTTTGCGAAATCGGGATACATATGTTCCCATTCATGGTTTTCCCCTGCGGCAGCCTGACGGAGATTTTCCTTTGTGTCGCCGATGATTCCGGCACCGGCACTGATTTCCTGGGAAACTTCTCCGCCTTCAAGGAATTTGAAAAGTCTCTTTGCGTGTTCTTTTTCCTGATCTGCTGTTTCAAGAAAAGCCAGCTGGATTTGCACGTAACCTTCCTCTTTAGCCTTGCTTGCCCAGAATGTGTATTTGTTGCGTGCCTGGGATTCACCAATGAACGCAGCCATAATGTTTTTTTCTGTCTGGGTTCCTTTCAATGATTTCATAGTATACTCCTTGTTTTGAATGAAATACGTATGCTCCGCATACGCCGGGCGCCGGAATCACGGATTTTCCGGTTCTTTTGGCTCCCTATGTGCTCCCTTTTCTGCCGCGGTTTCCTGGTTCCGCAGGCATTCGGGGCATATTCCGTAAAAATTCAACCTGTGGGAAAGTATCCTGTATCCACTTTCCTTTTCAGCGGATTTTTCTGACGTGTCTTCCTCCGGAAAGGGGATGGATACATCCTTTACATTTCCGCAAATGGTACAGGTAATGTGGCTATGGTTTGATGTATCGCCGTCAAAACGGTCAAATCCGTTTCCGCTGTGCAGGATACTTATTTCACCCTGCCGGGCCAATACCGTCAGATTCCTGTACACTGTTCCCAGGCTGATGGAGGGAAAGGTCTCCTTCATTTTGTCATACAACCAGACGGCGGAAGGGTGTTCTTTTGTGGACCGGAGAAGGGCCAACATTGCCGCCCTCTGTTTAGTGAGGCGTGATTTTGTTTGTTCCTGCTTATTAAGAATCATTACTGATAAAATAATCCAAAAAAAAACTCCTGTCAATAGTTGAAGGAGTTTTTTTGTAAAAGCTGTTTTTACGCTGAATTATTTTTCCAGTTTCGGACGGATGAAATTAGCCCATATTTTATCTGCTTTAGCTATGTGGGTTAAAATCCAGGAAACAATATATTCATAAAATCTTTTTCCTTCTTCAATAGAACTGTTTGAAAGCCTCCGCACCTGGGCATTCAATTCCATTATGAAATTATCATGGGCCGCTTTGTGCGCTGATATTCCCGGATAGTTGTATTTTTTCAGGAAATCCTCTTCGTTCGAAAAATGATATTTTGTATAATCTGTCAGACTGACAAGAATTTTGGACATATTTGTTTTATAGTTTTCCTGGGTTCCGGTCAGAATATCATAAAATTCCTTCGAAACCGCCAGCAGCTTTTTATGCTGGATGTCTATCTCCGGGATTTGAATCAGATAATCGTCATTCCATTCGATTTTTTTCACTGCTTTCCTCCTGGTGTGATATCCTACTTTTTCTTCTTCAATAATTCCGCAAATGGATTGTAAGTTTCTTCTCCGTGGGAACTGTCAAAATACTTTTGGGTCGCTTCTGTCTGCTCTTTACTCTCCGCCGGCGTAAGGGAAATTCTTCTGCCTTTTTCGTCCACGGACAGGATTTCAGCGTTGAATTTTTCCCCGGTTCTGAATACCTTCCTGATATTGGTTTTACTGTCCGGTACAAGCCCCGCTTTTTCAAGCTCTGTTATGTGGACAAGTCCTTCAACCCCTTCTTCCAGTGTGACAAACACACCGAAGTCCGCCGTTTTTGAAACCGGTCCGGAAATTTTGTCTCCCGGAGAATATCTTCCCGCCACGCCTTGCCAGGGATCCCTTTCCAGGGCTTTAAGACTGAGGGAAACTTTTTCCCGTTCCCAGTCGGTTCTGATAACCATAGCCCTGACGTTTGTTCCTTCCGGCAGTATTTCCCGCATTTCCTCAATACCGGAAATTTTTCGGCGGCATATTTCGGACACAGGGATAAGAGCCTGTATCCCGCCTATATCCACAAAGGCTCCGAAAGGATGAATGGAAACAACGGTTCCTTCCACTTCAGAACCTGGTTTCACAGCCTTTTGTATTTCTTTTATGATTTTTTTGTTTTCCTGCTCCAGAAAAGCGCGGTTGGAAACAACTATGTTACGACCGTTATCCTTGAATTCCTGTATTAAAAACGTCATCTTTTTTCCGGCAGGGACAGATTCCATTTCTTTTGAGTCTTTTCTGCCTCCCATTTGTGACCAGGGACAAAAAGCCCGGTTTTTCCCCAGTTTGATTTCAAAACCGCCTTTTATTTCTTTTTCCACGGTTCCTTCCACCGGAATTGCGTTTTTATAAGCCTGCTCCAGGACTTCAACTCCGGAATTTTCCGTGTTGAATTTGGAAGTGAATTTCGGACCGTCTGGGCTTTCTCCCATGAAATAAACTGAAACAGTGTCCCCTTCCTGGATCTTTATTAATCCGTTCTCATCTGTGAATTCAGATGCGTCAAGCACTCCTTCTGTTTTAGCATTTAAATCAAGAAAAATTATTCCGCCGGAAATTCCTGCCACCGTGGTATCTATTTTATCCCCCTTGGCCAGCCTTCGTATATCAACGGAAGGCTTTTCCCCCGGTTGTGCGTCAAAAAAATCGTTTTGTGTTTTACCGCTGTTTTCCATGCCAATGTTCCCCTTTCACCAAAGTTTCAAAATATTTTGAATTAAAAGGCTGACTCCGGAAACACAGAGCCAGCAAATAAAGCCCAGCAGTATGGGTTTACCGCCTTTTTTTACCAATTCAACAATGTTTGTGTTAAGACCGATGGCGGACATGGCTGTAATTATGAAAAACTTGCTCAGCCACTTTAGCGGCGAAGTTATCTCACTTTGAAGGTTAAAAACTGTTGTAATGATGGACGCCGCCACAAACCATAGGATGAACCAAGGGAAAATTTTAGCCATGCTGAATTTTCCGCCGGTACTTTCGCTTTCCGTTTGCCCCTCAACTTTTTCCGTTTTTTTTGTTTCGCTGTGCATACGCCACACAGCAAGCACAAGGGTGATGGGGATTATCGCCAGTGTTCTGGTTAATTTTACTACCGTGGCTCCGCTCAGGGTGTCGCTGCCGTGGATTCCATCCCAGGCTGAAGCCGCCGCAGTGACAGAGGATGTGTCGTTTACAGCGGTTCCGGCGAAAAGGGCGAAACCTTCATTTGTAAGTCCCAGTGCGGCTCCCAAAGAAGGGAAAATCAACGCCGCAATTACATTGAATAAAAATATGACTGAAATTGATCTGGCGATTTCATCATCATCGGCCCCTATAACAGGAGCTGCGGCGGCAATAGCCGATCCTCCGCATATGGAAGAACCCACTCCAATAAGGATTGAAATTTTCTGCGGGATTCTCATAAGTTTCGCCACAATAAAAGCTGAAACAAGGGCCGCTGTTATTGTGGATAAAATCACAGGAAGGGATTCTGCCCCTTTCTCCAGAATAGTCCCGATATTCATTCCGAAGCCCAAAAGAATAACCGCATATTGGAGTATTTTTTTTGAACAAAAGGTGAACCCGGTTTTTAAGACATCCTTCTTTTTTATAAAAATGGTGATAACCATGCCTATGAGGATTGCAAAAACCGGACCGCCCGCTATCGGAAATAGGTTCCCGAGAAAATAAGATGGAACGGCTACAGCAAGGCAAAGGAATAATCCGGGGATGGTGTCTGATATTACACTGGAAAGGCTGCATGAAGTTTTCATGGCCAGAGTATAATATAAACGTTACCAAGTTACAACATCCGCGGCTCCTGGAGGTGCCGCGGATGAGGTTTTCCGCCGGTTCCCCGGGTGGTTATTTTATAAGGACAAATTCAACCCGCCTGTTTTTCCACCAGTTGTCCCTGTCTTCCCGGGAAACTACCGGCTTTGTTCCTCCCATTCCGGAGGTTGAAAGCCTTGCTTTATTCACACCGTTTTCCGAAAGAATCACCTTGATTGCGTCGGCCCGGGCCTGGGAAAGAGGTATAAGTTCTTCCCTGTCTTCCCTTTCGGTTCCGGTCACATTGTTTGCGTGGCCTTCGATTACAACATTGTAGGTTTTGAATTTATTCAGTATTTCCGCCACCCGGCTTAGAATCTGGTTATTCTTTTCAATAACGTTTTCATCGAGTCCGTCAAAGGTTGCCACATTCTTTGCAAAAATTATGGACGGCACCGCCATTTTCAGGTTGTTCCCGTCACGGATAACAAGCACATCCACCGGAATGTATCCACGTACAACGGATGTCATGCCCACATTGTCCCTGACCGTAAAGGTGTAGGGATAGTCGGTGGCTGCCTGCACCAATTCGCCGGTGGAAGACCTTCCGTCCCAGATTATCTGCTCAGTGATTGTTCCGTTGCCTCCGGCTTTCCAGAATGTTTTCCCTGAGGTTCCTTCCGGCTCTTTTATTTCAAAAGACCATTCCTCGAAGGGTGACAGGGATTTTGCGGACAAATTTATAAACAAATCATCGTCAATGCCGTCGTTATCCGGACTGAAAAACCTGGGCGCGAGATCAACCTCCAGCTCCGGCGGTGTTGTGTTGATAAGGAACGGGGGGGTTATAGCCGCGGTGCTTTCACCTTTTTCGTAAACCAGCGACATAACGGCCCTGTGTTTTCCCTGCACCACATTCCCTGAGTCGTCTTTTCCGTCCCATTCCAGTTTTGAAGGGAGTTCATTGTTTCCCGCCGATGACCAGTGTTTTACTATATCCTCCGACTCGCTGTCCTCCGGGACAATATTTATTTCCCAGGCTGAGATATTGTCGGTTATGTTTGTTTCGATGGCAAAGGTTTGCACATCCATCACCGTGTCCCCGTTCGGTGAGAAGGCGGGGAGGGCGGCGGTTATGTATGCTTTCGGGATGCGGCTGTCCACCGTTATGCCCTTGATTGTCTTTTCGGTCTTGTTCCCAGCTTCATCCGTTGAAGAAACCGTGTATGAATAAACGCCGTCTTTAACACGGTTACCGAAATCGTCACAGGCATCCCATTCGAAATCCTCGGTTTTTCCGCGCCACACCAGGTTCCTGACCACATTGTTTGAAGCGTCAGTGATTTTTCCTGTCCACTGGTTTTCTCCGGAAGAAATCTGTGTCAAAGGAATTGTTTTCCTGGAGCTCTGCTCGTTGGGAGAGAACAACAACCAAGGACTGGAAACGGATGTTTCAGGGTATACTGTGTCTATCGTGAAATCCGGTGAAGCCGAGCTTGAGGTTCTCTTGTTTATCAAAGTCACGTAAAATACAGCCTTGTACAAACCGTCCGGGCAAAGATTTTTTTCTTCGCCGTCCTGTTTACCGTCCCATTTGAATGAGGCGGGGACAGAGCTGCCGCCACTCATGGTTTTAACTGTCACACCGGCGGAGTTTTTGATTTCCAGCCTGTAGGTTTCAACGGGCGTTTCAGCCTTCAAAACCGGGGTAAAGGTTATCTCGTCCCTGGTTCCGTCCCCGTTGGGAGAAAAGGCGGTGTAATTGCTTTGCAGTATCACATCAGCTTTTTCCGTATTCAAATTTACTTCCGCCGGATTGGAGGAACCTTTATTTCCCGCCATATCCGTTGTGGAAAGCGTATATATGTACCGTCCGTCGGGGGCAATCCGCCCGTTGTCCGTCCGTCCGTCCCACACATAGGCTTCCGGCGGTTTCGGCCCGAAGTGGATTGTGCGGACCGGTTCCGTTCCCGGTGCTCCGCTTCCATCCTTCGCCGGGAATATTTCCGCTGTCCAGGAAACTTCTTCTGTCGCTTTCTGGGTGAATGTCACTGTGTCCAGTTCTCCGTCGCCTACCGGTGAGAATATGGCTGTTGAAGCACTCACCGAAGCTTTCGGAGCTGTTACATCCAAAGTGAATACAGGGGACCGGGCTTCCGCTTCATGTCCGTTTCTGTAACCGGCTGTCATAAAGGCCTGGTATTTTCCTTCCGGAAGGGTCCTTCCGTTTTCCGATTTGCCCTCAAAGGCAATTTTTTCCACTGGACCGGTGAGTCCTTCTTCTCCGTAAGTTGTCCGGTAGGTGCGCACTTTTTCGCCGGCGCTGTTAACTATTGAAACATCCCAATATTGCAGCCCCTCGGTTACTGGTATTGACGGGGTTAAGGTAAGGGTGTCTTTTATCCCGTCCCCGTTAGGGGAAAAGGCTTGGGTATCTATGCTGATTCTGACAGCAGGTCTCAATGTGTTCACGATAATGTTGTTTATTTCAGCGGAATTTTTGTTTCCTGCCCGGTCTGTGGAACTTATTTTATATGAATATACACCGTCATTCACAATTTTCCCGGCGTTATCTTTTCCGTCCCAAACAAAATTTCCTGGTTCCGATGAGTTTATTTTTTCACTGCGCACAACAAGACCCGCGGTATTTGTTATGCTGATTTCCCATAAGTCTTCTTTTGAGCCTGTTTGGGTTATTATGAATGTATCCTTCCTGTTATCTCCGTCCGGACTGAATATCATGCCGTCTTTTTCTTCCGGCGGAAGAGCAGAAATTTCAGGCGGAGTATTGTCTATATAGAAAGACATTTTCCCTGTGGTTTGGGTGTTTTTGTTGTCATCTTCCGCCGTCACGTAGAAGAAATATTTTCCGTCCGGGGCTGTGGCTCCGTTATCCATTAAACCGTCCCAGCGGATTTTTTCCGGGACATCCACACCGCGTTTCACTCTGGTTATCATCTTCCATATGCTGGACATAACACCCTTTATGCCTGAGGAGGTTTCCATTTCCGGCCGGGATTCCTTGTTTGAAATGGTGCGGACAATTTCACCCTTTTCATTTTCCACAATGAAAGTCCAGGCTTGCACGTATCTTTCATCTTTGATTTCCAGGGAAAATTCCAGTGCATCCTTTACCCCGTCATTGTTTGGCGATATGTATATTCCCCGGCTGTTTTGGGCGTAAACCGCGGCTGTCAGGATAAAAGCCGGAAATAATAAAAAAACGGTGCGTATAAGCTTTGAAGGCATGTTTTTCTCCTTAAAAGTATGGATCCGGTTAATCTCTCCGGTTAATCTTCTTCCGGAAACTCTATTTTGATTTCAGGTCCTTTTTCGTCCTTTTGTCCCAGTTTCAAAGTGGCTCCCGCGGAAACAGCGTGGATTCCCCCGTCAAATTGTTTGTAAGCCACTGAAGGGGTAAGTTCACTCTGCATCCAGTCCTTTCTGTCCGTAAGCTTGGCTGCGGCTCCACTTCCGATTTTTAGTCTGACACCCAAAGCCACCGTGGGAAGTAGACTTGCGTGTTCTTTTTCAAGCTCCAGTAAATTCAAGGTCCATCCGGTTTTTGCGAAAAATATTTTGTTTATTTCGATTTCAGCCCCGAAGTCAAAAACTGCGTTGTGGAACCTGGGCAGGGAAATTCCGGCGGAAAGACCTGCGTTTACGTTGTTGGTTCTGAGGAACAGGAATGAAAAACCGTTCCTTAGGGTGAAAGCCGTAGGATAACCCGTTATATCTTTTTCCGGAGTCCGTATGCCGGTTGCATCCTTTGGCTTGAATTCCGTGCCCAATCCTGTTACGGCAACCCCGACGCGCAAATCTTTGGCGAAAAGAACATCCCCAAAGTTGTAAAGGACTCCGATATTGGCGGCTATGCCGGTGTCACCGGAACCAAAGGTACCTGAAATTCCTATCCCGGCATAAAAACGTTCCGTTAAGTCCTTTGATACGGAAAAATTCACCGAAAGGGAAGTGCCCAGGGGCAGGTAAGAATCAAAGGGTGACTGGATGAAATTAAGGCTTCCTCCGAAAACAGCGAAAGAGGTGGGAATCACCGTTCCCAGATTTATGATATTTCCGTATCCATTATCCTCTTCCGCACCGTATAGTCCCGCATAGGAAACATCCAGGATAACCCTCTGTTCCCCTCCCGACAAGGCCGGGTTTACGGTTAGCTCTCCGGGAAGGGCGGAGCCGGAAGGTCCCCCTGCAGGATTGGCTGTCCCCCCGAGTGTAAGCGGAGAAACAAAGGAAAGCACGGATTCATTGCCCAATGGCGGGTTATATCCGAATACAGATGGAACAAATATTAAAAGTTGCAATAAAACCAATGCCAGGAAAAAAGATTTCATCTTCACTTTTGAACCTCCGTGTGGTGTTCCAAATGATACATTATGTGTAAAAAATAACTTATATTGCACATTTTCACCCTTTAAGTTAAAAAAATCCCTTGACTTGTGCAATCCCTTCACTTAGTATCAGAATAATATGAAACTAAAGACATTCAAAGGCGGTATCCATCCTCCTGAAAGGAAAGAAGCCACTGAAACGCTGGCTGTCATTCAAGCTTTCCCGTCCACAAAAACAGTCAGTATTCCTGTTACCCAGGGCGGTGCCCCCAATTCCCCTGTTGTTAAACCCGGAGATGCCGTGGTTAAAGGACAGCTTATTGCTGATTCCCAGGCTCCCATGTCTGTTCCTGTCCACGCCTCTGTCTCCGGTATAGTAAAAAAGATAGAAAACAGATTGGTTACAGGTAACACAGAGGCACCGTGCATTGTCATAGAAGCTTCGGAGGATAATTCCGAAACTTCCTATTTGCCTCCTTTGGATCCCTTTACCTGTACAAAAGAAGAAGCTTTGGGCAGAATACGGGATGCGGGTATAGTGGGTATGGGAGGCGCTGCTTTTCCTGCCCATGTTAAACTTAATCCGCCAAAGGGCATGAAAATAGATACGGTTATTGGAAACGGTGCTGAATGCGAACCTTACCTTACTGTGGATGCCCGGGCGATGGTGGAAAATGCCTCTAAAATTACAGATGGTCTTTCCATTGTCATGCATATAACCGGGGCTTCATCAGGCTGTATTGCGGTGGAGGATAATAAGCGTTTTGTATTGCCTTATCTGGAAAAGGCTGTTTCTGTACAGCGTTCCAATCCTGTTGGACCGGGCGCTTATCCGATTTCCGTGGTTTTGTGTAAAACTAAGTATCCCCAGGGAGGGGAAAAAATGCTGATTTCCGCTGTCACAGGGAGGGAAGTCCCTTCCGGCGGAATTCCCGCTTCAGCGGGATGTGTTGTATTGAATGTGGGAACCCTGAAATCAATTTCGGAAGCTTTCCGGGAAGGGAAACCTGTTGTTGAGCGTTCCCTGACTATTTCCGGCGGAGCCTGTCTTTCACCGAAAAATGTATGTGTTCCTATCGGAACTTTGGTAGGGGATTTGATTCCGGAATATACGGACTTAAAGCCAGGTGTGGCGAAAATCATTGCCGGCGGCCCCATGATGGGTGTGTCCATGAAAAGCGCTTCTTTCCCTGTGATGAAAAACACTTCCGGAGTCCTTTTCCTTACACCGGGGGAAACTTCTTTAACGGAAGAAGGTCCTTGTATAGGTTGCGCCCTTTGTATGTCCGTGTGTGCCTGTCGGTTGAATCCGGTTTTAATTGTCCGTGCTCTTAAAGCTGATAATCTGGAGGCCGCAAAACGTTACGGTCTGATGGATTGTGTTGAATGTGGGACCTGCGCCTATGTTTGCCCCGCTTCTGTCAAGCTCGTCCAGCGTTTCCGAATCGGCAAACAACTTGTCCGGGAGGAAATGATGCGTCAGAAAGAGAAGGAGCAACGCCGCTCTCTTTCTGGGTCTAAGGAAACAGCGGTGGAAGCGAAGGGATAGTTTTGTAGTTTATGTATATGATTTTTTATTCTTTTATGGAAGGGAACAGGAGTATTTAATGGCTGAGTCAGACAGAAACGAAATATATATTTCGCCGGGGCCCCATTATTCGGCGGCCAGAACCACACAGAAAATAATGCTTTCTGTTGTTTTTTCCCTGCTGCCGGTTGCCGCCTATGGGATTTTCCTTTTCGGTTTTCAGGCTCTGGTAACTATTTTTGTTTCCGTGGTTTCCTGTGTTTGTTTTGAATCCCTGTTCCGTCTGTTAACCGGACAGAAGGTTCGCGCAGGGGATTTTTCTGCGGTGATTACCGGACTTCTTTTGGCAATGACACTGCCTCCCTCAATTCCTGTTTGGATGACCGCTTTGGGCGCTTTTTTTGCCGTGGTTGTGGCAAAAGAGTTTTTCGGAGGATTGGGAGCCAATGTGTTCAATCCGGCTCTTTCCGGAAGGGCTTTTCTGCTTGTCAGTTTTTCTTCTGCCATGACAACCTGGACAGCCCCGTTTTCCTCTGCCCGGGATGGAGCCGTTGACGCTGTTTCCCAGGCTACCATGCTGTCGTTTTTGAAACCTGCCGGGGAATCCGGGATTCTTTCCACCGCGGAAATAGCGGCAAAAAACGGTTTCAATTCCGTCTCGGATTTATATTTTACGTATTTCATCGGGAAGAGGGCAGGGTGTATCGGTGAATCCGCCATTCCTGTAATAATTATAATGGGAATTGTTCTTATTGCTTTTAAGGTGATAGACTGGCGCGCTCCTTTGTCTATGCTGGTGGCGGCTGTGGCAGTAACCTGGATAGCCGGTGTGGATCCTGTTTTAACCTTGCTTTCCGGCGGTCTTTTGTTTGGGTCAGTATTTATGGTTACAGACTACGCCACAACCCCCCAAACCCCGGGCGGCCGGATTGTTTTTGGGGCGGGATGCGGTATAATCGCCTCGCTGATAAGGGTTTTCGGCGGGTATCCGGAAGGAGTAATGTTCAGTATTCTTATTATGAATGCTGTTGTTCCCTTCCTCAATAAAATTATCGTGAAAAAATACGGCTGGGTTCCTCCTGTTAAAAACAAGGAAACCGACAGGGGAGGGAAGTGATGGGTAATGCTTTTAAACTTGCGCTCGTTTTAAGTGCCTACGCCTGCGCCGCTTGTATAGGACTGGCCTTTGTTTACAATGTCACGGCACCCGCTATCGCCCAGGCCGCTGAAAAAGAAGTCTTTGCGGCTTTCGCCGAGTTTTTCCCGGAAGCTGATTCTTTTACCGATGTATCTGACCGGGTTTCTTCCTCCAACAGTAAAATCGTTTTCGACCGGGTTTTCAGGGCGGACAGGGATGGCCGGTTCCTGGGGCTTCTTATACAAGCCACCGGAGCCACTTACAAAACGTCCACCCTGCTTTCAGCCTTTTCGCCTGACGGGAAGATGATCCGGTTCAAGGTTTCTTCCACCACCGATACAGCCGGATTGGGTACGAAAATAGGTGAAAGTCCCTTTTCGGATCAATTCGCAGGAAAAAGCCTTTCTGATAATTTCGAAGTTGGAAAGGATATCCAGGCCATAAGCGGGGCCACAATAAGTTCCCGGGGAGCTGCGGATATTCTACGTACTTCAGCAAAGGCCGCCGCTTCTTATTTTGACGGAGGCGCATTATGAAAAATTACGGCGCATTATTTAAAAACGGTCTCGTCAAGGAAAATCCCCTTCTCGTATTGATGATAGGGCTTTGTTCTTCTCTGGCGGTGACAACAAGTGTTGCCAATGGAATAGGCATGGGTATTGCAATGACTTTTGTTTTGCTTATGAGTGAGGTTATCATCAGTTTGTTCAGAAAACTTATTCCTGATTCAATACGCATACCGGTTTTCATTATTGTTATTGCGTCTTTTACCACCATAGCTGATTTGTGTATGAAGGCTTATACACCCGCCTTGTCTAAATCCATGGGGGTTTTTATTCCTCTGATTGTGGTAAACTGTATTATCATGGGGCGGGTGGAAGCATTTGCCTCAAAACGGTCTGTGGATGAAGCTGTTTTTGATGCCCTTGGAATGGGGCTGGGTTATACCTGGGTTCTTACAGGTATTTCCGCTGTACGGGAACTTCTGGGTGCCGGTTCCCTTCTTGGATTCAGAATTTTGCCAGAGGATTTAAGCATAGGTTTTTTTGCCCAGTCTCCAGGCGGCTTTTTTGTGTTCGGACTTTTTATTGCCTTGAACTTCACAATAAAGAAGTTAGGGGAAAAGAAAAAAAAGCCGGCGATAGAAAATACTTCTGTACCGGCAACGGAAAAAGAGGAGGGGGCTGAATGAACGATCTGCTTAAAATTTTTCTTTCTGCAATGCTCATTGAAAACGCTGTTCTCATGCGTTTTTTAGCTCTTTGCCCCTTTATAGGAATGTCCACCGATGTGAAAAAATCAACGGGAATGGGTATAGCTGTTTTGTTTGTGACGGTTCTGGCTACTGCTGTCACATATCCCCTGTATGTTTTTGTCCTGATACCCCTTCATCTTGAATTTCTCCAGATTCTGACTTTTATTTTGGTTATAGCCAGTTTAGTCCAGTTGGTGGAATTTTATTTGAAAAAATCCGCCCCTGCCCTTTACGGCGCTATGGGCGTTTACCTTGCTTTAATCACCACGAATTGCGCCATTCTGGCTGTTACGTTTGATGTGATTACCAAAGGGTACACTTTTGTGGAGTCCCTTGTTTATGCGGTGGGAACTGCATCCGGATTCCTTGTAGCCCTGCTGCTGTTAGCGGGAATAAGGGAAAGGATAGCCGTTGCCCCTGTTCCGAAATTCCTCAAAGGTACGCCGATTCTGTTTATTGCGGCTGCTCTTTTGTCAATGTCTTTCGGCGGATTTGCCGGGCTTATTAAATAGGGGGAAAAATGCATATTATTATTTCCACTCTGGTTGTTTCCATTGTTCTCGCCTTTTTTCTGGGGCTTTTGCTCGGTGTTTTTAAGAAGGTTTTTCATGTTGAAGTTGACCAGACAGTGTCGGATATAAGGGCAGCCCTTCCAGGCGCCAATTGTGGCGGATGCGGGTTCCCCGGATGTGACGGCCTTGCCGCCGCCATTGCCGCCGGTGATGCGCCGGTGACAGCCTGTACAGCCGGTGGTCCCGGGGTTGCGGAAGCTATCGGAAAAATAATGGGGGTGACTGCCTCCGCTGAACGGAAAGTTTCGCTTTTACTTTGCCGTGGCTCCCGGGAAAAAACCATGGACAAGGCGGTTTATATTGGCGTCAAAACCTGTCGCGGTGCAAAACTTTCTGTTAACGGGACAAAGCTTTGTGATTACGGTTGTATAGGTTTTGGAGACTGCGTGGCAGCCTGTCCTTTCGGTGCGGTGAAACTTTCTGTTGACGGACTGCCCGAAATCGATTTTGAAAAATGTACCGGTTGCGGTGTATGTGTTTCTGTGTGTCCCCAAAAAATACTTTCCCTTTTTTCAACCTCTGCAAAAGGGTCTGTGCTTCTTTGTTCCTGCCACAACCAGAATAAACCCAGGCTTCTTAAAGATTGCAAGGCTGCATGTATAAAATGCGGAAAATGCAGCCGCCAGTGCCCGGTTCATGCCATTTCCATGGACAGCGGGCTTCCTGTGGTGGATTACTCTCTTTGTGATTCCTGCGGGGAATGTGTAAAGGGATGTCCTACCGGTGCCCTTTCACTTCTGGAAGATATTATGAAGAAATCCAATCCGGCGGAAGTTAATGCCGGCTGATAGCGTAAAATGCGGTACTGTGGCGGTTATAGGCCGTCCGTCCGCCGGGAAATCCACCCTGATTAACAAAATATGCGGGGCGAAGGTTTCGATTGTTTCCCCGGCTCCCCAAACAACCAGAAATTCAATCCGTGGAATTGCCAATTATGCAGGGAATCAGCTCATTTTTATAGATACACCTGGCTATCATAATTCGGAAAAGAAATTGAATCTTAAATTCCAGTCTATTTCCCGGGATTGCCTTCTTGAATCGGACTGCATTCTCTATGTTATGGATTCCACCAGGGAACCTGGTCAGGAAGAAGAGGCGGTTATTGAAATTGTGAAGGGATTCTCTTCCCGTGTGATTGTGGCGGTAAATAAAACCGACCTGCAAAAATCTTCCCCTGGAATGATCAAGCTTTATGTTTCCAAGGTTCTGCCTGATGTACCCGCCTACCGTATATTCGAGGTGTCTGCAAAAACCGGTGAAAACATCCAGGCTCTTTTGGAGGCGTTGGTATCAATGGCACCTGAAGGGCCGCCACTTTATCCCGCGGACTTTTATACGGACCAGGAAGTTGATTTCCGTATTTCAGAGATAATCCGGGAAAAGGTTATGCTTAATACCAGGGATGAAATACCCCATTCCGTTTATGTGGAAATTTCGGACATGGAAATGAGAAGAAACGGGAAAGAGCTTTTTGTCAGAGCCTTCCTTGTCACTGAGCGGGAATCCCAGAAGGCGGTTTTAATAGGCCGGGACGCTTCCATGATAAGGAAAATCAAAGAAGAAAGTATGGCGGATTTTAAGAAAATTTTTCCTTACTATATAATCCTGGATCTTCAGGTGAAGGTTAATAAAAACTGGCGGCAAAAAGATTTCCTGATTAAAAAATTCAATTAACACTCATAATCCGCAATTAACTTGCCCGCAACCTGACCTTACCGCTTTTCAGTCAGTAAATTCTGCTCATTTTTCATGGCGAATTTTTTTCTGACTGATTTTTCAACTATGATAAAGCATATAACATGGGCGCAGAATGTAATTGCCCAGGACAATGGATAAGATAAATATATGGTTTCGATTTTATTGAATCGGGGGATTTGAAATACAGTTACCACCCACAGTAACCTCAACCCGCAGGCACCTATCAAAGAAACAATCATTGGAAGGATTGAATATCCTATTCCACGCAGGGCTCCGACCATTACTTCCATCATGCCGCAGAGAGCGTACCATCGTACCACATAGGACAGGCGGGTGATTCCAGCATTGATTACAGCCTGGCTGGAAGTGTAAAAAGACAGGAGCTGTCTGCTGAATAGGAGAACCAGGTTGCTTAATCCTAGGCCCACAGCGATAACGCAGGCTTGGGCGGTAACCGTTATTTTCCTTATGCGTTTCAAGTTACCTGAGCCGTAATTCTGGCTGCAAAAGGAAATGGCTGTCTGGTAAAAGGCATTCATCGCCACATATACAAAGCCTTCGATGTTCATTCCGGCTGAATTCCCGGCGACAATCACAGCCCCGAAAGAATTCACGGAGGATTGGATTATTACGTTTGAGAATGAAAAAAGAATTCCTTGGAATCCGGCCGGCAACCCGATTTTAAGGATATGCCCGAAATGGCTCGGATTTATTTCCAGCTTACGCAAATCAAGCCTCATGGGTTCTTTTTCGTTTGCAAGGCAGCGTATTACGCAGAGGGCTGCGATACACTGGGAAATAATTGTGGCAAGGGCAACTCCCGCCACATCCATTTTCAATACGATTACAAAGAACAAATTCAATATGACATTGATGATTCCGGATAAGAACAGGTAATACAAGGGTCTTTTTGTGTCCCCCACAGCCCTTAGAACAGCGCTGCCGAAGTTGTACACCATTGTTGCCGTTATTCCAAGAAAATAAATCCTCAGGTAAATGGATGCCAACCCGATTACCTCTTCCGGTGTCTTCATCCAGAAAAGGATTGTTTTGGCACCTAAAACTCCGGCCACCGTGAGGAAAAGTCCGCTGTAAATTCCCAGGGTTATTGATGTATGGACTGACGCACTTATGTCTGTATTCCTTTTCGCTCCGAAACATTTCGCCGTTATTACATTTGCACCCACGGATAAACCGACAAAAAGGTTGACCAGGAGGTTTATCAGGGCGCTTGTGGAACCCACCGCCGCCAGGGAATTGTCCCCTGCAAAACGCCCGACCACAACTATATCCGCGGCGTTGAATAGAAGCTGGAGGATACTTGACCCCATAAGGGGAATCGCGAATATGAGCATTTTTTTCAAAAGGGGGCCTGATGTCATGTCAATTTCGTAGTTTTTCTTTTTTTCTTCTTTCACGGTGGTTTCCCTTGGGTGATGTTTTCTGTGGTGTTTTTGATTTCTTTTCCCGGATAAAAAAAGCTGCCCTGTAAAGGGCAGCTTTCCGGCAGTAACCGTTACTGCGGATTACATCGCATTCAGGTTCTTTTCGAGAATATCCAACTGTTCAGTTAACTCTTTAGGCAGATGTGAACCGAATTTCGGATAGTGTTTCTCGCGGATATCCTTGATTTCCTTGAGCCAGCCTTCTTTATCCACGGAAGTGATGGACTTCATGGTTTCAGCCGTTACATCGAGACCGTTTGTATTGATTGCGCCTTCTTTCGGCATGAATCCGATGGCGGTGTCAATGTAGTTGTCTTTATTGTCGCAGCGGTCGAAAATCCATGCCAGAACACGGCTGTTGTCACCGTAACCGGGCCACATGAAGTTGCCGTCTGCGTCTTTGCGGAACCAGTTGACATAGAAGATTTTCGGAAGCTTGTCTGCGGTTGACTTCTTTCCGATGTTAATCCAGTGCTGGAAGTAATCGCCCATGTTGTATCCGCAGAAGGGGAGCATTGCGAAGGGGTCGCGGCGAACCTGTCCCACCTGGTCGGAAATGACAGCCGCTGTTACTTCCGAACCGACGATTGAACCGAGGAATACACCGTGGTTCCAGTCGCGGCTCTGGTGTACCAGAGGAATTGTGGACGGACGGCGGCCGCCGAACAGGAACGCGGAAATCGGAACGCCTTTGGGATCTTCCCATTCACTGGCGATACAGGGGCACTGGTTGGCCGGGGCTGTAAAGCGGGCGTTCGGATGGGCGAATTCCTCGCCTTTGGGGGATTTGTCTTTTGGCAGGGCGTCACGGGTCTGTCCTTTCCAGTCAACGAGTTTTCCTTTCGCGGGATAACCGATCTGTTCCCACCAAATGTCCCCGTCCTCTGTGAGGGCGCAGTTTGTGAAGATTGTATTCTTTGAAGCCGCTTCAAGGGCGTTTTTGTTTGACTGCTCGGAGGTTCCGGGTGCCACACCGAAGAATCCTGCTTCCGGGTTGATGGCATAGAGCCGTCCGTCATCGCCGAATTTCATCCAGGCAATGTCATCACCGATGGTTTCAACCTTCCAACCGGGGATTGTGGGGATAAGCATGGCCAGGTTTGTCTTTCCGCAGGCGGAGGGGAAGGCACCTGTAACATATTTCACTTTTCCTTCAGGGTTTGTGAGCTTCAGGATAAGCATGTGTTCCGCCAGCCATCCTTCATCCCGGGCAAGAACAGAAGCGATGCGGAGGGCAAAGCATTTCTTGCCGAGAAGGGCGTTTCCGCCGTAACCGGAACCGAAAGACCAGATGAGCCTTTCTTCCGGGAAATGGGATATATATTTGTGCTCCATGTCCGCGCAAGGCCATACGCCGTTGTCGCTTTCGCCGTCAGCCAGGGGCTTGCCCACAGAGTGGAGACAGGGGACGAATTCACCGTCTGTGCCGAGAACATCGAGAACCTTTGTTCCCACACGGGTCATAATGTCCATATTGCAGACAACATATTCTGAATCTGTGATTTCAATACCGTTTTTTGCGATTTTAGAACCCACAGGTCCCATGCTGAAAGGAATAACGTACATTGTGCGCCCTTTCATACAACCTGTGTAAAGTCCCTTCATTGTGGTTTTGAGCTGGACAGGGTCAATCCAGTGGTTTGTGGGCCCAGCTCCTTCTTCTGTTTTACTTGCAATATAAGTTCTGTCTTCCACGCGGGCTACATCGGACGGAAGGGATCTGAACAGGAAGCTGTTCGGTTTTTTCTTCAGGGGAATGGCAAGACCTGCGTCCACGCATTTTTTCATCAATCTGTCGTATTCAGCTTTTGAACCATCGCATACGTAAACTTCTTTCGGCTGGCACATTTTTTCAACTTCTTCTACCCAAGCTTTAATTTTGGGGTGTTTGATGTCATTTATTGTCATGTTTTTCCTCCGTAAAATTTTGACAGTTCCAACTTTATAATAAAGCCGTGAAATAAATATATCTTTTTTTCAAATTTAATACAAGCTTTAATATAGAATAGATAATGGAGGGAGATAAAATAAACGCCTGCCCCGTTGTTGCATAGGCTTTGGAAAAAGCATATAATTCCCGGTGCTTTTGGAGGCTTATAATTATGGAATCAGATATAACAGGTTTGGTCACCAACCTTGTTCTGCAAATAGGTATCATCCTTTTTGTGGCCAGGTTGGGAGGAAATATTGCAAAAAAAATCGGCGTTTCCTCTGTTTTAGGGGAATTAATTTCCGGAATAATCATAGGTCCATACGCCCTGGGTTCCCTTCCTCTGCCTGGTTTCCCTGCCGGACTTTTCCCAATAAATTCCGAGTCGCTGGCAGTAACTCCCGAGCTTTATAGTTTTTCAATGGTCGCTTCCATTATTTTGCTTTTTGCTTCCGGCTTGGAAACGGATTTAAAGCTTTTCCTGCGTTATTCGGTGGCTGGAGGCATAATGGGAGTTGGGGGCGTCGCTTTTTCCTTTGTGTTGGGGGATCTTACGGCCATGTGGCTTTTCAATACGGACTTTATGGATACCCGCTGTTTGTTTTTAGGAATTATGTCCACCGCCACCTCTGTAGGTATTACCGCCCGCATTCTTTCCGATAAACGAAAGATGGATTCCCCGGAAGGAGTCACAATCCTGGCTTCCGCTGTTTTTGATGATGTTCTCGGCATAATCCTGTTGGCGGTGGTTATGGGTATTGTGACTGTCCTTAATTCCAGCGGAGGTTCAGTGGACGGGGCCGCTATTGCTGTTATTGCCGCAAAAGCCTTTGGAATATGGCTGGCTTTTACCGCTTTCGGGTTGATTTTTTCAAAAAAAATAGCTTCATTTTTGAAATTATTCAAACATTCCTATGATTTTTCCGTCTGTGCCCTTGGACTTGCTCTTTTGCTGGGCGGTTTTTTCCAAAAACAGGGCCTTGCAATGATTATCGGCGCTTATATAACCGGTTTGTCCCTTTCCAGTACGGATATTGCGGCAGTTATCCAGGAGCGCATCCGGGGGCTTTATGGCTTCTTTGTTCCCATGTTCTTTGCCGTTATGGGTATGCAGGTTAATGTGGGGGTTTTAGCTTCAAAGGAAGTTCTGGTTTTCGGTTTGATTTATACATTTATCGCCATTGTCGCGAAAATTCTGGGTTGTGGGTTACCCTCTATACTTCTGGGATTCAATGCGAAGGGCGCTCTCCGTATCGGGTGCGGAATGGTTCCGCGTGGGGAAGTCGCCCTTATTATTGCCGGTATAGGTTTGACAGCCGGGATTCTTGATAAACAGATGTTCGGTGTTGCGATTTTAATGACATTGATAACCACTGTTATCGCTCCGCCCCTTCTGGGGGTGGCTCTGTCCATTCCGGGGCGGGGAATCAAAAAAGAAACAAAGGATTCAGGAAACGTTTCGTTTGAATGGGATTTCGGTTCCGACGAGATAGCGGACCTTGTTGTGGATATGCTTTTGAAGGATTTGCGTGGCGAGGGTTTTTATGTCCAAATGATGAATATAGATGAAGGTCTTTCTCAGGCCAGAAAAGGGGATATTTCCCTGTCCATAACAGAGACAGAATCCCTGGTAAAAATAGAAACCGCCGCGGAAGATGCCGCTTTTGTGAAAAACTCTGTTTACGAGGTTGTTGTCCGTTTGAGCGATTCAGTGGGGTGTCTTCGGGAGCAATGCGATCCCCTTAAGTTTTCTATTATGGAACCGGTGGAGAAAAGCCGTTCTTATAAGGATGTGCTGGCACTTCTTTCTCCACAGGTCCTTTCCACGGATTTGAAGGGAAACACAAAGGAAGAAATCCTCCAGGATTTAGTGATGCTCCTTGCCAATTCTGGCCGTGTAAGGGACTGGCAGCTTGTTTTGTCTGATATTATGTTCAGGGAAAATAGTATGAGCACCGGAATGCAGCATGGGATAGCTCTTCCCCATGCCAAATCAGACGGTGTTGTGGGAACCTGTATTGCCATAGGTTTAAAACCGGAGGGTATTAATTTCGGTTCAATTGACGGACAGCCCAGCAGGTTTTTTGCCATGATTGTTTCCCCGAAAAAAGCTTCTTCCCCCCATATCCTGCTTCTTTCCGCCATGAGCTACATTTTAAGGGATCCGGATTCCATAGAAAAAATGGTTTGCGCGAAGTCACCTGAGGATCTTTTGGCTGTTATCAGGAATATCGCCGAAGATGACAAGCCGCTGCCTTCAAAAACAACCGGTTCCCGGGAAAGTTCTGAAAATAGTTCTGGTCCGGCAAAGGGATGAAAAAAGATGGAAATATCTGGTTTCCGGTTTCCCGGGGCAGGTTTTCAGGCTGTCATGCTTAAAACCGCTCCGGCTTCCGGCATCGCCGGCTTATAAGGGATACCCTGGAAGCTGGATATTGTGGAACGCACTTCGCCCTGATATTTTTCAATGAGCGCGTCAATTTGGGTTTCATCTAAACCTTCCGGCAGAAAATTCCGCCCTTTAATTTGGGAATCCGCCTTGTTGTTCCGCATGGTCACAAGCTGATCGATTATGGTGTTGAGTATTTTTAGTTTTGTTAAGGGGACTCCCCTGCTTCCGTCTTCCGCAGGCACTCCCGCCACATATTTGAATTGGGAATAAACATATTGATTGGGATTCACCGGTACATAGGCCCTGCCTCCCGATGAAACCGAGGAAAGTATGTTATAAGATGTGTTTCTAAGTGCCCCTAAATTAGAAAACATTTCCTCATCCTCCGCTTAAATTATCGGAAGAAAATAGAGGGAAAATTACATTTTTTATGATGTTTCCGTTTTATCAGCGGTTTCTCAGCCAGGTTTCAATTCTTGACGGCAGGTTTGAAACCTCTTCACGCGGTTTACCGGAGGTACTTTCCGCTAAAAAGGGGATGACTATTTCCTCTTTTATTTCCTCCCAGTTATTTGGAAGAATGTGCGGCGTTTTAAGCTGGTTTTCACCGGGAGTCCTTCCAAGAAGCTCAGGGTAGTAGAGGGGAAACACTTTTTCGTTTACGGATTTTATAGCTGAAAAGCCATCGGATATTCCAAAGGAATTTTCTGTTATGCCCACGGATTCGCTGTATTGAAGGAGTTTCATTTGGGTTTCTTCCTTGAAAAACCAGGTGACAAAGGCATTGGCTGCGTCTTTGTGCTTGGATTTTCTGCATATACCCAGGTAAATTATTTCGTCCTTCAAAGGAATTAATCCGTTATGGGACGGCCAGCGGAAATCAATTTGCTGGAGTTTATCCTGGGCCCCTGGAAAAAGGTTGTTTGTATAAATATGGTAAAAAAGGTTTCTTCCACCGCTTACAAGGCGTTCCGGCGGGTCATATAAATACTTGAATTTGAAATCTTCGGCAATTAAAACCGAGGTGTTTACGGATGTTTCCCAGTCACTGAGGAATATCAGGGTATCCCTCAGATTTTTTTCATTCCAGGAAAATAGATTCGTTGATTCCTGGAAATCCACATTCATAAGCTGGGCTGTAAGATAAAGGAATTCCGGTTCCCAGTGGGGTGAAAAGGCCATACGTGTGTAAGCCCCGATATCATATATGTTGAATTCTTTGGATAAATTCTGTATGTCGGCGAAGTTAATGGTAAAGGAATTGGGCATCATCAAACTGTGTTCCCTGGAAAAAATCAGGGCAGGTATGTTGAAACTGACAGGCAGAGAAAACTGTTCCCCCCTGATATTACCTAAATCCAAAAGAGGTCTGTAAAAAACGTTGCCGTCGAGTTTTCTTTCGTTGAAGAGGTAGGTAAGCGGCACCAGTTTTGACCGGGTTTTTTCCCCTTTTATCCATGGGCCGACAACTATGTCAGGCAAATTTTCGGAAGAAAGCAGTTCTTCAGCCGGATTTTCCCTGTATTCCACCGCTATTTTAAATTCATCCTGTTCCGTATTGAAAACTTCCGCATAGGCAGCGAATTCACTCTGGTTTGTCCATATTATTGCCACCGGATTTTTCCCCATCCTGCATGAAAGAATTACCGGAATTAGCGTGATAAAAAAAAGGATTAAGGAAACGTTTTTCATGTTAATCAATGGATGTGTTTTTCTGTTCATGAAAAATAATGTTATGAATGAATCATGTGGTTGTCAATCCCGGAATGTAAAGATATAATAAAAGTATGCTTGTACGGGAACCTGTAATTATTGAAATGATTGTACGCTTGGCAGAACATTTTACCCAAAACGTTGCCACCAGGTTTATACGCCCCATATTGGCTCCGGTTTTTTCCGATAGTTCCATCAGCCGGAGAATTTCCGACTTAACCGACAATCCATCCGAATTGTCAGAACACGGGATACCCCTGGATGAGCTTTATCTTCAGATAAATGCAATGGCTCATTTTATAAAGGATGTAAGGCTTTCCATCCTTCCGAATATAAATACCATTTCAAATTCCGGATTAAAAAACGCAAACGATTCCCAGAAAATTTACAGGGATATGGCTTTCAGTAACTTCAAATCCAATATTGATTTATTGAGCCAGTATACCATTGAACTTTTTGAGGCGGTTGAGGCTTTTGATAAGAGTAAAAACGCCGGCGGGAAGCCCCTGTTTTCAAAAATAGCTGAGAACACGGAGACTTCCAAGCTTTTACAAAAAGAATGAGCGGATTTTATTTTTCTGCCAGCTCTTCCGCCGTTTTATATATAGTGTCGTAAAGGTATTCAATTTTCCCGGAATCCACCGAGGAAAAGGCTATCCGCAGATGATGCTCGTCAATAGCCACTGTACCTATACCATGCTTATTCAAAAGCTCCTGTCTGAGGGTTTCTGAATCCACCCCAATGCAACGCAGGCACATGAAGTATCCCGAGTTAAAAGGCAGGGCTTTGATAACCCGGCTTCCACTGTGGGCTTCAACGCTTTTTTTCGCCAACCGGTACCGTTCCCGGAGAATTTCCTTGAATGCTTCTTTTTCTTTTTCTGTTGAGGGGTCGTCAAAGGCTTTAAGGATTATGGACTGGGATTCTGTGGCGGCACAGGAAACGGAAGAACGTATCAACCCCATCATTTTTTTTATTATGGCATCATAATGGGGGGCTGACATACCCTTTGAGACGAAGGTGACAAAGCCTGTCCTCAGTCCCCAGGCGTAATCTTCCTTTGTGGGGCCGTCTATCTTTACGGCCAGAATCCTTTCATGGGCCGCGGCCAGTTTGGCGAACAGGGATTCACTATTGATTCCCTGTTCATAATTTAAGCCGAAATAAGCGTCGTCACACCAGACCATAATATCCGCGTTTTCCGCCGCTTCAGTAAGCACAGCACATATGCTGTCCGCTTCTTCCTTATAGGGGGTATACCCGGACGGATTCTGGGGAAAATTAAGAAGAAGCCGGATTTTTCCGGTTTTTGCTTCTTCCTCCACAGCCTTCTTGAAATTTTTTATACTGAATTTTCCGTCTTCAAACATTACAAATGTATGTATCCTGGAATTACGCCTCGCTTCGACAATAAGTGAATAATTTTCCCAATAGGGATCCGCTGTGAGCAAAGGGGATGTTGTATCGAGGAATAAATCGGAAAGAAAGGAAATTCCCGCTGTAAGCCCCGGCACAAGAACCGGAAGCGAAAAGTTTTTCCCTGTCAGGGACGGATTTTTTTCCAGAATGAATTTTTTCCACATTTCCCTCAGTGCCGGATTGCCTTCTGTGGGCGCATAGCTTACTGATTCAGCCGGTGTGAGCCCCGGCATATATTTTTTTATACTTGAAAGCATCATAGGTTCTCCGTTATTTACGGCGGTCCCTATAGTCGCATTCGCATTTTTTCCAAGTTTTTTAGCTTCTGCGCTTTGGGTAATAATGCCTTTGGGAAAATAAATGCGTTTCCCTAAATCTGAAAGAAATCTTCCAGCTATGCAGCCATCCAATGTTTTGTTCAATTCTTCCGCAAGATTGTGGATATTCTGATTGGTGTCCATGCCGTAAATCATATACAAAATCCATACCTGTTGTCAATGTACCGAAAGATTCGTAAAATACAGGGAGATTTGTAAAGTTCCGGACCGGGAGGTTGTATGCTGGAAAATAATCAGGGACAGGTTTGTTTGGCGTCCGATGCCGATGTAAAAAAAGCTTTTTCAATTATAGAAAAATACCGTACCGAAATGTCCGGGAAAATCGTAGGACAAAAAGACTTGGTTGACGGAATTCTTGCCTCCGCTGTAGCCGGAGGACATGCCCTGCTGGAAGGGGTTCCCGGTGTCGCCAAAACCCTTGCGGTTAGAACCTTTGCCTCCCTTTTTTCTTTGGATTTTAAGCGTATTCAATTTACCCCTGATCTTTTGCCTTCTGATTTAATAGGAACTTTAATTTATAACCGCCAGACAGGTGATTTTTCAGTCAGGAAAGGGCCTGTTTTTACAAATATTGTTCTTGCGGACGAAATAAACCGTGCCCCGGCTAAGGTTCAGTCGGCGCTTCTTGAAGCCATGGCTGAACACCAGGTAACTATAGGAGAGGACAGTTTGATTTTACCGGCTCCCTTTACTGTTCTTGCGACCCAGAACCCAGTGGAACATGAGGGGACTTACAGGTTGCCGGAAGCCGAGCTGGATAGATTCTTCATTAAAATAATGGTTGATTATCCATCGGTGGATGAAGAGACCCGTATTATTTCTTCCGGCTTTAATTCCAATGCTGTTCTTTCTGCGGATAAAGACGGGAAAAAGGCTCCTGTTTTTTCCGCTGATGATTTGGTTTTCCTTCATAATACTGCCGCCGGAATTCACTGCGATGAATCCATCGTGCGTTATATTGTTTCCATTGTGTCAGCCACCAGACCTTCTTCTCCCAAAACAAAATTGCAGAATTCTTCCGGTTATGTGAATACGAAGGGCAGCCGCGGTGATTATCTTCATTATATTTATTTAGGTGCGTCCCCCCGTGCGGGTATATCAATGTATTCGTATGCAAAAATAAAAGCGATGTTTTCCGGTGAAAACTGGGTGTCCCCGGAAAATGTGAAGGATGCAGCTTATGACGTTCTTCGTCACAGGATTTCCCTTTCGTATGAAGCTGGCGCTTCCGGTGTTTCCGCTGATGATGTTATTTCCATGATTTTGAATGCGGTTTCAGTGCCGTAACCTTCAGGGTTTTGATACGGGTTGATGAAAATGGATTTGGGTAAAACCGCCGGGAAAGCCAGGATGCTCAGACTTGCATCATTTCCGATTGCCAGGGAAATGAAAACAGGAGCTTTCCGTTCCTTTTTCCGGGGCAGGGGCATCGAATTTGATTCTGTGCGGGAATATCAATACGGTGATGATGTGCGCGCCATAGATTGGAATGTGAGTGCCAGAACCGGAAAAACCTTTGTGAAGACTTTTTCGGAAGAAAGGGATTTGTCCGTTTTTATAATTCTGGACGCTTCCCGTTCCATGAATACAGGTACTGGGGAAAAAAGCAAGCTTGACCATGCGGTTGAAGCCGCTGCCTTGATATCATTTGCGGCTGAACAGCTTCCTTGTCCTGTGGGCGGAGTGGTCTTTGACGGAAAAATCGGTCCCTTTATAAAACCTGCGGAGGGACTGGAAAATGTTATTTCCCTTTTTACTGTTTTTGAAGGATTCCGCACGGATGTTCCCGGTTCCGCTTTGACGGAGACTATTTCCGGTTGCATGCCTGTTCTTTTTTCCCCGTCCCTTGTGATAATCCTTTCGGATTTCAGGGTTTCTGGATTTAAAAAAGCTTTGGAACGGCTTGCTTTTTACCATAAAGTCATCGCTGTCAAAATCACAGATTCCGCAACAGGAGAAATTCCCGGCCATGGTTTAATCCGTTTTTCAGATCCTGAAACCCGGGAAGAAATATTGTGCAGACCTGAAAGCTATTCTTTTAAAACAGCCTGGGAAAAGGATTCTTCAGAAAACACTGCGTATTGGAATTCCCTTTGTGCCAAGTGCGGGGCTCTTCCTTTTGAGCTTCCTGTCAATTTAGACGCAGCCGCGGCTCTGGCCGCTTTTTTTGCAGCGAAAAATAAAATCGTTTCCCCGCATTTTTCCGCTTCTGTTTCTTCCGGGGGCTGATATGTGTTCAGGAAGTTCTGTTGTTATCCGTAAAAAGTTTTTTATTCCGGTCTTTGCTTTTCTTTTTTCCGTTTTTGTTACTTTCATCTGTGAAGCAAGGGAGGTTGAGGGTTCCCTGGTGCCGAAAGAGGTGTTCGTGGGGGATACCGCCGTTTATTCATATGTTGAGAAAAATATTCCGGAAGGTTTTTTTTCAGACTCTCCAGTTACAATTCCTTCCGCTAATATTTTTGAACCGTCATCTTCTGTAACTGTGAAGAATATATGCATTGTTCCGGCGGGGGGCGTGTATTCATGCCGAATTACTTTTATCCCTTGGGAAACAGGGGAAATATTCCTTCCGCGTTTTTTTATCGAAAAGGATAAGGACTTGAAATCCTCTTCCGTTTCCATAAATGTTTCTTCTTTGTCCGGAAAATACGGAATCACTTCCATCTCGGAAGACCGCCCTCCCATGCTTGTTCCTGGAACATTTTATATTCTTTATGCTTTAATATTTTTACTGGTTGTTTTTTCCGCTGTTTTTATATTTTTAATCAGGAAAATCTTTTTTACATCAGCCGAAAAAAAAGCGGCTTTGTCTCTAGCGAAAGCCGGAAAGCTTTTTTCAAAGCGTTCAAAAAAATTGAAAAAGGAAATCAATTCCACGGAGCCGTATGTCTGGTATGAACAATTTTCCCTGATCCTCCGGTTGTTTTTTTATGAAGTTACAGGAAACGAAAAATACCTTGCTTCCGATGCCCGTGATTTTTCAGCTACCATAGGTATTTTGCAGAATGTAAATACAGAAGGGGAAAAGATGCCTTCTTATGAAACTGTACTTTCCGGTTTAAAAACCGCCTTGTATGAAATAGAAAAAATACGGTTTAGTGCCGGTTTCGCTGAAGAGGATAAGCGACAGGAGCATTTGACATTGCTTGAGCGGTTCATTCCAATGTTTGTTTCTTCGCCGGTGTTTTACGGACAACTGGAAAACAAATTTGAAAATATTCCGGAAAGACGGGGAGGGTAAAATGATTTGGTTTGAACGTCCTGTTTTTTTACTCTTTTTTATTTTTATTCCACTGTATGTTTTTTTGCGGAAATCCGGTTTTATAAGAAAATTTTATCTTTCCCTGACACTCGGGGACTGGGAAGGCTCATCTTTTTACTGGAAAACCCCTTTTATAAAAACTGTTTCCTTCATTTGTGTCTGTCTGATTGTTATATCTTTTTTTTCCGCTATATTGTCTGCCGCGGGATTTTCAATTTTGAAAAAGGAAAACTACTATAGCGGAACTTCAAGTCCCGTTGTCTTTGTAATCGATGTAAGTCCCTCGATGTCCGCACCGGATATGAATGGGGAAACCCGTTTTGATTCTGCCAGGGAAGGAATCCGCACCTTTGTGGAAAAGCGTCCCGGAGGTTCATTCGGTTTGGTTGCCTTGGCTTCCGATGCTGCCATGCTTGTTCCGCCCACAACAGACAGGGATACTTTTTTGTCAAGACTCGGTGCTTTGAAAATCGGTGAGTTGGGAGATGGAACCGCCATCGGTATGGGACTCGCTGTGGCTGTATCTCATCTTGACGGAATACAAGCTTCCTCAGCCCATGTGGTCCTGTTAACTGATGGCGAAAACAATTCCGGAGAAATAAATCCTGTCACCGCCGCCTCTTTTTTCCCCACATCAAATATTTCCCTGATTATAGCGGGGCTTGGCCGGCGGGGGGTTTCCGATATCTCTTATGAAGATCCCCATAAGGGTATACGGTATTCCGGCAAATTCAATTCAGAATTTGATGAAGGTTCCTTGTTGAAAATTGCTTCGGCGGCAGGTGGTATCTATGTACGGGCTGAAAACACTGACAGTCTTAATACACTGTTTTTAACTTTGGAAGCCTCCGTGCCTGCTGTGGCTGTAGGTTGGACAAAAAATGTTCCCTTCCTTTTGGATTATCAATGTGCATTGGTTTCTCTTATTGCCGCCGCCGTTGCCTGGATTTTACGGCTATGTTTTCTGGGAGGCGGTATATGTATTTGAGATTTGAGCATCCATATATATTGTTTTTGATTTTATTTTCTGTCTTTGCATTTATTGTCTTTAAAATAAATTTGAGGAAATATTTTATAGGTACTGTTGTCCATTTTTGCCGTAACGGAAAAGAGAGGAATTTGTTTCTGTTGAAAAAAAATATAACCGCTGTCTTTTTTCTTATGGCTTGGTGTTTTGCCGTCATAGGGACCGCCGGACCTCTTTCGGGAAACAAAATCGGCTTAATCCGTAAAAGTGGAAGTGAAATTATATTTGTCTTTGATGTTTCAAGGAGTATGCTTGTATCGGACATCCTGCCTTCCAGACTGACAGCGGCATCCTTTTGTGCGAAAAATATTCTTGACGGTTTGGGTGGAATTCCTTGCGGCGCTGTTTTGGTGAAAGGATCTGCGGTTCTTTCCGTCCCCCTTACAACGGATTACACTTCCTTGTATTCATTAATTTCAAGCCTGTCGCCCGGGCTTGTTACTTCCCCCGGTTCCGGTTTAGCCGATGGTCTTTCAACCGCTTTTTCTTCTTTTTCAAAAGACAGGGATAACGCCTCCTTTGTTATTCTTTTTTCTGATGGAGACGAAACCGCAGGAGATTTAACTAAAGCCGCTTTTAGATTACGTGAAAAAAATATTGCGCTGATTGTTGTCGGCACAGGAACAGAAGAAGGAAAGGAAATAAATATTTATGCCAATGGTGAAAAAACAGAAATGAAACTGACTGCATTGAATGAAAACTTGCTTCAATCTGCTGTTGTTTCCGCCGGCGGAAAGTCCTCATATTTCCGTATTACGGATGCCGCCGTCGCCACACAAATCATTTCTGTTGTAAGTCCGGATGATTCCGGAACAATTTTAGTGTCGGGTTCCAAACCTGTCAGCCGGCGACCGGAATTTTTTGCCTTGGCCTTATTTTGTTTTATTGGAGGAATTTCCGCCGGCGTTTATTGGAGGAAAAGCTGATGCGCCGCTTCCTGATTTGTTGTATTTTTGCCGCAAGCTTGTTTCTTTTGATTTCGTGCAATGAGGGTATTTCCGGACGCATGGAAGTTCTCTCCGGAGTTGTTTCATGGCACAATCATAAATGGCGTGATTCAACCGCTTCATTTTTAAATTCAACTGATTCTTCCGATATCTCTGTGTCGGAATACGCTTTGTACGGGCTTGCCCTCTCTTATTCCGCCCAAAATGAATTGGCTGCGGCTGAAGACAGACTTTCAGGGCTTTTGGATATTCAGGATGACAAATTGCGTTCAGCCGCCTGGTATCAAAAGGGTATATGCGAATATCGGAAGGAAAACTACCGGGAGGCGGCTTCTTGTTTCAGGAATTCCCTCGAAATAGAGCCCTCCCGCACTGATGCTAAAATAAACTTAGAGCTTGCCTTGGCAAAGGATAGAGACAGGACTCAGGAAGCGACTTCCGGAAAGAAAAATGTGTCAGCGGAAAGTTCCAATGGTGGCGCAGGTAATGCGGTTTTTTCTTTTATCCGGAAAAGGGAGGAAGCACGATGGAAAAAATCGGGGGAAAACGGAACCCTGAATTCCGTGCCGGATTATTGAAATTTGCCTTTTGGGCCGCATTGATCTTTGTTTTTTATGTCAGATACCCGATGGGGGTATTCCCCGCGGATGTGGAATTGAGGCTTTCTTCAACTGAATTTTTTGAAGGGGAACCTTTTACTCTGGCTTTTATTTTTTACGGATTAAATCCCGATGAAATTCAAGGGGGGCTTGAAAATATTTCCCGAGCCGGCGAAATTTCCCGGGAAGAAATATTTAATGGAATTATACCCGGATCTTTTAAAGTAGACGCTTACAGGAAAACCCTGTCCTTTCTTTCTCCACCGGGAGTTTCCCCGCCCAAAACTGTGCCTGCGACTGTGATTACGCTCGACATCACGGCGTCTGAACCGGGAAATTTCATCTCAGGCCCTTTTATTTTTTCCGCCGCAGGTGAAAGGGTTGTTTTTGATCCTGTCACAATTTACGTGCGGAATTCCGTCTCTTCTCTTTTAAACGGGGGATCCTTTTATACAGGAACAAATATTTTATGGCTTTTGGAAGAAAACAGCTCCTTTGTCACTGCGGATAATTTTTCCGGTGTACCTGCCGGTACCAGGGTTGTGATTGTGCTTGCTGTCCCCTCCGAGTTAAAAGGCCGTGTTTCCTGTTCCGTTCCGGAAAACGCCATCCTTGAATCCGCCGGAGAAATCCTGGATTCCGAAGGTTTCAAGGAAAAAGCTTTTCCTCCTGGAGTTTCCTGTGCCGGAGCCTTTTACTGGACACCCCTGTTCTCCGGGATCCAGAGTTTGCCACAGGCTGTTTTTTCCTTTACTTCTGAAACCTCTGCTGATGTTTCCCTTTCTCCGGCTCCGGGATATGTGGAGGTTTTTTCTGATCCGTCAAACCTTGCTGAAAACAAATCCATTCCTTCAAAAGACAGGGGCGGAAATACCGAGGAATTCCAGCCCACCGCCGTTAAAATTGATATGCCCTCCGCTTTTAGCCTTGAAACAGGTTCTGCCCGGATTTTTGAGTTGAATGTGGCGGCCAAATGCAGGGAATTGTGGATGGAAGGCTCGTATGCTTCTGCCGCTGTTCTTTTGAGAACTGCGGAGAACACAAGTTTTTTCAGTCCGAAGATCACTGAAATGCGGCGGGCTGTTGACAATATTCTTTCTGTGAAAGGAAACTCTTCCGGAAAGATTGTCCGGGTTGTTCTTTTCCTTCCATTGTTTCTTTTACCTGCCGGGCTTTTGTTTTTAGCCGGAGCGTTCTTTTTGCGCGTCAAATCCTGCGGGAATAAGGCTGTACGCCCCCTTTTTTTTGCAGGAGTTATACTTGCATCCTTCGGCTTGATTTTTTCCGGATATATGAAAATTTCCGGAGGTGTGACAGAATCCGCATCCACAGGAGGGGTTCTTTTCCTTATTCCTGAAACAAAGTCCACCCCGGTTACTTCTGTTCCTCCCGGGACCCCTTTGAAAATCCTCGAAAAAGCCGGCGGCTGGTATTATGTTGAAACAAATTCCGGCGAATCCGGCTGGTATCCTTTTGACTCCACAGTTGTTTATACTTCCGGAGACTTGAATGAATTTCGCTGATATACTTGACCGGTGGGAAAAAATGGACAAAAAAACATCTCCGGAAAATAATTCCGTAGCCCGGGAAACACCGGATTCTTCCGTAAAGGCAAGCGGCCAGGGCAAACGGGCAAATCCTATGGATATATGGTTAAACCGCTATGGTGTGGAGGATAAGGACTCTGAACCATCTTCCTGGAGCAGGGCGGATATTCTCCGGAATCAAGCCGAAGAAAGGCGCCGTCTGCGCAAAATGAAACCGGAAGCTGTAATAGATTTGCACGGCCTTACCAGGGATGATGCGGAAGCTTCCCTGGATGCTTTTTTCAGGGAATGCAGGCTTCAGGGACTCAGGAAAATACTGATTGTGCATGGAAAGGGGCTTCACTCGGAAGGACAACCTGTGTTACTTTCAATGGTCAGGTCTTATATTGAACGTAATCCCTATGCCGGAGAATCGGGGGTGGCTTCCAATGAGGAAGGGGGAAGCGGTGCCCTGTGGGTTATTTTGAAAAAAGGCTGACAAAGGATTTTTATGACCCCAGATTATTATGAGATTCTTGGAGTGCCACGTAATGCGGACGATGAAGAAATAAAGAAAGCCTACAGGAAAAAAGCATTCCAGTATCATCCTGACAGAAATCAGGGGAATAGGGAAGCGGAGGAGAATTTCAAGAAGGTGGGGGAAGCTTATTCCATTTTGAGCGATCCCCAAAAACGGGCCGCCTATGACCGGGGAGAAACTTTTGAGGCTTCTTCCGGTAATAATTACGGTGGCTACGCCTATGATCCCTGGTCTTACGGGGGCCGTCAGGCCGCAGGGGATGATGGATCCTATGACGGTACTTTCTGGTCTTGGTTCGGTCCCTTTGGGTTTGGTTATTATAAGACAGGTTCCGAAAACCGCCGGGAAGAAAGGGCTGAAAAAAAATACAGCATGAAAGACGGACTGCAGATGCTTTTAAAGAATTTGCTGGGACTTTTGCTGGGACTTTTCCTTTTACGATATGCGGTGTTTTTCGGGATCTTCGGCTTGATTATTTGCCTCACATTATTGGGAAGCAGCATTTCAAATTCTCTTATGGCTATAAGAATATTGTGGTCGCTTCGTAAAAAAAAGGATGATTCGTGACGGGATTCCGGCCTGCGGTGCAATGCATACCCACACCGTTTATTTCATTGTTATTTGTCCCTGTAAATGATTCGGCCGCGGTTCAAATCATAGGGTGAAAGGGCGACTTTCACGCTGTCTCCGGGAACTATGCGGATGTAGTGTTTTCTCATTTTCCCTGAAAGATGGGCAAGGATTATATGCCCGTTTTTTAATTCAACCTTGAACATTGTGTTCGGCAGAGACTCCTTGACTATGCCGGCAACCTCTATCGCTTCCTCTTTTGCCACAATTCCTCCGAAAATTTAAAAAAAAAAGAAAAAAAAATTGCTTTTTGGACGCTATATGCGTATAATTTTAGGAACATTCAGTATCTTTGTCAACTGGAGAGAGGTTGCCCTATGGAAAAAGAATTTGTAGATAAAATGAAAGAATCTTTAATCAATATGAAAAAAGAGATTATAGATTCCTTAATGGAAAATAATGAAGATTTTAAGGCCATTGTGGAGGGTGTTGATCCAAAGGATTCTGTTGACATAGCCTCTGATGATATGGATAGAAAAATGCTGGAATCAATGGGAACCAAGGATTTGAAACGGATGAAGCTGATTGATTCCGCTTTAGGCCGGATTGAAATGGGGAAATACGGCATTTGCATAAAATGTGGAAAGGTGATACCCCAGGAGAGGCTGCAAGCCATTCCCTATGCCCTTATGTGTATTGAATGTCAAACCGATGATGAAAGGCGGAACCGCTGATTCCAGGATCATTGGAAAATATCCCTGTTCCGGTTATTGACTGTTAAATCAGAGGGCTTTCTTTCCATCCTCCGGAAACGGGATATAAAATTGACTTAAACCCGGCGTCCAGGGCTGTCCTTTTTGCTGTGTCAAAGGCAGTGTCCAAGGTTTCTACGCTGTGGGCATCGGAGCTTATTGTTATTTTTGCTTCATTTTTCCTCAAATGATATAACATTTCAGCTGACGGGTACACATCTTCGGTTGCCCCCCTGGCTATTCCCCCTGTATTTATCTCCACAATTTTTCCTGAAAGGGCAATAATCTCTGCGGCTTTTTTTATTTCTTTTTTATACCAATCCGCATTTTCATCAAAAAAAGACAGAACCTTGTTTCTCTTTTTTATCAGATCCGCATGTGCCACAATATCAAATTTGCAGTCCCGGACCATTTTTTTCACCGCCGTAAAATAAGCCTTGACAGCCTGTTTTTCATTGTTGTCAAAACATTCGCGGAGCCATCGGGCAACCTCTTCCCCGGTATCATCCACTGTCATCAAGGGGGCTGGTCCTTTTTTTCTGGAAGGCACATAATGAACGGAACCTATAATAAAATCGGGGGAAAAGGGGGCTAAAATTCGCCGGTCAGGGTACACCAATCCTTCTATATAATCCGCCTCGAAGCCGTAAAAAATATCCATGATCCCTTTGTATTTTAGTTTCAAGGCATTTATTTCATTTTTATAATCCCCAATCTTTCCGGTATTGATGTGCCAGTTTGAAGCGAAGGGATAAGCTGTGTGGGAAGAGAATCCTAAAAGCTTAAAGCCCTTCCGGTTTGCGGCTTCCGCCATTTCTTCCGGGGTGTTTTTTCCATCGCAAAAAACAGTGTGCGTATGAAGGTTGCACAGAATCATTTTTTTCCTCTAATCAAAAAAATATGGTATACTCTAAAGTAAGCTATTATACAGCTTAAATTTATTTATGTTCAGGGGGAAAAATGAAAACAGCCTATGTCTTTGCAGCTGACGGGTCGGAAGAAGTTGAAACTCTCGCTCCTGTTGATTTTTTACGCCGTGCCGGTGTGTCGGTCCAACTTATAGGTTTGAAGTCAAAAAATGTGGAACTTTCCCATGGTGTGCGCCTTATCTGCGACAAGGAACTTTCCGATGTTGAAGGCGGAGAATTGCCGGATTTGGTTGCCCTGCCCGGAGGATTGAAGGGCGCTTCGGAATTCCATTCTTCAAAAAAACTTGAGGACTTTATACGCCGCCAGATGGACAGCGGAAAACTTGTTTCCGCCATATGTGCGTCTCCTGCTCACGTTCTTTCAAAATGGGGGATAACCGCGGGAAAGAAATGGACCTGTTATCCCGGATGCGAATCCGCTGGAGATAAACTCAGTCCTGGCAGGGTTGTTGTGGACGGTAATTTAATAACAGCCCGGGGGCCGGGGGTTTCTTTGGAATTCGCCCTTGCACTTGTGGAAGCTTTATGTGGATCCAAAGCGGCCAAGGATCTTGCCGCCGGAACCCTGACTGTTGTCGCAGGATAAGGGGAAAAATCAAGCTGAAAAAAAGACCGCCCGGGGGCGGTCTTTTTTATGGTTATGGATGCCGGCAGAAGTTTCAGGGTTTGGCGATAATGGAAGCCAGTGCAGGGTTTTTCTCCAAATCATGCTTTAACCCTTCCGCCCTGGCCTTGTTGACGTAATCGGGGGACTGGAAGCTGTAGGTGAAATTTGTATGCACGTCATAGGTGCCTTTCATGAGGGCGTATGCATCCTCTGTCATGACAAGCTCTTCATCCGTCGGTATTACCAGGATTTTCACCGGTGAGTCATCCCTGCTGATGCAGGTTTCAGCGTTTCTGGTGCATGCCAGCTTGTTTTTCTCCATGTCCATTTTTATGCCCAGATGCTCAAGACCGGAAGCAACTTCCGCACGTATTTGCCATGAGAATTCACCCACACCGGCGGTAAATACAAGGGCATCGGGAACTTGACCCAGGGCGGCGATATAGGAACCTATGTATTTCCTTAATCTGTAGGTTTCCACCCGGAAAGCCAGGTCTGCCTTTTTGTCCCCGGAATCTTTTGCGGAAACAACATCCCTTCTGTCCGCATATTTCCCAGTTAATCCCAAAAGTCCTGATTTTTTGTTCAAGGCGGTGTCGATTTCCTGGGCACTCATCCCTGTCTTCCTCATTATGTAGAAGGCAAGGGCTGGATCAGCGTCGCCGGAACGGGTTCCCATGACAAGTCCTTCCAAGGGGGTTATTCCCATGGATGTGTCAAAACATTTTCCGTTTTTAACACAGCACATGGAGGCTCCGTTACCTATATGGGCAATGATAATATTAGTGTCTTCCGGTTTTTTGTGTAAAAGGACGGAAGCACGTTTGGCCGTATACAGGAAGCTGGTTCCATGGAATCCATAGCGTCTTGCGCTGTATTTTTCATACCATTCATATGGAACAGCATACATAAAGCTTGAATCCGGCATGGTCTGGTGCCAGGCTGTGTCCATAACCGCACAATGAGGGACATTCGGAAGAACTTTTTGTGCGGCTTCTATTCCCATAATGTTTGCAGGATTGTGAAGGGGACCCAGATCCTGAACTTCCCGGAAGGTGTCCAGCACTTCCGGAGTGACAATGACGGATTTTGTAAATTTGTTTCCGCCGTGGAGAACCCGGTGTCCAACAGCGCCTATCATTGACATATCTGTGATTACCCCTACTTCAGGATCCGTCAATGTTTCAATGATCAGCTGAACTGCTACTGTATGGCTTGGACATTCATGATTCTTTTTGTATTCCGGTTTCCCTTTCGCTTTGTGGGAAATATTCCCGCCTTCCTGGGTAACCCGTTCGACAACCCCGGATGCCAGAACATCCTTATTATCCCAGTCGAAAACCTGATATTTCGCGGAAGAACTTCCGCAGTTAAGGGTAAGAATAACCATTTCAATCTCCTGTTTAGTTTGAATAATTGTACATCCTTTCTGCCGGGCTTGCAAGTTTTGTTCTTCGTTTTTCATATGCGCTTGACCATGCAGGGGTTTTTTTGTATAGTAATTCCATCGGGCCTATAGCTCAGTTGGTTAGAGCTGCGGACTCATAATCCGTCGGTCCCAGGTTCAAGTCCTGGTGGGCCCATATTCACCTTTTATTGTTTCACCCGGTTTATCTGTATTTTATGTTAAAATCCGCCGGGGTTGCGGTTCTGTTTTTGAACCGGCATCCCCGTTCCCTTTCATTCCCTGGTGTCGTTGTTTCCCTTTTTTGCCGTTACTTTTGTTAGTATAATCGTCACGACCATTATCAGGACCATGGTTACGAACATACTTAACATACCTTTCCAAAGAATATTGACGCCTATCATTATATCGGACATAAACTGTCACCTCCTTCACTTTGTATGGACTTGAATCCAGAACGCCCCTTAAATATAAGGCGCCAAAAGCTGTATTAAAACCCCGCCGGCCACGACGGATGCCACTTGTCCTGATACGTTCGCCCCTGCTGCCTGCATCAACAGGAAGTTCTGGGGATCTTCTTTTAAGGCCATTTTTTGCACAACCCTGGATGACATGGGGAAGGCGGAAATTCCGGCGCCGCCTATCATCGGGTTGATTTTCTTTTTCAGGAACAAATTGATGAATTTCGCGAAAAGAACGCCTCCTATTGTATCAATCACAAAGGCGCAAAGCCCCAAAAGCATAATCAGGAGGGTTTCAGTTTTTACAAAAGCTTCCGCTTGCATTGTGAACGAAATAGTGATTCCCAGCAAAAGGGTTATCAGATTCGAAAGGGTGGTTTGGGCCGCTTCTGAAAGGCTTTGAAGTACACCGCATTCCCTGATGAGGTTTCCGAACATTAAAAAACCCACAAGGGCGGCGGCTTCAGGGGCGGTGAACCCGGTGATTATCGCAATAATAATGGGGAAAAGAATCCGCGCTGTAGTGGAAACCTCTCCCGGTTTATATTCCATTCTTATGGAACGTTCTTTTTTTGTGGTTACAAGTTTAATGGCCGCCGGTTGCACTATCGGGACAAGAGACATATAGGAATAGGCGGCGACAGTTATTGCCCCCAGGTATTTTGTGTTCAAAATCTGTGAAAATAGAATCACCGTGGGGCCGTCCGCGGCTCCTATTATACCAATTGCCGCTGCATCGGTTAAATTAAATCCAAAAAGTATCGCAATGCACAGGGTTACAAAGATACCCAGATGGGCGGCGGCTCCGAAAAGGAAAAGGGTTGGTTTTGCAAGGAGCGGTCCGAAATCAATCATCGCACCTATACCGATGAAAAGAAGAATAGGTAAAGCTTCCGACGCGTCAATGCCCACATTGAAAAGCCATTCAATAATTCCCGTGACTTCTCCGGCTCCAGCAACAACATGGTTTATTACACTGCTGTGAGGCATATTGACGAGAATTGCGCCGAACCCCATAGGAAGGAGCAATGCCGGCTCATAATTTTTTTTGATTGCGAGGAATATTAAAATTCCTCCTATCAGAAACATTACAGACTGCTTCCATGTAACAGCCAGTAAGCCTTCCCAAAGAAATTCCATTTTGAAAACTCCTTGTCGTTGTAAAGAATGTTATAAGTATAACCGAATATCAGCTTGTTGAAAAGATGATAGGTTCCAGGCAATCTTGAAATTTTTTTACTGAAGTTGCATTATCAAATCATGGAAAATATTCCCGGAAAAATAATTGATTTTCATGCTCACATTTACCCCCAGAAAATAGCGGATAAGGCTGTCCATTCGATAGGTAAGTTTTATAATATCAATATGGAAGGTCAGGGAACTGCCGGCGGTCTTGTGGATAACGGAAATAAAATAGGCGTTGTAAAATATATTGTCCATTCAACAGCAACAAAGCCTTCACAGGTGGAAGCCATAAACAATTTTATAATTTCTGAAATTTCCGCGGAAAAACGTTTTGTTGGTTTTGGAACACTTCACCAGGATTTTGATAAAACTGAAACTGAAATCGTAAGAATCAAAGACGCAGGACTGAAAGGGATAAAACTTCACCCTGACTTCCAGGCATTCAAAGCCGATGACCCCAAAATGGATTTGGCTTACGAAATTTTAGCCCACTACAAAATGCCTGTATTGTTTCATGCCGGTGATATCAGGTATGATTATTCCGGTCCACGGCGGATTGCCAATGTACTGGACAAACATCCCGGTTTAATAGTAATCGCCGCCCATTTCGGTGGATACACCCAGTGGGATGAAGCATACGAGTATTTAGTCGGCCGGGATGTGTGGTTTGACACTTCAAGCACCCTTTGGAAGCTTCCTGTACAGGATGCCCTGCGTATAATGGAAAAACACGGTTACGACCGATTTCTTTTCGGTTCGGATTTCCCCATGTGGGATCATGAAGGTGAATTAAAGCGTATCCTCGGTTTGAATTTACCTGCGGATAAACTGGAAGCAGTGCTGTTCGGAAACGGTGCAAGGCTCCTGGCGTCCATCGGATGTTACGTATAGTCTTGCCTATGTTTTATCCGCCGGTATCTGGCAAGACAAACCTGAAAGCCAGCGGCAGGTGATCGGAATATCCCTTCCCGGTGTAAAGCTTGAATCCGTAAGGACTGCCATCCCTTTTCAGCAAACAGGGATTGTTTACGATGAAAAAATAATTTTTTCCGCCGGACAATCCTTTTATGAAATGATCTGAAACAAAAATGTTGTCGATTTTTTCCCATTTTCCGCGGAAAAAATATGTTCCTGCTTGTTCAGGAAGATAATCCCATGCGGAATCATATTCATCCATGAGCCGGAATTCTTCGGGTTGTTGGTTGAAATCCCCGCATACAATGAATGGAATTTCCGGCTTCTCTTTTTTTAATTGCCTGATTCTGTTGTAAAGTACCTTCTCTTGTTCGTTCCTGGTTTCCTGGTTTCCCGCCTGTAATTTTGCACCGCTCTTCGATTTCCAATGTACGGCATATAGAGCCAGCTTTCCTCTTCCGGTGTTAAAAATGATTTCAGTGAGTGGTCTTAGGGACGGTTTGTCTTTAAGCCTGTCCAGATTTGAAAAATCATGGGCGGTTACTCTTTCCGCCGGATAGACGGACAAAACCGCCGTGGAAAAAGCGCTTCCGTTTCCGGCGGGAATAAAGACAATGTGGCTGTAGATATCCTGGACAGGGAAAAAGGCGCACAAATCCTTGAGGACTTCCACGTTTTCTATTTCCTGCAACACAATTATTTCCGGGAAATTTTTTTTGTCCGTCTTTCCTGAAAAAAATGTTTCCTGAAAGGAAATGAATCCCGGAAACGGCGGTTTTTCCGGGATCCGATTCCCACCGGAGCCGCTTGCGGATGCCAGGATTCCTGCCAGCCGTTTCAGACGGTTCCGGTACATTTCATCCGTCCATTCTGAGTTACGGAACTCCTTGAATTCCGTTCCTGCGTTTGTCGAATCAAAAAAGGTCTGGGTGTTGTAAGTCACCAGCAGTATTTCATTTTTTCCGTCCACTTTTTCCCCTCTGCATGAGCAGGAAAGGAAACAGGCTGTAATGAAAACGGCAAGTAACAGGGAATGAAGTCTTTTGACGGCGCTTTTGTTTTTCAGATGACAGTGATTCATTTCACCTCCGGATATTAAATACATTCCTGTGTTTAATATCCGGGAAAAATGAAATACCGGCTTAAAATTTCAAAGGGTTATTTGTTTTCTGTGTTTTGGTATACACGGACATAGTCGACTTCCATCACGGCTTTTTTCATGCCGCTGCTTATGCCTTCCATACCTCCCCAGGTTCCGCCGATTGCCAGATTAAGGATAATGTAGTACGGGATGTCAAAGGGCCATCCTCCTATACCTGTACCCGGGTTATCGTAAGAATAGCATACTTCACCGTCAATGTACCAGCGAATGCTTTCTTCTGTCCATTCCAGCGCATATGTATGGAAGTCTTTGACCGCTCCGGGGATTTTAATCGAATTTGTCTTTTGGTTGCCGTTTTTGTGGTTAAAGTCTCTTGTATGGATTGAAGTATGAATCACGTTTTCATCAAAACCCACGTGTTCCATGATGTCGATTTCCCCGGAGCGGGGCCATCCGCCGTAAGTATCCCTGACGGGAAGCATCCAGATGGCGGGCCATGTGCCCCTTCCGTGGGGAAGCTTTGCCCTTATTTCAAAAAAGCCGTATTTCCAGGCGTTTTTGTATTGGGTTTTGAGCCTTGCGCTTGTCCATCCGCCGTTTTCATTCAAAGCGGTTATGGTAAGGACTCCTTTTTTCACATGGGCGTTTTTGGCGGAATCCGTATAGTCCTGCAACTCGGCGTTCCCCCATCCGTTGTCCCCCAAGGAATAATTCCATTTTTCTGGATCCGGGGCTCCGTCATAGTCAAATTCATCAGACCAGACCAATTCCATTCCCTCCGGAACAGGATAAACCGGGGCTTCCTCTTTTTTGCCGCATGATAAAAAGACAAGGGAGGAAAGGATTGTATACAGAATAAAAAATACAGGGACGTTTTTTTTCATTTTGAAATTCTCCTTAAAAAATAAAATGAAGGAATATTCTGCCGTTGCTGCCCGTTACCTTGAATTAAACGTTAAATTTGAAGAACATGATATCCCCGTCCTGGACTATATATTCCTTCCCTTCGATGCGGTATTTTCCGGCGGCCTTTATGGCAGCCTCCGAACCGCAGGTTTTAAAGTCTTCAAAGGAATAGACTTCAGCCTTTATGAAGCCTTTTTCAAAATCGGTATGAATCACGCCGGCTGCCTTCGGGGCGGTGTCCCCCGCATGGATTGTCCATGCCCTGCATTCATCTTCCCCGGCGGTGAAAAATGTCCGTAAGCCCATAAGTTTGTAAGCGGCCCGGGCAAGAACCGCAAGCCCGCTTTCTTCAAGCCCCAGCTCTTTCAGGAAATCCGCCCGCTCCGCCGGATTATCCATTTCGGCAAGATCCGCCTCAAACTTTCCGCAGATAATAACCGCATTGGATTTTTCTTCCTCCGCTATTTTTTTCACTATGTCAGAATAAGTGTTTCCGTTTTTTGCGCCGTTTTCATCCACATTGCATACATAAAGCTGGGGCTTCATTGTGATCAGGTGGCAGTCGTAAACGGCTTCCTTTTCCGCATCGGTAAGTTCCGCAATGTGCGCCGGTTTGCCGTTTTCCAGAAGGGGTTTTATTTTTGCAAGGGCGGAAAGAACCACAGCCGCTTTTTTCTGTTCGTCCTTTCCCATGACCCGCCCGGCCCGTTCAGCCTTCTCAATCCGTTTGTTGACCGTATCGAGATCGGCAAAGGCCAGCTCCATGTTTATGGTTTCAATATCATCCGCCGGATCCACCTTGTTATTCACATGGATAATGTCCGGGTTGTCGAAGCAGCGGACAACATGGGCTATTACACCGACTTCCCTGATATTCGCCAGAAATTGGTTTCCGAGCCCTTCTCCCTTTGAGGCACCCTTAACAAGACCTGCTATATCCACAAATTCAACTGAAGCGGGAATCCTCCGTTTCGGGGAAAATTTTTCAGAAAGATAATCGAGCCTTGAATCAGGTAAATCCACAATGCCCACATTCGGGTTGATGGTGCAAAAGGGATAATTCGCCGCTTCTGCCGGTGCCGCCGTCAGAGCCGAAAAGATAGTTGATTTTCCCACATTGGGGAGACCTACAATACCGCAGTTTATTGACATGGGAAACAGTATATACACTGCAACCGTTCTGGGCAAGATGGGACTTTCTTTATGGTTTTGCAAGTAACTTTACAAAGATTTCAATTGTGATTACTATGGACAAAGTTAAATTATATTAAGGAGATACGTATGGCTTTTAATCTTGATATGTATCCGGTTGTATATACTGCCCAATACAATCCAAAAACAAAAACCTGGGAAGAAAGATGGATTGAAAACGACAAGCTTCCGTATTCAGAGCTTATGAAAAAAACAGAAGAAGAAAGGTCTGAAATTTACAGGAAACGGAATGATTTGGGGCTTCCTTCAGTAAGCTATACCAGCCAATATGGGTTCGGTTGTTTCGAGGGAATGAAAGCCTTTTCGACTAAAGACGGTGGTGTAAGCATTTTCCGGCCAGACAGGAACGCCAAACGTTTTGCGGACTCCATGCGCGGTTTGAAATGCCCTCCTTTCCCGGAAGAAATGTTTGTCCGGGCTTCTGTGGAATTTGTCCGCCGGAATGCGGAACTTGGATATGTTCCTCCTTATAACCCGGAATGGGAAAAGGATAACTACGCATCAGCCTCTTCTGTTTACATCCGTCCTTTCATGAATTCCGAGGGGGCTGTGGGAGTGGGTATTTCCGTCGCGCCTTTGGTTGTCATTTGCGCCACTTCCGTTTCTTCTTACTTCAAAGGCGGAAATACAAAAGCGGTTACAACAAAACGTATCAGGGCCACACCTTACGGAACCGGATGCATAAAATGCGCTTCCAATTATGTGATTTCAGCTTTGGCGAAAAAAGAAGCGGAAGAAGCCGGTTATATGGAAGTTGTTTACCTTGATTCAGAAGACCACAAGTATGTCCAGGAAGGTTCTTCCTGCAATATTTTCTTTGTCCTTGATGACGGTACCCTTGTGACCCCCGAATTGGGAGACACAATCCTGCCGGGAATTACCCGTTCCAGTGTAATAGATTTAGCCCGGGACTGCGGATATAAGGTTGAAGAGCGTAAGATTTCCATCGATGAGGTTATGTCAAAGGCCGTGGAATGTTTTGTTACGGGAACGGCAGCGGGGATAACCCCCATCGAAAGTGTCACCCATGAAGGTGTTGAACGTGTGTTCAATAACCGGGTTCCCGGAAAAGTAGGGGTGGAAATCCAGAAACTGTTGAAAGGCGGTCAGTACGGCTCCATACCCTTTACCAGGGATTGGAATAAAAAAGTCATTTAAATGCCCTGGCTTGATGATGAAAGTTCCGGATCTCCTGGAAAATCCGCCCTGCGCATAATAGTGCGGGGTAGGGTTCAAGGGGTTGGCTTCAGGTGGTGGACAATGTCCCTTGCCAGGGGATATGGTGTTTTCGGCCGGGTAGGAAACCGGCCGGACGGCTCCGTGGAAATTCTCGCTGAAGGGCCGGAGAATATTCTTTCTCTTTTTATTTCTGAAGTAAAAGAGGGGCCGCCTATGGCCCGTATTGAGTCGGTCGAGGTAAAACCTGCGGTTGTGCAGGGTTTCAGGGATTTTTCTGTTACAGGCTATTAGTTTAACCGGGCAATGGCTCCGGTTCCCTAAATTGTCTGGTGAAGCGCTTCGGAAATACCGAAAGCCCTGTCCCCGATTTTTTCCAGATTGCGTACCAAATCTATATACAAAAGCTCTGTCTTTACATCAGCGCCCTTTTCAAGCCGTTTCCTTGCGGTACGTTTCAGGTTTTTCCTGAAAAGGTCTATTTGGTTTTCAAGGATGCGGGCTTCTTCCAGTTTTTCCATATCCAAATGTTTGTTCACATTTTCACGTATGAATTCAACGAATTTATTTACAAGTTCAACGAAAGAATCCAGCCGTTCAATATCCTGTTTTGAAAAAGACATTTTCTTTTGGAAACTTCTTTCCAGAAGAAGGGCGACACTGTAGCAGTCATCAGTCATGCTTTCAATTTCATCCACAATATGAAGCATCTGGGAAATATTACTGCGCTGGTTTTCCGTTATAGGAAGATTCATGCAATGCACAAGGTATTTGGAAAGCTCTTCCTGCATCTGATCCGCATAAGCCTCTTCATTTGCCAACGGAACCATTTCCTTTGTGATTGAAGACCTGTCATCACCGGACAGGGTTGAACGTATCCTGTTGAACATACTCGCGGCTATGGAAACCATGTCGGCGATTTCTTTTTCCGCCCGGACCAATGCCGCCGTCGCGTTTTCTTTCAGCCTTGCAGGCTGCACATCCAGTCTGTATATATCCGGAGTTTCGTTCTCACCCGGTTTGACGAGTTTTTCCGAAATGGCCGCGATTTGATCCACAAACGGAAGGAAAATCAGGGTATTCAGAACATTGAATACCGTATGCAGCATGGCTATGTGCGCTGTTATCGCGGAATACACATCCCCCGGCACCATGAAGTCAACAAGGGAAAGCAGGGGCCGGAAAAAAATAACGGCGAGGACAGTTCCTGCCACATTGAACATCACATGGACGAATGCCGCCCTGCGTGCGTTCACTTTTGTACCGATGGAAGCTATAACCGAGTCGATGGTTGTTCCGATATTGCTTCCCAATACCATGGCGGCGGCGAATTCCCAGGGAAGAAGCTTGTTGTAGGACATCGTAAGGATAATCGCGGTCGCCGCGCTGGAAGAATGAATTATAATCGTCAATATCAGCCCCGCCAGTATTCCCAGGGCGATGCTGAGTGCACCGTGCTCTGTAAAGGCTTCCAGGAACCTCATGTTTTCCGCTGAGACTTCCGGCATAATCGAGGAAAGCATGTCCAGACCGAGGAAAAGAAGTCCGAACCCCATCAGGGCTTCTCCGAGGGATTGTCTTCCCAAACGCTTGAATGAATTAAGAACATACCCTATTCCGAAAACGGGTACGGCGAAAGCTGCTATATCAAACTGGAATCCGAAAAAAGAAACAATCCACGCCGTGATTGTTGTTCCTATATTGGCCCCGAAAATTACGCCCACGGACTGTTTTAAAGTCAAAAGCCCTGCGTTCACAAAGGATACGACCATCACTGTGGTGGCGCTGGAGGACTGGATAATCATGGTTATGAACAGACCTGTAAGAACCGAGAGGATCCGGTTCCCGGTCATTAATCCCAGAATGCGGTGAAGACTTTCCCCCGCGCTCTTTTGGATTCCGTCACTTAAAAGTTTCATACCGAAAAGAAGAAACCCGAGGCTGCCTATAAGCTGAAAAATAAAAATGATTATGTCCACAATATGATTATAACATAAAACTTCTACTCCCTCAAGCATTGAATTTGCATGGAGTTTTATTTATATGACTGATATAATAATTGGTATATCGTAAATACGAGGTGGAAGAATGGATATGAAACATAATTCGGGTCATAAAAAATCATGGTTTGAAAACGAATCTTTCTGGGTTCAATATGCTCCGGTTTTGTTTGACGCCCAGCGTTGGGCCGAGGCTCCCTCCGTGGCCGAGGCTGTTTTACGCATTATGGGGGCCCCTTCATCGGAGGCTTCGGCGGCGTCTTCCGGCGCTCCCGCCATTCTTGATGCAGGCTGCGGTCCCGGCAGGGTTTCCGTGGAACTTGCCCTCCGCGGGGCGAAGGTTACCGGCGTGGATTTAGTCCGCTCGTTTTTAATCGCGGCCGGAGACACCGCCCGGGACGAGGGTGTTGACATTGAATTCGTACAGGACGATTTGAGAACCTTTGTACGCCCCGGCCGCTTTGACGCCGCTGTGAGCCTTTACACAAGTTTCGGCTATTGTGACACCATAGAGGAGGATATGCAGATTCTCCGCAACATAGCCGCGTCTCTCAGGGAAGGCGGCTGGTTTATCCTGGAAATGACCGGCCGGGAAATAAGTGTCAGGGATTTTACGGAAGGGGAATGGTTTGAGAGGGGAGGCTTCACCGTCCTCACTGAATTTTCCGTTGTGGGTGCGTGGGAGGCCCTCCGGTCCAGGTGGATTCTGATAGACAAAGACGGAAGGCGTATCGATCATACCTACGAGCAGCGCCTGTATTCCGCGGTGGAGTTAAAAAGGCTTATGCTTGCGGCAGGATTGTCTTCGGTTGAAATTTACGGCGATTTTGACTTTTCACCCTACAATGAAAAAGCCCGCACAATGGTTCTTGTGGGACGCAGGTAAACCTGCGCAAAACCGCCGTACCGGAAATATCCGTCCGCTTTTAACCCTTTATACTTTTGGCAAGGGCTTTCCCGCATTCCTTTAAGGCTGCCAAGTCTTCCTGGGACGGGACTCCCTGCCACTCGTAAGAAGGCATTTGTTCCCATTTCAAAGGAGCCGTCATCTCATCGTATTCTTTTTTTGCTCCTCCAACCCATCCCCAGCTGCCGATTCTAAGGGTTTTCTTGCCCGTAAAATGTTTCCTCTCAAAAAGATCCAGCACGTGGGCCATGGGCGGGAACATCTTATATTCATAAGTGGGCATAGCAAGAACCAGGCCGGCCGCCTTATAGGCGTCCGCAAGGACATAGGAACTGTCTGTGTCGGGTATACGGTGGACGACAGCCTTGACCCCTTCTTCCCTGATTCCTTCCAGAACCGCGTCAACCCCTGCCTTTGTATAGCCGTACATGGAACCCCAGATAACGCATATTTCTTTTTCCAGGTTTCCTCCTGTGTTGTAACCGGCGTACTTCGTGTATCTCTCGACAATTGCCTCCGGATTCTTCCTCCAGATTATCCCGTGGCTCGGGGCTATCACTTTTATTTCAAAGGCTGAAAGTTTCTCTATGGCCTTCAGGACGAAGGTACTGAAACTCGCCACAATGTTCGCGTAATATCTCAGGGATTCATTTTCGAAAAATTTGTGTTCCTCTTCGGAGAATTCATCGTCAAAAACTTTTTCGCCCAAACTACCGTAGGAACCGAAGGCGTCACAGCAGAAAAGTATTTTATCCTTTGTGTCGTAGGTGACCATTGTTTCCGGCCAGTGGACATTGGGAGCTTCCACAAAGGCCAGTACCCTGCCTGCCCCCAAATCAAGGATGTCCCCCGTTTTAACTTCTCTCAGGTTTTCCGTTATTTTGAAAAAGTTTTTGACAAGGGCGATTCCCTTGGCGGTGGAAATAATCTGTACGGAAGGATTCCTCTTCCTCATTTCGATTATAAAGGCTGTATGATCCGGTTCAAGGTGGTTTAATATGAGATAGTCAATTTTCTCAAAAGAAGTTCCGGCTGAAGAAAGCTGTTCTTCAAAACTTTCTATCGAGCCGTTCCAGTCCTTGGCTAAATCAATGAGGGCTGTTTTTTCCCCTTTTACAAGATAAGAATTGAGGCTGACTCCGTCCGGTATAGGCCAAATCCCCTCAAAACGGTCTGTGGTTTTTATGTCAGCGTGTATTGCGGCCACGCCATCCGTTATAATACTGGCTTTCATGGATAGAAGTATATATTTATTTTTTTCCTCTTGCAAGATTCCATTAAAAATAGTTATCTTTTCCGGCGATGATTGAAAAGTCTGTCCCGGAACCAAAAACAGCCCTTGCACCCATGGCAACCCTTTCCCATGAAGCCCTCCGCCTTTTGATACACCGTTTCGGTGATCCGAATGAATATTACACGGAGATGATTCATGCCCCATCCCTTTTAGCCGGCGGTAAATTTGAGGAATATTATATCCGCACAGGTCCTTGCCCGGAAAAAATCGTATGGCAACTTACAGGATCAGAACCGGATTCCCTGTGCCGGGCGGCGGAAAAGGTTCTGGCCTTGGGCGGAATCGGGGTCGATTTGAACATGGGGTGTTCAGCTCCGGCGATAGTGCGCACCGGAGCCGGCATTTCCTGGATGCTGAAGCCCGCCGGGGAAACCTCCGGCATGGTGCATGCTGTCAGGAAGGTGGTGGATTCCTTTGCGAAAGACGGCCGCCGCCCCAGGCTTTCCGTCAAGCTCAGGCTCGGGGAAGAAGCCTCCTGTGAAAAACTTGCCGGATTCTGCTCCATGCTTGTGGATTCAGGGGTTGATTCCATCACCCTCCATCCAAGGCTGAAAAAAGAAAAATACAGCCGCCCGGCCCGTTGGGATTTTGTGGCAGCCCTGGCTTCTTCCCTCCCTGTGCCTGTTTTCGGTAACGGCGACATTTTTTCCGTGGAGGATGCAGTGTCGGTTTTCAGGAAGTTCCCCTGTGCCGGAATTATGATAGGCCGGGCTGCCGTCCGGAAACCCTGGATTTTCCGGGATATAAGGGAGTATGCCGGACGGGAATTTTCCGGCGTTCCTTCCCTGCCGGAGAAAAAGGCGGTAGACCTTTTGGAAACCGCCGGATTTTTTTTGGACTGCCTGGTGGAAACCCAGCCGCCGGAATTCTTTATTACCAGGGCCCACAGGTTTTTTTCTTTTTATTGCGATAATTTTTATTTTGCCCATTATGTAAAAACGAAAATTTTGAATTCTTCCTCTTATGACGGGATTATGGAAATACTTTCAGGATATTTTGATGAAAATCCTTCAGACAGGTTTAAGATTTGTTAAAAGAATTGAAAAAACCTCCCGGCAGTTGCCTGGGAGGTTTTTTCTCAGGATGGTTTATCCTGTTTATTTAGAGGGGGAAAATATTCTTGAAATTTTCAAAAATTGTATCGGAAGAAGGCCGTGCGTCAATGTCCTTCAGAAGTCCTTTGTTTCTGTAATACTCGATCAAAGGCGCTGTTTGAGCCCGGTAAACCTCAAGCCTTTTTGTGATGGCGTCGATTTTATCGTCTTCCCTGGTGAAAAGTTCACCGCCGCATTTATCGCAAACACCTTCTTTTTTTGGTTTAATGTAAGCGATATTGTAATTTTTTCCGCAGTCTTTGCAAACCCTGCGGCCGGAAAGACGCGAAACAACCTCATCATCGGCAATATCAAAATTAACTGCGCTGTCAATATTGATGATTTCCGCCAGGGCTTCCGCTTGAGCTATTGTTCTGGGAAAGCCGTCCAGAATAAAGCCTTCATTTGCATCGTCCTTTTCGAGTCTTTCTTTTACAAGCGCGATTGTTATGTCATCACTGACGAGCTGTCCGGAATCAATAATAGATTGGACTTTTAAGCCGAGGGGTGTTTTCTCCCTTATGGCAGCCCTGAAAATTTCCCCCGTGGAGATATGGGGAATCCTGTAAACTTCAGAAACAAGGGCCGCAAGGGTTCCTTTCCCTGCTCCCGGGGGGCCTAAGAAAATCAGCTTCATATTAAACTCCGCTTGTATTTGAAATTCAATTAAACAAAACTGTCTGGAATAAATTATATCGATAAAAAGATATTAAATCAACCCGATTATTTTCTGTCCGTATTTTTGTCCTGGTTTTCAATCACCGCCACAAGGACAGTGTAACTCCAGGGCACGGGGGAGGCAGCGGCTCCTGAAATTTCCGCCTTCATCTTCGCAAAGTCCTGCTCCCCCAGCAGTTCCAGGATTTTTTTACCGTAAGGGGAATAATCCGGGTTAAACCATTTTTCCAGGGAATCCGGTGCCAGTTTTTTGTATTCTGACATCACCCCCGTTTCCACCAGGATGTTCTTGAATTTCCCCGCTTCCACCTGTTTTTCCAGGTTTTTTCTCAGGGAATCCCCGTTCCATTTGAAAACCGGATTCCCGTTTTCCGCAAAAAATTTCTCCTCTGCCGCTGAAACCCTTTCCCGCAGTCCGGGGCTTTTAATCAGTTTGAAAAGCCTCATCCCCTCGGAAGGGATTTGGGCGGAAAACACAACCTTTCCCCCGGGTACACAAAAGCCGGCCGCCTTGGACGCAAATGCCGTTAAGCCGGTTTCATCCGCCGCCGGATTCCGGGCTAAAACCCGGTCAAAAAGACTGGAAAACCAGCTTTCCGGCGGCGGTTCCCTGTCCGGACTGTCTGCGGCTGGAAGTATTTCCAGAACCGGTTTGTCCATGTCGTCCAGGGATAAAGCATATTGTTCCAGTACCAACCTGGATTTTTCCGTTTTACAAAAACCCGCAGTGAAACCCTCCGGAGCTTGTCTGGAAGCCTCCCAAAGCAGGAGTCCGTCATCGGCTCCGAATATTAAAATCCTGTGGTGCCGTAAAATTTTTGCCCGTTTTATAATCCGGTTCCTGATTTCAAGAAGGGCTTCCGATTTTGTGGAATCAACCCTTTTCTGCCATTGCTCCCGCTGTTTACCGCCGGGGGAGAAAGTCAGGTTCTCTTCTTTTTTGAAACCTTTTATTTGCCCGGGTTTAGGCGCCGCCCCCGCCTCCGCAAAGGGGCTTCCGTCGGAAAATTCATTTTCAGCTTCCCCGAGGATAGCCGCAACCTGGAGTTCCCGGCGGCGCAAAACATCTTCCCGGATTTCCTTTTCATAACCCAGTTTCCCCGGCGTGTAAAAAACCTTTCCCGCCAGTGCGTCCGGAAGATATTGCTGGGCAATCCAGTGGTCTTTGTACGAGTGGGGGTAAAAATAACCGGTCCCGTGGCCGAAGCCTTCCGCATCCCGGCTCGGGTCTTTCAAATGGTTCGGAACTTCGGTGTTTTCCTTTTCAACGGAGGCCAGGGCATCAAAAAAACAGAGGGAGCTGTTGGATTTTTCTGCGGTTGCCAGATATAGGGCTGCGTGGGCCAGATGATACTGTCCTTCCGGCATTCCCACCCGGTCAAAGGCGGCCGCACAACTTTCCACAATGGAAACAGCCTGGGGGTCTGCCAGTCCGGTGTCCTCGCAGGCTGAAATAAGCATCCGCCGGAAAATAAAGTCCGGGGATTCCCCGGCCGCAATCATTCTGGCAAGCCAGTACATGGCCGCATCCGGATCCCTTCCCCGGAGTGATTTTATAAAAGCGCTTATAACATCGTAATGGTAATCCCCGTCCCTGTCATACAGCACAACCTTTTTCTGAATGCTTTCCTCGGCGGCCTCCGCCGTGATGAAAATGGAAATGCCTTCTTCCGGCGGCCAGGAGGGCACGGAGGTTTCAACCGCCAGCTCCACCGCATTGAGGAGGCTTCTGGCGTCTCCCGCCGCCGTTTCAATCAGGTGTTCCAAGGCGCCCTTTTCAAATTCAACGTTCCATTTCCCGTAACCCCTCTCTTTGTCCTTGAGGGCGGCCAAGGCGGTTTTTTTCAAATCCTGTTCCGTCAGGGATTTAAGCTGAAAAACCCGGCTCCTGCTTACCAGAGCCCGGTTCACCTCAAAGAAGGGGTTTTCAGTGGTTGCCCCTATGAGGATTATTGTCCCGTTTTCCACCCAGGGAAGAAGGGCATCCTGCTGGCTTTTATTCCAGCGGTGAACCTCGTCCACGAACAAAATGGTGCGCCTGTTGTAAAGTTTCCTTTGCTCCGCGGCGGCTTCTATGGCGCTCCGTATCTGGCTCACGCCGGCAAGAACCGCATTCAATGTGACAAAATTGCTTTTTGTGTGGTTGGCGATTACCCGTGCCAGGGTTGTTTTTCCGGTCCCCGGCGGCCCGTAAAAAATAACGGAGGAAAGTCTGTCCGCCTGGATTGCCCGGCGCAGGAGACGGTTTTTTCCCACAATGTGATCCTGCCCTATGTATTCATCAAGGGTTCTGGGCCGCATCCTGGCAGCCAAAGGTTCCTGGGAAATGTCTTTTTGAGAATCGAATAAATCTTCCCCGCCGGAATTCACTCGCGGTTCCACTCTGACTCCGTGTCCGAGTAATAACTCCACAAGCCGTCATATTTATAATGGCCGATGGACATATAAACAGCGTGTGAATCCCCGTCGGGCAGGTAATCCGGATCTGTCACAGCGAATATGGCTGTCACCGTATAGTCATCCAAGGTGATATCGTATTGGGACCTGTCACCGGGAGCGGTGGAAGAGTAAATTTCATCTCCCGGAGATGATGTTCCCGTTACATCACCGGAAGATGTGTCTATGGTAGCTTCCCTGTATCCTTCCTCCAGGGGAAGAAGAAGAAGGGGTTTGTCGGGGTATTTGGGGTTGGAATAGTAAGCCGGGTTTCCAAAACCATCGTAGCTTGTTCTTATATCCCGATGATTTATATACCCGGATTCATCATAATGATAAATTCTGTATCTGGTTAAAACATAGAGGTGACTCTGCCCGTTTATTTGGACGGAACAGCCTCCCATCACGCTGTCAATTTTACCCGAAATGTCAGTGGCAGTACCGCCGGTTACATTATACGCATGGCCGTCCCCGTCGGAACCGCTTTTTGTTACGATGTACTTTCCCGTCAAGGCCGTCGGAGTGCCGACTGTACCGGTTATCGTTGTAAAGTTGTCTGAGGCATTCACCGTGCATATTGTATAATAGTCCGCATGGTTTCCGTCCCCTCCGCTTCCATGGGGAGTGACTGTGTAAATGCCGTTTTCCGATGTTCCGATGGTGTCCACCGAAGTTATTCCCCCTCCCAAATTCACCTTTGTCCAGGTTGTTCCGTCAAATTTTTGGAGGGAATGGAATTTCCACTCTGAATTCTGGAACACCGCATACATCATGTTTCCGGAAGGGGTAACCGCCAGGGCGGAACAACGGTAAGCGCCGGAGGGCAGGGAAACATTGTACCATTGGCCGGCCCTTGCCTTTCCTGCCTTCCTCTTCAATGTTCCGTTGCAGGCGTAAAGGTAATTGTTAAATTGAACCAGGGAATCGACAGATCCCCTGAATGAAGGATCCCTCAACGGCACTTCATTTTCTATCGTCGCGAAAATGGGGTCATTGCTGCAGGAAAGAGAGGATATCAGCATCAATACCGCAAAAAATGATAAAAGCAATTTTGCCGGCGAGTTCATTTTTTTTTCTTCATTGTTGTATCTTATCATTGCTTTACCTTATTGCTTCCTTTCCCGCAGTTAGAAGTGATAACGTACTCCTATGTATGTATTCAGGAAATGTCCTGTCCTGTTGTATTCGCTGTCACTATACCACTGCGGCACAACATCCCAGGAAACAGCGGCCCCGAATGACCATTCAGGATTGAAAATATAGTAAACGCCGATTTCCGGTTGGACGGTCACATTGAAATAGGTTTTACTGTCATAGCTTTCAAAGGTTCCCCCCAGTCCCAGTCCTATCGGGATATGGATTTTACCTATTGTGAATGTATACGAGGGTCTGAGCAGGATTGGAAGCCTGAACAGGACGTTTTCTGCCAAAGTGGTGTTAAACTGGAAATTAAGTTCTCCTCCCAGGGAAAAATAGGGGTTGAAGTAATAATAATAGCCGATGCAGCCTGAACCGCCCACATTTATCTTGTCAGGATGTCCCACTCCTCCCGGGGTTTGCATTAAAAGGGGGATGTCAACCCCCAGCCCCAGTTTTATGTACTGTGAACCCCTTCTGATTGCCGTGAAATCAAAGCTTGAATCCTGCTCCTCTCCGTCAGTGGGATATTCATCAGCTTGGGCCGAAAGAAAATATATCGTCATGCACATGCAAAGAAGAATGAAAATAAAACGTTTCATATTTCGTCCAGTTTATCCTGAATTTTCCGCTCTTGTCTATATATCATATAACGTGATAAAACATTCCTGCATTGATTTTGTTACGGATTTTCCGGTTGATAAAGGCTGATAAACAGGAGTTGGAAATGGCTGTCGTTATAGACGGGGCGGAAATTGCCCGCAGGGTTAAGGAAAGGGTTGCTTCCGGTGTCGCGGAACTTGAAAAAGAAAAGGGTGTGAAGGCCTGTCTCTCGGTTATTCTTGTGGGGGATGATCCTGCCAGCATCTCCTATGTGACGGGGAAAGAAAAGGCCCTGGCTGAAGCCGGAATGGCGGACAGATCCGTCAGGCTCCCTGCGGATGTCTCGCAGGAAGAGCTTTTAGCCCTCATAGCTGAATTGAATGAGGATGATTCCGTCCACGGAATCCTTGTGCAGCTTCCTCTTCCCGGGCACATCGACAGCCGGAAAGTTATAATGGCGATAAAACCCGAAAAAGACGTGGACGGTTTTCATCCGGTGAATCTGGGGAATATGGTGATAGGAAGCCGCTCTTTCCTTCCCTGCACACCCCACGGGGTTATAAAACTTTTGCGGGAAATGGAAATACCCACTGACGGCGCCGATGTGGTTATTGTGGGCCGTTCCAATATTGTGGGGAAACCCCTTTCGATTCTGCTTTCCCGGCGGGATTACAATTCCACCGTCACCCTTTGCCATACCGGAACCCGCAATCTGGCGGACATAACCCGCCGGGCTGACATACTTATAGCCGCCGTGGGACGGCCAGGTTTCATTACCGCCGACATGGTGAAACCTGGCGCGGTGATTATCGACGTAGGCACCACGCGCGTGCCATCCACCGCCACCAAGAGCGGCTGGAAGCTTAAAGGCGACGTTGACTTCGACAACGTGGCACCGAAGTGCTCATACATCACCCCCGTACCGGGAGGCGTAGGCCCCATGACCATCTGCTCGCTCATGCGCAACACCCTGCTTGCAGCCAAACGCGCCATCTACACATTGTAACCACAGATACCCGAGCATATAGGGGCGCCCATGCACCTATATGCTCTTTTCGTTTCCGCAATCCA